>CAYQAY010000090.1:0-16047 GCA_964415585.1 uncultured Reyranella sp.
GCCCCCTCCAGACGGAATGCCGCCAGCGCCCGCTCTGCCCGCGCGAGCGCATCGGCAAAGTCCGGCGATGGCGAATGCACGATCAGCTTGGCCAGCAGAGAATCGAAGTTGGGATTGGTGCGATAGCCGGCATAGCCGTAGCTGTCGACGCGTACGCCCGGCCCCGTCGGCGGTTCGAAGGCGGTCAGCGTGCCGCCACCCGGCTTGGCCGAGCCGTCGGCACTCATGGTCTCCATGTTGATGCGGAGCTGGATGGCGTGGCCGCACGGCTTGGCGGCAGCGATACCCGTGTCCTTCAAGCTGGTACCGGATGCAAGACGAAGCTGCGTCTTCACGAGGTCGACGCCCCAGACCTCCTCCGTGACGGTGTGTTCGACCTGCAGGCGCGGATTGGCCTCGATGAAGAAAAAGTCGCCGGAGCGGTTGTCGACCAGGAACTCGAACGTGCCGAGGCTGCGATACTTCACGACCTTGGCCATCGCGACCGCTGCGGCCACGATCTTCTTGCGCAATGCCGGCTTGAGGTTGGGGCTGGGCGCCAGCTCGACGATCTTCTGGTTGCGGCGCTGCACCGTGCAGTCGCGCTCGCCCAGCGCCACGATGCCGCCCTTGCCGTCGCCCACGATCTGCACCTCGATGTGGCGCGCGCGGTCGATCAGCCGCTCGGCATAGAGCGCAGGATTTCCGAACGACGCCTTCGCCTCGGCCGCGCAACGCTCGACCGCCTCGGCGAGCTCGCCCGCCTTGCGTACCGGCCGCATGCCGCGGCCACCACCGCCGGCAATTGCCTTGACCATGATGCCGGACTTGGCGTGCCTCTCGAAGAAGGCCCGGAAGCCAGTCAGGTCCGCAGGCCCGTCGGTGCCCGGCAGCAGCGGCACCTTGCTCTTCGCCGCATGGGTCCGTGCACGCCCCTTATCGCCGAACAGGTCGAGCTGGTCGGGGGTCGGGCCGACGAAGACGAGCTTCGCGGCTGCACAAGCCCGCGCGAACTCTGCGTTTTCGGACAGGAAGCCGTAGCCCGGATGGATCGAGTCGCAGCCGGACGTCTTCGCTGCCGCGATCATGCCCGCGATGTCGAGATAGGCGGCTGCCCCCTTGCCTTTCAGCGCCCGCACTTCGTCGACACGCCGGACATGGAGCGAGGTTGCGTCATCCTCCGAGTGGACGCCCACCGTGGCGATGCCGAGCTCGGCGGCGGCCTGGGCGATACGGATGGCGATCTCGCCGCGATTGGCGATCAGAAGCTTTTTCAGCATGGTAGAACCCGGAAATGACGAAACGGCTGCTGATCGTGGCACATGCCCCGTCGGACAACACGCTCGCCCTGCGTTCTGCCGTGGAGCGCGGCGCGCGGAGCGAAACGGGCCTGGACGTGCGGGTCGTGGCACCGCTGCAGGCCGGGCCGGACGATGTGCTGGCGGCGCAGGCCGTGATCCTCGGCACGACCGAGAACCTGGGCTACATGAGCGGCGCGCTGAAGGACTTCTTCGACCGCAGCTACAATCCCTGCCTCGAGAAGACCCAGGGCCTGCCCTACGCCACCTACATCCGCGCCGGAAGCGACGGCACCGGCACACGGCGCGGCATCGAGACGATCGTGACGGGCCTGCGCTGGCGGGCCGTTCAGGAGCCGCTGATCTGCAAGGGTCCCTGGCAGCCGGCCTTCGTCACGCAGTGCGAGGAACTCGGCGCCGCGATAGCGGCGGGCCTCGCCGCCGGCATCTTCTGATCAGTGGGCTGTCCAGCCGCCGTCGACGACCAGGCCGGCGCCGGTCATGAAGCTCGCATCGTCCGACGCCAGGAACACGATGCCCTTGGCGATGTCGTCGGCGACGCCCAGCCGGCCGATCGGATGGAGGCCCAGGGTCGTCTTGCGTGCCTGCTCGGTGTCGTTGGTGCCGACCTGGGCGGCGCGCATCACGAAGGTCTTCTGGCCCATGTCGGTCTCGATCAGGCCGGGATGGATCGAGTTGACACGGATGCCGTAGCCCTTGCGGCCGAACTCCAGCGCCGTCGACTTTGTGAACAGCGTGACGCCGCCCTTGGTCAGCGAATAGAGAGGATCGAGCTGGCTGCCGACCAGGCCGGCGATAGACGCCAGGTTGACGATGTTGCCCTTCGTCTTCTTGAGATGCGGCAGCGCCGCGCGCGTGCCCAGCACGACGCCGGTCAGGTTGACGGCCACGAGCTTGTGCCAGTCCTCGAGGCTCGCCTCTTCGACGCCTTTGCCGTTGAAGATGCCGGCGTTGTTGACCAGCACGTCGAGCTTGCCGAACTTCGCGACGGTAGCATCCATCGCTGCGGCCCAGCTCGCCTCGCTGGTGACATCGAGGGTGACATGGATCGCATCGGCGCCGATCTCCTTCGCCGTCTGCCGTCCACGCTCCTCCAGTACGTCGCCGATCACCACCTTGGCACCCGCCTCGATCATCAGCTTCGCCGTCGCCGCACCAATGCCGCGCGCGGCGCCCGACAGGAATGCCACCTTGCCGTCAAGTCTGTTCATGTGCTTCCTCCGCAGGCGCCTCGATTTGCGCCCGTGCTGTTTGCGGCTATGCTGCCTGCCAGAACAAGGAAAGAAAACAGGGAGGGCCGCCGGGCATGCGCCAGGGACGGCTTGTCGCGACGGGTGCGATGCTGGCGTTCTGCCTGTTCGCGCTCTGGCAGTCTCTTCTTCTGTCCCTGACCGACCGGCTTGGCCCCGGCCCGGGCTTCTTTCCGTTCTGGCTGGCCGTGATCGGTGCGGCTCTGGCCACCGGCCTGCTGGTGCAGATCTGGCGCGGGGCGCCGACCGTCGCCAACGACGACGAGCGCATCCTGCCGCACGGGCCGGGCGGCCGGCGCTGGGCGGCGATCGTGCTGCTGCTCGCCGCCGTCACCGTAGCCATGGATCTCATCGGCTTCCGACTCGCCATGCTCGTCTTCAATGCCGCACTGGTATTCGCGCTCGGCGAGCGTCGCTGGTGGCTGATCGCGGTCTTCTCGGTGCTCGGCAGCTTCGGCGTCTTCTACGTCTTCACGACGTGGCTCGACGTACTGTTGCCCACCGGCTTGCTGGGCTTCTGAAGAGATGGACACGCTCGGACATCTCCTCTCGGGCTTCGCGGCGGCGCTGTCGATCCACTACCTGCTCTACGCGCTCGCGGGTTGCGTGCTCGGCACGCTGATCGGCGTGCTGCCGGGCCTTGGCCCGGCAGCAGGCACGGCAATCCTCATTCCCCTCACCTTCACCCTGGACGCCACGGGCGCCATCATCATGCTGTCGGCCATCTACTACGGAGCGATGTACGGCGGCACGATCACCTCGGTGCTGATCAACGTCCCTGGCGAGGCGGCATCGGTCGTGACCTGCATCGACGGCCATCAGATGGCGCGCCAGGGCCGCGCCGGCTCGGCACTGGGCATCGCCGCGATCGGCTCCTTCGTCGGTGGCACCTTCGCCACCATGGCGCTGGTCGTGGTTGCCGTGCCGCTCGCCTCGCTGGCGCTGAAGTTCGGGCCGGCGGAGTTTTTTGCCCTGATGGTCGCGGGTCTCTGCCTGGTCGTTGGCCTGGCGGGCAACAACATGATGGCCGCACTGCTGATGACGATGATCGGCCTGCTGTTCGCCATGATCGGCGTCGATCCGGTGCGCGGTGCGCCGCGCTTCACCTTCGGCGTCGAGGAACTCTACGACGGCATCGGCTTTATCCCCGTGGTGATGGGCCTGTTCGGCGTCGCCGAGCTGCTGCTCGCCGCCGAAAAGCGGCAGGCCCGCATGATCGACGCGGAGCTGAAGTCGTGGATGCCGACCACCGCCGAGTGCAAGCAGTCCGCGGGCGCGATCGGCCGCGGTACGATCATCGGCTTCGTCCTGGGCCTGATCCCGGGCGTCGGCGCGATCGTGCCGACCTTCATGGCCTATGTCCTCGAGAAGCGCGTCTCCAAGACGCCAGAGCGCTTCGGCAAGGGCGCGATCGAGGGCGTTGCCTCGGCCGAGACCGCCAACAACTCCTACGCCAACGCCGCCATGGTGCCGCTGCTGGCACTCGGCATCCCGAGCTCCCCGACGATCGCGGTGCTGATGGGTGCCTTCATCATCAACGGAATCACGCCGGGTCCGTTCCTGTTCAAGGAGCAACCGGCCCTGGTCTGGACGGTGATCGCGAGCTTCTTCGTCGGCAATGCGCTGCTGCTGATCCTCAACCTGCCGCTGGTCGGCCTGTGGGCCAAGCTGCTGAAGATCCCCTTCAGCTACATGTGCACGGGCGTGCTGATCTTCTGCGTGATCGGCGCCTATGGGCTGAAGCAGAGCCTGTTCGACGTCTGGATCATGCTGGGCTTCGGCATCATCGGCTATCTGCTACGCAAGCTCGATTTTCCTATTGCGCCGGCCATCCTTGCGCTCATCCTGGGGCCGATGATGGAGAGGTCGCTGCGCACGACGCTGGAGATCTCGGGCGGCAGCTTCGCGATCTTCCTCGATCGGCCGGTCGCGCTGGCGCTGCTCGCCGTCCCCGTGATCGTGCTCGGATTCCTGCTGTTCAAGCCGCGCTCGCTCGCGCCCTTGCGGGAGAGCGACATCGAGTAGAGCCACGTCGAAGCAACTGGGAGGAAAACATGTCCATTCGCCGCCGTACCCTGCTCGCCGCATCCGCGGCTGCCGTCGTCGCAAGCCCGGCACTGGCACAGAACTATCCGCGCCGCGCCGTCCAGCTCATCGTCGCCTTCCCGCCGGGCGGCAGCACCGACGTCGGTGCGCGCATCCTCGCCGGCCTCGCCGAGAAGGACTTCGGTCAGCCCATCACCGTGGTCAACAAGGGCGGCGCCGGCGGCCAGCTCGGCTTCACCGAGATCGCGCGCGCCCGGCCCGACGGCTACACGCTGGGCTTTCTCAACCTGCCCGGCATGAACACCATCACGCTCGATCCCGAGCGCAAGGCGGTCTTCACGATCGACAGCTTCATCCCGATCGTGAATCAGGTGCTCGACCCCGGGCTGATCTGGGTCAAAGGCGACAGCCCCTACAAGACGCTGGCCGACCTCGTGGATGCCGCGAAGAAGGCACCCGGCAAGATCAGCGCCTGTACGACAGGCATCCTGAGCGACGACCACCTCGCCATCCTGATGGTGCAGGAAGCGGCCAAGTGCGAGTTCCGCATCGTCCATTTCGACGGCGGTGCGCAGCAGCTCACCGGCGTGCTGGGCGGCCATGTCGACGTGGCCTTCGACAATGTCGGCAGCGTCTTCAAGCGCATCCTGTCGGGCGAGATCCGCGGCCTCGCGGTCACCGACGTCGAGCGGTCGAAGTTCCTGCCCAACGTGCCGTGTACCAAGGAGCTCGGGATGACCACGGTGATCTCGTCGTCGACACGCGGCGTGGGCGCGCCCAAGGGCACGCCTGCCGACGTGGTCAAGGTCGTCGAGACCGCCTTCCTGAAGGCGATCAACAGCCCGGAGATGAAGGAGAAGATGGACGCGGTGGGCTTGGCGCTGAAGCCGATGGTCGGTGCGGAGTACGCGAAGTACTACGCCGACACCCAGGCCCAGGCGAAGAAGTATACCGAGTGGGCGCTGAAGATGCGTTGACGCGCCTTCACAGGCGCTGACGCCCGCCCAAGCTGACGCGCTATGAGCGCGTCAGCTTGTTGAACGGGATGTCCTTATCGACGCGGATATCCGCCGGAAGCCCGAGCACGCGCTCTGCCACGATGTTGCGCAGGATTTCGTCGGTACCGCCGGCGATGCGGAAGCCGGCGCCGCCGATCCACTGTGCCTGGAAGCCGGCGGCGTGCGGGACGTCCTCCTTCATGATGCCGGCATGGCCCATCAGCTCCATCGCGAAGGCTCCCATGTCCTGCATCTTGGGCGCGGCCACGATCTTGATGATCGAGGATTCCGGCCCCGGTGTCTGACCCTTGGAGAGGGCCGTCAGCGTGCGATAGCGCGTCAGCTTCAGGCCCTGCTGCTGGACGTACCACTCGGCGATCTTCGAGCGGACCTGCTGGTTGCGGATCGCCGGCCCATCCTCCAGCTCGGTGTCGCGCGCCAGTTCCATCAGCTCGTCGATGTCGAGACCGCCGGACGGCATGCCCACGGCCAGGCGCTCGTTCATCAGCGTCGTCAGCGCCGCCTTCCAGCCCTCGCCCACCTTGCCCAGCCGCTGGCTGTCGGGAATGCGCACATCGGTGAAAAAGACCTCGTTGAAGTTGGCGCCGCCCGAGATCTGCTTGATCGGCCGCACCTCGACGCCCGGGCTCTTCATGTCGAGGAAGAACATGGTGAGGCCCGCGTGCTTCGGGACATTCGGGTCGGTGCGCGTGATGACGATGCCGAAATCGCAATAGTGCGCGCCCGACGTCCAGACCTTCTGGCCGTTGATCACCCATCCGTCGCCCCCATCCGGCATTTTGGCGCGTTCGGCTCTCGTGCGAATGCCCGCGACGTCCGATCCGGCGGCCGGCTCCGAGAAGAGCTGGCACCAGATCTCCTGGCCGTGCAGCGCGGGCTTCACGTAGCGCTTGAGCTGCTCGGGGCTCGCATAGGCCATCATGGTGGGAATGCACATGCCCAGCCCGATGTCGAAGAAGCCCAGCGGCACGAGGTAGTTCGCCTCTTCCTGCTGGTAGATCACCTGCAGGATGGGCGAGCCGCCGCGGCCACCGAATTCCTTGGGCCAGGTGATGCGCGCGTAACCCGCCCTGGCTTTCTTGTCCTGCCACTCCTTGGCCTTGGCGAGCAGGCCGGGATCGTCGTTGCGGGCGCGGAAGGCCTTGCTATCGTCGCTCTTGCGCGTGGCGTTGGCGTCGAGCCAGGTGCGCACTTCCTTGCGGAAGGCGGCTTCGTCGGGAGTGTCGTTGAAGTCCATCGTTGCCTCCTCAGGCCGCGTTCTTCTGTTCGAGGCGCGTCACCAGCTTGTCCTTCCACGCCATCGGCCCGCCGAGCGACAGCGCCATCAGCCGCGAGCGGCGGTAGTGGAACTGCGTGTCGGCCTCCCAGGTGAACCCGATGCCGCCATGGGTCTGGATGTTCTCCTTGGCGGCGAAGTCGTAGGCGTCTGTCGCGGCGATGCGGGCCGCGGCGGCGGCCAGCGGAAGGTCGGCGCCACCTTCCGTCAGCATCATGGCGCCGTAATAGGCGTTGGAGCGCGCCAGCTCGAGCTTCACGTAGCAGTCCGCGAGCTTGTGCTTGATTGCCTGGTAGGAGCCGATGGCGCGGCCGAAGGCCTGGCGCTGAAGCGCGTAGTCGCGGGCCATCCACATCGCGGCCTCGGCGCCGCCGACCTGGGCGAAGGCGAAGTAGACCGCCGCAGCGTCGTAGAGCCGCTCGAGCAGACGCCAGCCCTCGCCCTCGGTGCCCAACAGCTCGGCCGAAGCATCCTTGAAGGTGAGCTCGGCGTGCTTGCGCGCCGGATCGATCGTGTCGATGCGCTTCTTGGCGACCGCCGTCTGCTCGAGGTCGACGATCACGAGCGACACTGCCCGCTCGCCGGCACCGCCTGTGTTGGCGAGCGCGATGGCGAAGGTCGCGGCTTCGCCGTCGGTCACCGGCACTTTCTTGCCGTTGAGGCGGCCGTTGCCGAACGTCGTCTTGATGGTGCGCGGCTTGGGCGGCTGTGGGCCCTCTGCGACGGCGAGCGTGCCGATCGCCCTGCCCGACGCGAGCTCGGGCAGCCACTTCTTCTTCTGGGCGTCGGAGCCCGCGAGCTTCAGTGCCTCGGTCGCCAGCACGACCGACGTTTCGAACGGCACGGGGGCCGCGGCGCGGCCGATCTCCTCGGCGACGACGCAGACCTCGAGCGGCGACAGGCCAAGGCCGCCGAACTCCTCCGGGATGCCGGTTGCCGGCACACCGAGCTCGACGAGGCCTTTCCAGACGTCGTCGGCATGGGTTTCGTTGCCGTCGAGCACGCGCCGCACCACCTTGGTGGGGCACTTGTCGGCGAGGAACTTGCGAACCTGCTCCTTGAGCAGCTTCTGGTCGTCGGAGAAATCGAAGTTCATGATGGGATGACCCTAGCAAGGGAGCTCGCATCGGGGAACGGTCCGAGGTTCCGGCAGGCGAGTTTAGGGCATGATAGGTTCGCGTGATGGAAGCAGCAGAAATCAAGGACTGGCACGCCCACGTCTACTTCGACGCCGCCTCGCGCGGTGCGGCATTGAGCTTGCGCGAGCGCATCGAGAAGAGCTTCGACATCGAGATGGGCCGTTTCCACGAGAAGCCGGTCGGTCCGCACCCGATGTTCAGCTACCAGGTCGCCTTCCGCAACGACCAGTTGGCGCCACTGCTCTCGTGGTTCGCGCTGAACCGCGGCGAGCTCACCCTGTTCATCCATCCCAATACCGGGCACGATCTAGAGGACCATCGCGACCGCGCGATCTGGATGGGACGGCAGGTGCCGCTCGTCCTCGAAATCTTCACCAAGAAGGAATGACGGAATGGACCCGCTGCTGCCGCTCGCCCGCAAGGTTGGAGAGAAGCTGAAGGTCCGCAAGGAGACGATCGGCATCTCCGAGTCGTCGGCCGGCGGGCTCGTCTCGGCAGCGCTGCTCGCCGTGCCGGGCGCCTCGGCCTACTTCATGGGCGGCGCCGTGGTCTACACGCGCCCGGCGGGTGACGCCTTCCTGGCCGTGCCACGCGAGAAGCGCGCCGGCGTGCGATCCTCCTCCGAACCGTGGGCGCTGCTCGCCGCCGAGCATGTGCGCAGCCGCCTGAAGACGACCTGGGGCCTCGCCGAGACCGGTGCCGCCGGCCCGACCGGCAATTCCTACGGCGATCCCGCGGGCCACACCTGCGTTGCGGTCGTCGGCCCCAACGGCAGCATGGCACGCACCCTGCGCACAGGGTCCGGTGACCGCGAAGCCAACATGTACGCCTTCGCCGCCGAAGCGCTGAAGCTCATGGACGAGCAGCTTTCCTGAGCAGCGCCGCGGCTGCGAGACTCAGCCAGCCCAGGACGAAAGCGGTGCCGCCGATCGGCGCCACCGCGCCGAACCATTTCGGCCCGCCGAAGGCCAGCGCGTAGAGCGCGCCGGGAAACAACACGGTGCCGATCAGGAACAGCCGCTGCGCGGCCAGCGCCGTGCGGCTGCCCAGCCGCTCGCCGCGCGCGAGGGCCACGACGGCGAGGATCGCCAGCGCGTGGATCATCTCGTACTGGCTGCCGGTGTGCAGCCACTCGCGCGCCTTGAAGCCGGCGGGCGTGGAAACGTCGATGCCGTGTGCGGCGAAGGCGCCGATCGCGATGGAAAGAGCGGCACTCAGGGCCGCGACGACGATCCAGCCCCGCGCCGCGGCGTCGCCCATCGCGGCTATTGCGGCCGAGCCTGCGGCCGGCCGCCGGCGGTGATGCCGCCGTCGATCACCAGCTCCTGCCCGGTCATGTAGCTGGCCGCATCGGTGCAGAGGAACAACACGCCGTTGGCGATGTCCTGCGCCTCGCCTACCCGCACCAGCGGCGTGATGGCGGCGGATCGCTCGACCGGATCGATCGGCGCATTGCGGCGGTTACCCTCCGCGCCGGTCGGGATCTTGCCCCAGATCGGCGTGGCGATGATGCCGGGATGCACCGAATTGCAGCGGATGTTGTCGTGTGCATGCTCAAGCGCCACCGACTTCGCGAGCAGCCGCACGCCGCCCTTGGTCGCTGAATAGGCCGCGAGGCCCGGAGCGCCGCGCAGGCCCGCGATCGACGACATCAGCACGATCGAGCCACCGCCGGCTCGCCGCAGTGCGGGAATGGCGTGCTTGATGGAGAGGAACACGCCGTCGAGGTTGATCGCCTGCTGACGCTGCCAGTCGGCGAGCGTCATCGTCTCGATGGGCGACATGACGCCGATGCCGGCATTGGCTACCATGATGTCGAGCCGGCCGAAGTGCTTCTCGGCTTCGGCGATCACCCCCGGCCATGCCGCCTCGTCGCGCACGTCGTGGCGAAGGTAGCGCGCCTTGCCCCCCGCCCTGAGGATGCGCTCGACGACACGGGTATCGTCGATGTCGGTGACCAGCACGGCGGCGCCTTCACGCGCCAGCGTCTCTGCACAGGCCTCGCCGATGCCCGAGGCACCGCCGGTGACGATGGCGGCCTTACCGGCGACCTGGCCGGACACTAACGACCCTTCCAGTTGCCGGGGCGCTTCTCGGCATAGGATTTGACGCCCTCCTTGAAATCCTCGGTCTTGCGCGTCCAGTCCTGCTCGGTGAGCTCGCGCTCCGTGGCGATCTCGGCGGCGTCGGCGAAGCCGCGACGCATGGTCTCGCGCGTCGACTGCACGGCGAGCGGCGCGCCTTCGGCGATCTCGGCAGCGAGCTTCATCGCCTCCTTGCGAACGTCGGCGAGCGGCGCCAGCACGTCGGCCATGCCCCAGGCGACGGCTTCCTCGCCGCCGATGCGACGGCCCGTATAGAACATGAGGTTGGCGCGCTGCTGGCCGACGAGGCGCGGCAGGGTGAAAGTCAGGGAGAAGCCGGGGTGGAAGCCGAGACGCGTAAAGTTGGCGGCGAAGCGGGCCTCGGCGCAGGTAACGCGGAAGTCCGGCATCAGGGCGAGGCCGAGGCCACCGCCGATCGCCGGGCCCTGCACCGCCGCAACGCTGGGCTTTTTCGACCGGAACAGGCGGGTCGCCTCCTTGTAGAGGTGCTTGCCGCTCTCGGCCGCGCCGGTCTGCGGCCGGTTGGCGAAGTCGGCGCCGGCGCAGAACGACTTGCCCTGTGCGCAGAGCACATAGGCGCGGATGTTGGTGTCCCGATCGAAGGCCTCGAACGCATCGGCGATCTGGTTGATCAGCGAATTGTCGAAGAAATTGTGCGGCGGCCGCTGGATCTCGACGACACCGACATGACCTTCGCTGCTGACGCCGATATCCTTGTAGGTGCCGCTCATGATCGCTTCCCCCGGGGGCTGTGAATGAGCCGCGATATTGCCCCGCCGCCGGGGCCTTAGTCGATACGGGAGGACCGAAAATGCCGCAAAGCGAACGTCATGCTCTGGTGCTGGGCGGAGGCACGATGGGCGTGGGAATCATCGCGATGTTCCTCGCGGGCGGATGGAGGGTGGACGTCGTATCGCGATCCGCATCGACACGCCATGGCCTGCCTGCCGCGACGGCGCGCGCGCTGAAGGCGATGGGCAAGGCCGACGGTACGTCGGGACTCGCCGCATGGGCCACGCTCGAAGAAGCGCCGTGGGCCAAGATCGACTTCGTGGTGGAGACCGTGACCGAGGACCTGGCGCTCAAGCAGAAGCTGTTCGCCGACATGGAGAGGTACTCCAGGCCCGGGATCCCTCTCACCTCGAACTCCTCGAGCTTCCCGATCAGCGAGATCGGCAAGGGCTTGAAGACCCAGAGCCGCATGATGGGCCTCCACTTCTTCATGCCGGCGCACCTCGTGCCGCTGGTCGAGGTCGTACGCTCCGTCCACACCGACATTCCGCTTGCAGAGGAGGTCGGCCGCCTCATGAGCGCGCTCGGCAAGCGACCCGTGCAGGTGAAGAAGGACGTGATCGGCTTCCTCGGCAACCGCATCCAGGGTGCGCTGATGCGCGAGGCACTGTGGCTGATCGAGCAGGGAGTCGCGAGTCCCGAGGACGTCGACGCCACCGTGCGGCTGTCCTTCGGCTTCCGCTACGCAGCGGCCGGCCCGATCACCCAGAAGGAGCATTCCGGCTGGGACACGACCTGTGCAGTCGCCAAGATCATCTGGCCGGACCTAACCAATGCCGAAGGCCCGCCGCCGGTCCTGCAGCGCAACGTCGACGAAGGCCGCATCGGCTTCAAGACGAAGCAGGGCTTCTTCGCGTGGGACGACGCCTCCATGGCAAAAGAGCGCGCCCGATATGAGCGCGCTCTCTCGAAATGCCTGGAGATCTTCCGCGAGGAAGGGATCCTCAGCTAAGCGGCACGGCCCCGACCGCGGCCCGCCCCGCCGCCGCCGAAGCGGCGCTTCTTCCACTGCGGCTGACGCGGCTCACCCTGAGGCCGATCGCCGTAGGGGCGGTCGCCCTGCGGGCGCTCGGCGCGATGGCTGCCGTTGTGGTGGCCGCCGTTGTGATGGCCCCCGTTGCGATGACCATGGCCCCGGTCGCCTTCATGGCGGGGACGGTCGTCGAACGAACGCGGACGGTCGCCATAGGGACGGTCACCGCGAGGGCGGTCCCCGGAGGGACGGTCGCCCCGCGGACGCTCGCCCTGCGGCGCATCCCGATAGTCGGCGCTGCGGAACTGACGCTCAGCATGTGCCGGCGCGCGGTCACCGCGTGACTGGTCGTGATGCCCGCGATCATGATTGGGACGATCGCCGAACGAACGATGACCGCCGTGGCCGCCGCCCGGACGGGCGGGCCGGAAGCGACCGTTGCGCTGTTCGTCCTCGGCATTGTCGCGGGCCTCGCGCTCGGCACGGGGACGCATCGGCGGAGCCGCCGGCATGTCCTCGTTGGCCGGCGTCGACACGACGGCGATGCGCTGGTTGGTCAGCCGCTCGATGCCCTTGAGCTGGCCGCGTTCGCTGCCGTCGCAGAACGAGATCGCGATGCCCGAGGCGCCGGCGCGCGCCGTGCGGCCGATGCGATGGACGTAGCTCTCGGCGTCGGCCGGCAGCTCGAAGTTGATGACGTGCGTGACGCCCGCCACGTCGATGCCGCGCGAGGCGAGATCGGTGGCGACCAGCACGCGGGCCCTGCCGCGGCTGAAATTGTCGAGCGCCTTCTGGCGGGCGTTCTGGCTCTTGTTGCCGTGGATCGCCTCGGACCGCACGCCACGGTCTTCCAGCGCCTCGGCGACGCGATTGGCGCCGCGCTTGGTGCGGGTGAAGACGATGACCCGCTCGAGCGCCTCGTCGGCCAGCAGGTGGCTGAGCAGTGCACGCTTGCTGGCGGCGTTCACGAAGTAGACGCGCTGGTCGATCTTCTCGACCGTGCGGCCCTGCGGGGCGATCTCGACCCTCTCGGGATTCTTCAGGATCTCCGAGGAGAGCTTGGCGATGTCGCTCGGCATGGTGGCCGAGAAGAGCAGCGTCTGGCGGTTCTTCGAGACCGAGGAGGCGATGCGGCGGACGTCGCGGATGAAGCCCATGTCGAACATGCGATCGGCTTCGTCGAGGACGAAGAAGGTGACGTGGCCGAGCTTGACGTTGCCGCGCTCGACCAGGTCGAGCAGGCGGCCCGGCGTGGCGACCAGGATGTCGACGCCGCGGGCCAGCGTCTCGATCTGGCGGCCGTAGCCCAGACCGCCGACGACGGTGGCGAGGCGCAGGCCGAGGCCGCGGCCGTAGGTGTCGAAGCTGCGGGCGATCTGCACGGCGAGTTCACGCGTCGGGGCCAGCACCAGGGCGCGCGGGCTCTTGGGCAGAGCGCGCTCCTTCGACTCCGACAGGTGCTGCAGCACGGGCAGCGCGAACGCCGCCGTCTTGCCGGTGCCGGTCTGGGCGATGCCCAGCACGTCGCGGCCCTGCAGCAGCGCGGGGATGGTGCGCGCCTGGATGGGCGTGGGCACGGTATAGTTCGCCGCGTTCAACGCACGCAGCAGCGGCTCGGCCAATCCGAGGCCCGCGAAAGTAACTTCACTCACTGAAAATCCTGACTTGCCGCCGGCATGCTTTCTCGGGCACGCGCATCTGTGGCGGCTTTTGGCCCGTTCCCGCGCGCGGCTGGGACGGCTCTTGCTCTCGGGAGATTGTCTCGGGATGAGGCGCCGTCGAAAATGGCGCGTCGCGCGATCGCGAGAAACCTTGATACGCCCGCAGGATGCGGACAGGCGCGTGTATGATGGTGCAGCGCGGCGAAGTCAAGCGGCGAAACTGTGGCATGGCGGGGCATCCGGCCCTCCCCCTAGGATCGAGGCGATGACGATTCCGGAGAACCGCAGCCCATGGGATTGACGCCAGCCGCTCCCGGCGGAGCGCGCAACGACACCTCGCTGGGCGCGATCTACACCATGCTGGCGATGCTGGGCTTCGCCGCCATGGACACCATCACCAAGTGGATGGTGGCCGACTATCCGATCGGCCAGATGATGTGGGTGCGCTACGCGATCTTCTGCCTGTTCGCCTGGTTCGTCGTGCGCCGCAGCGGCCTGCGCGCCGCGCTGCGCACCGGCCGGCCGTGGCTGCAGCTCGGCCGCGCCCTTCTCGCGGTCGTCGAGGCCGCGGTGTTCGTCGTGGCCTTCCGCTACCTGCCGCTCGCCGACACCCACGCCATCGCCGCCACCTCGCCGCTGATCGTGATCGCGCTGGGCGTCCTCTTCCTCGGCGAGAAGGCCGGCGCGGCGCGCTGGGGCGCCGTGGCGGCGGGCTTCGTCGGCATGCTGCTGATCGTGCGGCCGGGATTCCGCGAACTCGACTGGGTCCTCCTCATCCCGGTCGCCGGCGCGATCCTGTGGGGCGCCTACCAGATCCTGATCCGGCTCTGCGCGCGCACCGACACGCCCGACACCACGCTCGTCTGGTCGGCCTTCGTGGCCTTCGGCGTCACCACCATCGTCGGACCGATCGGCTGGAAGTGGCCCGACGCCACGGGCTGGGTCCTGCTGATCGCCATCGCCCTGATCGGCGCGCTCGCCCACTATGCGCTGATCAGGGCGCTCGACCATGCCGAGGCCGGCGCGGTGCAGCCCTTCAGCTACACGCTGCTGGTGTTCGTCACGATCCTGGGCGCGATCGTGTTCGGCGACATCCCCGACGGCTGGACCGTCGCCGGCGCCGCCGTGATCGTGGCCTCGGGCCTCTACGCCTGGCACCACGAGCGGCGGGCGGCGCGCTGAGTGACGCGGCGATTTCTGGACGCCTGCGCTGTCCAGAAATCGCTGTCCAGAAATCGGCCCGCTGATTCCAAAGGGCTTTTCCGGCATTTCTGGACAGCGACTGTCCAGAAATCCGCACCTGTCCAGAAATGGTGTCCAGAAATCAGCCGAGGTCTTTCCTCGCCGGGCGCGGTCAGGAGCGCGCCATGGCACTTCGCGAAATCGACGTCATTGCGATTGGCCCGGTTGCTCTTTGCCTCCTTCGCCCTGGTCGTCGGGATCCGGGCGCGCCGAAAAGCCACCTTGCCAACCGGTGGAATCCAGACGCGACTCGTAAATCCCGAAACCATCGGGATGATCGCGAAAGCCCGGTTGGGAACGGACCTGCTCCAAAGCTTGCTGTGCTCGCGCTTCCGACGAGTAGACGCCGATGAGCTTGTGATCTTCGTCGCCCGAATCAGCCGCATACGTATGCCAGAGAAGGTATATTTCAGGTTGCATTCTAATATCTCCTACGTCCTATTGTTGTCGCCCTGCCACCGAAGACGATCAAGTCGAGTTTTCACCGTTTATTCGAACGCGCTGTCGAAGAACTTCTTCAGCTTACTGAACTCGCTTCGCGGCCCATCGTTCTTCCACCCGCCAGGGCCGTACTTCTCATCCATGTAGCGCTGCGCGGCGGTCTTGCCGTCCTCGTCCTTGCCGGGCCTCGCGCCTCGCTGGCGGGCCCAGTCAGGTATATCGTCCTTGGCTTCCCGCTTGCTCTGGCCTGGGATACGCGACTTGAACTCGGTCGGTTCCGGCAGTCGCGGCGGTTGTTGCGTGGGATCGGTGGGAGTGTTGCGGCTCGGGCCGGGCGGTTGCTGAGCGGGCGGACGGCGCGGCGGCCGGCCCGCCGGGACAACGTGCTGCGGATCGAACGGCTCAGCCGCTTCCCGCGCGATCGCCCCGTCCGCCACTTCGCCGACCACACGCGCTACGATCCCGTCGATGTCGGCGACCGTCGCAGTTCGGCCTTCGATCGCCTCGAAGGCGTCGAGCAGGTGGCGCATGTCGGCGCGCGCACCGGCTGCCTCGGCGCCATCACCGTCGCTGTCGCGTTGCTCGAGTGCGTGGTCGATGCCGAGCCGGGCGAACCTGTAGCGCGCGAAGGCGGGATCGGTCGCACCCTCGACGATCGCCTTCTGCGCAAAGGCGAAGCGGGCGTGGTCGCCGTCGTCCAGCGACAGCCGGTAACGCCCGAGGTCGAGCGCGGCGAAGGCGTCCGGCTCATAGACCAGTTGCCGGTCCAGGTGCTCGAACAGGTCCGGATCGGTGACGAGGCGGC
>CAYQAY010000091.1:0-15821 GCA_964415585.1 uncultured Reyranella sp.
CAACATACTCACCTCCGTGACCACTCAAAGCAGCGAGTCTTGAAGCCAATTCCCGCATGTGTGGAAGCAGAAGGCCGTATGGCAATCTGACGCGATGTATTGGTGCGTACGGCTAGTGACGATATCCCACTAAACGCAGGACTCGTGTACATGATGGTTGAGTTACCGCTGTCACTCATGGCATCCGCGGTAAGTGGTGAAGTGATCTGAAGATAGTTCGGCTGGGTAGGATCATAGTGGATACCATTGCCAGTGACCAAGACTGAGATGCCATCTGGAACGCTCAGTGCGAAGAGGTTGCGCGCTGCCCCTAATGCGCCGACGCTTACATCGGTCGGAGGGCTCACCCAGTCGAAGTGCAAGCCTCCTCCACTAAGTTCGAGCGTTTCAAAGCCGATGATCGATCCTGCACTGCGCCTCAGCCATCCGAAGACACGCCGCTTGGAGTAGCCCGTCGGCATGGTTGGCGCAGTCCGCGACAGCGACGCGAGCGGCTTTACCGTACCCGTCGTGACATTCTTGACGAGATGGATCCAGTAGTCAGCGTTGGAGATGGTGCCTGTGTCCAGCGCGCCGGCGCCTGTACCGAATGCGACGTCGATCGCGACGCCGGCTGCCCCGGCATAGGAAAGCCAGTCGGTGCCATCCTCGGACATAGCGCCGCCGCTCGCAATGTCGATCGCATTGGCGGCGTTTCGGGAATATGTCAGTCCATGAATGTGCATCATGGGCATCACTGCTTCGCGCCAAACTAGATCGGTGCCGCCTCCGAGAACCTGCGTCGCTCCACCGCGCGGCAAGCGCCGATAGGCCGAGCCGTCGTGTGTGAGGAGGTCGCCCTGCGCCTCGAGCGCGTTCATGGGTTGAAGCTGTTGGATCAGCGAGAGATTGCTCTGTTCGTTGGCCGGATTGCTGATCGCGTAAAGGCTGGCGCGACCAAGCCGCTCTTCGAGTTGCTGCAGTGCCATGTAGATCTCGTCGAAGCGGCGTTCGACGACCTCCGGATAGTACCCCCCCTGGTTCGAGAGCACGGTGTCTTGGGTGTAGGGCACGGTCCGAACGAGCGTGAGCTTCGTGCCGTTGGGAATGGGCGCACCCGAAAGCGGGTAGGTGACGCTACCGCCCGTCGGCGCCCCGATGCCGGTAACGGCGTAGGCACTGGCGGCAACGACCGTCTCGAGGCCGCCCGCATCGGTCAGGATGACACCGAGATGGTCGGCGTCGAGGACCGGAAACGAGAAAGACCACTGCGTGGTGTACCCGTTGCCCTGGTAGATGATTTTGTTGGTCGTCGTGGATAGCGACATGACTTTCTCCTGAGGGATCACATCCAGAATCGATGAAACGGAAGACCTTCGGCGCCCCATCGCGCCGGCGGCTCGACGACGAAGCCCAGCCACTCGAGCCAGCGCACGGCACGGCGATTGCGTGCGTCGACATGGTTCTCAAGGTGAGGGTACGCCGCCCGCATGCGGGCAAGCATCGGTCGCGACAGGCCAACGATCTGCCGGCCGAACCGGTCGAAGGCCGGCGAAGCCAGAAGCCAGGGGCAACCCCTGCCCATCGTCAACGAGAGCGGCCCGACGCCCCAGACGGCGACGATGCCCTCTCCGTCCTGTCGCGCCGCCCAGACGTGTGTGCTGAGGGCGAAAGACCTTCTCAGCCCGACGTCGGCCGCAAGGCCCGATGCCGCGCGAATCTCCGCGATATCGTCCGGTCGCAAATTCGGCGCAAGGGCGTCGACGTCCGCCCGGCTCGCTGTTCCGATCTCGATTGCGGTCATTCGCCGACCTCAAGACGCGGAACAACGGCGACAACAGTTGCCGGCAGAGGAAGCGCCTGGCGAACGAAGATTCGTCCGCTGGTACTCCAGGACGGATCGGGAAGGACGCGCTCGTCGCCCGTCGCCAGTACGGTCGGGGCGCCGTGCGGCTCGACGGAACGCTCCTTGATTTCCACCAACCGGCCCGCGTCGGGGCCGACACTCAGCCCACGGGTATGGCGAACGCGAAGAACGACCTCCTGTACCCGCTTGACGCGCCCCTGCAGTGTCGGCGCCCCGTTCTCGAGATTCAGGGTCTCAAGGTCGCAAACATACGGAATGCCCGCCAGAATGCAGCCTGCCGCGCGTGGCACCTGCACGGCTCCATTGGCCACGAGCGCGTTCGGCTGAACCGAACCATCCGCCACCACAGCCAGGGAGCGTCCTTCGAGGTGCCAGAGCCCTCGCAGCGTCGCAGTCGCGGAGGCCCAGTCGGCGATGGCGACATTCTGCACCGCGTCCGGCGCAGCCGCATCGAGGGTCGCCGACGCATGCGCGGAATCGACCGACGACACAACGGTCGCTGTCACCTGAAACACGCCGTTGCGAAGGATGTACTTGCGGCCCACGCTACCGGCACCGAACGGCATGTGCCCGGCGGCGGTCAGCGTCACGGTGGAGCCTGCCTGCCAGGCAGTGCCTGCCATCGCGAGCGTGCGTGCCGGGTCGACATTCCAGCCGTCGTAGCGGACGCCGGAGTCGACACACCAGGCTGCATGCACATCTTCGGGCCTGCCGTCCCATTGGCGGGACGCCATGCGCTCGACATGGCGGACAACCTGGCCGCCCACGGTGCGACGCACCAGGAGATACAGGGAGGTCTCGTTCCTCTCCTGGATGGCACATACGCTCTCCACGGCACCGTCGGTGACGTGACGCGACCAGGCGTAGACGTCGTGCTCCTTGAGGTAGGTGAACCCCAGCATCACGCCGTCCGACCGCACGCACCACACGATCGAATCTGGGTCGCGCGCATGGGCCCATTCCTCGATCTGCTTCCCTTCAAAGAGGTGGCCGGCGAGGATGCCGACGTCGCGGCCCGCCCAGGCATCGGCGCCGAGATCATAGGAGATGTCCCGCACCTTGCGCCCCGAGGGTGTCACGAACAAAGCCGAGTTGCCGCTGACGATCGGCGGCACGTGTGCGATGCCGGAGTAGCCTTGCGGCTTCAAAGCCGTGTTGGCCGGCGTGATGACGTCAGACTGGCTGCCCGCCCAGCATTTCCACTCGGCACCCGAGGTGAAGACCAGCAGCGCGTTGAGGCTCAGCAGGAAGCGGATCTCGTTGACCTCGCGGCTGGCAATGGTGCGCGTAATTGCATCCGAATCGCGCGTCGGCTCCGACACGCTCATGTTGCGGAAGTTGGCCGATTGGCTCGCCCACAGCGTCTGCGGCCCCTTGTCGGTGCGCGCGAACCACTGCCGGCCGTCGTGCCAGGTCGAGCAGCCTGGCCAGTCGCCTGCGGCGGCGAATGGATTGCGCTGCTGCGGCGGCGTGTCTGAGGTATCGGGAGCGATGTTGGAGTCGGTGAAGGCGCTTCCGGCCTTGACCCGACCGACGAAGCCATAGATCCCGTTCCTGAGCTTGTAGACGTTGTAGTAGGCGCAGCCCGCGACGGGCGAGAAGCTGATGCTCGACAGAGCATCGGCCGCGCCGACTGCGGCGCTGGCGAGGCTCTCCTCCCCGCTCTCCTCGTTCACCGCAGTCAGAACGTAGCTTTGCGCGCCACCCGGATTGGAGCTGGCGAGCCCGGTCGGCGCCGCCGTCGCCGGCGCAAACGTGATCGCGGTCAGGGTCCAGGCCGTGTGGCCAGTGCGTGTCAGATTGCGCGGCGCGTAGCCCGGGTGCGTCAACGTCATCGTGTCGGCAGACTGCACGTACTTCAGAAGCGCGAGGTCGGACGCGGCATAGGGCGTGGCTAGCGTGTAGAGACGCGCAACGGTTCCTCCTCCACTCCAGGCGCTCCACATCGAGGTGTCGCCGCCCGCCAGCTGGAACGATGTCGGGGTCGCTGCCGCGACGGTGAAGCGGCGCCGATTCACCTCGACCATGCCCTGCACGCCGTCGATCCAGACGTGGTCGCCATCGGCGAAGCCATGCGGCACCGCCGTCGTCACCAGGCCGGGAGTCGCGTTGGTGATGCCGGCGATTGCAACGGAAGCCTCGAGCACGTAGCCACCGTCGCGGATCACGCGCATCTTCTGGTGCGCGAACTCCAGCACGTAGGTCTCGATGGTACTGAACTGGAACGGTACCAGGCGCGAACGCACCGCGGCATCGACCGCGTCGCCCACGAAGGCAGTGCCGGCGCGCGTGCTGGCGCCGCCGAACGGATGGACGAACCAGTTGAGACAGGTGGCGAGACCCACCTGGTACTTGGCGAGATCGACGCGACCGTGCAGCGCGGGCGAGATCTCGCCCGCCGCGAAACTCGGCAGGATCAGGGGGACAGGCACTATCGTCTCCTCGTTGCATGCGGCGCCGCAGCAGCGCAGACTTGCCGCCGTGATGCCGGTTCGTTTCAAAGGTCTCGTCGTCGTGGCCGCGCTGATGGGCGGCTTTGTCGTTTCCGGGGCTGCCGGCGGGTTCGCGCAGCAGCGCACGCAGCCCGGTTTCCGCGTCTGCAACCAGGCCGGCACCGAGATCGAGGTGGCCAAAGCGACGGCAACCGGCGCCAGCGACGGCAGCGCGCAGATCATCATCTCGGAGGGCTGGTACAAGCTGCCGCCACAGGCCTGCGCCTATCTCTGGCCGGGCCCGCTGCAGTACCGCCGCTACCTCGTCTACGCGCAGGACAAGGCGTCAGGCCGCGAATGGACCGGCACGGTGCCGACATGCGTCAGCCCCGAGGCCTTCACCATCCGCTCCGGCACCTGCGGGGCGCGCCAAGAGCGCAAGCTCTTCATTCCGGTCGACGTCGGTGACGAACGCTTCTCCTGGACCTACGTCTTCAGGCCGTGAAGGCATTCCTGACCGACCATCTCGGCCTCGGCCGGCCGCGCCGTTTCGAGCGTACGCTCGCCATCCTGACCGCGCTGCTGCTGGCCGTGCCGGTCGCCACCGTGGCGATGCGCATGCTGGCCAAGAACGAACTGCACGCCGGCACGCCGCGCTTCTGGTTCTTCGTTTGGATGGCGGCGCTGCTCGTCCTGGCGATCGTGTCGGCGCGCCGGCCGCGGATCGCCGCCGCCCTGCTGTCGCTCGCCGCGCTCGAGGCCGGTTTCGGCTTCGGCTCAGCCCTTCTCTACAAGTTCCGTCTCGCCTCCTCCGAGACGCTCTTTCCGTTGGACTATGTGCGGCCCCACTACGACTGGCACCCGCTCCTGCAGGCGAGGCCTGTTCCCTCCGCCGTGGCGCGCAGCTCGCGCGATCTCGCCCACGTCAATTCCGAGCGCCGGCGGGGGCCGGCGCGCGGGCCCGCCGAACTCAAAGACAAGACGGTCATCGCCCTGGTCGGCGGTTCGACGACCCTCGACATCGGCGTGCCCGAGGGCGAAACCTGGGGCGAGCAGCTCGAACGCCTGCTGGGCGAACCCTTCGCCGTCGTCAACAACGGTGCCGCCGGCTATACGACCGCCGAGCATGTCCTGCAAACCGCGTTCTATCAGGACAGCTACGACGTGCCGCCGCACTGCGCCGTCTACTACATCGGCTGGAATGACCTCCGGAACGCCCACATCACGGGCCTCGACCCCGGCTACGCCGACTTCCACCTGCCCGCCCAGGTCGATGCGCTGGACGCGCGCCAACTCCACAGCCCCTGGATCTCGGTCTCGCCGACCCTGAAGCTGCTCGACCGTCTCGCCATCCTCGCCTTCGACTCGGTGCGTCCGTCTGCCGTCTCGTTCAACGCCGCTTCCGGGCCCGACCCGGCCCTGGAGAAGATCTACGCCCGTAACATCGCTACCATCTCCGCCATCAACCGCGGCCGCGGCATCCGTACCGTGTGGATCGGCCAGCTCATGAACATCGAATGGCTCGCGACCTCACCGGGCGACGGCTGGCTCCGCCTACCCGGTCATGAGGTCGTCAGCATGATCGGCTGGCTGAACGGCATCCTGAGACGCGAGGCCGGCCGACTCGGCGACACCTATATCGACGTGCCGCCCGGCACGCTGCTGCGGGCCGACTTCAACGACGATCCCGGCCACTTCACGGCCGGCGGCGCTTCGAAATTCGCCGCCGCGATCGCGCCCGAGATCGGGAAGGCCTGCTTCCGCTCACGCTAGAAGACAGGGACCCCGCGCAAGGCGCGCTCGAGCAGGAACAGCGTGAGGCCGGTCCACACCGCTGCGCCCGCGACGACCAGCGCGACCGCCATCCGGCCGTCGAAACGGCGCGTCACCAGCCAGCCCCAGAGCGGCAAGGCCTGGATGCTATGCAAGGCGAAGAAGTTCGGTGTGCGCAGATCGCCCACCACCAGCGACCAGCCGAGGAACGGCACCACCGCGCCGCCCGGCGGATGGACGCCGACATGACTGCCGCCGCGGGCGCCCAGCGCCAATCCGACCAGGAGCATGAGCGCTGCGCCGCCCACCAGACCTATGACCACAGCCAGCCTGAGCGGCGAGGCCGCGCGCGAGCGTCGGTCGAACGCCGTCGCCAGTCCGACCAGGAAGGCCGAGCCCATGATCGCGACGGCGCCCGCGCCCATGAGGCCGAAGACGAAGCGCGCGAGATCGGCCGACGGCGCGAACGACGTCGCCCCCAGCCACAACATCCACAGCACCTCGGCCAGCCCGGCCGCCGCCGTGACTGCCGCCAGCGCCGCCAGCGTCAGGGAGCCACGCCAGGCACCATTCAGGGTCTGTATGACCAGTGCCAGGGTAAAGAAATGCACCGCGAGCGAACCCTGAAACTTCACCAGCCGCGACCAGAAATCCGCACCGCTCAGGCGCAGATCGTCGAACAGATCTACCACCCCCGTCGCCGCCGCGAGGGCCAGCAGCGCGAGGCCGGCGTAGCGCAGCGTCTTTTCGGCGAGCGGATTGCCGGTCAGTTCCACGAATGTCTCGGTCGGATGGGCCTCGAACGGGCGGGACTATAGAGGCGACGACGGCGGCCGACGAGCCGATGCCAGCGCGGCCGATACCCGCACCATCGGCCGTCAGGTCTGCTCCGTCACGGTCCCGTCAAGCCCGTGCCGCTATCCAGTCGGGCAGCACTTCCTCTCCGGGGCGGCCGGCCTCGCCCGCGTCTGTCGCCATGGCTTCGGCCAACGCCAGGCGCGCCGCCTGGGCCAGGCGCACGGCGAGATCGGTCTTCTGCGTTATGGGATAGGCGACGTGCGCCGCGAGCTGATCGACCAGGGCCTGGGCGAAACCCGGATCGAAAAGGCCGGGATCTGTGACGCGCGCCGTGTAGACGGCGAGCGGCGCCGGCTCGTCGCAGAGCACGACGCGGCCCGCCCCGTCGGCCGCCACCTCGAACCGCGGCGACGGCAGCCCGCGCGCGCCGCTTTCGAGCCGCAGCAGGCGCAGGCAGTCCGACGGCAGTGCGAAGCGGTAGGCCCATCCCGATGACGGCGCCCCGAGCTCGGCCAGCGCGATGCGGCGGCGCGCGAAGTTCCAGTCGTGGGCGCGCAGCAGCGCATCGCGCGTGGCCGCATACCAGATCGCGGCGGTACGCGCCTCGGTGCTGTTCTCGGAGAGCGCGGCGATGGTCGCGCGCGTCCCCAGCCGCGACAGCGCGCGGTTGCAGAGATCGACTTCGGAGTTCGGCATGTCTGGCCTCATGGCTGGAAAAAGAGAGGCGGCGGAGGATTTCTCCTCCGCCGCCCGGAAGGCAGCGCGGCGCGCGGCGGCTGGGAGAGAGCCGGGCGGAGCCCGGGTCACCCGCTGACTCGACGAGCACGCCTCGATCGCGCCGGCGCCGCCTCCCTGTTACGCCACGTAGCCCGACGCGTAGGCCGTGTTGGCCTGGCGCATCGGCACGAGCCCCGACGTGAACCTGCCCGCCGTCAGCGGGCCCGTGCCAACCGTGAAGTTGAGCCGCAGGTAGCGCTCGCAGCCGTAGGGGACGGCCACGCGCAGGATCTCCGTGCCGGCGACGAGCGACGCCTTCGGGATGGCGTCGCTCAGCATCAGGTTGGCGGGCGAGGAGAACGAGCCGTTGTCGTCGCTCTGCAGTGCCACCTGCACGGTGGCCGCGCCTGCGGCGGTCACGGTCTCCGTGCACAGCACGAGGATCTCGAGCGGCGTGCCGTTGCCGAGGTCGCGCATCGCCCCGAGATCGATGTGGTCGGTGCTCGGCGCGCTGACGGTGACGGCCTGGTTCTGGCCGAACAGGTTCTGACGATCGATGTACATGGTTGTGCTCCTGTGTCGGGTGCGGCCGTCAGGCGACGACGCGGCCCTCGGTGTTGACGATCTGGTCGCAGGTGCGGACCGGGATGCCGAGGAACTCGCGGACCGGCCGGCCCTCGAACTCCGAGATCTTCAGCATCACGTTGTCCTTGGTGGCGGCCTGGATATCGAGCCACTGCCGGCCGGTGCGGTTCATGTAGAAGACCGGCTGGCCGGTCTTCAGCGACGGCACCTTGTGGGTCGCGCGGATCATGTGCTTCACGAGGTCGGTCGCGCCGCCGCCCGAGAGGTCGCTGACGTCGACGTTGGCGATGCGCACCGCGTAGCGCCAGTCGCGCACCGTCAGCCCCGCATCCCACTTGTAGTGCGTGCGATAGCCCTGGTACTTGTTGCTCTGGGCATCGAGCAGCGTCTGCTCGCCGAGATCGCGCATCTGCACGCCGGCCTTGCTGCCCTTGGGGAAGATGCCGTGCACGGTGAGATCGCCCCACACGACCAGCCAGATCGAGGTGTTGTCGCTGCCGGTCCCGCCGGCGTCGATCACGTTCTGCGATGTCGCGGTCGCGGCGTTCAGCGTGTTGTAGCGCGAGGCCAGCCCCATGAACTTCTCGGGCGCCGACGCGGTGTCGCCGTAGAAGATGGTCTGCGCCATCTGCTGGCTCAGCCCCTCGAGGAACGCCTTGTCCTCCGACAGCCGGAACTCGGCGGTGTTGCCGTTGAGGTCGGCCAGCGCCTTGTCGATCTCGCTGTAGGTCTCGAGCATGCCGCAGGCGTCGTTGACCTGGCTGGTCGTGCTCTTGGCCGGCTGGACGCCGTAGTTGAGCTGGCGCCAGGTGCCCTGCGGCAGGCCGGTGCGCACCGTGGTGCGGTGGCCGGTGGGCAGGTTGCCCTCGACCCAGCGCATGTCGTCGAGGATCTCGTTGGTCTGCGCGAGCAGCTCGACGATCACCGAGATCTTGCCGTCGTTGTAGCGCTTGGCCCAGTCCGCGTAGGTCAGCGCCGTGTTGCCGATGGCGGCCATTCTTTCACTCCTGTGTTGCTATTTGTCGGTGGGATAGAGAGTCTCGGCGGCCGAGGGCCGCGCCGCGCCCGAAGCGGCGCCCGCGTACCTGTCCTCCGAGGTCGCGCGGCCGACGCGCACGAAGAAGCGGAAGAGCTGCGGGTTGTTGCCCACCCACAGATCGTCCAGCGTCTGCCTGAGCTCTGGCGTGCCGAAGCGGGCGAGCGCTTTCTGGGCCGCGGCGCGGGCGGCCTCGAACCGCCTCCCGCCCAGCTCCGGATCGTTCTTCACCTCGGCGACCCAGGCGGCCTGGCGGTCCTCGGCCGCCGCGACCTGCGCCCGGGTCAGCTCGTTCATCCTGGCCGTGTAGAGATCGACGAACTTCTGCGCCTGCGGCTGGCTGAGCCTCGCCTCGGCGAACAGCGACTGCGCCGCTTCGAGCGCCGCCGTGTCGATCGTCACGCCCTCCGGCAGCGCGAACGGCTCGTAAGAAGAAGGGGGCGTCTCCGCCCCCTTCTCCTCGTCCGCCGCGTCGGGAGCTTTCGCTTCCGCCGGCGGCCCCTCCGTCTCTGCTGCCGTCTCCTCTGCCTCTTCCTCCTCGGGCCCGGTGTAGACCGCGGCCGCAGCGTCGGATGCAGCACGCTCCCCGGGACCGGGTGGAACGACGTCGCCCTCGGCACCTCGCGCGTCGTGATCGGGTGCGATCAGGGACTCGGTCATGGTCGGTTCTCCTCTTCTGCGCCGCCCCTGCCGGCGGGCGCGTTGGCGAAAGACAAACAAAAAGCCCGGCGGCTCCGGCCTCGATCCTTCGAGACGGGAGCCCCGGGCGGGGCGTCGATGCACTGAACCTCAGTGTAGTCCTTTTCCTAGCCTATTCCTGCTGAACCTGCAACTCGAATCTGTGGATAACTCGAAGAATCTTTCCTATCGGCCGGCCGACCCTTGCGTTCCGGCCGCGCCGTCCGGACTGCCCCGTCAGATCCCGTCCCGCGAATCGGCCGCCATGCGGGCATGGAGGCCGGGGCAGAGGCGCATGATGTCGGCCAGCACCTGCAGGCCGACGCTGCGCTCGCCTTCGCGGAAGAAGGTGGCGCCCTTGGAGCTTCCAGGGCCCATGAAGCTCGTCTCGTAGAGATGACAGGTCTCGAGCAGCCGCCACACGAAGCGCCGCCCCTCGCGCTGGTTCATCAGCCAGAGGAGATCGGCGTCGGCCTGCTCGGCGCGCAGCCGCCGCTTCTTCTGGCGTTCGGACACGTGGGCGCGATCGCCGGCATCGTAGACGGCAGCCTGGTCGGTCATGCGGATTCTCCAAATGAAAAAGCCCGGCGGCTCCTTTCGGAGCCCCGGGCGGTTGCGATTGTCGGGCGAAATCAGCCGTCAGATCGAATCTTCATATCCCTGCAGCGCTGCAACCGTCGTAACCAAGCCGGACTTCAGCATTCGCCGGATCAACTCGGCAGGGGTCAGCGGCGGCTTACCGTAGCGTGTACGCATCGTTTTCAAGGCATGGAGTGCGTCTGTTGGATACAGCTCGAACGTACTGAGAATGAATTCATCTGCGGAGCGCGTCTCGATGTCGTACCTGGCCAGTATGTCAGGCGGAAAATCTTTCAGATTCTCGGTGACGATGACACTTGCGCCGCTCCGGATTGCAGCAGCGAGGACATGTCGATCATCATCATCGGGCAACGTCAAAGAAGGGACGAGATCTTCATGTCCAGTCGTCATCGCCTCAGGAAAGGCTTCATTCATTGCATCGATCGTGGCCTCAATCGCCGTTTTCCGTTCAGGCTTCTCGGCGATCAGATGCTTAGACCATTCCGCATTGATTTCCGCCGTCCAAACGGCGCGGTACAGCCCGGCTTCTGCGAGTGAAAGCAAAACGTCCCGTACCAGAAAGGGATACAGGACGTTCGCATCGAGTATCGCCGTGAAGCGATCGGCGACATGCCTCATTCGGCGTCGATTTCTTGACCGAGCAAGGCCAGCTTGCTCAAGGCATCGTGACGAATCTTGTCGCGACGACGCTTATACTTGAACAAATCCTCAGCCTTGATTCGACGATGCGTTCCCACCTTGAAGTGGGGAATCTGTCCTTCTTCGATCAGCTTGACGAGGAACGGACGCGACACATTCAGCAAATCAGCCGCTTCCTGAGTAGAAAGCTCTGCCCCAAACGGCACGAGGGTCACCGCTTCGCCTTTGCTGACCAACAAAAGCAGATCAAGCACAAGCTTGCTTACGGCTGGCGGCAACTCCACCTGAGAAGCTTCACTGCCCGGCGCTAGACGCAATACCAGAGCCCCTTGCTTGTCGGTTTGACTCGCAAGAGTAGTGATCGCCTTCTTGGCCTTGTTTGCTTCATCGGGCGTTGGAAGCCTCTCGGAAAGGGATCCATCGAAGGGCATGACACTCTCTCCTCATCAGTCGGTACATATATAGAACATCTCCCCTTAAACGCAATAGTCGAAACAATCGAAATAACTATACGAACAACTTCAATGAAGGTTGCGAAATCTGTGCTTCCGCTGGTTCCAAACAAAAGCCCGGGGCTCCTTTCGGAGCCCCGGGCGGAGCGTCGATGCATTAATCTTCAGTGTAGGCTTTTTCCTAGCCTATTCCTGCTGAACCTGCAACTTCGATCTGTGGATAATTGCGCGATTGTATACTTGACTGAAAGGAACTAATCGTGAACCATAGGAAAGACAGGCCGGCAGAGATTGAGATCACCCCCGAAATGATCGCGGCGGGAGCTAAGGCTTTGTCGGAAAGTCCGTCGGACTATTTCGATCCTGAAGATGTGGTGGCTGCCGTGTATCGCGCGATGGATCGGGCTCGGATGGAGGCCGCATGCCCGGCGTAGGCAACTTATCGGCGATTAGTTCGGCCAACGTCTTTTTGGCCCAATGCGGTTTGTGGTCGACCAGACGCCAATAAATGATCGTCACTGCCACAACGAACATACTGGCTGGAGAAAAGGAAAACGCAGCGATGTCCTTGTAGGTCTGGGACTCGACAACGTTCAGCGTCGCGTAGTTTTTGGCTATAGCCTCAGTACTGAATGTTATGTTTTCGACCGAATGAGCAAAGACATTGCGGATGCTGCGCAATCGATTCAGGTCCTGTTCGGTTTCATCGTTTACTATTCCGAGTCCTCTCGCCATCCTAATGCGAGCCGAAAAGTCGCGTAGTGGCGCAAGATCATCCTCAAATATTCGTTTTTCATCTACCGCCACGTGCAGGTGTGCGGTGATGGCCTTTCTAAGGACGTTTTCCAAATAGGTCGTGGCGACTACGGCTATCGTCCGATCTTTCGCGCCTTCCGTTGCTTTGTCCTCTAGCAGGCCGAACAGAGCGCTTGAGACGGTATCGTCGGCGACGCGATACTTCGTGAGTTTATGAAGCTCTTCTCTCAATCTGTTCTTCGCCATGCTATCCTCCGCCGATGACTCCGAAGACCAAGGACTCGGACACAGACAGCGAGGTCGCGCAACGGCTCGACCGTGCGTTGCAGCGGGCGTTCACGATGCCCCATAGGAAACATGAGCCGCTAAAAAAGCCGAAGGCCAAGAGCAAGGCTAAGCCTCGCTCCTGACCTTTCGCAGCAGTGCGCGAAACTCGGCGCGCGTCAGCTTGGGCCTGACCGCCCGTTTCTCAGTGAGGCTGTCGATACGTCAGACGCTTGCCCTCGGCTCCCTTGATGGCAAGTGCCGTCCGTTCCCCATCTTCCACGCCGAGCGAGGCACGATTTGAGTACCGGAAATCGAACTCATTGAGATAGCGCTGCAGGTGGTTCTCCCGGCAATGCTGATAGACGCCTTTCATGCCGCGCTTGAAGATCGAGAAATAGCCTTCAACGGTGTTCGTCGTCACGTCCTCGCGGGCGTATTCCTTGCGCTTGTGGTTCACTGTCTCGTGCGACGCCATCGTCTTGCCTACCGTCTTGTAGACAGGGCTTTCGTCCGTCATCAGACGGGTATCTGGCTTCACGTTCTTGGTGACGACGGCGGCGACGTTCTGCGCCGTCATGTGGTCAACCTTGATCGAACGAGCGCGGCCACCGCGCTCCACGAGCGTGATGATCTTCATCTTGTCACCAGTGCCCTGACGGGTCCGCCAGCCGCGATCATGCTTGTAGTCGTAGCCCGACGCGCCCAGGTACGCCTCGTCAACCTCGACCGGCCCGCCGTCGCCACCCATCGGCTTGGGATCGGCCTCGCCCATCGCCTCGCGGATACGCATCGCCATGAACCAAGCCGACTTGTAGGTGATGCCGAGCGTCCGGTGCAGTTGATGGGCGCTGATGCCCTTCTTGCTGGACGCCATGAGGCGGAAGCCCATGAGCCACTTGTGCAGGGGGATATGAGAACGCTCGAAAACGCTTCCTACCCGGACCGTGAACTTGTCTTTGCAGTCGCCGCAGTACCACCAGCCGGGGCCCATGCTCTTGCCGCCCAGCGGCTTGATTTTGCTCATGCCGCCGCAGTGCGGGCAGACGACACCCGAAGGCCAGCGCAGGGCCTCGAGATGCTCACGGGCGGCATTTTCATCGCGATAGACGGGATCGGTCAGGGCGGTCGGGGTGTGCATGGGTGCCTCTTGAACCCATAAATAACCCTCATCCGTATTTCAGTCAAGTATATAATCGCGGATAATTGCCCGAACAATTCGCAGCCCTGTTGAGCCGGCAGTTTGGCAAGTTGCCTTACGATGAGGTTACACCACTGTCCTAAGAAGCAGATCAGCCCATGGAACTCCTCTCCTTTCGCGTTCACGACTACAAAGCCATCGTAGACTCTGGCGAGTGTGAGGTGTCTCAGGAGAGGATTACTGTCCTTGCGGGGCAAAATGAATCCGGCAAAACCAGTATCCTGCACGCCCTTCGTGATTTCGACTACTTTACTAGCATCAGTAGCGAAGCGCTTCCGGACGACAAGGAAGATGCAGTTCCGACAGTGGACTGCACCTTCAGCTTCGTCGCCAGTGATCTCGACGATCTATTGGATCAGAACGGGCACCCCTACAAACTTACCGATGCCGCAAAGCGAGCTTTACTTAGGATCGGCAAGGTCACGATCAGAAAATCGATGCCGGACAACTACTCGATCATTGATGATCACGTCCGAGCTTGGCTTGACCTATACCCACTGCCCCTAGTTGACGACGCCCCACCAGCCGCAGCGGCTCCACCTTCGGAGGACTCCGCCGAGCCTGCGGACGATCAAACAGACGAAAGCAGTGAAGAAGCTGTGGCCGAGGCCACGACAATTGATCCCAGAAATACGAACAGCGAGCTGGCAATCGCGTTCATGCAACGCACACCGTATATCGTGTATTTCGACAGCTTTGATGGAGTGCTGCCTAAGCGCAAATACATCTCTGACCTTGAGGCGAAGGATTCAGCTGGTTATCAGCCGGTCAAGGATTTCCTGGCGCTTGCCGCAATCGACGTTAAGCGACTGACGGCGGGCGCTGATCCAAAGCAAATTAGCAATTACCTTGAGACGAAGTCTGCCACTGTCACGGGTGACTTTCGGAACTTCTGGTCGCAGAAGTTCGATGGAAAGAACCAGGTGGAGATTTCGACTGAACTAAGCAGAGACGACAAAGGTCTCTTCTTGAACTTCTATGTCAAAGACAACCGACAGCGCCGATACCCTGAACAGCGTAGCAAAGGTTTTCTTTGGTTCCTGTCATTCTACCTTCGCCTGAATGCAGAAAGTCGAGCCAAAGACGAATTTGGCGCCGTTGTACTTATCGATGAACCAGGCTCCTATCTACATCCGCGAGCGCAGAAGGATATTCTGAAGGTACTGCAGGAACACATAGCCAAAGAACGTAGCCAAGCAATATTCAGTACGCATTCGAGCGACCTGATTGATCCCGAACACATCAATCGCGTTAGGTTGGTGCTCCACAGAGCCGGCGCAGGCACCAAAGTCCACAAGATCACCGATCCAGCAGCCAAGAAGAACGGAGACACAGAGTTCGCGGACGCTCTGACTCCAGTGATTGCAGCTATTGGCAAAGACCTGGGCAAGGACCTCACTGTCGTTTCGTCCAAGAATGTATTAGTCGAAGGAATATCCGACTTTTACTACCTCACTACACTGCGGGATAAGCAGGGATTCAAGATCGGGAGCGACATTCGGATAATCCCAATGACTGGTGCGCCGTCCATTCACCACATGATCTCAATCATGATTGGATGGGGATTGGACTACGCTGTGGTGATGGATCGCGACGACCAGTCTGCCGCACAATATCGGAAGCTTGTCGAAGAGCTCGATGTACCTAGCGATAAGATCTTCCGAATTGAAGGAGGTAAGGCGATCGAAGATCTTTTCACCGATCGCGACTTCAAGAAGTACGTCCTGGCTGATGAAGGTGCAGAACTTCCTGCCAGAAAGAGCAAGGCTGACTTTATTGGTGAACAGAAAGTGCTGCTGGCTCGTAACTTTCGTGAAAAGTACAAGTCATCTCCTCTGCGCCTAGAGGAAGCGACGAGTGCGAATTTTTCAAGGATAACCGACTTCATCAATAAGCAGTTCCCCTAGTGCTGACCTTGCGTTGGGAGCGGCGCGCGTTGGAGATGACGGGAGTCAACTGGCAGGGGTAGAAGTCGTCCCCACCTGCATCGCCGTCATCGGCGACACGTACTGCGGCTGCAGCCTCATCCCGTCCAGCTCCTCGA
>CAYQAY010000092.1:0-15524 GCA_964415585.1 uncultured Reyranella sp.
TCCATCTCGTCGGCCTCGACGACGCCGCGGTCCGGGTTCTCAAGCGCCCAGACGATGCCCGAGAGCACCGGCGCACAGACCTGGATCGAGGTGGCGTTGTTGTAGGGCGTGAGCCGGCGCGCCTCGTGGATGTCGAGCTGGCTGCCGTACCAGTAGGCGCCCTTCCTGTGGCCCATCAGCAGCACGCCCAGCTCGTCGCGGCCCGAGGTGATCTCCTCGACGATCAGGCGCTGGCGCTTCTGCTGCCGGAGGTTCTTCCCCGCGATCTCGTGCATCGACATGATCGCCTGGTCGCACGGATGGTAGGCGTAGTGCACGGTCGGCCGGTAGACGACACGCTTGCCTTCCCGCAGCGTGAAGTAGTCGGCCATCGAGATCGACTCGTTGTGCGTGATGATGAAGCCGTGGAACGGCCCCTCGAGCGGCGTCCAGGTACGCACGCGGGTGGTGAGGCCCGGACGGTTGAGGTAGATCGCCGCGCCGCAGCCGAACGTGTGGCGCGCACCGTCCGGAGGCAGCGCCTTCTCGTGGGTGCCCCAGCCCATCTCGGCGGGCTGGCTGCCCTCCGACACGAAGCCGTCGATCGACCAGGTGTTGACGAACTCGCCGACTTCCTTCGGCTTCGGCGAGACCTGGGTGTCGCGTTCGGCGATGTGGATCACCTTGACGCCGAGGCGGCGGGCGAGCCTGCCCCAGCCCTCGCGCGTGGTCGGCGCCTTCACCTTCACGCCGGTGTCGCGCGCGAGGTTCATCAGCGCCTGCTTGGTGAAGTGCGACACCAGGCCGGGGTTGGCGCCGTGGGCAATCACCGCGGTCGGGCCGCCGCGATAGCGCGGCTTCAGCTTCAGCATGGCCTCGCGCAGCGCGTAGTTGGAGCGCCGCGACACCGAGACCGAGGGATCGGTGTAGCCGCCGGGCCACGGCTCGATGCAGGTGTCGATGTAGAGCGCGCCCTTCTCCTGGCACAGCTCGACCAGCGCGGTCGAGGCGACCTCGACCGAGAGGTTGACCAGGAAGTCGCCCTTGCCGAGCAGGCCGGCCAGCGTCGAGCGGTAGTTCGCCCTGGTCAGCCGCTTCACGACGAACTTCACGCCGTAGCGGCGGGCCTCTTCCTCGCCGCCGCGCATCTCGTCGGTGACGATGGTGATCTGCGAGGGCTTGATGCCGATGTGACGGAAGATCAGCGGCAGCACGCCCTGGCCGATCGAGCCGAAGCCGACCATCACCATGCGGCCCTTGAAGTCGAGGTACTTCCTGCCGGAAACCTTGCGTACGCTCTTCTTCGCCATTTCAGCGTCCCCGTTCATTGGCTTGCAGTGGGTCGATAAACAGCAACGGGGCCTTTCTCAAGGCCCCGTTGCGCCGTACGTCCGAAACGTGTCGGCTCAGATGCAGACCGCCTTGAGCGGCGCGAAGCCGTTGAAGGCGACCGACGAGTAGGTCGTCGTGTAGGCGCCGGTCGCCAGGATCTCGACCTTGTCGCCGGGCTTGAGAGACAGAGGCAGCTTGTACTCCGTCTTCTCGTAGAGGATGTCAGCCGAGTCGCAGGTCGGACCGGCCAGCACCACCGGCCCCACGCGCGTGCCCTCGCCGGGCGTGCGCAGGCGGTACTTGATGCTCTCGCCCATCGTCTCGGCGAGCCCCGAGAACTTGCCGATGTCGAGGTAGACCCAGCGCTTGCGGTCGCCGGCGGCCTTGCGCGAGACCAGCACGACCTCGCTCTGGATCACGCCCGCGTCGCCCACCATGGAGCGGCCCGGCTCGATGATCACCTCCGGCATGCGGTTGCCGAAGTGGCGCACCAGCGCGCGGTTCACCGCCTCGCAGTAGGCCTCGAGGCTGTTGACCTCGGCGCGGTAGCGCGCGGGGAAGCCGCCGCCCAGGTTGACCATGCGCAGGTCGACGCCCTCCTCGGCGAGCGCGAAGAACATCTGCGACACCTGGCCGAGCGCCCTGTCCCACTGCTCGAGGTCGGTCTGCTGGCTGCCGACGTGGAAGGAGAGGCCGTAGGGGTCGAGCCCCCACTGCTTGGCCTTGCGCAGCAGGTCCTTCGCCATCTCGGGCGCACAGCCGAACTTCTTGCTGAGCGGCCACTCGGCGCCGCCGCAGTCGACCAGCACGCGGCAGAACACGCGCGCGCCGGGCGCCACGCGGACGAGCTTCTGCAGCTCCGCCTCGCTGTCGAAGGCGAACAGGCGCACGCCCTGCTGGTAGGCCCAGGCGATGTCCTTCTCCTTCTTGATGGTGTTGCCGAAGGAGATGCGGTCGGACGCCACGCCGGCGGCCTGCACCAGCTCGATCTCGCCGCGGGAAGCGGTGTCGAACCTGGAACCCGCCGCGCCTAGACGAGCCAGCACCTGTGCGGCCGGGTTGGCCTTCACGGCGTAGAAGATGTGGGCCGCGGGCAGCAGCTCGCGCATGCGCCGGTAGTTGTTCTCGACCACGTCGAGGTCAATCACCAGGCACGGCGTCTCGGGCTGCTGCTCACGGAGATAACGGAAAATACGCTCGGTCATCGCTGGGGGGTTCCCCGTCACTAGGTCGGATTGTTCGGTGGAAAGTCGAAACGGGACGACGGCGCCAGGAACTGGCGGCGTACGTCAGCCGATACTCGACGGGGTCTCGAGCCGCAGGAGCGGCGTTGCGAACAGGTCGGCCCGGTCGAAAATCACCGGGCAAATGACAGAATAACGGGGAGCACGCCCCGCGCGGCAAGCAAACATATCAGAAGCTCCTTCCCGGACCCGGCCCTCCTCGCTCGAAAGCGAATTGGCCGGCACTGCCAAAAAGAACACTTTCCGTCGTTGCGTAACCACAATGGGCCAGCGGCACGTGCGTGGGCGTCTTGTACGTTTGCTATCTACAACTAATCGACACGGTTACAAGAAGAATCTGTCCCACCTCACGAATTTTCAGGTGACTTGTGGTGGAAAGAACACACAACGGTGTCAGACATAGGGCACCTCAGACTCTGGGCAGCGAAGAGCCCGGCAGCTTGATCGAGGCGGCGAGCACGGTGAGCGGCACCAGCGCGACGGCCGAGGCGACGAGCGCCGTGCGCACGTCGAAGAAGTTGGCGACCTTCCCCCAGAGCAGCGAGCCCGCCACCATGGCGCCGAAGAACACCATCTGGTGGACGGCCATGCCGCGCGCCCGCATGTAGTTGGGCAGGATCATCTGCACCGAGGCGCCGTTGTTGGCGATGACGGTGATCCAGCAGGCGCCGTTGATGGCCACCACGGCGCCGACCACGAGGGGTGTCATAGCCAGAGCGGCCACCATCGTGGTCGCGGCCGCGATGCCCATGGCCCAGATGTTGGCGCGGTCGGCGCCCAGCAGGCGGTTGACGGTCGGCATGGCGAAGGCGGCCGCCACCGCCCCGATGCCGAAGACGCCGTAGAGGATGCCGAAGTCGAACTCGTCGAGGCCGAGCTCGAAGCGCCCGATCACCGGCAGCAGCGTGCCCATGGCGATGGCCGGGACGAAGAAGCAGAGGCCGCGGGCGAAGATGGCCCGCAGCTCCGCCGATCCGCGGACGAAGGCGATGCCCGCCCGGGCGGCCTCGGCGAAGCCCTCCCGGCGCTGCGCGGCGTGCGCCTCGGCCGGCCGCTTCCAGGCGCGCATAGCGAAGACGACGCCGACGTAAGTCAGCGCATTGATGGCGAACAGCAGGAACACGCCCACGAGGCTCAGCAGGAGCTGGCCGATGACCGGGCCGATGGTCCGGGCGAGGTTGAAGCCCGCGCTGTTGAGGGCGATGGCCGGCCGGAGCTGCGGGCCCGAGACGATCTCCGGCACCACGGCGTGCCAGGCCGGCGCGTTCATGGCGTTGCCCAGCCCCATGCAGAAGGAGAGCGCCAGCAGGCTCCAGTGGTCGAGCCTGCCGAGGAAGGCCAGCACCGCCAGCGTCGCCGCCACCGCCATCATCCAGAACTGGCAGACGATGATGTAGCGCCGGCGGTCGAAGCGGTCGGCCAGGATGCCGGCGAAGAAGCAGAACAGGAACATCGGCAAGGTGCCGGCCGCCGCCAGCAGGGCGACGAAGATCGGCTCCTGGGTGAGGCTGGTCATCTCCCAGGCCGCCCCCGTGGTCTGCATCCAGCCGCCGATGTTCGACATCAGGTTGGCGATCCACATCGCCAGGAACGACTTGTTGGCGAGCGGCGCGAACGCCGATGACGACGGCGTGCTCACCCCAGTGACTTCTCGTAGATGCGGTGCGTCTTGTAGTGCACCCCACCCACCGAGCGGATGATGTTGTTGGTCGCCTTGTTGTCCTCGAGGATCCAGCCCAGCTCGGCCGTGGTCTTGCCCAGCCGCTTGCCGTTCTGGCGAAGCTGGTCGATCGCCATCATGGCGAGGCCGGCGCCCATCAGCGGATGGTTGCGGTACTTCTTGCGCACGCCCATCAGCGGCACCCGCGTGCTGCCGACGCCCAGCAGCTTCATGCGCGTCAAGAGCTTGACGAGCTTCCAGGGCCCGAGCCTGCCGTCGAAGTCGACGATCGCCTCGTTGAGGTTGGTCAGCGCCACGATGAAGGCGACCGCCTCGTCGTCGACCTCCACGAAGACCGCGAGTTCCGGCACGATCACCGGGCCGAAGGCCTTCGAGGCGTGGTCGATCTCGGCCTGGGTGAAGGGCACGAAGCCCCAGTTGTCGCTCCAGGCGTCGTTGAAGATGTTCACGAGCGTCCGCACCTCGGCGTCGAACATCTTCATGTTGGCGGTGCGGACCTTGACGCGACCGGCCATGCCGGCCCGCGCCATCAGCTTGGCGCCGATCGTCTCCGGCGCGTTCTGGACGTCGTAGTCGTAGGAGAAGACGTCCTTCGCCTTCGCGTAGCCGTTGGCTTCGACCCGGCCGCCGGCATAGGGCGGATCGTAGGGCACCATCAGCATCGGCCGGGCGTCGAAGCCGTGGATCAGCAGGCCGACCTCCTCGTTGACCGAGAGGCTGAACGGCCCCGTGACGCGCTTCATGCCCTTCTCGCGCAGCCACGCCTCGGCCGCGGCGAACAGGGCGGCGAAGATCGCCGGATCGTCCTCGGCGGCGAGGCAGCCGAAATGACCCGTGGAATCGGCGTAACGCTCGAGATGGGCTCTGTCGACCTGGGCGGTGATGCGCCCCACGACCCTGGCCCCGCGGCGGGCCAGGAAGAAGCGGACCTCGACATGGTGGAACAACGGGTTCTTGCCCGGCGTGAAGGCCTCGCGCCGCTCGACGTCGAGATGCGGCGTGTAGCCTTTGTGGCCGGCGTAGAGCCGCTTGGGCAGGGCGATGAAGGCGTTGAGGTCGGCCTTGGTCGCGACCGGGCTGACGACGATGTCGGAGGAAGCCATTGCGCTCAGGCTACCATGCGCGCGGGTGCGCCGGTGTGGAACACGACGCGACCATCCGGTTCACAGCCGCCGCCGTCCGCTTTCAGCGCGCGGATGTCGACGGCGATGCGCCATCCGGCATCCTCGCGCCCGATGCCGAGCAGATGGTAGCGCGCGCGGCCGTACTTGCTGCCGGGCGCCGCCGAGGCCGACGTTACACCGACGACGGGGATCGACCCGCCGGGTCCCGCGATCTGGGCGATCTCGCTGCGGTGGTTGTGGCCGTGCAGCACGATCTCGCAGCCTGCGCGCCGGATCATGGCCTGGAAGGCGGCGGCGTCGGTCAGGCGCTTGAAGTGCTTCTCGGTGGTGAGCGGCGGATGATGAATCAGGACCACCCGGCACAGGCCCTCGCGGCCGAGTTCGACCAGCAGCTTCTCCGTCTCGGCGATCTGCTTCTCGCCCAAGGTGCCGGTCGCGAAGAAGGGTGGCTTGGGCACGCCGCTGTTCAGCCCGACGAGTGCGACAGGGCCGCGGCGGCGCACGGTCGGGAAGACATCGAAGTCGGCGGCGGGCGGCTGGCCGTCGCCCGCCATGTAGGCGCCCCACAGTCCCAGTCCCTCGCCCCATTGCGTGGCGACATAGACGTCGTGGTTGCCCGGGATCACCGTGATGTCCTCGGGCGCACCGAATTCGGCAAGCCACTTCGAGGCGCGCGCGAACTCGTCGGGCAGAGAGATGTTCACCAGGTCGCCCGTCAGCGCGATGTGATCGGGCTTCTGCGCCTTGATGTCGGCCACGAGCCCCGCCAGCGCCTCCGGCCGGTGCAGGTCGGCGCGGTTGCGCCACCAGTTGACGTAGCCGGTGACGCGCTTGCCGAGAAGCTGGCCGGCGCGCGCCCGCGGCATCGGCAGATGCGGGTCCGACAGATGGGCGAGGATGAACACGGCCGCGCCTAGAGCGTGATGACTTTAGGTCCGATAGAGAGGACCCCGTCGTCTCGACCGGAGCCGAGCGCAGCGAGGCGAAGTGGAGAGACCTCGTCTCGACAACAAGCCATCAAATCGCGGAAGAAAGGTCTCTCCGCTCCGCGCTTCGCGCTCCGGTCGAGACGACGAAGCTTTCTTTGTCTTCCGTCGATTCGATCTGACTTCATAGCGCTCTAGCGGGTGCCGCCGACGACGCGAAGCTTCGGTTCGCCGAGCACGCCGAGCTGGCGGCCGATCCCGGTCATGACCTCGATCATGTGCTCGAGCTGTTCCGGCGTGTGCACGGCGCAGACCGAGCAGCGCAGCAGCGACACGCCGTTAGGCGTGGCCGGCGGCACGGCGACGTTCACGTAGATGCCGGCGTCGAGCATGGCGCGCCAGAAGCCGATCGCCGTCATGCGGTCCGGCAGATGGACACCGACGACCGGCCCGTGCTCGGGACCGAGCTTGAAGCCCTTCGCGGCAAGCCCGTCGTAGAGCGTGGCGACATTGTCCCAGAGCTGCTTGCGCAGCTCCGGCCGGGCCTTCACCACGCGCAGCGCCTGGCGCACCGAGGCCACGATCGAGGGCGGCAGCGAGGCGGTGAACATGTAGGAACGGACCGTGACCCGCAGGATGTCGAAATCCGGATCGTCGGAGACGCAGTAGCCGCCGATGGCGCCCAGCGTCTTGGAGAAGGTGCCGACGATGAAATGGCAGTCGTCGAGCACGCCGGCGGACTCGCAGAGGCCGCGGCCGGTCTCGCCGAGCGCGCCCAGCGAATGGGCCTCGTCGATCAGCACGTAGGCGCCGTACTTCCGGCAGACGTCGACGAACTCGCGCAGCGGCGCGCTGTCGCCCAGCATCGAGTAGATGCCTTCGAGCACCACGACGCGGTTGCCCGGCCGGTCGCCGAGGCGGCGCAGGCGGGCATCGAGGCTCGACGGGTCGTTGTGCTTGAAGCGCACGACCTCGGCCTGGGTCATCTTGCAGGCATCGTAGATCGAGGCGTGGCTGTCGGCGTCGATCAGCAGGAAGTCGCCCTCGCCGGCCAGCGTCGAGATCACGCCCAGGTTGGCCTGGTAGCCGGTCGTGAAGACCATGCAGTGCTTCTTGCCGTAGAACTCGGCGATCTCGCGCTCCAGCGCCACATGCTCGTTGTAGCTGCCGTTGGCGATGCGCGAGCCGGTCGTGCCGGTGCCCTCGGCGCGGATCGCCTCGATCGCCGCTTCCTTGCAGCTCTCGTCGAAGGTCAGGCCGAAATAGTTGTTGGTGCCGACCAGCAACGTCTTCTTGCCGTTGATGATCGCCTCGGTGGGCGACAGGACCCGCTCCATGCGGATCTGGAAGGGGTCGTAACCGGTGGTCCGAACGTCCCGATAGGCCTCAAGGAGGCCCGCATGCCGGTCGAACAGGCCCATGGCTAACGCCGGGCGTGCAGCTTCAGGATGGTGTCCGCGAGCTGGTCGACGGTGTGGATCTCGGCCACGACGTTCATGGGGATCGAGATGTCGAAGCGGTCCTCGAGCTCCATGACCATGTCCATGATCGCAAGCGAGTCGATGGTCAGGTCCTTGGCGATTACGGTGTCGCCCGTGATCGGCTTCTCGCCGGTCTGGTAGGGAAGCAGGTGATGGCAAATCTCGCCCATGACCTCTCCGCGGGAGAGCGTGCTCTCGCGGCGCAAGTCGATGGTGTCGACCATGCCGTCGTTTTCGACGATCATTTGATGGGCAGTGCGCAAAACGCTCTCCGGTCCCGGGGTCAGGCGTGAAAGTTGTGCCGAATCGTTGATTCCATGTGAAATAACAAATTGTTACGCAGTGTTTCACACCTCCTAGAGCCAGCCCCGGACCCGATACCACAAGATCGTGTCCCGAAAGCCGGCCCTCAGGTCGAAACGGGCTTGGAAGCCGGTCGCTGCCGCCAGCCTGCGATCCTGCACGGACCAGTCGGGATGGAAGATCTCGGCCACCTTGCCGGCCGTCAGGATCTGCGTCGGCCCGCCCAGCGACTGCCTGAGGGCATTCCATCCGGCCACGGCCACCATGACCCGTCTCGGGATGCGGATCCGCCACGGCCGGCGGCCGAGCGCCTCGCCGGCGGCAGCGGCCATGTCGGCATAGGAGTAGGCCCCCTCCCGCCCGTCATCGATCTCGTAGGTCCCGACTGGCGGCGGACGCTCGACGACCGACGCCAGCGCCTCGGCGAGGTCGGCGACGTGGATCAGCGAAAGCCTCGCGCCGGCGATCCGCGGCTCGGCGGCCAGGCCCGACTTCGCGGCGCGGAAGTAGGCGAGCGTCTCGCGGTCGCCCGGCCCGTACACCGCCGGCGCCCGCACGATCGTCCAGGGACCGCTGCGAACCGACACGACCTCCTCGCCTGCCCGCTTGCTGGAACCGTAGGCGGACAGCTTCGGCTCGCGCGCGGCGAGCGACGACAACAGGACAAGGTGGGCGTCGGGCGCGAGCGCCGACAGGAGTGCCGCGCTGTCGCGGTTCACCGGCAGAAAGTCGGCCGGCGTGCGCGCCTTGATGAGCCCAGCGGCATGGACGACCGCGTCGGCACCGTCGACCAGCCGGCGCAGCGCCGCCTCCGACGCGACGTCGCCCAGGACCAGTTCGGCGTCGATGCCTGACAACGAAGGGAGCGGCGACCAGCGCCGCACCAGCAGGCGAAGGCGGAAGCCGCGGCGCGCCAGGGCGGCGACGAGATGGGTTCCGACGAAGCCGGTGGCACCCGTGACGGCGACCAGCTTGCTCACGGCGACGGCTCAGGCCGCGGCGGGCTTGGGCGCGTAGAGGCCGGCGAGGTAGTTGGCCTTGGTGCGCGCGCGGGAAAGCTTGCCCGACGAGGTGGTCGGCAGGCCGACGGTCGGCGGCACCAGCGCCACCTCGCAATCGACGGCGATCGATTCGCGGACGGCGCCCGCGACGTCGCGCGCCAGCGCCGCTCGTGCCTCGTCGCCGGAGACGCGGGCCAGCACGGCGACCACGACGCGCTCGCCCGCGTCGGTGTCGACCGAGAAGGCGGCGGCATCGCCGTTCTTCACCAGGCGCTTGGCCTCGACCGCCCACTCGATGTCCTGCGGCCAGACGTTGCGGCCGTTGACGATGATCAGGTCCTTGGCGCGGCCGGTGACGACCACCTCGCCGTCCAGCATGTAGCCGAGGTCGCCGGTGTCCAGCCAGCCGTCGGCCGACAGGACCTCGCGGCTGGCCTCGGGCTCGCCGAAATAGCCCGGCATGATGCTCGGGCCCTGGACGAAGATGCGGCCGACCGCGCGGTCGGCCAGCACCTTGCCGTCGGGATCACGCACCTCGAGGCGATGGCCCGGCAGCACGCGGCCGCAGACGACGAAGCGGCGGGCGCGACGGTTGTCCGACGGATCGGCGGCCGGCACCGCCATCTGCTGCTCGCCGAGCGCGGTGCGGTCGATCGCATCGGTGCGCACGCCGGTGCCGTGCGGGCAGAAGGTGATGGCGAGGCAGACCTCGGCCATGCCGTAGCTCGGGATGAAAGCCCTGGCGTCGAAGCCGTGCGGCGCGAACGTCTCGGCGAAACGCTCCAGCACGTCGGCGCGCACCATGTCGCCGCCGATACCGGCATGGCGCCAGGTCGACAGGTCGAGGTCGGCCGGCACCTGCGTGGCGCCGCGGCGGACGGCGAGATCGTAGCCGAAGCTCGGGCTGTAGGAGATCGAGGCGCGGTTGCGCGAGAGGAGGTTCAGCCACTGCATCGGCCGGCGCGCGAAGTCTCGCGGCGTCAGGTAGTCGATCGAGAGCTGGCTCGAGAGCGGCGCCATCAGGAAGCCGATCAGGCCCATGTCGTGATAGAGCGGCAGCCAGCTCACCGCGCGGTCGCCGACCACCACGTCGAGGCCGGCCGGTCCCGTCATGCCGGCGAGGTTGGCCATCAGCGCGGACTGCGTGATCTGTACGCCGTGCGGATGACGCGTGCTGCCCGACGAGAACTGGATGTAGCAGAGCTCGTCGCCGCCGAGCGGCCTGAGGTCGACCGGCTTCTCGGGCAGCGAGTGGATCGCATCCATGCCGCCGTGCAGGCGGATCGCCGGGAACTCCGCGGCCGCCTCGGCGAGATAGCCCGCGAGATCGTCGAGGCCAACCGCCGCGACGGCGCCCGAGGCCGCGAACTGGCGGCGGAGCTGGTCGAGATAGGCCTCCTTGCCGCCGATGCCGACGGGAATGGAGACCGGCACCGGCATCAGGCCGGCATATTGTGCGCCGAAGAAGGAGTCGAAGAAGCCCGGCCAGGTATCGGCGGTGATGAGAATGCGCTCGCCGCGCGCGAAGCCCGCGCCGATCAGCTTGCGGGCGACGACATGGGCGCGCTGCTGCACGTCATGCCACGACAAGGCCGAAAGCTGCTCACCCTTGGCATTATAAAAGGTCACCCCGGTCTCGCCGCGCGCCGCATAGTCGAGCATCGCCGGCACGGAGGCGAAGCCGGCGCGGTGCAGAGCGAGCTTGGAATTGCGGGACGGCAGCGATTTCATCGAGGGGCGGGGTCTCCTAGCAGAGGGGTCGAGCCCCCTCAAGGCGGGCCACCCGCGTGCGGCGGGCCCAAGTTGACACACCCGGACGCGGATAAGATAGTGCCCGACCCCCGCCAAAACCCGGAGTTTCCATCCCGGAATCGCCGGTTTGACGGGGGCTTTTGCTTTTGGAGGAGGTCTATCGTGATTACGGCTGTGATGCCGACGTACGGTCGCAAGGACGTCGTGTTCGAACGCGGAGAGGGCAACTATCTCTACGCGACGGACGGCCGACGTTACCTGGACTTTACCTCGGGTATCGCCGTGAACGCGCTGGGCCACTGCCACCCGACGCTGGTCAAGGCGCTCGTCGAGCAGGGCCAGAAGCTCTGGCACACCTCGAACCTGTTCCGCATCGGCAACGGCGAGAAGCTCGCCCAGCGTCTCGCCGACATCTCGTTCGCCGACACGATGTTCTTCTGCAACTCGGGCGCCGAGGCGATCGAGGGCGGCATCAAGCTGATCCGCAAGTATCAGTTCATGAACGGCAGGCCCAAGCGGTACAAGATCATCTGCTTCCAGGCGGCGTTCCACGGCCGCCTGCTGAACGCGCTCGCCGCCACCGGCAACGAGAAGTACCTCGAAGGCTTCGGCCCGCCGGCGCCCGGCTACAAGCACGCGCCGCTCAACAACACCAACGTCGTGCGCGACATGATCGACGACGAGACCGCCGGCATCCTGGTCGAGCCGATCCAGGGCGAAGGCGGCGTCCGCGCCACGACCACGCAGTTCCTCAAGGATCTGCGCGCGATCTGCGACGAGTTCGGCCTGCTGCTGTTCTACGACGAGATCCACACGGGTTTCGGCCGGACCGGCAAGATGTGGGGCTACGAATGGTCGGGCGTGAAGCCCGACGTCGCGGCGATCGCCAAGGGCATGGGCGGCGGCTTCCCGATCGGCGCCTTCATGGCGACCGAGAAGGCGGCGGTCGGCATGGTCCCGGGCACGCACGGTTCGACCTACGGCGGCAACCCGCTGGCGACCGGCGTGGCCAACGCCGTGCTCGACGAGCTCTTGAAGCCCGGCTTCATCGAGGCCGTCGCCTCCAAGGGCGAGTACCTGAAGGCCCAACTCGAAGGCCTCGTGAAGAAGCACCCCAAGGTCTACGCCGAGCAGCGCGGCATGGGCTTCCTGCAGGGCATCCAGTGCACGCCCGCGGTTCCCGCGGGCGACATGGTGATGAAGCTGCAGACGCTCGGCCTGCTGGTTCCGCCGGCCGGCGAGAACGTGGTCCGCGTCTTCCCGGCGCTGATCGCCGACAAGGCCGCGATCGACGAAGGCATCGACATCCTCTCGAAGGCCGCCGCGTCATTCGAGGTGGCGACCAAGGCCGCCGAGTAGGCACCATGGGAACGCCCAAACACTTCCTCGACCTCGACCAGATCGATTCCGGAACGCTTCGCCAGATCCTCGACCGGGGCAAGGCGATGAAGAAGGCGCGGTCGAACGGCGGGCACGACAAGCCGCTCGCCGGCAAGACGCTCGCCATGATCTTCGAGAAACCGTCGACCCGCACCCGCGTGTCGTTCGAGGTCGGCATGCGCGAGCTGGGCGGCGAGACCATCATGCTCGGCCGCAGCGACACCCAGCTCGGCCGCGGCGAAACCATCGCCGACACCGCGCGCGTGCTCAGCCGCTACGTCGACATCATCATGATGCGCACCACGGTCGAGGAGAAACTCCTCGAGATGGCCAAGTACGCCACCGTGCCGGTGATCAACGGCCTCACGGACAAGACGCACCCTTGCCAGCTCATGGCCGACGTGATGACCTACGAGGAGCATCGCGGCTCCATCCGGGGCAAGTCGGTCGCCTGGTCGGGCGACGGCAACAACATGGCGACGTCCTGGATCCACGCCGCCGTCCAGTTCGACTTCGAGCTCAGGATCGCCTGCCCCTCGGAGCTGAAGCCGCCGCAGGACGTGGTCGACTGGGCCGCCAGGTCGAAGGGACGCATCTCGATCGGCCACGACCCCGAGAAGATGGTGAAGGACGCGGACTGCGTCGTCACCGACACCTGGGTGTCGATGGGCGACGAGGATCCGCACAGCCCCTCGGCGGCGCGCCGCCACAACCTCCTGCGCGCCTACCAGGTCGACACGCATCTGATGAAGCAGGCCAAGAAGGACGCGATCTTCATGCACTGCCTCCCCGCGCATCGCGGCGAGGAGGTGACGGCGGACGTGATCGACGGCCCGCAGTCGGTCGTGTTCGACGAGGCCGAGAACCGCCTGCACGCGCAGAAGAGCATCCTGGCCTGGTGTCTTTCGTGACGAGGTGGGCGTGACCTCCGGGTCGGACGGCCCCAAGGCCGCCGACTGGGACAACGCCCTGCCCTTCCAGCTCGACGCGCTCGGCGTGCGCGGCCGGCTGGTCCGGCTGGGCCCTGCCCTCGACACGGTGATCGAGCGCCACGGCTATCCGCTCGCCGTGGCGCGGCCGCTCGCCGAGGCGATGGCGCTCTGCGCCACCCTCGCCACGTCGCTGAAGTACGACGGCATCTTCACGCTGCAGATCTCGGGCGACGGGCCGATCCGGCTGCTCGTCACCGACCTGACCAGCGACGGCGCGCTGCGCGGCTATGCCCAGTTCGACTCCTGGAAGCTCGCCGTGGCGCTCGGCAGCGGCAACCACGACGCGCCCGAGGGCTACGTGCCGAAGCTGTTCGGCCAGGGGCGCCTCGCCTTCACCGTCGACCAGGGCCAGAACACCCAGCGCTACCAGGGCGTCGTGCCGCTCGAAGGTGCGACGCTCGCCGACTGCGCCCACACCTACTTCCGCCAGTCCGAGCAGCTTCCGACCGGCATCAAGATCTCGGCCCGGCGCACCGACGTCGGCGGCCGCGGCCACTGGCACGCGGCCTCGCTGATGGTGCAGCAGATGCCCGAGTTCGACGCCGGCCGCATCGACCGCGACGCCGAGCAGCGCGAGGACGACTGGCGGCGCGCCGTCATCCTGATGGCCTCGGCGACCGAGCAGGAGATGCTCGATCCCGCCCTGCCGTCGGGCACACTGCTCTTCCGCCTGTTCCACGAGGAGCGGCCGCGCGTCTTCGACCGCCGCCCCTTCGCCGCGCGCTGCCGCTGCAGCCGGGACCGCATCGACAACGTGCTGCGCTCGATCAGGCGCGAGGAGCTCGCCGACCTGCGCGACACGTCCGGCAAGGTGGCCGTGAAGTGCGAGTTCTGCTCGACCGAATACGCCTACGACGAGACCGATCTCGACCGGGTCTACGCCCCGGCGGCGTGAGGCGGCGCCTGGCATTTCTGGACGCCTGCGCTGTCCAGAAATCGGTGTCCAGAAATCGGGCCGCTGGAATCATTGGCCTTTCCGGGCATTTCTGGACAGCACCTGTCCAGAAATGCCGACCTGTCCAGAAATACCGTCCAGAAATCGCGTCCGGACATCACACCGCTTCTCCCCAAGAAAAAGGCCGGCGCGGGAAGCGCCAGCCTATAGGGAATTATAGGCATATTCCTGCCGAATCTGCAAGTGCCGTCCTATCACGTTTCCGCGAGCGGGTGCTTGCAGTGCATGCATCTACTGCGTCACCACGTAGCTCTTGGGCGGGTGCCGGCGCATCGCGGCCTCGTCCGGCTCGACGCCCCAGCCAGGCCCCTTGGGCAGGATGTAGTCGCCGTTCTCGAAAACCGCCGGGTTGTCGACGATCTCGTCGCGCCACGGCACGCCGTCGATGTCGATCTCCATGATGCGGAAGTTGGGCACGGCGGCGCAGAAATGCGCCGAGATGGCGCTGGCGAGGTGGCCGTAGAAATTGTGCGGCGCCACGTTCACCTCGTAGACGTCGGCCATCGCCGCGATCTTCAGCGACTCCACGAAGCCGTTCCAGATCACGTCGACGATCGCGGTGTCGAACGCATATTCCTCCAGGTAGGGCCGGAAGTCGCGGCGCTCCAGCAGCGTCTCGCCCGAGGCGATCGGGCACGGCGAATCGCGCCGGATCAGCGCGATCGACTTCGGGTCGTGCACGTCGAGTTCGAGCCAAGTGAGGCCGGCCGGCGCCACTGCCTCGGCGATGCGCCTGAAACCTTCGGTGCGGAAATGGAAGTTGGTGTCGAGCATGATGCCCATGTCCGGACCGCCGCCGGAACGGAACGCCTCGACCGTCTTCGCCGCACTGCGTGCGATGAAGGCGTCCCAGTTGCGCTCGGGGAAACCCTTGCCGACGACGAAGCCCGGCCGGTAGGCGCGCAGCCTGCCGTCGACTTCCATCGCGATGTTGGTCTTGCAGGCGGTGAAGCCCTTCGCCCGCACCTCCTCGGCCGTGCGCGCAAAATCCTCGTAACTCCTCACGGCTGGGGTGCCGCAGATGTCGGGATTGCGCATGCGGTAGGAGCCGCAATGCGACCAGTAGACGGGGATGCGGTCGCGCAGCTTGCCGCCGAACAGCGCATGGACCGGCACACCCAACGCCTTGCCCTTGATGTCGAGCAGCGCGTTCTCGATGGCGGCGATGGCCTGGCGCACCACGCCGCCGCGCGACTGGGTCGACTTGGTGGCGAGGACCGCGTTCACCAGCTCGATGTCCATCGGATCCATGCCGATCACGCTCGGCATCAGGTTCTCGATGACGCCGGACAGGCCCGGGCTGCCGAAGCTCTCGTTGTATTCCGACCAGCCGATGGGGCCGGTATCCGTCACCAGCTTCAGGAAGGAGAAGAG
>CAYQAY010000093.1:0-15468 GCA_964415585.1 uncultured Reyranella sp.
CATTCGAGCAGGGAGCGCAGCACGCTCCAGGGACGCCTCCGGGCTGCCAGCAGTGCCAGCAACTTGGGAGGTTCGTGCGGTCGGTTGGGTCCGCCATCGGGGTGGTTTGGGCAGATCGGAATCGGCCAATGATAGTCCATTTCCTACCATAAACCTGCGGAACCTGCAACTCCCGCCCGATCACTTCCTGTTGCAGATCGTTTCAAGCCGGCCGGCGGCCGGCCCCGCGAGCGCTACAGCGTCACGCCGCCGTTCACGTGGACGGTCTGGCCGGTGATGTAGCTGGCGGCCGGCGAGCAGAGGAAGGCGATCAGGGCCGCCACCTCGGCCGGCTTGCCGTAGCGGCGCATCGGGATCGACTCGCTCACCTTTTCCATGCCGGCGCGCGGCACAGCGACGTGGGCGTCGGGATCCTTCTCGATGAAGCCGGGTGCGACACAATTCACGGTCACTCCGGAAGCCGCGACGTCGACGGCGAAGGCCTTGGCGAAGGCCTCGACGCCGGCCTTGGCCGCGGCCGAGGCCGGGAAGGTCATCAGCCCGCGCGCGAAGGCATGCGCCACGAAGGACGAGACGCCGACCATCCGGCCGGCGGCGCCGGCCTTCAACAGCCACGGCCTGGCGGCGGTGGCCAGTTCGAAGAAGGCCGCCGTCATCGCCGCCTGGCTCGCGTCCCAGGCGGTGCGGTCGAGCTCGCCGACCGGGGTGCGGTTGGCGAAGCCCGCGTTGCTGACCACCACGTCGAGCCGGCCGAATTTCCCGACCGTGTCCCCGACCAGCCGCGCCGCCGTGCCGGCGACGGCGAGGTCGCCTTCCAGCAGCAGCGTCTCGGCCCCCGCCCCCGACGCGAAGCCCGCGACCTTCTCGAGGCCCTTCAGGTTCTTGCGCGCATGCAAGGCGATCGCCGTGTCGGGCGCGGCCAGCGCGCGGGCCGTGGCGGCGCCGATGCCCGAGGAGGCTCCGGTGATGAGAATGACACGAGCGATGGGGGCACTCATGGGCCGATTCATGGGGCGGGCTCCGGCTGGTGACAGCAGACGCAGAGCTTGTTGCCGTCGGGATCGCGAAAGTAGGCGCCGTAGTAGTCGGCGTGATAGTGCGGGCGCAAGCCCGGCGCGCCTTCGTCGCGGCCGCCGAGCGACAATGCGAGCGCATGGCAGCGATCGACCGTGGCGCGGTCGGGCGCCAGGAGCGCGATCATCTGGCCGTTGCCGGCGTCGGCGGCGCGCCCGTCGAACGGACGGCCGATCAGGAACAGCGGGCGGGCGACGCCGGGCGACCGCCACCCCGCCCAGCCCTTGTCGCGCTCGGCGAACCTGCGTTCCAGCCCCAGCTCGGCCAGCAGGGCCGAGTAGAACGCCAGCGCGCGGTCGTAGTCGGCGATGCCGATATGGACGTGGGACAGCATGCCATCGACGATAGCACCGGACCCTGCGTCAGCGGCAGGCGTCGCGCACCCGCAGCACCAGGACTTTTGCAACACAGCGCAGATGAAATCGGTCACTACATTTCGATTGAAGTGCCTCTTCTGCTTGACTGGCGCAAAAGCGCTTCTCGGCGTCGATTTATCACATCAGATCAATTTGCCGTCCCGGTACTTGCTTGAATGACGGCAACCGACGTGAGGGCTGGCCATAGATAACTTGCCGCGAAGAGAAGGCGATTGGCCCAGCCGACGTAGCCATTCACGCCGGTAGGCAGCTCTTCCAGCGGTCTGGACTGGCCGGACATGTCCACCCCCGCTGCTTTGAGCGAAGAGAAGAAGAGCACGAAGGCCCCGATCATCAACGCGAACGTGATCCAAGGTAGATGGGCGCTCCACAATGGTGGCGCCGCAATGTCCGATCTGCGCGCCAGCGCGAGCGTGATCAGGACCGCTGCGATGCAGAGCGCGGGAATTCCGATCATCGCCGCCGGGCCATGCAGCTTGTGATTGATGTCGAAGAGCGCGCCCATCGTCTGCCCGATGCCGCCGAGAAGCATGAAGAGGAGACCGATCTTGCCCAATGTCGTTTCCCGGAGCGGCCACAATGCCGCGACCAGCGCGAACGAGCTCAACGCCCACCCTGCGAAGACCGTTGTCAGCAGCCACTTGTGCTGACCGTTGGCGTATTCGCTGACCATGCGCCAAGACGGCGCGAATTCCGGGCTGGCGAAATGAAGCAGGAGCAATGCGGCGCAGGATATCGCGATGGCGACGATCGCTACATATGCCGACGGCGCAAACCAACCGGCGACTTGCGTTTGCTTGACGAGCATTTCCATGCTGACCCTTCAATGATCCAGGCGGGGGCGTTCGGCAGCCGGGCTTTGCCAAACCAATAAATTGAATGTAGTAAACTATAGTGAATAAGTCAAAAGCCAAGAAGCGTGGCTACTCGTCGCCCGTGCGCGCAGAGGCGGCCGACGAAACGCGCGCGCGCATCCTCGCGAGTGCCAGAGACCTCTTCAGTCGGCGCGGAATCGATGCCGTCACCATCGCGGAGATCGCCCGAAAATCGGGCGCGGCCGGCTCGACCGTCTATGCGATCTTCAAGTCCAAGGAAGGCATCCTCCGGAGCCTGATGGAGCAATCGCTCTTCGGCGGGAGATTCCAATCCGCTCAGCAGATTCTCGCCGACATCAGCGACCCGGTCGCCTCGATCGCGCTGACATCCCACGTCTCCCGGGCAATCTACGAAAGCGAGAGCAGCGATCTCGGCCTACTGCGCAATGTTTCGGGATTCGCGCCCACGCTGCGAAAGATCGAGGAGGAGTTCGAGCAGATCCGGTACAAGATGCAAGAGGAACGGCTTCGCCGGCTTTTCGCGGCCGGCAGAGCAAAAAAATCCATCAGTTTTGACGAGGCGCGGCGTATCATGTGGATGTACACGAGCCGTGCAGTCTATCGCATGCTCGTCATCGACGGCCAATGGACACCAGATCGATACCAGGAATGGCTGTCGCAGACATTAGTCGCGGCGCTAGTTGAGGGATGAAGGCTCGATTGACCAGCCTCGAGCTCCCGCCATCACTGTAGTGCGACCTTCTCAAGGCGCTTCAAGTTCCGCCGCGCGCGGGCGGTGACGGCGCCGATGCCCGAAGAGGCTCCGGAGATCGGGACGACGCGGGTCATCGGATTTCCTTCGTTGCGACATGAAACACGACGAGACGGCAACACCCGCTATCGGCAGGCGTCGCGCACCCGCGGTGCCCTGTGGCGCAATCCGCTCGGCTCGAATCGAGCAGAACGGATTGCGCTTGATGACATGCAGTGGGACGGGTGCGATTCCGACCTAGCCGGCGACGAACTTCAGAAGGTCGGCGTTCAGCACGTCGGCGTTCACCGTCAGCATGCCATGGGAGAGACCGGGATAGGTCTTCAACGTGCCGTTCCGCAAGAGCTGGACCGACTTCTTGGCCGAGGCTGCGAGCGGGACGACCTGGTCGTCCTCGCCGTGCAGCACCAGGGTCGGCACGCCGATCGCTTTGAGATCCTCGGTCTGGTCGGTTTCCGAGAAGGCCTTGATGCCGTCGTAATGCGCCTTGGCACTGCCCATCATGCCCTGCCGCCACCAGTTCTGGATCACGCCTTCATCGACCTTGGCGCCCTTCCGGTTGAAGCCGTAGAACGGTCCGGCCGGGACGTCGCGGAAGAACTGCGCGCGATTGCCGGCGAGGGCGGCCCGAAAGCCGTCGAAGACTTCGATGGGCGTGCCCTCGGGATTGTCCTTCGTCTTCAGCATCAGCGGCGGAACGGCAGAGACGAGGACGGCCCTGGCGACCCGGCCGGCCGGCTCGCCGTGCCGCGCCACGTAGCGCGCGACTTCGCCGCCGCCGGTGGAATGGCCGATGTGCACCGCGTTCTGGAGGTCGAGCGCCCTGACGACCGCAAAGGCATCGGCCGCGTAGTGGTCCATGTCGTGACCCTCGGCAACCTGCTCCGAGCGGCCGTGGCCGCGCCGGTCATGGGCGATGACGCGATAGCCCTTCGACAGGAAGAAGAGCATCTGCGCGTCCCAGTCGTCGGCGCTGAGCGGCCAACCGTGGTGAAACATGATCGGCCGTGCGTCCCTGGGGCCCCAGTCCTTGTAGAAGATCTGTACGTTGTCGCCGGTCGTGACAAAACCCACGGTGTGGTCTCCTTCTGGAACGTCGCGGGTGGCAGGTTACCCGAGGCGATCGGGCGGCTCTATCGCATTGGCCACGAACGGCCCGGAATGCGGGCGACGACCTTGATCTCGAAGGTCGCATCCCACAAGCCAATTGCCGCCTATGGCCGTCCAGTTCGGGCAGGGCGCTCGAGGACCACCTCGCGTTTCACAATCATGACAGTTTCGAACCGGCTTTGCGGATTGACCCTGCGTCAGCGGCAGGCCTCGCGTACCCGCGGCGCGAGGATGTCCGCGAAGCGGCGCGCGCCCGCGGCGGAGAAATGGCCCTGGTCGACGAAGTCGGCGTTGCCGAAGGCTTCGAGCGGGATCGCGACGTAGGTATCGCCGAGATCGCGCGCGGCGCGTTCGAGGGCGGCGTTGAGCTGCTGCAGCATCGGCCAGACGTCGCGGTCGCGCACCCGCGGCAGCCAGCCGTAGAGCCCGTCGCCCTTCAGCCGCTCGGGATTGACGACCTGGCCGACCCAGATCGTCGCCGTGCCGCGCCCGCGGTTGATCGCGGAGATCGAGCGGATGTTGCGCTCGAAGATCGCGACCAGCGCCGGATCGGGGCCGCTGGCCGGCGCCAGCGCATAGGGATCCTTGGCGTAGCGCACCGTGTCGGTCTCGCGGCCGATCAGGCGGCCCAGCACCGTGAGCAGCGGCGAGATCGTGACGGTCGAGCCGCCGATGCGCCGGACCTGGAGCGAGTCGACCTGGCTCGGCAGGTGGAAGTCGGCATAGCCGGGATCGAGATCGGGGATGTGGGCGTTGCGCAGGTCGTTCCAGCCCACGAAGTAGACCGCGCAGCGCGGCGTCCTGCCGAACCTGTCGGCGTAGAAGGCGGTCTGCACGAGATGCTCCGCCGTGGTGTAGCCCGGCACGCCGTGATTGATCACCAGCAGCCGGTCGCCCTTCACCGCCTCGGCCAGCCGCTCGGGCCAGGTGTCGCCCTCGCCGTTGCCGATGTCGTAGGTCGCCGAGCCGCCGAAGGTCGCGACGACCCCGTGCGAGGCGAGATCGGCCGGTTCGGGATCGCGGCCGCGCGTGCCTTCGCTCGAATGGCGGATCGAAAGGCCGGTGCCGCTGGTGACGGCGAGGCCCGGGATCGGCACGGCCTGCAGCAGCGGATGCCAGCGGAAGCGCGGCGGCTCGGACCGGGCGGGCGGCAGCAGCGAGGGCGAGCCGGACGGCGCCATGGCCCAGGAGCCGACGCCCCAGGTGAAGTCGAGCGCCGCCAGGACCAGCAGCGGCACCGCGACCTTCGGCCGGCGTGCCAGCGCGACGACGAGCACCAGCAGCGTGAGGAGATAGAGAAAGTACGAGGTGCGCGGCCCCCAGGCCGCGAGCTCGCCCGTGACAGCGAAGGTCGCGGCCGCACCGGCGACGAGGGCCGCCAGCAGCAGCGCAAGAGCGACGGTCGCGCGCGCCATCGCGTCAGAGGCTTTCCAGTCGAGTCGAAATCATTCTCCTCCCCCATTCGCACGGGGGCGGTGGCCGCGCAGCGGCCGGAGGGGGACATGACCCCATCGCCCTCGTCGCGCCTCAGAAGGCGGCGAGACGAGGGCACTTCCCCTTGGCGGACTCCGCCAAGGGGAAGGGAAAGAGAAGGGTTCGATCCGCATCGGAAAGACTCCAGGCCACTATTTCAGGCCATGGCAAGGCCGATGAGGCGGCGCGTCGCTTCAGGCAGGGGCAGCGCCAGGACGGCGGCATGGCCGACCGGGTCCATCTTGCGCAGGGTCTTCTTCAGGATGTCGGCGAGCCTGGCATCGTCGTAGTCGGGATGCCGGGCCACGAACTCGTCGAGATAGTGGGCCACGAAGACGAAGCCCACGACGTTCTCCAGCGCCTGGCTCTCCGGGTCGCGCTTCAGCTCCTCCTTGCGCACGATCTTCACGACCTGCGCGATCTCGGCGGCGACGTAGCCGTGGCGGTCCATGATGTCGGCAATCAGCCTGCCGTGATGGTCGCGGCAGGCCGTGCGCCAGGCATTGTAGCCGGCGCGGCCCAGCGGATAGCCCGACCGCGGGATCTCCCAGCGGCGGATGTGCTGGGCGCGGGCGGCGATGCGCAGCGCCTCGGAGGCGTCGGGATAGATCCGGTCGAGACCCTCCGACATGCGCTCGGCGTAGACCGGCTCACGCTGTCTCGGATCGGCGGCGTTGGCCGCGTCGATCTCGGCAAGCGTGAACGTCAGGCGATGGTTCGTGGCCATGTGAAGAGAGACGACGCGCTGTACTGAATTGATGTGCGAACCCTTACTTGACCCAAGTCTCTATTCAATTTTCACACATGTTGCAGCAGACACAGCGGGCGCAGCGGCGATTGCTCCGAACCGGTTCCTCAAGATTCCAAAGTCACGGGAAAAGCCAAGGATAGCAAGCAGACTGCAAGCGCTCGGAATGAACAACTGCATATGCCAGCCGGTGCTGCGCGGCGCTCCGGACACAGTTCAACTTGGCTCGGAAACCGCAAGCCGGATCAGGCCACCGACATGCTCAGTGCCCCAATTGAGCCCATCGAGCAGCGTCTTGGCAGCTGTCGAGTTTGTTGCCGCCATACGCTCCATCGCGGCGATAGGCACGCGCAAGAGCCGGCTGGGTGCAAGGATCGTAACGGCCGGCGGCGCGACGGCGTCGATCAACGAAACGCCGCCTGTCCAACTTCCCGGTCGATCGCCCTCGAACATGAACTGCTCCACGCCGAGGACACGTCGAATGATGCGCCAGCGCCCCGCGATCAGGAACCAGTAGGCATCGGTCGGCATGAACGGCGAGAACAGCGTTTCACCAGGGTCAGCTCGTATTACGGTTGCGTTGCCGTGAAGAAGTTGGGCTTCAACGCTCGTCAGTTCGCCGAAACCAGGAATACTGAGAATCTCGTCTTGCATAGTCTCCACCTCAGTAGTTCGTTGACGCGTCTGTCAGCTCATCAGCTGGAGCGACCAGACAGCCAGTGCTCGTAGTTTGCAGGCAGTATCAGACGCTCATCGCCGACTGCGGTTGCGGCGCGGGCGGGCCAATACGGCTCGGCGAGAAGCTGGCGGCCGAGCAGAACAAGGTCCATATCGCCCAACGTCACCAACTCTTCGACGGCCTTCGGATCGGTGGCGAATCCTGGCGCCGTCTGCGTCGAACCGGTCACGAAGAGCGATGGTAAAGCTGCCTTCAGCGCCTTGGTGTGGCGGCGCGTGAAATTCTCCGCCCACGGCACATCACCGCCCCACGCAACCGCGCCGAACGTCATGGCATCGACCAGGTCCACGCCCTCGGCGTGGGCGCGCCCGGCAAGTGCGATGGCATCTTCGAGCGTCCAACCGCCGGTGTGGAAGTCTTCGGGTGCCATCCGCAGACCGAGGGGCTTGTGATCCGGCCAGACACGCCGCACGGTGCGGATGATCTCCATCGTCAGGCGGATGCGATTGTCGAACGAGCCGCCCCACTGGTCCGTGCGCTTGTTAGCAATCGGCGAATAGAAGGAATGCATCAGGTAGCCATGGCTGCCGTGTAGCTCCAGCAGCTCGTACCCGGCCTGATCGGCGAGCCGCGCCGCATCGCCGAACCGACCGATGATCGCGTCGATCTCCGCGTGTGTCAGTTCATGCGGCGTGTGAGTCTTGTCGCCACCGAACGCGCCTTCGCTCGGGCCAACCGTTGGCCACGCGCCTTCGGCAACAGTCAGGCTCCGCCCGTCGCGCTTGGCTTCGCCGCCGCGCCACGGCACAATTGTCGACGCCTTGCGGCCGGCGTGGCCGATTTGGACGCCGGCCGTTCCGCCCGCGCGACGGATTGCTTCAACGACCGACCGCGCGGCTGAAGCTTGCGCGTCGTTCCACAACCCGGGATCGGCTGGCGTGATCCGACCCTCAGGGGCGACGGCCGCCGTGCCGCTGATAATGAGGCCGGCGCCGCCGATGGCGCGTGTCGAATAATGCACGAGGTCAAAGTCGCCGACGATGCCATCCCGCGAGGCGTACATCGACATGGGCGACATCCCGATGCGGTTGCGGATTGTTACACCCCGGATCACTAGGGGATCGAAGAGCTTGGACATTCAGGTCTCCTAGTCTTGGGTCGCGTGTTGTCGGCCAGAAGATCAATTAAAGCTCTAGACATCAGTAGTCGGGACGTAAGAACATTTGTCCGGACAGAATGTCCGGAATAAACATGACGTCGCTTGATGGCATCTATCTCTTTGTTCAGGCGGCGGAGACCGGCTCCTTTGCTGGAGCGGCACAACGCCTAGGGCTCACCTCGTCAGCGATCTCGAAGGCGGTATCTCGTCTCGAAACGCGGCTCGGCGTCCAACTCATGCGGCGCACGACGCGTTCGTTGACGTTGACGGATGACGGTCGGGTACTGTTCGAGCGCTGCCGCAGCGCATTTGAGGAGATCGAGGCGGCCGAGGATCTGTTGGCTCAGGGGCGCTCTGAGCTGAGAGGACGACTTCGCATTTCCGCACCCGTCGTTTTCGCCTATCGCAAACTCGCCCCTATCGTAGCCGCATTCGCCGCAGATCACCCAGCCGTTGAAGCTGAGTTGATCTCGACCGACAGCTTCTCGGATCTCGTGGACGATCGTCTGGACGTGCTTATCCGCACGGGCGATCTCGAAGATACTAGCTTCATGGCGCGCAAGCTTTGCGATACGCGTTTCGTGACTTGCGCATCGCCGTCCTATCTTAAAGCGCACAGTCGACCGAGATCACTGGTCGAGCTTGAAAACCATGCTTGCTTGCGCTTTGTGTTTCCCCGCACCGGTCGGACGTTCGCGTGGCCTTACAAGGTCGATGGACAGAGCGTCACGCATGAACCAAATAGCCGTCTCAGGTTCACAAATGCCGACGCCATGATCGCCGCCAGCATCGCCGGGGCGGGGTTGGTGCACATCCAGAGCTACATGGTGGAAGAGCACCTTGCCTCCACGCGCCTCGTTACAGTCCTCGATCAATTTCAGCAGGATGGCGGACCGGTCTCCGCTCTTTATCTGCCGAACCGTCATCTCAATCCGACCATCCGAGCTTTCGTCGATCTTTGCGCTCTGAGGCTGGGCACGAAAGGCTAGGCCGCTCCCAAGCGCGCGCCGGACACAACCTGTCTTGGACGACGGACGTCTCTTGGGTCATCGCGGGCGCTTCGACGGCTGCTTGCTTTGTAGGATCATGATGATTAAAAATCAATCGTTCCGATTGGAGACGATTGAAATGGCGACCACCAAGGTACTCACCACGCATGTCCCACTCGGGCTGGCCAGGAAGGTGGACGCGATGGCGGCGCGGCTGGACCGCTCGCGCGGCTGGGTGGTGAAGCAAGCGCTCGCCGCCTGGGTCGATCAGGAGGAGGAACGCCATCGCCTCACGCTCGAAGCGTTGGCGGACGTGGATGCCGGTCGCGTGATCGACCATCGGGCCGTGCAGGCCTGGGCGGACAGCCTCGACAAGGAAGAGCCGTTGCCGCCGCCGGCGGCATGAGGCCCGCGGCTTGAGGATCGCGTGGACCGCCAGGGCGGCCGCCGATCTCGCGCGGCTGCACGAGCATCTGCGCCCCGTCGCCCCCGATGCGGCGGCGCGCGTCGTGCGCCAGCTCGCGCACGCGCCCGACCGGCTGCTCGACCATCCCCGGATGGGCGAGAAGCTGGAGGCCTACGCGCCGCGCGAAGTCCGGCGGATCGTCGTCGGCACCTACGAATTGCGCTACGAGATCGCCGACGCGACGCTCTTCATCCTGCGGCTCTGGCACTGCCGGGAGGATCGCAGCTTCGGGCCGGAACGATAGCGGCCGACGCGATGAGCCTCGGCATTTTGGAAGAGGAATGGCGCGCCCGAAGAGATTCGAACTCCTAACCTTCTGATCCGTAGTCAGATGCTCTATCCAGTTGAGCTACGGGCGCACGCGGCCGGGATGCTTCCAAAGGAAGGGCCCGGCGAGAAGGCGCGCACCCTAATGAAACTGCCCCCCCGTTGCAAGCAGCCGGACCGGCCCGCGGCAACGCCCCACAGACTCCTGCACAACCGGTGCCAAGCCGTTCTGGCGACAGGGAAATCCCGCTTGTTTGTTTTGCTTGCTTTCCAGTAGCATGACAGGCATCTGGATTCGGGGGCTGGCGCCCCGGCTCGGCACGGCCTGGTATCGGCGGCGCCGGACCGGAGCGCCCAATTGATGATGCCAGGGCAGTTTCGAGGCCAATGATGGCGCTAAGTGTTCAACGATCCGCGGCGCTTCTCCTGGCGGCGATCGTTCTGAGCGGATGCGAGGGGGGTGCTTTCCCGATCGGCGGAAGCCAGGCTCCCGCGGCGTCGAATCCGGCCATCACCCAGACGGGCACGCAGACCGTCCGCCAGCGCATCCAGCAGCTTCGCGCCGACCAGGCCGCGCTGAACAGCGCCATCGCCGCCCAGCAGAACCAGCTCGCCCAGACCCGCAGCAAGCTCTCGGCCGACGCCTCGGCCTATTCGAGCCTGACCAACGGCATCACCGCGCGCCTGCAGGCCGGCACGACGCCCGGCAATCCCAATCTCGTCAACGACTGGAATGCCGCCCAGGCCAAGCTCGACGACGTCACGCTGGGCGTGGGCACGCTGAACTCGCTGGCCAGCCAGGTCACCACCCAGGCCTCGGTCGCGGGCTACCTGCTCGAGAACGTGCGCGCCACCTACTCGGTCGGCGGCGCCGTCGACGAGGACCACCGCAACCTGCGCTCGATCGAGAGCGAGACCACGCGCTCGATGCAGCAGATCGACCGGCTGATCGGCGACCTCAACGCCCAGATCAGCCGCGAGAACGGCTTCCTCGCCCGCGAGCGCACCAACCTCGCCGCGCTCTCCTACGGCGTGAACCTCGGCCGCCTCGGCACTCCCGGCACGCAGCGGGTCACCGTCAGCAACCGGCGGCAGGTTCCCCTTCAATAGGGTATCGCCATGGGCGTAAGGTGACGCCCATGGTCGTTCGCTTCCTCGCATTCTTCGGACTCATGCTGGGTCTCGCATTCTCTGCGCAGGCGCAGGTCTCGCCGTCCGACCAGGAGGCGATCCGCGACGTGATCCAGCGCCAGGTCGACGCCTTCCGGCGCGACGACGGCGAGGCGGCCTTCGGCCTCGCATCGCCCGCCATCCGCGGGATGTTCGGTAATTCCGACGTGTTCATGGACATGGTGCGGCAGGGCTACCAGCCGGTGTACCGGCCTCGGGTGTTCGAGTTCCGGGAGATCGTCGACCTGCACGGCCTGCCGACGCAGAAGGTGCATGTGATCGGACCCGACGGCCGGCCGGTGACGGCCTTCTACCCGATGGCGCAGCAGCCCGACGGAAGCTGGCGCATCGAAGGCTGCTACCTGCAGGCGCCGGACGAACATCAGGCCTGATCGAAGCGCAGAAATTCATGTCGCGCGTATCGCCCAAGGTGCTGGCGCTGCTCGGCCTGCTGACGCTCGTATGGGGCACCAACTGGCCGCTGTTCCGCATCGCCCTCGACGAGCTCCCGGTATGGACCTTCCGCACCATCGTGCTGGCGGCGGCGATCTGCGTGCTGGCGCCGATCCTGCTGGTGCGGCGCGAGAGCTTCGCGGTGCCGAAGGACAGGTGGCTGCCGCTGATGGCGGCCTCGGCGATGAACATCGGCGTCTGGAACATCGCGACCTCGCTCGCCGTGCTCTACATCCCGTCCGGGCATGCGTCGGTGCTGGCCTATACGATGCCGCTGTGGGTGGCGGCGATCGGCTTCGCCGTGTTCGGGCAGAAGCTCACCGGCCGCCTGCTGGCCGCCATCGCGATCGGCGCCGCCGCCGTCGCGGCGCTGATGATTCCGAACTTCGCGAGCTACGCCAGCGCCCCGGCCGGTCTCTTCTGGGGCCTGTTCGCGGGCTTCTGCTGGGCCGTCGGCACCTTCATCGTGAAGCGCACGACGTGGCCCGGCATGGGCCTCAGCCTCACCTTCTGGCAGGTCGTGCTGTCCTTCCCGCCGATCGCCGTGGGCGCCTTCGTCATCGACGGCCTGCCGACGCACTGGCCCTCGGCCAAGGCACTGGCCGCGACGCTCTACACCGGCATGATCCCGATGGCGCTCGGGACGGCGACCTGGTTCGCGCTGGTCAAGCTCCTGCCCGCACAGGTCGCCGCGCTCTCCTCCATCGCCATCCCGATCGTGGCGATCGTGAGCGGCATCCTGATCCTGCACGAGCCGCTCTCCGCCCTGCAGGCCGTCGCCATCGCCTCGACCGTGATCTCGCTCTGGCTCGCCCTGGTACCCGCCGGCCAAAGGTAGGCTCGCGGAAGCAGTTGTGGCGCGGTCCGCCAATTCCCACATTGGCATCATGACTAAAGGCGATCCCAGGGACTGGATGTGGTCCGAGGCGCTGCAGATGCTTGCGCAGGCCGAGCGGATGCACCGCCAGGTGTTCCGGCCGCAAGGCGCCACGCAGCGCGGCCCGAGCTGGGAGCCGCCGGTCGACGTGCTCGAGACCGAGCGCGAGGTGCTGATCCTCGCCGCCCTGCCCGGTGTCGACGTCGAGCAGGTCGAGGCCGTCATCCAGAACGGCACGCTGGTGATCTCCGGCGAGCGCCGTGTGCCGGAGGAGCTCCGCACCGCCGTCATCCATCGCCTCGAGCTGCCGCAGGGCCATTTCGAGCGCCGCATCGAGCTGCCCGCCGGGCGCTACGGCGAGGTGCGCCGCTGCACGGTGCACGGCTGTCTCGCGGTGACGCTCGCCAAGGTATTCGCGCGGAGGCAGCCATGAGCCCGCCCGACAACGCGACGAGATCGACGGTGGAGACCAGGCCTCTGCCCGCCGACGCCCTGATCGTGGTGCCGGTGCGCGACCTCGTTCTGTTCCCCGAGATCGTGTTCCCGCTCTCCGTCGGCCGGCCCTCGTCGATCGCCGCCATTCAGCAGGCGGTGCGCGAGCAGCGCCAGATCGTGCTGCTGCTGCAGCGCGAGGCGACGAAGGAGGAGCTGACGCCGGCCGACCTCCACCAGACCGGCACGATCGCCAACATCCTGCGCTACGTGACGACGCCCGACGGCAACCATCACATCGTCTGCCAGGGCGTGCAGCGCTTCCGCGTCACCGACTTCGTGGACGGCTACCCCTTCCTGCTGGCGCGCGGCCTGCACCTCACCGAGCCGACCGCGAGCGGGCCCGAGGTAGAGGCGCGCTTCCTGGTGCTGCAGGGCCTGGTTCGCGAGGTCCTCGACCTGCTGCCGCAGGTGCCGCAGGAGCTGCGCCAGACCGTCGAGAATACGACGGCGGCCGGTGCGCTGGCCGACTTGGCCGCCTCGTATCTCGATTCCAAGCCCGCCGAGAAGCAGGAGGTGCTGGACGCGATCGACCTCGTGCCGCGCCTCGACAAGGTGACCGGTCTCCTGACCCGGCGGCTCGAGGTGCTGCGCATCTCGAGCGAGATCGGACAGAGGACCAAGAGTTCGCTCGACGCGCGGCAGCGCGAGATGGTGCTGCGCGAGCAGATGGCCGCGATCCAGCGCGAGCTCGGCGAGGACGATTCGGGCAAGCAGGCGATCGCCGAGCTCGACAAGGCGATCGCCGAGGCGAAGATGCCGCCCGAGGCCGAGGCTGCCGCGCGCAAGGAGCTGCGCCGGCTGCAGCGCACCCCGGAAGCCTCGGCCGAGCACGGCATGATCCGGACCTACCTCGACACGCTGGTCGAGCTGCCCTGGGCGCTGCCCGAGGCCAAGCCGATCGACATCGCCGAGGCGCGCCGCGTGCTCGATGCCGACCATTTCGGCCTGGAGAAGATCAAGAAGCGCATCGTCGAGTACCTCGCCGTGCGCAAGCTGGCGCCCGAGGGCAAGGCGCCGATCCTGTGCTTCTCCGGTCCGCCGGGCGTCGGCAAGACCTCGCTCGGCCAGTCGATCGCCCGTGCCATGGGCCGCAAGTTCGCGCGCGTGAGCCTGGGCGGCGTGCACGACGAGGCCGAGATCCGCGGCCATCGCCGCACCTATATCGGCGCGCTGCCGGGCACGATCGTCCAGGCGATCCGCAAGGCCGGCGCGCGCGACTGCGTGATGATGCTCGACGAGATCGACAAGATGGGCGCCGGCATCCACGGCGATCCGTCGGCGGCGATGCTGGAGGTGCTCGATCCCGAGCAGAACGGCACGTTCCGCGACAACTATCTCGACGTGCCGTTCGACTTGAGCCGCGTGGTGTTCATCGCCACGGCCAACATGCTGGAGAACATCCCCGGGCCGCTGCGCGACCGCATGGAGGTGATCCAGCTCACCGGCTACACGGCCGGCGAGAAGCTCGAGATCGCCAAGCGCTATCTCGTGCGTCGCCAGCTCGAGGCCAACGGCCTGACCGCCGAGCAGGCCGGCATCGACGATGCCGCCCTTCGGCTGATCATCGACGGCTACACGCGCGAGGCCGGCGTCCGCTGGCTGGAGCGCGAGATCGGCCGAGCGCTGCGCCACGTCGCGGTCGAGGTGGCCGAGGGCAAGGCGAGCCGGGTGCAGATCGGCCCTGCCGACATCGAAAAGCTGCTGGGCCCGGTGCGCTTCGACAACGAGGTGGCGATGCGCACCAGCGTGCCGGGCGTCGCGACCGGCCTCGCCTGGACGCCGGTGGGCGGCGACATCCTGTTCATCGAGGTGACGCGGGCGCCAGGTGGCGGACGGCTGATCCTGACCGGCCAGCTCGGCGAGGTGATGCGCGAGAGCGCGCAGGCGGCACTCAGCCTGATCAAGAGCAAGGCGGCCCCGATCGGCATCGACCCGGCGCTGTTCGAGAAGCACGACATCCATGTCCACGTGCCGGCCGGCGCCACGCCCAAGGACGGGCCCAGTGCCGGCGTGGCGATGTTCATGGCGCTCGCCTCGCTGCTGACCGGCCGCACGATCCGCAGCGACACCGCGATGACGGGCGAGATCAGCCTGCGCGGCCTTGTGCTGCCGGTGGGCGGCATCAAGGAGAAGGTCGTGGCCGCCGCAGCCGCGGGTATCACGCGGGTGATGCTGCCGGCGCGCAACCGGCGCGACTTCGACGACATACCCGAGGACGTGCGCAAGACGCTTCAGTTCGTCTGGCTGGAGAAGGTAGAGGACGCCGTCGAACAGGCGCTGTCGCCCGCCGAGGCGGCCAAGGCCGCGTAAGCGCTCAGGCGACCGGCAGCGACAGTGGCGAGATCTGGTCGCCGGGTCGCCGGGCGTAGTCGAGCTTCACCGTGTCGCGGATCATGCGCGCCTGCGCTTCTGCGACCCGCTCCATCGCGGCCTTCGGATCGAGATGGACGGGCTCGCCGTCCTGCAGCACGACTTCGCCGTCGACGATGACCGTGCGCACGGCGCGGTCGGCGGCGTGGAAGACGAAGGAGCGCAGCGGATCGC
>CAYQAY010000094.1:0-14737 GCA_964415585.1 uncultured Reyranella sp.
CGCTGACTGTCGTCGGGTGAGGACTTGTTGCGCTTGATCGCGCCGCAGGCGAGGCACTTGTGGACCACCACGTAGCCGCTGCGACCCTGCTCGACGGCGATCGGCTCCATCAACCCGCCGCACCCGGCGGCGCGGTCGCCTGGGTTCTCGTCGACATGCTTGCTGTGCAGGCACCGGGGGCAATGGTTGGTGAAGCCGTTGCCGACCACTGCCGCACCGCACTTCTCACAGACGAAATCCTCGACGGTGCGGGTGAAACGGCCGGCCATGGGTCCAGTGTCGCATTGGCACGAAGCTTGCGCCACGCGGGAGCGAACACCGGGAGAAATGCCGTGACCGCCATTGCTGTCGCCTGCGACCTGCTGCTGCGCGGCGGGCATCTGGTCGACCCCTCGACCGGCTGGAACGGCCCGGCCGACATCGCGATCGAGGGCGGCAAGGTCGCTGCCGTCGCAGCGAGCCTGCCGGGCGCGGTGGCCCGCGAGACGATCGACCTTCGTGGCCGGATCGTGATGCCGGGCATGATCGACACCCACGCCCATGTCTACGCCTACGTCTCCGGCCGCTTCGGCCTGCCGCCCGACCTCGTGGGCGTCGAGAGCGGCGTCACGACCCTGGTCGACCAGGGCGGATCGTCCTGCATGACCTTCCCCGGCTTCCGCAAGTTCATCGCCGAGCCGGCGGCCAGCCGCGTGCTGGCCTTCATCTCGGCCTACGTGGTGGGCGGGCTCGAGGGCCATTACTACCCGAACCTCTACGGACCCGAGGGCGTCGACGTCGCCGCCACCGTCAAGGCCGCGCGTGCCAATCCCGACATCGTGCGCGGGATCAAGGCACATGCCGAACTTGGCGGCATGGCGCGCTGGGGCGTCGAGGTGATGCGCAAGGCGGCCGAGATCGGCCGCGAGGCCGAGCTGCCGGTCTACATCCATTTCGGCCAGCTCTGGCCGCTGCCCGAAAGCGGATCGAACGGCGTCGATCCCGACGGCATCCTGCCCGAGATCGTGAAGCTGATGAAACCGGGCGACATCATCGCCCACCCCTTCACGCGCCATCCCGGTGGCTTCATCGACCGCACGGGCCGTCTGCATCCGATCGTCCACGAGGCCGTCGCGCGCGGCCTCAGGATCGACATCGGCCACGGCAGCCACTTCTCCTTCCGCATGGCGCGGCTCGCGCTCGAGGCCGGCGTCATGCCCGATACGCTGGGCGCCGACATGCACGGCTACAACACCAGGATGCCGGCGCCGCCCGGCACGCCCGCCACGCATCCCGATCCCGAGGAGGCGCATCCCTTCGCCGGCAATGCGCGCTTCTCGCTCTGCTATGCGATGAGCGAGTTGCTGGCGCTCGGCCTCACGCTGCCGCAGATCGTACCCATGGTGACGACCAACGCCGCGCGCCTGGTCGGCAGAGAAGAAACTCTGGGATCGCTGAAGCCCGGATCGGTCGCCGACGTCTCGGTCCTGGCCGACGAACGCGGCCGCTTTCGCCTCGCCGACAACGAGGGCACCGAGATGATCGCCGAGCGTCTCCTGATGCCGCTTTTCTGCCTGCGCGCCGGCAAGCGTTTCGACGCGACGGCTGCGATCCTGCCGCTGCCCGTCGCCGCCTGAGCCCAGACGCCACGAGGCCGCCCCCTAGATCTGGAGACGGCCTCGATTCGGGTGCTTCAGTGACTAGCGGTAATAGTCGTTGCGCGGGGTGGTGGCAGCGCCGATCGCCGCGCCGCCCAGGCCGCCGACCACGGCACCCGCCACGGGGGCGCCCATCGTCGAGCCCACGACCGCGCCGGTACCGGCACCGATCGCGCCGCCGGTCAGAGCGCGATCCGTCGGATTGTTGCCGCAGGCCGCGACCGCCAAGCCGAGCCCGGCGACGAGGACGATGCTGGTGAGCCTGACCATGACTTCCTCCTGCACGATGGACTGCTGGCCAAATAACGGGGGACCATCGCCCGGGTTCCGATCTCAATTGCCACGTCGCTGTGGCGAATTGGGATCCTGGCCCCTCCAGAAAAGACGGTCTCCGGCCGCGACCACCGCGCCACTCGGGGAGAGGGTTCAACGGCCACGACCGGAGTGCCGGACCGGTGAGGACCGACGCCCATCAACGCGACAGTCCGCCGACCGTTGCGAGCCGGGTCGTCGCGAGCACGTCATCAAACTGCAGCACGGCGGTGTTCTCCTCGTGGGGTTCCATCCACCGAGAACCATGCCGTCGAATCTGCTGGAACTGGCCTCACGCCTCGAAGCTGCCGGCAACGCCCTGCTCGAAGCGAACGCCCCCGATCGCCGACGGGATCTGCTGGCGGGCGCCGGGGCGATGGCCGACGCGGAGACCTCCACGGCTCTACCCCTGTTCCTGCGAAACGCCGTGAAGGACGCGGCGCGGGACGCGCATCGGGCCGCGCTGGCGGCGGAAGCGGCGAATGCAGCCGACCTCGCGTCGGCGGTGGCCGACCTCCACGCCGCGCTGCGGGAGCTGCGGCGCGCCGTCGCGGACGGGCGCGCCTGAACTCCGCACCCGTGCGCCGATGCAGGCCGGGTGCCATACCCGCCCGGCCGGCAGAGTTGATCGCCGGACCGTTCTCCCCGCAAAGTGCCGCCAGGGGGCGCATGCGCGAAGGCCATTCGGGACACGACCACGCCGCACACGGTCGCGGGGGCCATGCGCACGACCACACGGCCGGCGCCAGCAGCCGCCAGCTTTCACTCGCCCTGGCGCTGACCTCGACGTTCCTGGTCGCCGAGGTCGCGGGCGCCTGGTGGTTCAACAGCCTGGCCCTGCTGTCGGACGCCGCGCACATGTTCACCGATGCCGCGGCCCTCGCCATCGCGCTTGCCGCGGTGAAGATCGGCCAGCGGCCGGCCGACGACCGGCGGACCTTCGGCTATCGCCGCTTCGAGATCCTCGCCGCCGCCTTCAACGCGCTGCTGCTGTTCGCGGTCGCGGGCTTCGTCCTCTACGAGGGAGTCGGTCGCCTGATGGCGCCGCCCGAGGTCGGTTCGACCGGCATGCTGGTCGTGGCCACGCTCGGCCTGATCGTGAACCTGGTGTCGATGCGGCTCCTGTCGTCCGGCAGGGACAAGAGCCTCAACGTCAAGGGCGCCTACCTCGAAGTGTGGGCCGACATGCTGGGCTCCATCGGAGTCATCGCAGGCGCCCTTGCCATCATGCTGACCGGCTGGGGCTGGGTGGACCCGGTCGTGGCCATCGCCATCGGCCTGTGGGTGCTGCCGCGCACCTGGAGCCTTCTGAAGGACACCACGCGCATCCTGCTGGAGGGCGTGCCGCCACATCTCGAACTTGCCGACATCCGCGCCGCGATCGCGGGCTCGGCCGGCGTCGCGGGCGTCCACGACCTCCACGTCTGGTCGCTGTCGAGCGACGACGTCAGCCTCTCCGTGCACGTCGTCCTGGCGGGCGGAAGCGACAGCGACACGGTGCGGCGCGGCGTGGCCGCGATGCTGGCCGAGCGCTTCGCGATCGAGCACGCGACCATCCAGACGGAAGGCCCCGGCGGCGCGACCCGCCCACCTGCCCATCCCTGAAACGGCGTCAGACGACCGTCGGTTCGACCAGCCACGCCGTCTCGACGGGCCGGAAGACGAGCGGCCCCAGGCCGAGCGCAGCCTCGGCCTCCGCCATGGTGCGCACGACCTGGGGAGCGGCGAGGCCCTGCGATTTCTGGTGGTCGCGGAACGTCTCGGCCATGGCGAAGAATTCGGGCTGTGGAACCACGAGGATGCGCTCGAAACCCGGGCAGAGCTGCGCCTGCTCGGCGCGTCGCTCGACGCGCTCGACCGTCATGTCGATCGCTTGCGCCGTTGTGAAGTCGAAGATCGAATGGCCGGGCCCCTCGGCGTTGAGGAACGTCGCGCAGGCCGTGTCCATCCGCTGCATCGACTGCGGCGTGAAGGTGCCGACCAGCCTCACCAGCAGCACGTTGTGCTGGCGATCGTAGCCCATGTCGAACATGAGCCCGCTTGCGTGTGCACTGCCGCTCCCGTCCTTCATGCCTCCACTTTAGCGCGCCGCCCGACAATTCTTCTACAGGTCATTCGCGACGAATGGCGCCGCGAGCGGCCCGCACCGGCGTCGCGGCCCGGCCGCCTTCGTACCAGCCCTTGCTCGCGTTCACGATCTTCACGACGGAAAGCATCACCGGCACCTCGATCAGTACGCCGACCACGGTGGCGAGCGCCGCGCCCGACGAGAAGCCGAATATGCCGATGGCCGCAGCGACGGCGAGCTCGAAGAAATTGCTGGCGCCGATCAACGCCGAGGGGGCGGCCACGCAATGCGCCTCCCCGGTCACGCGATTCAGCAGGTAGGCGAGGCCGGAGTTGAAATAGACCTGGATCAGGATCGGTACGGCGAGCAGCGCGATGATCAGGGGCTGGGCGATGATCTGCTCGCCCTGGAAACCGAACAGCAGCACGAGCGTGGCAAGCAGCGCCAGCAGCGACGCCGGCTGTACGCGCGCCAGCAACCGGTCGAGACCGACCTGCCCACCCGCCGCCAACACACGCCGGCGCACGAGCTGCGCCAGCAGCACGGGCACGACGATGTATAGACCGACCGAGAGCATGAGCGTCTGCCACGGCACGGTGATGGCGGAGAGGCCGAGCAGCAGACCGACGATCGGCGCGAAGGCGAACACCATGATCGTGTCGTTCAGCGCCACCTGCGTCAGGGTGAAATCCGGTTCGCCGTCGCAGAGGTTGCTCCACACGAACACCATCGCCGTGCAGGGCGCGGCAGCGAGCAGGATGAGGCCCGCGATGTAGCTGTCGATCTGGTCGGCCGGCAGCCACGGCCTGAAGAGATGTCCGACGAACAGCCAGCCCAGCGCCGCCATCGAGAACGGCTTGACCGCCCAGTTGATGAACAGCGTCACGCCGATGCCGCGCCAGTGCTCGCGGACGTGCCCGATCGCGCCGAAGTCCACCTTCATCAGCATGGGAATGATCATCAGCCAGATCAGGATCGCGACCGGCAGGTTCACATGGGCGACTTCCGCCGCACCGACCGCCATGAACACGCCCGGAAAGAGGTGGCCCAGGGCCACGCCGGCCACGATGCAGAGGGCGACCCACAGGGTCAGGTAGCGTTCGAACAGCGACACGAGGCCTCGCAAATCCGTCCCGGATGACATATGACTGTCATATCTTTGGACTATTCGAGAACTATGGAATCGACAGACGCAGTAGCCGGTTTTGCTGCCCTTTCGCAAGAGACGCGTCTCAACCTGATGCGGATTTTGGCGGAGCGGGGAGCGACCGGCATGGCGGCGGGCGAGATCGCCGGCCGGCTGGGGCTGCAGCCCTCGACCCTGTCCTTCCATCTGGCCGCCCTGGAGCAGGCCGGTCTCGTCCAGTCCACCCGGCAAGGCCGACACATCATCTATGCGGTTCGCTTTGCCGGCTTGCGCGCGCTCTTCGGCTTCCTGACCGAGACGTGCTGCGGCGGACGACCCGACCTGTGCGGCGACCTGGCGCGACTTCTTCCCGAAGCCGAACCCGAGGCCCACATGACGCCCGCCTTCAACGTCCTCTTCCTCTGCACCCACAACTCCGCCCGCTCGCTGATGGCCGAGGCCATCCTCGAGCAGGTCGGCAAGGGCAGGTTCAACGCCTACTCCGCAGGCTCCGATCCCGCGCGCGAGCCGATGCCGGAGGTGCTGGCCAAGTTGCGCGCCCTTGGCCACGACCCGGCGCGGCTGCGCTGCAAGTCGTGGGACGAGTTCACCGGCCCCGATGCGCCGCGCATGGATTTCGTCATCACGCTTTGCGACATCCTGCAGGGCCAGCAGTGCCCGGACTTCGGCGACAGGCCGGTGACCGGCGCCTGGCCCCTGCCCGACCCCGCGAAGTTCACCGGCTCGACCGTCGAACGCGCCACGATGATCAACGAGCTCTACGGCATGATCCGCCGCAGACTCGAGATCTTCGTCAACCTGCCCTACGCTTCGCTCGACCGGATGGCGCTGAAGAAGCGCCTCGACGAGATCGGCGACGCCCGGCGCGCACCGGCCTGACGGGCGCGCCATGAAAGTGGGCATCAACGGCATGGGACGCATGGGACGCCTCGCGTTGCGCGCGGCGTTCGGCGGCCTGCACCGTCCGCACGACGATCCGCGGCGCGACAACCGCCTCGAGGTCGTGCATGTGAACGAGATCAAGGGCGGCGCCGCGGTGACGGGCCACCTCGTCGAGTTCGACAGCGTGCACGGGCGCTGGAACACGCCCATCGAGCTCGACGGCGAGCGTGGCTTCGCGGTCGGCGGAAACTATGTCGGGTTCAGTGCGGCAGCCACACCGGGCGAGGTGGACTGGGGCGAGCTGGGCTGCGACCTCGTACTCGAATGCACCGGCAAGTTCCTGAAACCCGAACAGCTCCAGGCCTACTTCCAGCGCGGCGTGAAGAAGGTGGTCGTGGCTGCGCCGGTGAAGGACGAGCGGGCGCTCAACGTCGTGGTCGGGGTCAACGACCATCTCTACGATCCCGCCCGCCACGACCTGCTGACCGCGGCCTCCTGCACGACCAACTGCCTCGCGCCCATCGTCAAGGTGGTCCACGAGAAGATCGGCATCCGGCACGGCCAGATCACCACCATCCACGCGCCGACCAACACCAATGTCGTTGTCGACGCGCCGCACAAGGACCTGCGGCGTGCCCGCTCGGCGATGCTGTCGCTGCAGCCGACGACGACAGGCAGCGCCACGGCGATCACGGTCATCTACCCGGAGCTCAAGGGCAAGCTGAACGGCCACGCCGTGCGCGCACCGGTGCTGAACGCCAGCCTGACCGACTGCGTGTTCGAGGTGGCGCGACCTGTCACCGAAGCGGAGGTTAACGGCCTTTTCGCCGCCGCTGCCCGAGGCCCGCTCGCCGGCATCCTGGGTCACGAGACGCGGCCGCTGGTCTCGGCCGACTATTGCAACGACACGCGCAGCTCGATCGTCGACGCGCTGAGCACGATGGTCACGGACGGCACTTTGCTCAAGGTCTACGCCTGGTACGACAACGAGACGGGCTATGTCTGCCGCATGGTCGACCTCGCCAACCAGGTGATCGAAGCGGGAGCGTGATGGGCGCCTCGACGCGCGACTATCTGGTCGTCACCGCGTCTTACTGGGGCTTCACCCTGGTCGACGGCGCGTTGCGCATGCTCGTGCTGCTGCACTTCTTCAAGCTGGGCTACTCGCCGTTCGTGCTGGCCTTCCTGTTCCTGCTGTACGAGTTCGCGGGCATCGTGGCCAACCTCGCGGGCGGCTGGCTGGCGGTGCGCTTCGGCATCCCGCGCATGCTCGTGGCGGGGCAGGCGCTGCAGATCGCGGGTCTCGTCATGCTCTCGGCACTCGATCCGTCGTGGACCGCCGCCGCCGCCGTCGCCTGGGTGGTCGCCGCGCAAGGCATTGCGGGGCTCGCCAAGGACTTCACCAAAACGGCCTCCAAGTCCGCCATCAAGGCGACGGCAGGCGACGGCGCGGGCCGTCTCTTCACGTGGGTGGCGTGGTTCACCGGGTCCAAGAACGCCATGAAAGGGCTGGGCTTCTTCGTCGGCGGGCTGCTGCTCGACCTCGTGGGATTCCGCAACGCGCTGTGGCTGATGGCGGGCCTGCTCGGCATCGTCCTGCTCGCCGGCCTGGCGTTGTTGCCGCGCGACCTCGGCAAGGCCAAGGCCTCGAAGTCGGTCCGCGAACTGTTCGCCAAGTCGGCCGGCGTCAACCTGCTGGCCGCTGCCCGCATCTTCATGTTCGGCGCGCGCGACGTCTGGTTCGTCGTCGGCCTGCCGGTGTTCCTCTATGCCGCCGGCTGGCGCTTCGTCGAGGTCGGTGCCTTTCTCGCCGCCTGGACCATCGCCTATGGTGGCGTGCAGGCTCTCGCCCCTGCCCTGGTCGCGCGCAGCGCTGACGGGCTCAGCCGCGAGGTGCCGGCTGCACGTCTCTGGGCCGGCCTGCTGTTTGCCGTGCCGCTCGGTCTCATGCTGGCACTCGATGCCGGCCTCGACATCGCGCCCGATCTTCTCCTGACGGCGGGTCTCGCACTTTTCGCGCTGCCCTTCGCGGTCAATTCCTCGCTGCACTCCTACCTGATCCTGGCCTACGCGGGCTCGAAGAAGGCGGCCGAGGATGTCGGCTTCTATTACGCGGCCAACGCGGCCGGCCGACTTGCAGGCACGCTCCTCTCCGGCCTGCTCTACCAGTGGGACGGCATCGAAGGCTGCCTCGCCGGATCGGCGGTGATGCTGCTGGCTTGCTGGATGGCGACCTTCGCCCTGCCACCGGCTCGATCGGCGCGGGCGGCTTGAAAAACGCCCGCCCCGGTCAGGGGCGGGCGCCGTGTCGTTATTCCTCGCAGCAGGGTGCCGCTTCTTCGCAGCAAGGGCTGCCCTCGTCACAACAAGGCTGTGCCGCTTGCACCGCCGCGCCGAAGGCGAACAGCAGGACGAGGGTGGTGAGAAGTGTCTTCAACATGTGATTCTCCGTCGATGGGTTGGGGATGCTTCTTGCGGAGAAGAGTCAGCGAGGTGGCGGCTCGGCCGGCGTGGGGTCGGTACCCGTGAAGCGGATGCCGGGCAACGCGGTCCAGGCGACCGCAACGGCAGCACGCGGAGCCGACGCCGCGACCGCCGGCGTGCCGACTTGGCAACCGGGACAAGCGATCACCGCTCCCGTTGTCGCCTTGCCGTCGCAGCACGGGCAGGGCTCGCTCTGCATCTCGGCCGCGCTGGCCCCCGCGACGATGACCGCCGGAAAGGCGACCCATGCCAGTGCAGCCAGCAGGGCGATACAGCGAAGCAGACGGGTGGCGGCCTTGATCACACCGCCACGTTACGCCGCTACGGCGGCGCTGTCAGGTGTATCCCCTGTCGCACGTGAACACGGTTCCGTCAGCGAGCTAATTCTAAAATTCTAGAAATATAGTTGACTCTGCCGATCGGAGGCCTACATTCACGGCATGAAGCTCGACGATGCCGCCGCCCGGCTCGAAGCCCTGGGCAACCCGACCCGCCTCAAGATCTACCGTGCGCTGGTACGGGCAGGCGCCGAAGGAATGCCGGTCGGCCGCCTGCAGGCCAAGCTCGATGCGGCGGCCTCGACGCTTTCGCATCACATCAAGTCGCTGGTGATCGTCGGCCTGGTCACCCAGGTTCGCGAAGGAACCACTCTGGTCTGCCATGCCAACTACGAAGTCATGCACGAGCTGCTGGGCTTCATGGCCGAGCAGTGCTGCGCCGAGGGCTCCTGCCCGCCGGTGGCGGTGCCGCGCGTCGCCTGACCGTCTCTCTTTTTTTGCCGATATTTCCAAGATTCTAGAAGGATAGGAGACCTCGAATGCCCGACTCGATCATGAAGCACCCGACGGAACCCCCGACCAAGCCCAAGACGGTCGCCGTCCTCGGCGCCGGCCCGGTGGGACTCGCCGCCGCCGCACACCTGCTCGAGCGTGGGCTGGAACCTGTCGTGCTGGAGGCCGGCCCGACCGTCGGCCACGCCGTGCGCCAGTGGAGCCACGTCCAGGTCTTCTCGCCCTGGGAATACAACATCGACAAGGCGGCGGAACGGCTGCTCGCCGAGACCGGCTGGAACAGGCCACAGCCCGACGCCTACCCGACCGGCGCCGAGCTGCTGGAGCACTATCTCGAGCCGCTGGCCACGCGCACCCGCCTGAAGGACCGCGTCCGCACCAGCAGCCTGGTGACCAGCGTCGGCAAGGTCGGCTTCGACAAGGTGAAGTCCAAGGGCCGCGAGGCCGCGCCCTTTGAGATCCGTTACCAGAACGGCAAAGGCCCTGAGCGGCTGACCGCCGACGCCGTCATCGACGCCACCGGCACCTGGTTCTCGCCCAATCCGGCCGGCGCCAACGGCCTGCCCGCCGTCGGCGAGCGCGAGGTGCAGGACCGCATCGCCTACGGCATGCCCGACGTGCTGGGCCGCGACCGCGCCCGCTATGCCGGCCGCCGCGTCGCGGTGCTGGGCGGCGGCCACTCCGCCATCGGCACGCTAATCGATCTCGCGAAGCTCAAGGAGCAGGTGCCGGCCACGGAGATCGTCTGGCTGCTGCGCGGCAACGACCCGTCCAAGTCGTTCGGCGGCGGCGCGGCCGACCAGCTCGCGGCGCGCGGTGCGCTGGGCAGCGCCTTCGCCGCCCTCGTCGCCTCGGGCAAGATCTGCAGCCAGACATCGTTCGGCGCGAGCCAGGTGCGCCGCGACGGTGACCATCTGGCGATCATCGCCGGCTCCGGCGGCTGCGGGCGCACCGTCGTGGCGGAGGAGCTGATCGTCGCCACCGGCTTCCGCCCCGATCTCGACTTCCTGCGCGAGCTGCGGTTGTCGCTCGACCCCGCCGTCGAGAGCACGCCGACGCTGGCGCCGATGATCGATCCCAACCTGCACAGCTGCGGCACGGTCCGGCCGCACGGCGCGCGCGAGCTCGCCCATCCCGAGGCGGGCTTCTACATCGCCGGCATGAAGTCCTACGGCCGTGCGCCCACCTTCCTGATGATGACCGGCTACGAACAGGTACGCTCGATCGCCGCCGAGCTGGCCGGCGATCACGAAGCGGCACGACGGGTCGAGCTGGTTCTGCCCGAGACCGGCGTGTGCAACGGCCCGGCGCCTTCGGTTGCCGCCGACGGCACGGCGGCGGCCGGCGGCTGCTGCCCGGCCCCCGCTGCCGTTGCGGCCGTCGAGCCGGTCCCGGTGCCGGCGGCAGCGGCCTGCTGCGGCGGTCCGCCCGTCCAGGATGCGAGCGCCTGCTGCGTGAAGGACGAGGTCGCCAAGGCCGAAGGCAAGTCGGGTTGCGGTTGCGGCTCATGACCGCCGCCGCCCCGATGCCTCCCGGTCCGCTCGGCGGCTCCTTCGCCTGGCGCGCCGAAGCCTTCCACGACTACGACTCCTGGGCACTGCACGCCACCGCCCGGGACATCGCCGAGATCGAGGCCGCCGCCGCGGCGACCAGGGCGGCGAGCCTCGACATCCGCAGGATCGGCCGGGAGGACTTCCCGCTGCCGGGCTTCGCGCCGAAGCTCGCCGAGCTGCGGCGGCGCATCCTGGGCGAGCTGGGCTTCGGCTACGTCCGCGGCCTTCCCGTGGAACGCTGGGATGCCGACTTCCGCATGCGCGCCTACTGGGGCATCTCGCGCCACATCGGCGATCCGGTGCCACAGAACCGCAACGGCCATCTGATCGGCCACGTCATCGACATCGGCACCTCGGTCGCCGACGTCGACAAGCGCATCACCCAGACCAACGCCGAGCTCTCCTTCCACGTCGACTCCTGCGACGTGGTGGCCCTGCTCTGCCTGGCGACCTCGATGTCGGGCGGCGAAAGCGCGATCGTGAGCGGCGTCGCCGTGCACGACGAGATGATGCGCCTCAGGCCCGACCTCTGCGCGGCGCTCTACGGCCCCATCCCGATGGACCGCCGCGGCGAGGTGCCGGCCGGCGGCAAGGGCTGGTACGAGATGCCGCTCTTCCACTGGTGCTGCAACTCGTTCACCGGCTTCGCGCCCGTGCGGCAGTACGTCGAGTCGGCCCGCCGCTTCGACGACGCGCCGCCGCTGACGCCGCAGCTTTCGGAGGCGCTCGATCTCTTCTACGATCTCTGCGCCGACCCGCGCTTCTGCCTCAGCATCCCGTTCCGGCCGGGCGACATCCAGTACATCCACAATCACGTCGTGTTCCACGCCCGCACCGCCTATGTCGACCGTCCACCGCCCGCGCCCAAGCGCCATCTGATGCGCCTCTGGCTCTCGGCGGTCGACGGTCGCGAGCTTCCCGACGCGCTGCTGGCCAAGTGGCCCGTGGTCGAGCGCGGGCGATTGCGCGGCGGCGCCGTCATCGCACCCGACCGCGAATGGGTGATCCCGCTCGAGCCGGAGACTCCCGCCTACTGATGCCGTCCTCCTCCGGCCTGCGTCTCGTCCTCGTCGTCTGCGCCGCCCAGGTCTTCGTGCAGCTCGGTGCCGGATTCTGGCCGGCATTGTTGCCGCAGATGATGGCGCTCTGGCGGCTCACCAACAGCGAGGCGGGCTGGATCACCGCGATCTTCTTCGGCACCTACATGGTCTCGGTGCCGGTGCTGGTGACGCTCACCGACCGGATCGACGCCAAGAAGGTCTATCTGTTCGGTGTCGCCTGCACCGTCGCGGGTCACCTGCTGTTCGGCCTGTATGCCGACGGCTTCTGGTCAGCGTTCTTCACCCGCGCCCTCGCCGGCATGGGCTGGGCCGGCACCTACATGACCGGCCTCAAGCTCCTGGCCGACCAGGTCGATGCCCGGACCATGTCGCGCGCCGTCACCGGCCATGCCGCCAGCATCGGCATCTCGGGCGCGGTGTCTTTCCTGCTGGGCGACGTGCTGGCCGACCAGTTCGGCTGGCGGACGGCGTTCGTGATCTCCTCGGTCACGGCGGCGATCGCCTGGACGATGGTGGTGCTCGCCGTACCGACGCGGCCGCCGCCGCCGCGTGCGCCCTCCTCGGGCGGGCTGTTCGACTTCCGTCCGGTGGTGCGCAACAGGTCGGCCTTCGCCTACTCCGTCGTCTACTGCGTGCACACGCTCGAGATGAGCGCGCTGCGCGGCTGGGGTGTGGCCTTCCTGGCCTTCGTGGCGTCCTGGACCGGTTTCGCCGAGGGCACGCTCTCGCCCGCACTGGTCGTCACGACGCTCGCGCTGCTCGGCACGCTCACCAGCATCGTGGGCAACGAGGCGTCGATCCGTTTCGGCCGCCGGCCGCTCGTGGTCACGGCCCTCGTACTCTCGATCCTGTTCGCCGCCGCCGTGGGCTTCCTCGGTCCGCGCCACTACTGGCTCGCGGTCGTGCTGCTGGTCGGCTACGGCATGGTGGTATGGCTCGATTCCTCCTCGGTGACGGCAGGCGCGGCGGGCAACGCCGAGCCGGCGCGCCGCGGCGCGACGCTCGCGGTCCATTCGACCCTGGGTTATGCTGGCGGCTTCGTCGGCCCGCTGATCGTCGGCTGGACGCTCGACCTCGCAGGCGGCGCCTCGCCCGTCGCCTGGGCCGCAGCCTTCCTCGCCGTCGCCGCCTTCATGGTCGTGGGCCTGGCCGCATTCATGATCATGCGGCCGCGCGAGCTGGAGGGCGATCGGGCGGCTCGCAGAACTCGCTAGTCCATTCGTCTCAACACCGCATACGAGAACATCTGCTCGGCACCCCAGGGCGTGCGGTGGCTCTCCCGGTGCGCGTCGATCAATGCGAACGGTGGGCCGAGGCGTGCCGCCAACGCCTGCGGACTGTAGCGCTGCACCGGAAGGCCGCTGCATTTTTCCGGACCGTCGGGAGCGAAGGCCGCCACGACGACGGTGGCACCCGGCACCGTGCCCGCCCTCAGTGCGGCCACGTAGGCAGTCTGATCGGAATCGGCGGTCAGGAAGTGGAAGACCGCGCGGTCGTGCCACACGCCGTAGCGACGGGCGGGCTGCCACGTCGTGATGTCCGCGACGATCCACGACACCTTGTCGGCACCCACACCGAGCCGAGCCTTCGACTTCGACAGGGCCGCTTCGGCGACATCGAGCACGGTCACGTCGAGGAAGCCGCGGGCGAGCAGGTCGTCGACGAGGGTCGAGGCGCCACCACCGATATCGACGATCGGAGTCGCAAGGCCTGCGGCCGCTGCGACGAGATCGAGCGATCGGTCGGAATGCAGCCGATACCAGCTCAGGTCCGTCTCGGCTTTCGCCGTGTAAACCCTTTCCCAATGGTCGCGCACGTCGGCCATGGGTGCCTCCTTTCGGGCCGGCGGCACGCGCCGGAAGCAACTGCAGCCTACATCACCTGGCGAATGGCGGCGAGGGCGGCCAGCCGGCCACCATCTGACAGGCAGTCCAGCCGCTGGCCCGAGAATCGGTCTCGCCGTACGTCCGGTGATGACGGCGGGGCATGGCGGTGCCATCTTTGCGAGGAAGCAAGGAGGGTTGCCCATGAAGCTCATCGTCACGACGGCCTTGGCTTTTGCCGTCTCCATCGCGCCCGTCCTCGCGGCTTGCTGTCCCTAGGAGCCGCCCGCCGATCAAGGCAGCCGCCGTCGATGGTGACGGCGCTCCCTGCGCGGCGCGCCGACCATCCTGCGGCTTGGGTCTGATTCCCGCCTGTGATCGTCCGCCCGGAGGTATTGCGTTGAAGACATGGATCGCCCTGGCGTCGCTGTTGACGCTGCTGCCGCAGATCGCCTCGGCCCAATCTCCCCGGCCCTATGCCGGCCAGGAGACCCGCGACATCAAGGCGCTCTCGCCGCAACAGATCGAGGACCTGCGCGCTGGCCGCGGCATGGGGCTCGCGCTGGCCGCCGAACTCAACGGCTATCCCGGCCCGATGCACGTGCTCGAGCTCGCCGACCGGCTGGGACTCGACGACGTGCAGCGACAGAAGATCGAGGCATTGTTCGCCGCCATGCGGCAGGAGGCGATCGGCGTCGGGGAGCGGCTGATCGCGGCCGAGATCGCGCTCGACCGTCAGTTCGCCGAACGTCGCGTCACGGAGGCGAGCCTCGCCGAAGGCACGCAGGCCATAGCCTCGCTGCAGGGGGAGCTGCGCGCGGCCCATCTGCGCTATCACCTCGCCACCGTGGCGATCCTGAGCCCCGTGCAGGTGGCGCGGTACGGCGAGCTGCGGGGCTACTCGGGCGGGAGCGGTCCGGCCGGCCACCAGCATCGCCGGCACTGAGGTCGATTCGGGAAGCGGCCAAAGAAAAAGGCG
>CAYQAY010000095.1:0-14438 GCA_964415585.1 uncultured Reyranella sp.
CCGTCGGTGTTGGCTTTCCGGCGTGCGGGAAGCCGAAATCGGGCCGGGGACCTGGTCCAGGGTTTACGACGCCGCGGCGTCGGGCACGGCGCGGTTCTCGAGCGGCCGCCAGTGGCTGCGCGGGATGGGCTGCAGAGTCTCGAGGAACTGCCGCGCGCAGCGTTCCCAGGTGAAGGTCTCGGCGTGCCGCCGGCAATCCTCGGGATCGCGCGCGACGGCGGCGAGGCAGGCGGTGCGCAGGTCCGGATCGAGGGCGCCGACCCTGGGGTCGGTGACGACGTCGAGCGGGCCCGGCACGGGATAGCCCGCTACCGGCACGCCGGAGGCCAGCGCCTCGACCATGACGAGGCCGAACGTGTCGGTGAGGCTCGGGAAGACGAAGCAGTCGGCCTGGGAGTAGCGCCAGGCCAGCTCCTCGGTGTCGACCGAGCCGAAGAAGCGCACGTCGGGATAGCGGCGCTGCAACGACTTGAGCTGCGGCCCGCCGCCCACCACCCACTTTGTGCCGGGCAGGTCGAGGTCGAGGAAGGCCTCGATGTTCTTCTCGATGGCGACCCGGCCGGCATAGAGCCACACCGGGCGCCCCCCGCCCTGGGCATCTCCGAGTTCCGTGCGCGGCTGCGGGCGGAAGGCTGCGATGTCGACGCCGCGGGACCACGGCGCCATGTTCCGGAAGCCGCGCGACGCCAGCTCGTCGCGGATCGCCGGCGAGACGACGAGGACAGCCGACGAGGAGGCGTGGAACCGGCGCACGAAGGCGTAGCTCCAGGCGAGCGGCAGGCGGATTCGCGCGCGAATGTATTCGGGGAAGCGCGTGTGGTAGGCGGTCGTGAAGGGAATGCCGCGCTTGAGGCAGAAGGCGCGCGCCGCCCAGCCCAGCGGGCCCTCGGTGACGAGATGGATCGCGTCGGGCGCAAACAGCTTCAGCATGTGCGAGAGACGCGCCGACGGGAACAACGACAGCCGGATCTCGGGATAGGTCGGGCACGGCAAGGTGCGGAAGCGGTCGGGGCCGAACACCTCGACCTCGTGGCCGTCGGCGCGCAGCAGGCGGGCGACGGTCTCGAGCGTGCGCACGACGCCGTTGATCTGCGGGCGCCAGGCGTCGGAAACGATGGCGATGCGCACGCCGCTACTCCGCCGCCAATTGCCGCGCGGCCGGCAGCGGCAGGCGGGCCGATCGGCGTGCCACCTCGTCGGCCCAGTGCACGATGCGCAGGCGGCCGTCGAAGTCCTCGACCAGGGCGGTGCAGCTCTCCACCCAGTCGCCGTCGTTGCAGTAGAGGATGCCGTCGATGGTGCGGATCTCGGCGTGGTGGATGTGGCCGCACACGACGCCGTCGACGCCGCGGCGGCGCGCCTCGCCCGCCACCGCGTGCTCGTAGTTGTCGATGAACTGCACGGCGTTCTTGACCTTGTGTTTCAGGAAGGCCGAGAGCGACCAGTAGGAGAGGCCGAGCCTGCGGCGGGCCCAGTTGAAGAGCGTGTTGATGCGGAGAGCGGCATTGTACGCCCAGTCGCCCAGGATCGCGAGCCACCTGGCATAGCGCACGATGCCGTCGAACTGGTCGCCGTGGATGACCAGCAGCTTCCTGCCGTCGGGCGTCTCGTGGATCGCTTCCTGCTCGACGCGGACCTCGCCGAAGGTGAGATGACAATATTGCCGCGCGGCCTCGTCGTGGTTGCCGGGGATGTAGACGACGTTGGTGCCCTTGCGCGCCTTGCGCATGATCTTCTGCACGACGTCGTTGTGGCTCTGCGGCCAGTACCACCAGCGCTTCAGGCGCCAGCCGTCGACGATGTCGCCCACGAGGTAGAGGTGCTCGCTTTCGTTGCGTTTCAGGAAGTCGAGCAGCAGATCGGCCTGGCAGCCGCGCGTGCCGAGATGGATGTCGGACAGGAAGATCGCGCGGTGGCGGGCGGGTTGACTGCGCTCGATCATGGTCATGTGGATAAGAGCCGACCGACACAAAATCTGACGTGCGCGATTGCACGATACGCATTGGATTGTGTATGTCCGCCATTGCGCAGCGGTGAATCGGTTGTGACGGTTCGATGACATTCGCCTCGACGTCGATTCTTCTTGTCGTCAATCCGACGGCCGGCCGTCGCCGCCGCGGCCTGGTCGATGCCGTGCTCGCCCGCGTTCGTGACGTGGGATGGACGGTCGACGTGGTCGAGACGGAGGCGGCGGGCGATGCGCGTCGCCTGGCCGAGGCCTGCGATGCCGCGCGTTACGGCGTGATCGCCGTGGCGGGTGGCGACGGCACGATCAACGAAGCGGTGAACGGGCTCGCCGCCCGCGCCGCGACGGCGCCGCCGCTCGCCATCGTGCCGCTCGGCACCGCCAACGTGCTGGCGCACGAGTTGGGGCTCCACGCCAGCGCTTCGGCGATCGCCCGCACCATGACCGGCGGCCGCGAGGTGCTGATGCATCCCGGCAGGGCCTCCGGGCCGGAAGGGCTGCGCTGCTTCTCGCTGATGGCGGGCGCGGGCTTCGACGCCAAGGTCGTGGCAGGCGTCACCGCGCCGCTCAAGCGCCGCTGGGGCAAGGGCGCCTATGTCTGGCGCTCGATGGTCGAGGCGCGTCGCTACCGGCCGGTGCGCTACGCCGTCGAAATCGACGGCACGACGCACGAGGCGGCGTCGGTGATCGTGACGCACGCGCGCCACTATGCCGGCCCCTATGTCGTGGCCCCGGCGGCGTCGCTCGCCGAGCCGCTGCTGCATGTCTGCCTGTTCGAGCGCTGGGGCTGGATGCAGGCGCTGCGCTTCGGCGCGGCGCTTGTCCTGGGCGTCCTGCCGCGCACCGCGGGCTATCGCGTGATTGCAGGCCGCGAGGTCCGGCTCTCGGTGCTGAGCGATGCCGGCGAGCGCCGCCGCCAGCCCGTCCAGATCGACGGCGACGACGCGCTCACGCTGCCGGTATCGATCGGTCTCGCGACCGAGGCCGTCCGGCTCTTGCGCCCGGCCTAGCGCACGACCTGCTGCAGGCGGCGGATCGCCTCCTGCGTCGGATGGCCGTCGGCCGGCAGCGCCTGCTGCTGCTGGAAGAGGCGCAGCGCCGAGCGCGTCTTGGGGCCGAGCAGCCCGTCGGCATCGTCCTTGTAGAGGCCGAGCTTGATCAGGCGGTTCTGGATGTCGATCACGGTCTCGCGCGAGATCGGCTGGTCGTCGTCGGGCGCGGCCTGCTGGACGCCCGGGCCGCCTGCGATCTGGCGGGCGAGGATGCCGACCGAGAGGGCGTAGAGCGTCGAGCGGTTCCAGTTCATGACCGCCTTGAAGTTCGGATAGATGATGAAGGCCGGTCCGCGGAAGCCGGCCGGCAGCAGGATCGAGGCCGGCTCGTCGGAGGCGGGCAGCGCGGCCCCGCCCGGCTTCTTCACGCCCATCGCGGCCCACGCCTTGACCGGCTTCTCGACGGTCGTGTCGGCCTGGTCGAGCGGGAAGCCGCGCGGCAGGAAGACCTCCTCGCTCGAGGGGAGGCCGGGCTTCCAGCCGATGCCGCGCAGGAAATTGGCGGCCGAGGCGAAGGCGTCGGGCAGGCTGTTCCAGATGTCGATGCGGCCGTTGCCGTCGCGGTCGACCGCCCACCGGGTGAAGGTGGACGGCATGAACTGCATGTTGCCCATGGCGCCGGCCCACGAGCCGCGCATCTGCTCGCTGGTCATCTGGTTCATGTTGAGGATGCGCAGCGCCTGAACGGTCTCGTTGCCGAAGAAGGCCTGGCGCTTGGTCATGCAGGCGAGCGTCGCCACGGAGCGCACGACGCGGAAGTCGCCCATGTAGGTGCCGTAGTTGGTTTCGATGCCCCAGAAGGCCATCAGGTACTGCGGCGGCACGCCGTACTCGGCCTGCAGGGCGTCGAGGAGCTGGCGGTGCTGCGCCATGCGCTGCTGGCCCTTGGCGATGCGGTCGGCCGAAACGGTGCCGCCGACATACTTCGCATAGGTCAGCGAGAATTCGGGCTGGCGGTTGTCGAGGTCGACCACCTTCTGGTCGGGCGTCAGGCCCTGGAAGGCGCGGTCGGCGATCGCGGCCGGCACGCCCTGCTTCAGGGCGTCGGCCTTGATGTTCTGCAGGCAATCGCGGAAGCCGCCATCCTGAGCGATCGCGGGTCCTGCGAGGAGCGCCGTCGTTGCGGCGAGAATCGTCATTTTCGGCAAGGGGGTCATGCCCCCAAGAGTATCACGACCCCGCGACCGTCATCCCGTCAATTCGCACCGTCGGCGCGTTGGTCGAGCTCTTGAACTGCAGATCGTTGGCCGGCGTCATCTTGAGGAACATGTCCTTGAGATTGCCGGCGACGGTGATGCCGCTCACCGGCCAGGCGAGTTCGCCCTTCTCGATCCAGAAGCCCGAGGCGCCGCGACTGTAGTCGCCGGTCACTCCGTTTACGCCATGACCGATCATGTCGGTGATGAAGAGTCCGCTCTTGATGTCGCCGATCAGCTCCTCGACCGAGACCTTGCCCTTCTCGAGATAGAGGTTCGAGCTGGTAGGCGAGGGCGGACCGGAGACGCCGCGCGCGGCGTGGCCGGTGGGCTCGAGGTTGAGCTGGCGCGCCGCGGCGAGGTCGAGGAACCACGTGGTGAGGACGCCGTCGTCGATCACGGCGCGACGCGTCGTCTGCAGGCCCTCGGCGTCGAACGGCCGGCTGCCCAGTCCGCGCTTGCGCAGCGGGTTGTCGAGCACGCGGATGCCCTCGGCGAACACCCGTTGGCCCATCTTGTCCTTGAGGAACGACGTGCCGCGCGCCACGGCGCGGCCGTTGATGGCGCCCGCGAGATGGCCGATCAGGCCGCCCGAGACGCGGCGGTCGAAGATCACCGGCACGCGTGCGCTGCGCGCCTTGCGCGGATTGAGCCGGCGGACGACGAACTTGCCGGCGTTGCGGCCGACCCGGGCCGGCGCCATCAGATCCTCGATATGGACGGCGCTGGTCCATTCGTAGTCGCGCTCCATGCCGGTGCCTTCGCCGGCCAGCACCGAGCAGGAGAGCGAGCTGCCGCTGCGCCGGTAGCCGCCCGAGAAGCCGTTGCTGGCGGCCAGCATCACCGACGTGCGGCCCCAGCTCGCCTCGGCACCCTCGGAATTGGTGACGCCCTTCACGGCGCGCGCCGCATCCTCGGCCTCGGCCGCCATGGCGAGCAGCTTCCTGGCCGACGGCCGAGACTTGTCGTCGAGGTCGAGGTCGGGCCATCTGCGCGCGAGCAGCTCCTCCGGCGCGATGCCGCACACGGGATCCTCGGGGACAGCCCTCGCCATGTCGACGGCGCGTGTGGCGAGCGCGCGCAGCGCCTTGGGATCGAAGTCGGTCGAGGAGACGAAGGCCTGGCGCTTGCCGACGAAGACCCGCAGCCCGAGGTCGCGACCCTCGCTGCTCTCGAGCTTCTCGCGCTTGCCGAGTCGCTGGGCGACGGAGATCGATTCGCCGTTGACGTAGAGCGCGTCGGCGGCGTCGGCGCCGGCAGCCTTCGCCCACTTCAGGAGATCGGCGAGGAGGGACGGATCGGGCGCGGAGGACTTTGCTTTGGCCATGACGGCCGTTCTACGCGCTAACGGGAGGTGTCGTCGAGATAGTAGGAGAAGAAGAACACGCCCGCCGCGGCGATGCCCAGCGTCCAGAACAGCGCGCGCACGAAGTCCGCCACCACGACCTGGTCCGGCCACAGCCGCGTCACGGCGTCGGCGCCGAACTGATGGCCGAGCACGCCGATCATCCCGCCCAGCATCAGCGAGAGCGCGCCGTTCCAGATGTGGCGCACCGTGCGCATGGCCGGGCCCTCGCGCCGTCGCGACGGCGAGCTGGGATCCGGCGGCACGGCTAGGTTGGAATTGGCCGCCGGCTGCTGCGGTGCGTGGATCGGTCTGGCCAAATCAGCTCCCGAGCTTGGCCGCCCGGTTGGCCGCGGAGGTCACGGCCTTGAGCGACGCCGCCACGATATTGGAGTCCATGCCGACGCCCCACAAGACCTTCCCGCCGGCGGTCTCGGCCTCGATGAAGCTCACCGCCTGGGCGTCGGAGCCGGCGCCGGTGGCGTGCTGGTGATAGTCGCGGACCTTGATGGCGATGCCGCAGTTCTTGCCGAGCGCATCGACATAGCCTGCGATCGGTCCGTTGCCGCGGCCCGAGATCGTGGTCGGCTTGCCGTTGAAGCTCACCTTGGCGTCGAGAAGACGGATGTCGGGATGGCCCGGTTCCGGCACAGTGGTGTGGCTGTCGAACGCGACCGGCGAGACGTTCTCGAGATACTCCTTGCGGAACGTGTCCCAGATCAGGGCCGGCTGGATCTCCTTGCCGGTCTCGTCGGCGATCTGCTGGATCACCTTGGAGAACTCGACCTGCAGGAGGCGCGGCATGTCGATGCCGTAGTCGGTCTTCAGGATGTAGGCGATGCCACCCTTGCCCGACTGGCTGTTGATGCGGATGATCGCCTCGTAGGAGCGACCGAGATCGGCCGGGTCGATCGGCAGGTAGGGCACTTCCCAGACCTTGCTGTTCGACGCCTCCAGCGCCTTGAAGCCCTTGTTGATCGCGTCCTGGTGCGAGCCGGAGAACGCCGTGAACACCAGGTCGCCGCCGTAGGGATGGCGCGGGTGCACGGGGAGCTGGTTGCAGTATTCCACGGTCTGGCGGATCTCGTTGATGTTCGAGAAATCGATCTCGGGATCGATCCCTTGCGTGAACATGTTGAGGCCGAGCGTGACCAGGTCGACGTTGCCGGTGCGCTCGCCGTTGCCGAACAGGCAGCCTTCGATGCGGTCGGCGCCGGCCATGTAACCGAGCTCGGCGGCCGCCACGCCGGTGCCGCGATCGTTGTGCGGATGCAGCGAGAGGATCATCGAGTCGCGGTACTTGAAGTTGCGGTGGCACCATTCGATCTGGTCGGCATAGATGTTGGCGGAGGCCATCTCGACGGTGGCCGGCAGGTTGACGATCATCTTCTTTCCGGGCGTCGGCTTGTAGACGTCGCCCACCGCCGCGCAGATGTCGCGCGCGAACTCGAGCTCGGTGCCGGTGAAGCTCTCCGGCGAATACTCGTAGACCCATTCGGTGTTGGGGTCGGCGTCGGCGAGCTGCTTCACCAGCTTGGCGCCCGAGACGGCGATGTCGATGATGCCGCTGTAGTCCATCCCGAACACTACCCGTCGCTGCAACGTGGAGGTCGAGTTGTAGAGGTGGACGATCGCGCGTCTCGCGCCGCGGCAGGCCTCGAAGGTGCGCTCGATCAGCTCGGGACGGGACTGCGTGAGCACCTGGATGGTGACGTCGTCCGGGATCATCTTCTTCTCGATCAGCTCGCGCACGAAGTCGAAGTCGGTCTCCGAGGCTGCCGGGAAGCCGACCTCGATCTCCTTGAAGCCCATGTCGCAGAGCAGCTTGAACATCCGGGTCTTGCGGTCGGAATCCATCGGCTCGATGAGCGCCTGGTTGCCGTCGCGCAGATCGACCGCGCACCAGATCGGCGGCTTGGTGATCACGGCGTTCGGCCAGTTGCGGTCGGGGAGCGGTACGGGCTTGAAGGGCACGTACTTCTCGGCCGCGGTCGGCATCATCGGCTTCTGGGGGGACATGACGGAAACTCCTCGCGCCGCGCACGGATGTACGCTCAGACGGACACTGCGATGGATTGAGGGAGGGTGGCGGCGACTGGTTGGGTAGAGAAAGACGAACGACAAGCGATCCGCAGGGCTCCGGGGTCGCCGGGGCGGCGGATCAGCCGATAAGTCGAAGCGTCGTCAGTCGCAGCATTGTTGGACCGGACAATCACCGATTTGCGCGGCCCCGTCAACCGCCCGAGCAGCCCTCGCCTCGGGCCGGTTTGCGTAGCAGAAAGCTGAAATAGACCATCTCGCCGCTCGCCAGCAAGGAAGGGATGCGCGTGCCGTCGACTCCGGTGAAGACGTCGGCAATGCCCGACAGCGGGCCGGAAACGATGCGGCGGCCGCCCTCGCGGCGCCGGGGCGTGTCGCGGTGGAGTGCCTCGATCACGTTCGGGGTGATGTCCCGTTCGGCTACCAGTTCGAACCCGCTTCGTGCCAGGGCTGCCCGCCAATCGGCAACTTCGTGCGACAGTCGCAAGTCCGTGTAGTGAAGGTGGCCGCCCGGCCGCAGCACGCGCCTCGCTTCCGCGAGGAAGCCGTCGAACGACGGATAGCAGAAGGAAGATTCAACGTTGATGACGGAATCGAACGTCGAATCCGCGAACGGAAGCCGCTCGGCGTCGCCCTGCCGGAAGTGTAGGTTGGGGACACGATGATGAGTGCTGCTGAACTTCACCGCCTCGCCGCTGAGATCGAGGCCGACCATCCGTGCCGGCGCGAGATAGCGCGCGATGAAGGACGCGCCGCCGCCGCGGCCGCTGCCGACTTCGAGCACTTCGCGCCCCGCGACGGGCGCCAAGGTCGCGACGTGATGGTAGAGGGCGATCGGATAGCGCTCTGGATCGTCGGCGGGATCGAGCGCCAGCGCCCTCGTACGGCAGTCGAGATCGGCGTAGCCATAGTTCATCAAGGTCCACCAGCCGACGTCGCGGAAGCGCGACGCCAGCAGGTCGAAGAACATTCGCCACAAGGCGCGGCGCAGCCATGGGGTCCTGTTGAGGACCCACAGGAAAGCGTCGGCGATCATCGGTCGTGTCTCTCCCCCGGTCCCCGCCGGCCGCCAACAAAACGCGAACAGGGCCTGCCTTCGCAAAGCCATTTTCGACGCTCCGAATCGTCGGCACGGCAGTACAATGCATTCTGAAGCGACGGGGGGTCGCATGCACTGCCCGAGTTGCAGTTCGGAGTCGAAATCCGGTGCACGGTTTTGCACCGCGTGCGGCGCTGCGTTGGTCCTGGCCTGCGCCTCCTGCGGCATGGCCAATGGCGCTGACGACCGCTTCTGCGCCGGCTGCGGCTCGAGCCTGTCCGCAGGTCGGGGTGCGGCGGCGCCGAAGGCGCCGACGATGCACAGGCGTCAGGTCGGCGATGGCGAGCGCAAGCGCATCACGGTCCTTTTCTCCGATCTGAAGGGGTCGACGGCATCGATCGAGGGACTGGATCCCGAGTCGGCCCTGAGCCGCATCGAGCCGGCGATCCAGATCATGCTGCGCCTCGTGCATCGCTACGAAGGCGTGGTCTGCCGCAGGTTGGGCGACGGCATCCTTGCGATCTTCGGTGCGCCCGTCGCGCACGAGGATCATGCGGTGCGCGCCTGCTTCGCGGCCCTCGGCATGCAGCGCGAGATGCGCGAGGCGGGTATGGACGAGATGCTGCGCGTCGGACTCAACTCCGGCGATGTGCTCTACCGCACGATCTCGACCGCGATGGGCCTCGAGGTCGATGTCGTGGGCCCGGTCGTGCACGTCGCGGCGCGCATGGAGCAGCTCGCGACACCCGGCTCGGTCTTCATGACGGCCGAGACACAGGCGCTGACTCAGGGTCTCGTCGAGACGCGCTCGGTCGGCCTACGCGAGATCAAGGGATCGACGATCCCGGTCGAGACCTTCGAGGCGACCGGGGCGCTTCTCTATCGTTCACGCTGGCAGGCCTCCTCGGTACGGGCGCGCGCGCCTTTCGTCGGCCGCGACGGCGAGCGTGCCGCACTGGAAACCGCGCTCGGCGCGCTCGGCCGGGCCCGCGGTGGCGCGATCGGCATCAGCGGCGAGGCCGGGCTCGGCAAGTCGAGGCTGGTGCACGATCTGGTACCGGGCGGCGACACGAGTGCGCCCTACAAGACCGCCTTCGCGGCCGCGACGGCGCTGGGACGCAGCATCCCCTACCATGCGCTCGCCTCGGCGCTGCGCGATCTGCTGGGCATCGCCGACGGCGACGACGGCGCGCGCATCTCTTCCGTGGTCAATGCGGTGCTTGGCGAGCTCGATCCCGGGCTCTCGTCGGACGCGCCGTTCTTCGTGTCGCTTATGTCGCTCTCCTCGGCCACGCCGGAATGGCTGGCGATGGACCCGCGCCGCAAGCGCGAGGCGGCACGGGACGCCTTCCTGCGCCTCGCCCGGGCTGCCGCGGCCAAGCAGCCGCTGGCCTTCGTGTTCGAGGACATGCACTGGGTCGACCGCGACAGCGAGGAAGTCCTGCGGGCCGTCGCCGGGCTGACGCGCGAGGCACCGCTTCTGGCGATCCTGACCTATCGGCCGGAGTACGACGATTCCTGGCTTTCCGGCGTCGGGGGCGCGCGGCTGCGCATGGCGCCGCTCGGCGATGACGACGTACGCCGGTCGCTCCGCGAGTGGTTCGTCGAAGGGCCCGAGACGGAGCAGCTCATCGAACGCATCGCGCGTCGCGTCGGCGGCAACCCGCTCTTCGTCGAGGAATGCGTCCGCGGTCTCGCCCAACAGGGCGCGCTCACGACCATCGCGACGCCGTCCGACGGCGGTCAACCCGGCCGTCGGCGCTACGCCTGCTGGGCGGCGCCGGACCAGATCGACATGCCGCCCTCGGTGCACGATGTCGTGGCCTCGCGCATCGACCGCCGCTCGCAGGAATGCGTGGCGTTGCTGCAGATGCTGTCCCTTGTCGGGCGACGCGTGCCCTTGTGGCTCGCCAACCGGGTGTCCGACCAGACGCCGGTCCGCACCGAAGAGGTGCTGCGCGAGGCGGTGGCTGCCGAGATCCTGGTGCAGACGAGCCTTTATCCCGACGTCGAGTACACCTTCACCCATGCGCTGTTGCGCGAAGTGACGCACGATTCGCTGACACGCGTGCGCCGCGTCGATGCCCACCGCCGCATCCTGGCGGCGATCGAAGCCCACCATGCCGACAGGCCGCACGAGCAGGCCGAGTGGATGGCGCATCACGCGGCCGAGGGCGAGCTCTGGGAAACGGCCGCTGTCTACCAGGGTCGGGCGGCCGAGCGGGCATTGGCCCGCGGCTCGTATGTCGAGGCCATCGCAGGCATGCGCGAGGCGCTCAGTTCCTTCGAGAAGTCGTCGCGGTCGCGCGAAGCCACGCAGCGCGCGATCGACCATCTCCGCGGCCTGCGGGCCCTGCTGTTCGCGACCGCCGGCAGCCCCGCGGAGATCAACTCGGCGCTGGCGCTCGCCGAGGAACTGGCGCGCGGGATCGAGGACCGCTTGCGGCTGGGCTGGGTCTGGGCCGACCAGTCCGCCCAATCATGGGTCGAGGGCGAGAACCGGCAGGCCACCGCCGCGGCGCGGCGCAGCCTCGAGGTCGCCGAGGAGGCGGGCGACCTGCGCCTGCGTGCCCTGGCGCTGTTCCGGCTGGGGCTCGGCGTCTATGCGCTGGGCGACTATGTCGGTGCGGCGGAGGCGCTCGGCAGGAGTTGCGACCTGCTGTCGGGTGACCTGCGCGCCGAGCGGATCGGCACGGCAGGCGCCACCTCCGTGCTCGGCGGCGGCTATCTGGTCGCGACGCTCTGCGAGCTCGGTCGCTACGAGGAAGCGGAGCAACGGCTGGCCGAGGCGATTGCCGCTGCCGCCAGCGCCCGCGACATCTACTCGATCGCCGCGGCACAGATCGCGCGTTGCATGCTCGCCATCGCGCGTGGCGACGTGGCCACGGCCATACCGGCGCTGGAGGCGCTGCTGGGAGCGGCGAAGGCGGCGGGGATCGCCGCCGTCTCCTTCTATCTCGAGACGCTGCTGGGCCGGGCGAAGTTCATCGCCGGCGACATCGAGGCTGCCATCGGACTGCTGACGGAGAAGGAGGAGGCACGCTCGGTACCGCAGGCCCAGCTCCACGGCCTCTCCAACGTGTGGCTCGCCGAGGCCAAGATCGCCGCCGGTGCGGTGGCAGACGCGGAGGCGTTGCTCGAGCGCGTCGATCGAGAGATGACGCAGCGCGGAGCGGCTGGAGGCCTCGCGCACTGTTGGGCGGTCAAGGGCAAGGCGGCGTTGGCGCGCGGCAATCTGCCGGCGGCACAGGCCGCGTTCGCGCGTGGCCTCGACCAGGCGACCGTCCTCTGGATGCGACCGGTTGCCGATACCTGCCGAGCGGGTTTGGCGGAAGTCGCGGCCGGCCAGCAGGCCGCCGCGCTGTCCACCACGGCTGCGGGTTAGCGCAGCGGAATGTTGATGCTGATTCCCGGCTGCACCGGGCCGTACACGGGCGCGTAGTAGACGGGGGGAGGCGGGTAGTAGGCCGGGGCCGGCACATAGTAGACCGGCCGTGGCGTGTAGTACTTGATCTTCGGCGCCTTGTAGACGTAACCGGGATAGTAGTGATGATGGTGTCTCTTCCAGCCACCCTCGCCGGCCTCCGCCTCGGACGCGTTGACGAAGGTCGCGGCGGCTGCGGCGGTGGCGACACCCAACCAGGTCGTGCGAAGCTTGCTCATGAGCGTGCTCCCTCGGTCAGCGGAGTGGCAGATTGATGCTGATGCCCGGTGACGGCGCATAGACCGGGTAGGCCGGGGCAAAGGCAACCGGCGACGGGTACACCACGACCGGCCGCGGCGGCGGCGCATACACGACAGGCGGCGGCACATAGTAGGGTACGGGGGCGACGACATAGGCGGGCGCCGGGGCGTAGTAGTAGCCTCGCCACTTCTTGCCTTCGCCCGCCATCGCGGCGGTTGTTCCCATCAGAACGGCACCGGCCACTGCCGTGGTGCCCAATGTCCGCAAGGTCGATCCGATCCGGGCTCTCGTCACGTCCGAGCTCATCGTCATGCTCTCCTTTGCTGCAGGGCCTAAACGCCTGCAGGTCAGCCATGTTGCGCCCGGATTTGCCCACTTGCCGGTGACCAACTTGTGGTAATCGGAATGCAACATCGGAGGGCAGGTTCAGATGGCAGGTCCGTTGGCCGGCGTTCGCATTCTCGACTGCACGACCGTGGTGCTCGGGCCGTGGGCGGCGCAGCAATTGGGCGATCTCGGGGCGGACGTGATCAAGATCGAGCCGCCGGAGGGCGACACGACCCGCCAGCTCGGGCCGGCGCGCAATCCCGGCATGGCCGCCTTCTATCTCGGCTGCAATCGCTCCAAGCGCTCGATCGTGCTCGATCTCAAGCAGGAGGCCGGCCGCAAGGCGCTGTTCAAGCTCGCCGAGACCGCCGACGTGTTGATGCACAACTACCGGCCCGATCCCGCCCGGCGGCTGGGCGTCGAATACGAGGCCTTCGAGAAGATCAACCCGCGGCTCGTCTATCTGGCCACCTACGGCTATCGCGCCGCCGGTCCGATGGGCGCCAAGGCGGCTTACGACGACATCATCCAGGCCGGCTCCGGGCTCGCGGCGTTGCAGACGGTCGTCGCCGGCCAGCCGCGCTTCCTGCCCACGATCGTGGCCGACAAGACCAGCTCCAACGGCGTCGTCTCGGCGTTGCTCGCAGCACTTTTCGCGCGCGAGCGCACCGGCAAGGGCCAGTCGGTCGAGGTGCCGATGTACGAGACCCTGGTGTCGTTCGTCATGGTCGAGCATCTCTACGGCGAGAGCTTTCGGCCGGCCCTCGATACGGCGGGCTACAAGCGCGTGCTCAACAAGGAGCGGCGACCCTACCCGTCGAAGGACGGCTACTTCGCGCTGCTGCCCTACACCGACGGCCACTGGAAAGAGTTCTGCACCCTTGTCGGCCGCGAGGATCTCGCCGCGGATCCGCGGTTCACGTCGCTGGCAAACCGCCTGAAGAACGTCGAGCAGTACTACGCGACGCTGGCGGGCCTCTGCGCCGAGCGCACCAACGCCCAGTGGGTCGAGCTGCTCAGGAACTCGAACGTGCCGCACGGGCCGGTGAACACCCTCGACGATCTGTTCGTCGATCCGCAGCTCCAGGCGACCGGCTTCTGGAAAGAAGTCGACCACCCGACCGAAGGCCGCCTGCGCATGCCCGACATTCCGCCGCGCTTCAGCAGGACCAAGCCCGAAGTCACGCGGCTGCAACCGAGACTCGGCGAGCACAGCGTCGAGGTGTTGCGCGAGGCGGGCTACACGCAGGCCGACATCGACGCCATGCTCGAGTCGGGGGCGACCAAGGCCGCATAGGCTGCCTCGCCTTCGCCACGAAGCTGCCTTTACGGCGCGCGGAATCGCAGCCATGCTGAAGTCCGGCGCGACCCAACGGCAAAGACCGTAACCGACCAAATCGCCGCGCCCAGGGAGGCTATCGATGATCGTCCGTCCGTCGCGGCGCGATGTGCTGCGTTATGGTTCTGCCGCCGCTGCTGCCGCGGCCCTGCCGGCTCCTGCCCTCGGGCAGGGCGCGTGGCCCAACAGGCCGATCCGGATCATCGTCGGCTTCCCGGCCGGCGGTCTCACCGACACCTTCGCCCGTGCCTACGGCGAGTACATCTCGCAGAAGACCGGGCAGCCGGTCACGGTCGAGAACAAGGCCGGCGCTTCCGGCGCCATCGCCGCCGAGCAGGTCAAGAACGCGCCGCCCGACGGCTACACGCTGATGTGGACGATCTCGACCACGATGATCATGAACAAGGTGCTGTTCAAGAAGCTGCCCTACGATCCCGACAAGGATTTCG
>CAYQAY010000096.1:0-14003 GCA_964415585.1 uncultured Reyranella sp.
CGAACGGATAGCTCGAGCCCATCAGCATCGCCGTGACGAGCATGATGGCGTCGCCCGTCCAGCGACGAGAGGTCCTGGCAGTCACCTCTCCAGCCAATTGCCCTCTGAGTCTCGGTCCCGGGCCTCATCCTGAGGAGCGGTCCGCAGGACCGCGTCTCGAAGGATGGGATCCCGCACCTCGTGTGCCGCCCATGCTTCGAGACGGACGCTACGCGTCCTCCTTGTATCAAGCGACGGCCGAGCCGGCGTAGGATCGCCGGTGCGGTAGCGGCGGTGGTGGCGGTAGATGTGCTCGAACGGCGTGTGGCGGGAATAGCCGATGCCGCCATGCACCTGGATGGCGCGGTAGTTGGACATCGCCACCCATTCCGAGACGCTCATGTGGTGCTCGCGGTCGAGTAGGCAGGTGGGCTGCTGGTCGGCGAGCCCTGCTTGCCGTGCATCAGGACGATGCCGAGCCTGTCCTGTGCCGGTGCCGGACCGGCGATTGCGAGGCAGACAAGGGCGGCGCCTGCGATTCGAGACAGGATCTTCATCGGGGTTTTCTCCCGCTCATTGTACCCGTTCCGGCGCCGCTGTCCCGGTTCGTGCGGCGAGGCCCGCAGCTATTGCTGGTTCGCTCGCCGCCGCGTACGATTCGTTTTCGGGAGAGCCGCAAGACCACATGACGCGACAGCAGCCTCTGCCAGGGAGGCGACCTTGATCTGTCCCTATTGCAGGGACCAGCTCACGGCCGGCGCGAGCGTTTGCAAGACGTGCCAGCGTGACGTGGCTCTGGTCCTGTCGCTGCAGAAGGCCAATCACGACCTCGAGGACCGCGTCCACGAGCTCGAAGCGGAGCTCGCGAGGTGGCGCCCCGATGCCGGCGAAGAAGTCCAGGAAGCTGCCCCCGAACCGCCGCCGCCACGCCCGCTCGGCGTGGCCGACGTTCTGGTCCTTTACTTCGCCCTGCCGACCGTATTGCTACTCGCCGCGCATTACCTGCTGATCGTCAAGATCGACGCCGCGATCAGTCTGGTCCTGCTGCGAGCCTCCTCGATCATGCTGCCTGCGATCTTCGGCCTGATCCTGGATCGACGCAGCAGCCCGCCCTGGTTCGTCTCCCTGGGGATCGGTACGGCGGTCGCCGCGGTCTCGGTTCTCGGCATGTCGACCGTCATCCACCTGATCGACGGCGACCCGATCCTGCCGCACAGCAAGGTGGCCTGGTTCGAGACGCTGGAATATGTCGCCAGCATCGCACTCTCCTTTCTCGTCGGCATGTTCCTGTCCCGCGCCGTGCGGCCGCTCGGATCGCGCGGGGCGCGCGCCGGCGGGCGTATCACGAGGTTCGCGACCTTCCTGGCGCGCCGCATGTCGCGCGGCAGCCGCGGGCTGCCGCTCGAGGTCCGCGTCCAGAAGATGATCAAGATCATGCGGATCATGGCTTCCGCGGCGACCGCGGCCGGCGCGGTCTACACCGGCTTCAACAAGATCTTCTGAAGCGGGATGAGCGCGCCCTTGCGCCCTCATACCGCCCGGACTTCTCATCCGGTCGCGAGATTCGGACTTCCTGCGATTCCGTCTCGAGGCATCACACGCTGGCCGGCAGGAAATTTGAGATTGAAATTGATATGCAATCCAAAGAAGTGAATTTCCCCGTGGACTCGTCGTCAGGGTTGTTTCAGCATCGTTGCGTGGGGAGTAAACGTAGCCTGTAGTCGGAGGAGGAAGATGACTGGCTTGGGTCGGCGCACGCTGTTGTGGGGCGGCGCTCACTTCGTTGTTTTGCTTTCGATGGCTGGTGCGCAGGCGCAGGCCGGCGTGTGGGTGGTGACCAGCCAGGAGGCGGCGCTGCCTCCATCGCCCAGCAGCAAGGCCGGGCGCGCGATCACGCGCGGTCCCGCCATTCGCCAGGTGGCGCCGGCGGCAGCGGTGCCGGCAAACCAGCCCTTTGTGCTCAAGGTCGATTTCGCCGGACGCGGCGGCGAGAAGATCAATCCGGCGTCGGTGCAGATCCTTGTCCTGCGCGGCAGCAACGTCGACATCACCTCGCGCATGAAGCCCTACGTCACCGACAAGGGTATCGAGATCCCCAACGCCATGGTGCCCGCCGGCTCCTACGCACTGCAGGTCTCGGTCAAGGATTCCGGCGGCCGCGAGAGTCTCGCCAACATCGAGATCGAGGCGCGCTGAAGTTCTTCAGCGCTCGGTCGGCCTGCAGAAGCGGAGAGCTGGAATGTCCGAACCGGTGAAACACTTGGCCATCGGGCGCCGGGTGCTGCTTGGTGCTGCCGGCGGCATGGTCCTTGCCGCGCCCGCGATCGTGCGCGCGCAGGGCGCGGCCGGCGTCGCACTGGTGATCGGCAACTCGAAGTACCAGTGGGAAGCCTCGCTGCCGAACGTGAAGCGCGACGTCGCGGACGTCGCCCGGAGCTTCCAGGCGCTGGGCCTCAGGACCGAGCTGCTGCAGGATCTCGACCGTGCCGCGATGGTGCAGGCGCTCGACAAGCTCAAGGCCACGTCGAAGGGCGCGAACTTCGCCGCGCTTTACTTCGCCGGCCACGGCGTCGTGACCGGCGACAATCCCGCCGACTTCGCGAACAACTTCGTGCCGGTGGATGCCGACCTCAGCACCCCGGCCGGGATCAAGGGCGTGTTGACCCAGTACACCGATGTCATGCCGGCCTTGGGAGGGGCGGCCCACAGCCTCGCCGTGTTCGACGCCTGCCGCAACAATCCGGCCGACGGCTGGCGCAACCGGTTCGTCTCGCTGCTGGCCGGCCAGGGCGGCAGCGATCACGCGCTGAGCCGCACCTATCCGCCCAACACCATGCTGATGTTCTCGATCGCCCCGGGCTACGCCGCCCCCGATGGGCCGGCGGGCCAGAACAGCCCGTTTGCCGCCGCGTTCCTGCGCCAGCTTGCAGCGCCGCCGGTCGATCTCCCGGGCTTGGCGCACAAGCTGCGCCGCGATCTGCTGCTGGCGTCGCAGGGCCGTCAGCTTGCGTTCAGCCAGAGCAACTACAGTCGCTCGTTCGTGCTTCCCGGCCAGGGAACGCCGAGGCCGCCCGCCAGCTACAATCAGGCGAGCGTCGTGGAGCTGCCCAACGCCTATGCCCTCGCGCGCCAGTCCGGACTGCCGCTCGTGGGCGGGCTCGTCGGCTACCGCGCGCCGGGCGGTCCGGAGTCCCGCATGGTCGGTGCCTTCAGGTACGAGGCCTCCGGCGGTCCCGCCTTGTTGATCGTGTTGTCCGTGGCGGGCGGCCAGGCGGACGCCGTCTACGCCCAGAGGGGAATCGGAGCCGGTGGCGCGTCGAGATGGCGTTACGTGCGCGCCGCGGTGTCGGGCGACAAGATCAGCTTCCCGTCGCCGGACGAACAGCTCAACAACGTCTTTCAATTGAGCGACGCTGGCACAGGCACCTGGACCAGCTTCCCTGTTCATCGCGGCACTCTCGTCACCTCGCGCCTCACGCGGATCGACTGACGTGGAGGATTCCATGACCGGGCAAAGACAAGGGCAGACCGGGAAAAGAGCGGGCGTCCGGCGGTGGACGCTGCTCGCCGGCTCGCGCGCGGCGGTCTTCGGGCCGTGTCGAGCAGCGTCTTGACGGCACTGAAGAGACGATCGCACCCTTCGGATCGAGCCGCCGGAAGACATTGGTGCCGGAAGACATTGGTGAAGGTGTCGTGGCTGGGCACGCCATGCTTCAGCGTCAGCAACATCGGCAGCCAGTCGCGTCGCGGCAGCGCCATCGGCTTGCGCAGGACGGCGATGGCGGCGAGCACGTCCTTGGCGAACGGATAGCTCGAGCCCATCGGCATCGCCGTGACGAGCATGATGGCGTCGCCGGTGTAGCGCGACCCCTCCGCCCCTTCGGGGCACCTCCCCCGCGGAGCGGGGGAGGAGAAGAATAAAGAGTCATGTTCCTCCCCCATCATATGGGGGAGGTGGGCGTAGGCCGGAGGGGGTCATTGCTTGGGCGCTGTCGAGGCCTTCTGCGCGCCCCAGAAGCCGAACAGCGCGCCGGCGACGCGGCGGATCTGGATCTCCTCCGAGCCCTCGGTGATGCGGTAGCGGCGGTGGTGGCGGTAGATGTGCTCGAACGGCGTGTGGCGGGAATAGCCGATGCCGCCATGCACCTGGATGGCGCGGTCGGCGGCGTCGCAGACGAGGCGGTTGGCGCGGTAGTTGGACATCGCCACCCATTCCGAGACGTTCATGTGGTGCTCGCGGTCGAGGTGCCACGCCGTCTTGCGCACCAGGCCGCGCGTCATCTCGGCCTCGGTGTGCAGCTCGGCCAGCGGGAACTGGATCGCCTGGTTGGTCGCCAGCGCCTTGCCGAACACCTTGCGGTTCCGCGCATAGGCGACCGACATGTCGATGCAGTATTGCGCCGCGCCGAGGCTCGACGCGGCCTGGCGGATGCGGTTCTCGTGCACGAAGGTCTGCGCCACGTCGAGGCCGCGGCCCTCCTCGCCCAGCATCGTCGAGGCGGGCACCGTGACGTTGGTCAGCGAGACCTCGGCATGGTCGGAGGGCATGTTGAAGGTCCACCACATGTGCTCGACCTTGAAGCCCGGCGTCTTGATCGGCGTGATGAAGGCCGAGATGCCGCGCGCGTCGCCCGGCTTGCCCGAGGTGCGGGCGAACACGAGATCGGCGGTGGCCGTGTGCATGCCGGTGTTGAACCGCTTCATGCCGTTGATCACCCAGTCGCCGCCCTTCTTCACGGCGGTGGTCTCCATGAAGGTGGCGTCCGAGCCGTGCAGCGGCTCGGTGAGGCCGAAGCCGATGCGCTCCGTGCCCTTGAACATGCCTTCGATGTACTGGTCCTTCTGCGCCTGCGTGCCGAAGCGGTGCAGCAGCAACACGACCGGGAAGTTGCCGACGATCGAGCTCTCGTTCTGCAGGTCGTTGTGCAGGCCGAGCCCCTTGTGCGCGAGATGCTCGCGGATGATCGCCATGGCGAGGTTGGAGCCCGCCTTGCCGCCCAGCTCCTTCGGCAGGCCGAAGCGCAGGTGGCCGGCTCTGTCGGCGCGGCGCTTCATCTCGGCCAGCAGCTCTTCCCACTCCTCGCGCGGCTGGCCGTCATTGTCCCAGTCGGTGCGCGCGTGCTCGCGGCGGTGGTCGAAGAAGCGGATGTTGTCGTCCTGCTGCTCCAGCGGCTTGATCTCGCGGTCGATGAACTGGTCCAGCTCGCGCAGATAGGCCGCGATGTCGGCGGGAATGTCGAAGTCCATGGGCCGCGTCCTCCGGTAAACGCTCGTTCAGCCGGCATCTTAGCGGCTTTGAACGAGCATTCACTTTTTCTTCGCTACGGGACTTGCAGGTTCAGCAGGAATAGGCTAAGAAAAGGACTATAGTCGCGGGACGTCCATCCCGCGGCTTTTTTCGTGCCTCATCGGAGCGCGCAACTCCCGTAGCGCTCTTCTCCATCGCCGACGACGCCAGGGTGATCGCATTTGAGCCGATCTCCCGTCGTCCCGACCGGAGCGAAGCGGAGTGGAGGGACCTTTTTTCTTCGATTTGACGGCAACGAGTGGAAACAAGGTCTCTCCACTCGGGCCTTCGGCCCTCGGTCGAGACGACGAAATGCACCGTATGCGATAGCCCTGCCGACGACCCCGTCTCGATCCGCGCCGACGAGTTGTTCGCGCGGCGTCTCGACACCGAGTTCTCGGCCGGCGCGAACCGGACGCTTTCGTGGCGCTCGATCTCGACCGGCATCGCCTCTCGCTCGACGATGCGGACCATGCCCGTTTCGCCGCTGCGCAGAAGGCGATCGCCGAGGGCGTCACCGATCCGGCCTTCGCGCGCTACAGCCTCGCGAGGCTCGACATCGACCGTGCGCTCGAAGAAGTCGGTCTCGGAAGCGGCAGCCCTGGGTCGGGAGACATTCATGCCGACATGCGCGGACGGTCCGGCGGTGGAAACGCCGGTTCTGCAGCCGGTGCCGAATCCGAACGGTCGGGGCGTGGCATCGCGCCCGTCGTCGAGCCGTACCCTGGCAGCCCCGAGCACGAAGCGTCGTATCGCCAGCTCGACCCGGCGGGCATCTTCCAGCGGCCACTCGTTGCCGACTCACCTCGGCTCAAGGAGTTGATCAGGAACGGCGCCTACTCGAAGCACCACGCGAACTATCACGAGTATGAACTGCCACCGGTCGTACTGTGCAAATTGGGCGAGGAAGGTTGCTCTGCCGATCGAGCTTTCGAAGCCCTGCGCACCCATGCCGTGCCGGGAGGGCCGAGGCGGTCGATGCCGATCGAGGACGGTGCCCGCAATCCGGTCAGCTTCGGGGGCTTCGCCGGCGGACATATCCGGACCTATGTCGAAGCCGGTACTCACTCGATCATCAACGTCACCGAAAACGACCATGTCTTTCGCGACGGCCTCGTACAACGCCGCATCGTCGTCGAAGGCGACAAGGTCGTCCTCAAGACCTTCGGCATCGGCAACAACGTGTCCGAGTTCAAAGCGACGGCCAACGTCCTGGGAGCAGGCCCGGCATTCCAGGAATCGACCGATCGCATCAGGGCCGAAATGGACCCGGCCGGCCAGAAACGTCTCCGCGAAGGATGGTGTATTCTGGCGCCTGGCCCCTCGCGGCTCACTCCCTGAGGACGGACGATGTCGCTACGTAAGGTTCTGAAAGGTATCGGCGTCGGTGTGATCCTCGGTGTTCCCCTGTTGATCGCCGCCGGCATCGCGTTGTTCCTGTTCTGGTATCTCGGCCTCGTCTTCCTCAGTCATCTGGGGCTGCTTCGCTGGGATTGATTTCTGGACACCATTTCTGGACAGGGGACGAATTCTGGACAGTCGCTGTCCAGAAATGCCGGAAAAGCCCTTTGGAATCAGCGGGCCGATTTCTGGACAGCGAATTCTGGACAGCGCAGGCGTCCAGAATTCCCCTCAGCGCACCGGCAGGTCGACGCGGAAGCGGCTGCCGCCGCCCTCCGCTTCGAGGCAGACGACGTCGCCGCCGTGGCGGCGGGCGATGTCGAGGACGAGGGCGAGGCCGAGCCCGCTGCCGCGGCCCGACTCCTTGCCGCCGGCGAGGCGATAGAACGGCTCGAAGATGCGCCGGCGCTCGCCCTCGGGCACGCCCGGGCCGCGGTCGACGACTTCCAGCACCGCGCAGTCGTGTTCGCGCCGGACGGTCACCTCGATCGGGCCGTCGCCGCCGTGGCGGCGGGCGTTCTCGACCAGGTTGCGCACCAGCCGGCGCAGCAGCAGGCGGTCGCCCTGCAGGGTCACCGGCTCGCCGTCGGCCTCGATGTCGTAGTGCGAGGCTTCCTCGGCGGCGAGCGCCAGCAGGTCGACCGGCTCGCGCCGCTCCAGCGTGGGGATGGCTTCGAGCCGGCTGGCCAGCAGGATCTGCTCGATGAGCTGGTCGAGCTCGGCCACGTCCTGCTTCAGCGACTCGCGGGTCCTGGCGTCGGCGTTCTCGCCGAGCAGGGAGGCCGCGACCGCGATGCGCGCGAGCGGCGTGCGCAGCTCGTGGCTGGCATTGGCCAGCAGCAGGCGGTGGGCGGCGACCAGCTCCTCGATGCGCTGCGCCGACCGGTTGAAGCTGGTGGCGAGGGCCGCCACCTCGTCGCGGCCCTCGACCTTGACGCGCGCCGAGAGGTCGCCGCCGCCCAGCCTGTCGACGCCGGCCTTGAGGCGTTCGAGGCGGCGACCCAATCGCCGCACCACGGGGAAGGCGCCGACCGCGACGGCCACCGCCACGAGGCCCAAGCCTGCGGCGATCCAGAGGATGGGGTTGGGCCGCTCGCGCAGGTGGCGCGCCACCAGCCAGCGGCCGTCGGGAAGCTGCAGGCTGAAGGTCGGGCCGCCGGGGCCGCGCCGCCAGCCGGTGCGGGCCCGCTCCGGGTTGAAGCGCGGCGGCGGCCTGCCCGCCATGGCGATCATGTCGCCGTCCGCCTTGTAGAGCGCGATGTCGAACCTGAGCTTGCGGTGGAGATCGTCGACCGCGCGCTGCTGGACGGTCTGCGGTGCCGAGGCGTCGGGCATCAGCGCCGCGGTCAGCGCCGCGGCGACGTCGAGATACTGCGGCGTGCGGTTGTCCTCGTCGGCGACGCGCCACAGGAGCAGCGCGGCGGCGACGAACACCGCCAGCACGCCGAGGATCGTGGCGTAGAACTGCAGGTAGAGCCGCGTCATGTCGTCAGCGGTCCTGGTCCTTGGCGAAGACGTAGCCGGCGCCGCGCAGCGTGAGGATACGGCGCGGCTTCTTCGGGTCGTCCTCGATGGCGGCGCGGATGCGGCTAACATGGACGTCGACCGAGCGGTCGAAGGCCTCGAGCTTCTCGCCCTTGAGCAGGTCCATCAGCGCGTCGCGCGACAGCACGCGGCCGGCCCGTTCGGCCAGCGCCAGCAGCAGCGCGAACTGGTACGAGGTGATCGCCCGCTCCTCGCCGTCGAGCCTGACCACGCGCGAACCCTTGTCGATCTCGAGCCGTCCGAAGCGCAGCAGGTCGGTCCTCGGCGCGGTACCCTTGCGGCGCAGGATGGCGCGCAGGCGGGCCTGCAGTTCGCGGGGCTCGAAGGGCTTGGCGAGATAGTCGTCGGCGCCCAGCTCGAGGCCGACCACGCGGTCCATCGGCTCGCCGCGCGCCGTCAGCATCAGGACCGGCACGTCGTTCTCGCCGCGCAGGCGGCGGCAGAGGTCGAGGCCGTCGGCGTCGGGCAGCATGAGGTCGAGGATCACCGCGTCGAAGGACCCGCGCTTCAGGAGCGCCTCGCCCTTCGATCCGGTGCCTGCGACGGTCACGCGAAAGCCCGCCCCGCCGAGATAGTCGGAGACCATCCCGGCGAGGCGGTCGTCGTCGTCGATCATCAGGATGCGGGCGGCCATCTCGTCAGTATCGGACCGCGGCATCCCTCTGTCAGCCACAACCCCGTCAGCCCTTGCGCTTGCCGTCGTGGCGGGCGTTCCACTTCTCGAAGAAGGCCTTGCGCTGGTCGGCGTTCAGCACGTTGCCGGCGTCGATCAGGGCCTTGGTGAAGCGCCGCGAGGCGTCGTCAACCAGCTTGAGCTGCTGGGCCCGGATCGCCTCGATCCTGGCGGTGTCGATGGTCGGCGCGCCCATCGCCTCGGACAGCGCCTTGCGGACCTCGGCACGCTGGTCGCGCAGGCCCTTCATGTCGGCGAACGCCGCCTGCAGGATGCCGGTGATCTGCTTCTTCTGGTCCTGCGTCGCGGTCGTGCCGTCGAGCGCCTTGTCCACGCGCTTCTCGATGCGCTGCTGGAACCTGGCCGGATCGAAGTCGGCGCCGTCGGCGCGGGCGAAGGCCGGAGCGGCGGCGCCTGTGGCGAGGCTGCCCGCGAGAAGAGCCGCCATCATCGTCGTGAGTTTGAGAGAGGTCATCGCTGTCTCCATCTGTGTCCGGGTGGCTTCCCCGTGCCGCGAACATGGGAGACGGCGGTTTCGCGCCCGTCTCGGCCGGGTAAAGTTGTGTAAAGTCGCAAGGCCATGACGATCCTGACGACCGAGCGGCTGACCTTGCGGCCGCTGCTGCCCGATGACGCCGAGGCCTACGTCGCCATGCGCTTCCACCCCGAGGTGGCGAGATGGCTGCCGCCCGCCCACGACGCCGACCCGCTCGCCGCCGCGCACGCCACGATCGAGCGCTTCGCGGCGGCCTGGCGCGACGAGGGCTATTCGCCGTGGGGCGTGTTCCGCGAGGGCCGCCTGATCGGCCATGCCGGCCTGAACTACGTGCCTGAATTCGACGCGACCGAGGTCCTGTGGGCGCTGCATCCCGACGCCTGGGGCAAGGGGTATGCGACGGAAGCGGCGAGGGCCGCCCTCGGTTTCGGCTTCGGGACCGTCGGTCTCGACCTGATCTTCGCGATCACGATGGAGACAAACACCGCCTCGCAGGCGGTGATGGAGCGGATCGGTCTCTCCTACAAGAAGCGCGTGGAGTACAAGGGCTTCAAGGACATCGTCTGGTTCGACGTCGATCGCGAAACCTACGCCGACAACACCCGCATCGCCGCGCGATGAACCGCGGCGTCGCCGGCGGCGATCACCGAGCCGTCGGAGTTCATGTCGAGCGGCTTGCCCTTCCAGTCGGTGATCGTGCCGCCCGCGCCGGCGATCACGGGGATGAGGGCGGCGTAGTCGTAGAGCTTGAGGCTCGCCTCGACGACCAGGTCGACGTGACCGGCGGCCAGCAGGCCGTAGGCGTAGCAGTCGCCGCCCCAGCGGAAGAGCTTCACCTTTTCGGTCAGCGCCCCGTGCGGCCTGGCATAGGCGCCGGGGAACATGCCGGGCGAGGTAGAATAGAGATAGGCCTCGGCGAGGTCGCGGCAGGCGCGCACCCGGATCGGCCTGCCGTTCAGGGTCGACGGCTCGCCGTCGACGCCCAGCCAGCGCTCCTGCAGGATCGGCTGGTCGATGATGCCGAGCACCGGCCTGCCGCGATGGAACAGGCCGATCAGCGTGCCGAACAGCGGCAGGCCGGTGATGAAGGCCTTGGTGCCGTCGATCGGGTCGAGCACCCAGACATACTCGGCGTCGGTGCGCACAGCGCCATGTTCCTCGCCGAACACGCCGTGCTCGGGGACGTGCCTGGTGAGAAGCTCGCGCATGGCCGTCTCGGCCTCGCGGTCGGCGATGGTGACCGGGCTCTGGTCGGTCTTGTCGTCGACCGTGACACCCGTGCGGAAGTAGCGCGCTGCTATCGGTCTCGCGGCATCGGCCAGCTCGTTGGCCAGCCGGACCAGGTGCCGCTCGACCACGATTGTCGCGGCCTTACGGCAGCGGCTTGGGCGTGTCGGCCATCGTGCGCAGGTAGGCGATCACGTCGGCGCGCTCCTGCTCCTTGGCGATGCCGGCGAACGCCATCTTGGTGCCGCGCATGTAGGCCGTCGGCTTGAAGATCAGGTGGTCGATGTCGTCGTAGGTCCAGTCGCCGCCCTTGGCCGACATCACGGAGGAGTAGCTGAAGCCCGGGTGGCTCGCCTTCTTGCGACCGACGATGTCCCACAGGTTGGGGCCGACCTTGTTGGCGCCGCCCTTGTCCACCGTGTGGCAGGTGAAGCACTGCTTCATGAAGATCGCCTTGCCGGCCTCGACGTTGGCGGAGGCGAGCTTCGGCCCGATCGGCGGGATCTCGATGGCGGCCGGGGCCGCAGCGGTCTGGGTCGGCGCCTCGTTGGAGACGGCCAGCGCCGGCTTGTCCAGCTTGTGCGGATGCACCACGGCGTTGGAAACCTTGCCCACCACCATCGCGAAGAGGGCGGAAGCCAAAACGCAGCCGGCAACCGTGTTGAAACTGGCCATAGTCAAATCCCGGAAAGGTCTTACGGACGTTGCTGTAGCATGCCCACGCCGCCGCCAGTAGTATCCGATAGCGGCAGGCGGCTCGCGCGGCGGAACGTCGCAAGTGCCGGATATTACGGGGTTTTTCGCCTATCGAGGGGCCTCCAGAACAGGACCGCGGGGGAGTTCGGGCAAATGGCCAAGGGACGCGTTGGCAGAGGCGGCAGCAGGGCCGCCGCCAGCAACATCATCGCCTTCCAGGGCGAGCCGGGCGCCAACTCGGACATGGCCTGCCGCGCGGCGTTTCCCTACATGACGACCCTGCCGTGCCCGACCTTCGAGACGGCGATGGCCGCGGTCGAGGCCCGCAAGGCGGAGCTGGCGATGATCCCGGTCGAGAATTCGATCGCCGGTCGCGTCGCCGATCTGCACAGCCTGCTGCCGCACACCCGGCTCAAGATCGTCGCCGAGCACTTCCAGCGCGTCGAGCACTGCCTGGTCGCCCTGCCGGGCGCCTCGCTCAAGACCATCCGGACCGCCAAGAGCCACGTCCAGGCGCTGGCCCAGTGCCGGAACTTCCTGAAGAAGCACCGGATCCAGCCGCTCGTCCATGCCGACACGGCGGGTGCGGCGCGCGAGATTGCCGAGATCGGCGATGCGAGCGTGGCAGCCATCGCCTCCTCGCTGGCCGCCCGCATCTACGACCTCAAGGTGCTGGCCAGGAACATCGAGGACGCCGACCACAACACCACGCGCATGCTGGTCTTCTCGCGCGACGAGGCGGCGCCCGACTGGCGCACCGTGCCGTGCATGACCGCCTTCCTGTTCCGCGTGAGGAGTCGCCCCGCCGCTCTCTACAAGGCGCTGGGCGGCTTCGCCACCAATGGGATCAACATCGTGAAGCTCGAGAGCTACCTTTCCGGCGCGCGCTTCGAGCAGGCGCAGTTCTACGCCGAGGTCGAGGGCCACCCCGAGCAGCGCGCGCTCCATCTTGCGCTCGAGGAGCTGGAGTTCTTCTCCGAGAAGGACGAGCTCAAGATGCTCGGCACCTTTCCGGTCAACCCGTTCCGGCGCAAGGGCTGGGAAGCCCCGACGCGCCCCGGCACCTGAGGTCCTGCATGGCACAACAGCCTGTCCGCATTGCGCCCTCGATCCTCTCCGCCGACTTCGCCGCCCTCGGGCGCGAAATCGAGGCGGTGACCGCGGCGGGCGCCGACTGGATCCACGTCGACGTGATGGACAACCACTTCGTGCCCAACCTCACGATCGGCCCGATGGTGGTGAAAGCACTGCGCAGGCACAGCAAGCAACCCTTCGACGTCCACCTCATGATCTCACCGGTCGATCCGCTGGTGCCGGCCTTCGCCGAGGCCGGCGCCGACGTGATCTCCTTCCATCCCGAGGCCGGCCCGCACCTCCATCGCACCATCCAGCTCGTCAAGAGCCTCGGCAAGAAGGCGGGTGCCGTTCTCAATCCCGGCACGCCGCTGTCGTCCATCGAGCATGTGCTGGGCGATCTCGACCTGGTGCTGGTGATGAGCGTCAATCCGGGCTTCGGCGGGCAGGCCTTCATCGAGAGCCAGCTCGCCAAAATCGCATCCCTCCGCAAGGCTATCGATGCACTGGGCAGGCCGATCGACCTCGAGGTCGATGGCGGCGTCAACGTCGACACGGCGAGGAAGTGCATCGAGGCCGGCGCCGACGTGCTGGTCGCGGGCACCGCGGTGTTCGGCGGCGGGCCCGACAAGTATGCCGCCAACATCAGGGCGCTTCGCTCATGACCGATATCATTCTGCACCACTACTGGCTGTCGCCGTTCGCCGAGAAGGTGAGGCTGGCCCTGGGGCTGAAGCAGGCGGCGTGGAGATCGGTCGAGATCCCGCGGATCATGCCCAAACCCGACCTGATGCCGCTGACCGGCGGCTACCGCAGGACGCCGGTGATGCAGATCGGGGCCGACATCTACTGCGACACCCAGCTCATCATGCTGGAGATCGAGCGGCGCCTGCCGTCGCCCGCCTTGTTGCCCAGGGGACGCGAGGGCGAGGCGCGCGCCATCGCCATGTGGGCCGACCGGCTGATTTTCTCGCCGGCCGTCGGCGTCGTCATGAGCCAGGTCGCCGACAAGTTCGGCGAAGACTTCAAGAAGGACCGCAGCGAGTTCTCCGGCCGCAGCTTCGACGCGGCGCGGCTGAAGGCGGCGCTGCCGATCGTGCGCGACCAGACCTATGCGCTGCTGTCGCTCGCCGAGCAGATGCTGGCCGACGGTCGCAGGTTCCTGATGGGTGGCGAGCCGGCGCTGCCCGACTGCGCGCTCTACAATCCTGTCTGGTTCATCCACCAGCATCTCGGCGCGAGCGCCAAGCCGCTCGACCGGCTGCCGCGCATCGCGGCCTGGTTCGAGCGCATGAAGGCACTCGGCAACGGCACGCCCGCCGACATGAACGCCGCCGAGGCGCTCGAGATCGCCAGGGCCGCGACGCCTGCGCCGGCGGCAGTCGATGCCGCCGACCCCAGCGGATTGCGCGCCGGCGACAGGCTCTCCGTGACGCCCGACGACACCGGCAAGGTGCCGGTCGTAGGAACGCTGGTGGGGCTGACGCCCGACCGGATCTCGCTGGCTCGGCACGACGAGCGGGTGGGCGATGTCGTCGTCCACTTCCCCCGCGCCGGCTTCATGGTCGCGCCGGCCTAGGGCCAATCTACATTCAGGATTCCCACGGCGGTGAATGTGTGATTCA
>CAYQAY010000097.1:0-13748 GCA_964415585.1 uncultured Reyranella sp.
CCTAGAGATTCGCGGCGAAGAACCCGAGCTCGAGCTCCATGGCGCGACGGTAATTGACCCGCACCGCCTCCGTATCCGTCGCATGCGCGTCGAGCAGCGTCTCGAGCTGCGCGGCCAGCGCCTCGAACCCCGGATCGGCGTAGGTCTTCACCCACTCGGCGTAGAGCGGCGCCACACGACCTCCCGCCAGCGAACGGCCCAGGAAGGCGTAGAGCCGCATGCAGGGCGTCATGGCCGCGATCGTCTCGCCGAGATCGCCGCGCTCCGCCGTCGCCAGCAGGAAATCGACATAGGCACGGGTCGCCTCGACAGGCGTGACGCCCGCCAGCTCGACCTGCCAGCGATCGGCGTAGCCCTTGTGGAGCTTCAGTTCGTCGATCACCCCCTGGATGAGGGCGGCGAAGCCGTAGAGATCCTCGCGAGCCGTCGAGTGCGCGAGGCAGAAAGCGTAGGCGCGCGCGAAGCCCTCGAGGAAGTAGGCGTCCTGTGCGACGTAGCCCTTGAAACTCTGCAGCGGGAGCGTGCCGTCGGCCAGCCCGCGCACGAAGCCGTGCGCCAGGATGCGCTCGGCGATGTCGGCGTTGGCCGTCCAGAGCTGCGCGGACAGCTTGTCGTCGTCGGCCACGTCGGGCTCAGCCGCCCAGCGCCTGCACGAGATCGGCGACGATGTCCTCGGCGTCCTCGAGGCCGACCGAGATGCGCACCGTGCCGTCGCCGATGCCCAGCCGGGCGCGCTCCTCGGGCCCGATGCGCATGTGCGTCGTGGTCGCGGGATGCGTGATCAGGCTCTTGGCGTCGCCGAGATTGTTTGAGATGTCGACGAGCTGCAGGCGGTTCAGCGTCTCGAACGCCGCCCACTTGCCGGCCTTGAGGTCGAAGGTGACGACGCCGCCGAAATCCGACATCTGCTTCGCCGCGAGCCCGTGCTGCGGATGGTCGGGCCGGCCCGGATAGAGCACGCGGCCGACCGCGGGATGGGCGGCCAGCGCATCGGCGACGCGACGCGCGTTGGCGCAGTGGCGGTCGACGCGCAGCCCCAGCGTCTCCAGGCCCTTGACCAGCACCCAGGCGTTGAACGGGCTGAGCGACGGGCCGGTGTTGCGGATGATCGGCTGCAGCTTGTCGAGGATGAACTCCCTGGAGCCCAGCACCGCGCCGCCGAGCGTCCGGCCCTGGCCGTCGATGTACTTGGTGGCGGAGTGGACCACGACGTCGGCGCCGAACTCGAGCGGACGCTGCAGGATCGGCGTGGCGAAGGCGTTGTCGAGCACGACGGTGGCGCCGGCCCTGTGCGCGAGATCGCATACCGCCTTGACGTCGACGATGTCGAGCATCGGGTTCGAGGGCGACTCGAACAGCACGGCCTGCGTCGGCTTGGAGAGCGCCTTCTCCCACTGGGCGAGATCGCCGCCGTCGACGAGTTCGCTCGTGATGCCGTACTTCGGCAGCAGGTCGGCTACGATGTAGTGGCAGGAACCGAAGAGCTGGCGCGCCGCCACGATGCGGTCGCCCGACCTGAGCAGCGCCAGCAGCGCGAAGAAGACGGCCGACATGCCGGTCGAGGTGGCGCGACAGGCCTCGGCGCCCTCGAGCGCGGCCAGCCGGTTCTCGAACATGGTGACGGTCGGGTTGCCGAAGCGCGAATACTGGTAGTGGGTGCTCTCGCCCTTGAAGGTGGCCTCGGCTTCCTCGGCACTGTTGTAGGCGTAGCCCGAGGTCAGGAAGAGCGCTTCCGACGTCTCGTCGAAGTTGCTGCGCACCTGACCGCCGCGCACGGCGCGGGTCTGCGGCCGCCACTTCTTCTGGTCTGCCTGGGTCTTCTTCCTGCCGATCGATCCGTCCATGACACTCTCTCCTTCCCGCCTGCGCTGCCCCCCGGGGCCGTCGCGCAAACGAAAAACCCCCGACCTGGAAGGACGGGGGCTTTGCGAGTGCCTCCGACCTTTTAGCGATGTTTAACGTGGTCGCAAGCCGGTCGGCTCAAATCACCACGGCGGCCTCTATAGAAGCGAACGGGAGCCCGCGCAAGTGCCGTTCGCGCGGGCCCCGGAACTTCAGTGCCTCTGCTTGGCCAGCGCCTGCTCGCGCAGCTTGGTGAGCGTGATGCGCGAGGTGATCGCCTCGGCGTCGGTCTTCACGTGGATGATCGACGGCTTGTTGGCTGCCAAGCAGCGCTCGAACGCCGCCTCGAAGTCGGCGGTCTTCTCGACCGTCTCGCCGTGACCGCCGAAGGCGCGGGCGTAGGCCGCGAAGTCGGGGTTCTTGAGTTCCGTGCCGTGTACGCGGGTCGGATATTCACGCTCCTGGTGCATGCGGATCGTGCCGTACATGCCGTTGTCGACCACGACGAACACGACGTTGGCGCCGTGCTGGACTGCGGTGCCGAACTCCTGGCCGTTCATCAGGAAGCAACCGTCGCCCGAGAACGACACGACCGTGCGACCGGGCGCGGCGATCTTGGCCGCCACGCCGGCCGGCACGCCATACCCCATCGAGCCGTTGGTCGGCGCGAGCTGGGTGCGGAAGCCGCGATACTGGAAGAAGCGGTGGACGTAGCCGGCATAGTTGCCCGCACCGTTGGTGACGATGCAGTCCTCGGGCAGGCGCTTGTTCAGCCAGCCTACGATCTCGGCGAGGTTGGCCGAACCCGGCTGCGGGGTCGGCTCGATGTTCTCGAGATAATCGGCGCGCGCGGCGGACACGCCCGCCTTCCATGCCGCGGCGTCGACCGGCTTCATCGCCCTGGCGGCGGCCGCGAACTGCGCCATGCCCGAATTGATCGGCAGGGTCGCCTGGTAGACGCGGCCCAGCTCCTCGGCGCCGGCATGCACGTGCACCATCTTCTGCGCCGGCACCGGCAGGTGGAACATGGTGTAGCCGCCGGTCGTCGCCTCGCCCAGCCGCGGGCCGATGGCGACGATGAGGTCGCTCTCCTCGATGCGCTTGCCGAGCGGCGGGTTCACGCCGAGGCCGAGGTCGCCCACGAAGTTCGGGTGGCGGTTGTCGATCAGGTCCTGGTTGCGGAAGGCCGTCGTGACCGGGAGATGGTTGGCCTCGACGAACGCCGCGATATCGGCGCAGGCCCTGGCGTCCCAGCCGCCGCCGCCCAGCACGACCAGGGGCTGCTTCGCCGCGGCGAGCAGCTCGCGAAAGGTCGCCATGTCCTCCGGCGCCGGCGCACCGCGCGCGGTCTTGTAGGGGCCGGCGTCTGCCACCTCGACCTCGTCGACCAACATGTCTTCCGGCAGCGCGATCACCACCGGACCCGGCCGGCCGTTCACGGCGCGATGGAAGGCCTGGCTCACGATCTCGGGGATGCGGCGCGCGTCCTCGATCTGCGTCACCCACTTGGCGAGCTGGCCGTACATGCGGCGGTAGTCGATCTCCTGGAAGGCCTCGCGCTCGGCCTGCTCGCGGGCGACCTGCCCGACCAGCAGGATCATGGGCGTCGAATCCTGGAAGCCGGTATGCATTCCGACGCTGGCATTGGTGGCGCCCGGCCCGCGCGTGACGAAACAGACGCCGGGCTTGCCGGTCAGCTTGCCGTAGGCCTCGGCCATGTAGGACGCCCCGCCCTCCTGACGGCAGATCACGTAGCGGATCGAGTTGCGCTGGGCGTAGAGCGCGTCGAGGGCGGCGAGGTAACTCTCCCCGGGCACGCCGAAGATCGTGTCGGTGCCGTGGATGCGGAGCTGGTCGATCAGAACCTGCGCGCCGCTGCGGCGCGGGTGTGCAGTAGCCATTTGCGAAATCTTTCCCTTACTTCGTGGGTGAGAAGGCGGTCGGCACCAATATCTTGTTGTTCATCGTCTTCATGAATTCACGGCTCTTCTGCAAATAAGCCTGCCAGGCGGGATCGGCGGCCATCGCGGCGCGGCGTCTCGTGCGGTCGGCGAGATCCTGATAGCCCCAGATGTGAACGATCTCGTTCACGTTGCCCACTTCGGTCGTGTAGTACCCGACGAGGTTGCCGAGATGCTTGAGCTGCACCGGCAGCCCCTCCTTCTCGTAGAGGGCGAGGAACTCCTTCAGCCGTCCCGGCTGCAGTTCGTAGGTACGATGGTCGACGATCATTCTCAAACCCTCCCGGTTCGATGGCGATTGTGTGACGTGGTGGGCGCCGCCTCAACCCTCGGCGCGGGTGGACTCGTCGGCGGAATCAGCGCATAAGTGCTGCATTGCGACACTGGCCGACGAGCATCGTCACGAGTCTCGGCACACAGTCGCGGAGCGCGATACCGGTCAACGTCTTTCCGTGAGCTTCTTGGTCAACTGTCAAAGGTCTACGAAACGCTTGGACGCTTCAGTCCAGCAAGCGCGCGCCGGACTCCGCTCGATCCTTCCTCTAGCCCAGAGCCTTGAATGAGTCGCAAATTGTTTGTGGGCAACCTGCCCTATTCGGTCACGTCCGAGCGTCTGTCTGAAGCGTTCTCCCAGTTCGGCAACGTCACCTCTTCGAAAGTGATCGTGGATCGCGAGACCGGCCGCAGCCGCGGCTTCGCCTTCCTCGAGATGGAAACCGATGACCAGGGCGCCGCGGCCATGCAGGCCATGAACGGCGCGTTGTTGGATGGCCGTTCGATCGCGGTCCGCGAAGCCGTCGAACGTCAGCCCGGTGGCGGCGGCGGCGGTGGCTTCGGTGGTGGTGGTGGTCGCGACGGCGGTGGCTTTCGTCCGCGCGGCCCGCGTCCGCCCTATGGCGGCGGTGGCGGTGGTGGTGGCGGCTACGGTGGCGGCGGTGGCGGTGGCTATCGCGGCGGCGGTGGCGGCGGCTACGGCGGCGGTGGTCGCGACGGCGGCGGTGGTGGTGGTTACGGCGCCCGCGATGGTGGCGGTGCCGGCGGCCCGATGCGCGACCGTCGCGCCGACTTCTCCGGCGGTCCTCCTCCGGCGGGTGGCGGGTTCGAAGGCGGCGGTGGCGACTTCGGCAAGCCACCGCGGCGTCACGGCGGCGGTGCCGATCGCCCGCGTCGCGACCGGGACTACGAGCCGCGCAAGCGCGGCTTCGACGACGACCAGTAGAAGTCGAGCTGCCCATAAAGCAGGCGCAGACGCCGGAGGTTTTCCTCCGGCGTTTTTGTTTGTGCGCGTTGGCGCGATGTTATGCTTCGAACCTTCGATGGAGGCGGGCATGAGGCGACGGTCGGCTCTTGTGGGCTCGCTGGCGACGCTGGCGGGGTCAACCCGAGCCAGGGCGCAGCAGCCGGTCGACCTGCAGCTCGTGCTGGCGGTGGACGTCTCGCGTTCGATCGACGAGGTCGAAGCCGAGCTGCAGCGCCGGGGCTACGTCGAGGCCCTGACCAACGATCGCGTGATCGATGCGATCCTCTCCGGCGAGCACCGGCGCATCGCCGTCTGCTACACCGAATGGGCCGGCGCGCATTACCAGGTCATCGTGCTCGACTGGACGGTGATCGACAGCCCGTCGGCGGCACGCCGCTTCGCCGAGAAGCTTTCCGAAGCGCCGCGCCTCTCGCAGAGCTGGACCGCGGTCGGTGCCGCCCTCGCCCATGCCGGCCAACGCTTCGACAATTCCGGATTCGTCTCCAAGCGTCGCGTCATCGACGTGTCGGGCGATGGGCGCACCAACGACGGCCCGCCGGCCGAGATCGTTCGCGACACGCTGGTGAGCCAGGGCATCGTGGTGAACGGCCTGCCGGTCATGATGAACCGTACCAATTTCGGCCGACCGCCCGACCTCCTGCTCGACAAGTACTACGAGGAGAGCGTCATCGGCGGGCCGGGTTCGTTCATGGTCGTGGCCGACAATTTCGATCATTTCGGCCGCGCCGTTCGCACCAAGCTGGTGCGCGAGATCTCCGAGGTGCCGCCTACGACACCCCATCCAGCACGCGCCTGAGCCGCTCGAAGGGCGCGACGTCGCGCGTGAGCTGCACCGGCATGCCGAGATGGCCAAGCCGGTAGCGGAAGAGGTTCCCGGCCGGCAGGCTCCAGCGCCGCGACAACGCAAGACCGTCGTCGTACGGAACCCAACGGTCGGTCTCGCCGAGGACGGACACGATGCGCGACGGCGGCAGGGCTGGTGTCTCCGCCGGGTCGACCAGGCGCGACAGCCGCGAGAGCGATTCGCGCGACCAGCCTGCGTCGATCAACGCACGGTCGAGACCGAGCATGGCGGCCAGCTCGCCGCCGAAAGTCACGTTCTCGACCCGACCGGAATGGCTGATCAGCATTGCGGCATCGGGGCGTGCCTGCACCGGCCAGAGATGACAGCGGCTTGCGACCTGTTGCGCCACGAACGAGGTCATGGAAACACCCGCCAGCGCGACCTTGCCACCAAAGCGTTCGCGCGCCCACGCCACCAGGTGCGCCGACTCGATCGCCTGACCGTTGATGAGGTCGATCGAGCTGGTCGGCCCGGCGGCGAAGAACGGCTCGCCGCCGTAGAAGCCCGGCATGGCGCGCAGGCCGTGATACGGCGAGATCGGCTCGATGATCCGCCAGCCCATACCGGCAAGGTGCACGCCGGGATCACGCGCAACCGTCATCAGCTCGAATTCAAGGCAGAGGCCGCTGCCGAGTATCAACGTATGGTCGGCCGTCTGGTCGGCCGGCTCCACGACGCGCGCATACATGACTTCGCTGCCGGCACGCCCGCGCAACCGATGTGCGGGCGTCGGACCGCGCAGCCAGTATTCGCGGATCCCACGCCTGGTGAAGGCCCGCGACACCTCGATCGGCCCGGCAAACTCCGATGTCAGCGGCAGAAGGTCCGCTGCAACGTTCGCGGGATCATCGATCCGCCAACGGGCGGGCGGGGGACGCTTGGGAAACAGCAATGGATAGAACCATGCACGCGTCGAGAGATGGCGGGTCGCCGCCACCCGCCGCTGCCGGTCGAGCAGGCCCGCATCCAGCGTGGATTGCGGATCGAAGATCGACTCCTCCCACGCCGTCCGCGCTGCATCGGCGGCTGCGCGAATACCGGCGTTGCGTCGCAGCAACGGCCCAAGGCGCGCATCCGACCAGAATGCCGGCAATTCGATACAGGTCCCTCCGCGGAAGCCGGCGGCGTCTTCGTTCGAGGTATTTGCCGCCGCCCACAGACGGGACAGCGGCAGGTACCATCTCCTGAGGCCGAACAGCCCGACCGCATCGACCCATGGTCTTGCCAAGACCGCTCCCAATGGAGAGCCAAACAGGACGTTCATCGGCTCGGCCTCCGGCACGCGGCGATTTTGCTTGGCCGCCATGCTCGCTTGGCCGCATCATCGCCCGCCATGGAGCCACACTTCAACGGAGCCCTTTTCGATGCTGGCGAATGACCCGGTGACGCAGGCGCGGATCGACTTGACGACGGCGCTCAGGGCGGCGGCGCACCACGGCCTGAACGAGGGCGTGTGCAACCACTTCAGCATGACGGTGCCCGGCCGCGAGGACCTCTTCCTGGTCAACCCGCAGGGCCTGCACTGGTCTGAGATCACGCCGGCCGACCTCGTCATGGCCGACGGCGAGGGCAACGTCATCGAGGGCAGGTACGAGGTCGAGCCGACCGCTTTCTTCATCCATGCCCGCATCCACGCCGGCAACCCGCGCGCCAAGGTCGTGCTGCACACCCACATGCCCTATGCGACGGCCTTGACTTCGATCCGGGACGGCAAGATCGAGATGTGCACCCAGAACGCCTTCCGCTACTGGGGCCGCATCGCCTACGACGAGGAATATGGCGGCGTGGCGCTCAGCAACGACGAGGGCGAGCGCATGTGCCGCGCCATGGGCGACAAGGACATATTGTTCCTGCGCAACCATGGCGTCATCGTCTCGGGCCCGACCGTTGCCCAGACTTACGACGACCTCTATTACCTCGAGCGCGCCGCGATGGTGCAGGTGCTGGCCATGCAGACCGGCCGGCCGCTGCACAACATCGACGACGCGATGGCCGAACACACGGCCAGGCAGATCGCAGGCGAGGCGCAGCAGGCTTTCCTGCATTTCGAGTCGCTGAAGCGCATGCTCGACCGGAGCACACCCGGCTGGAGCAGGCTGGCCGCGGCCTAGGGGGATTTGGCAAATGGTCACGCGCATCGCCGCCACACTCGTCGTGCTCTCGACGCTCGGCTTCGCCGAGCCGGTCTTCGCCCAGGGCTACGGCTCGATCGGCTCCGGTCCGAAGCTCGGGCAGATGGAGATCCGGGCCTATCAGAAGATCCCGAAGACCAAGATCGCCGTTCAGCTCACCTCCGACACGCACCTTTCGCGCGAGCTCCGGCGCCAGGTCATGGTCCGCCTGTCGCAGCGCGGGAACGAAGTCGGCTTCAGCGGCGGCAACATCATGCGCATGGACGTGAGCTACTTCGATTTCTCGGCCGGCACGCGCAGCGACGGCTGGATCGACCCCGCTCCCAGCGTCGAGTCCGGCGCCAATCCTCGGCTGGCCCTGCCGTCCAACCCGATCGACATCGGCCGCCGGGGCTCGTCGTCCGCCGCGCCCAGCAGCTCGACCCTCCGCATCTCGCTCACGCTCTACGAAGCCAACGGCGGCAAGGTGCTGTGGACGGCGACCGCCTCGTGCAGCGTGCCGTCCACCGATGCCAAGAACGCGGGCCTCGGGATCGTGAACCAGATCTTCGACAACGCCGACGCGAACCGCGTGGCCGATTCGGCCTGCTAGCGACCGCTTCATTCTTCCAGACGACGAACCAGACAGAGGAAACGCCATGCCGCGCCTGGCACCGATCGACCTCGCCAAACTATCCCCCGAGCAGAAGAAGGTCGCCGATGCGATCGTGTCGGGACCGCGCGGCGGCCTGCGCGGACCGTTCGAACCCTGGCTGCGCAGCCCGGTGCTGGCCGACCGGGCGCAGAAGCTCGGCGAATACTGCCGCTTCGACAACTCCCTGCCGCGCGACCTCTCGGAGCTGGCGATCTGCCTGATCGGCCGCCACTTCAAGGCACAGTTCGAGTTCTACGCCCATGCGCGGCTGGCCAGGGAAGCCGGTCTCTCGGCCGACATCGTCGAGGCGCTCCGCGTGCGCGCCACCCCGCCCTTCACGCGCGACGTCGAGAAGGTGGTCTACGACTTCGTGACGGAATATCTCGACACCAACCGCGTGGCCACGCCGAACTACGAGCGCGCCATCGACGCCTTCGGCGAGCAGGGCGTCGTCGATCTGGTCGGCGTCTGCGGCTACTACATGCTGGTCTCCATGACGCTCAACGTCTTCGAGGTACCGCTGCCGCCGGGCGAGCCGGAACCTCTCGCTTGAGCAATGGACTTAGCGAACCTCGCGCTCTTCCTCCTTGCCGCGACGGCGATAGCCGTCTCGCCGGGGCCGGGCATCTTTTATGTCGCAGCCCGCACCCTGGCCGGCGGCCGTAACGAAGGTCTCGCCTCGAGCTTCGGTACGGGCGTCGGCGGTCTCGTCCATGTCACTGCCGGCGCGGTCGGCGTCTCCGCGCTGGTCCTGGCCAGCGCCGAGGCCTTCACGATCCTGAAGATCGCGGGCGCGCTCTATCTGGTCTGGCTGGGTATCAAGACCTTCCTCGAATCGCGCGTCGTGCCGGACATCCGCGTCGAGGCGACCGGCAGCCGGCGCGCGTTCCGCGAGGGCATTGTGGTGGAGGCGCTGAACCCCAAGACGGCGGCGTTCTTCCTGGCGTTCCTGCCGCAGTTCGTCGATCCCGGGGCGGGCACTGTCTGGCTGCAGTTCCTTGTTCTGGGCCTGATCTCGGTCGCCCTCAATACGGGCGTCGACGTTGTCGTGGCGTTCCTCGCCGCGCGCGCCCGGACTGCCGCGATCGCAAGGCCCACTCTGCTGCGCCGGCTGAGGCAGGGCTCGGGTCTGCTGATCGCAAGCCTCGGCCTGTCGCTTCTCTTCGCGCGACGGCCCGCCTCGCTCTAAGCGCTATTCCTCGAAGATCGCGACGGCGCGCGTCCAGCCGACGGGCATTTCTGGACGCCTGCGGTGTCCAGAATTCCCTGTCCAGAAATCAACCCATTGGAAACGCTGGGGTTTCCCGCATTTCTGGACAGCGTTTGTCCAGAAATGCCGGACTGTCCAGAAATCCTGTCCAGAAATCCTGTCCAGAAATCGGCCGCGCCTATTCCTCGAAGATCGCGACGGCGCGCGTCCAGCCGGCCGAGGCGCCGCGGATCTTGTGCGGGAAGCAGGCGATGGTGAAGCCGTCGCCCGGCAGCGCCTCGAGATTGTGCAGCTTCTCGAGGTGGCAGTAGCCGATGTCGCGGCCGGCCTTGTGGCCTTCCCAGATGATCGAGGGATCGCGGTCCTTCGCCCACTTCTGGGCGGTGAAATAGAACGGCGCGTCCCAGCTCCAGGCGTCGGTGCCGGTGAGCCGCACGCCCTTCTCCAGCAGGTAGATGGTGGCGTCGTAGCCCATGCCGCAGCCCGAATTCACGTAGTCGTCGTTGCCGTAGCGCGAGCCGGCCCGCGTGTTCACGACCACGATCTCGAGCGGCTTCAGCTCGTGGCCGATACGCTTCAGCTCCTCCTCGACCTCCTTCGCCGTGATGACGTGGCCGTCCGGCTTGTCGCGGAAGTCGAGCTTCACGCCCGGCTGGTAGCACCATTCGAGCGGCACCTCGTCGATGGTGATGGCGCGTTCGCCCTTGTTCATCGTCGGATGGAAGTGATAGGGCGCGTCGAGATGCGTGCCGTTGTGGGTCGACAGGTTGACGTTCTCGACCGCCCAGCCGGCGCCGTCGGGCAGGTCCTCCTTCCTGAGGCCGGGGAAGAAGCCCGCGATCTGGCCGGCCGTGTCCGCATGCTTGTGATACTGGATCTTCGGCCCGAACGGGGCGGGATCGGAGATCACGTCGTTCTCGAGATAGATCGACAGGTCGACGAAGCGACGGGGCATGGCGTCTCCTCTTTCAGGGACCGGTCAGCGCACTCACGATCGAGCGGGTCAGCAGCCTGCCGATGCACCTCTGGCCGAAATCGTTGAGATGCAGCCCGTCGAGCTGGACGAACTGCGCGTAGGGCATGCCGTCGTCGTACCAGCCGCGCATGATGTCGTAGCGGCGGAAGAGGCCGGTGGAGTATTCCCTGGCCGCATCGGCCATCACCTTCTCGTAGGCCTCCTTGTCCTGTACGGCCACGACCGCCGGCACGTACTGGAGGTTCATGAGGATGAAGTCCGAGCCGAGTGACTTGCCGAGCGCGATGCCCTCGCGCAGGCGGCGCTCGAACTTGTCGAGCGGCATCTGCCGGATCGCGGCGTTGGTCCCGGTCTGCCAAAGGACGAGCGACGGCGGGTTGGACTCCATCTCGCTGCGCATGCGCGCGGCCATCTCCTCGACGTCCTGGCCGCCGATGCCGCGATTGACCACGTCGATGTCGATGCCGGGCAACGCCTTCTCCAGCCCGATGCGGAGCTGGACCGGGTAGGCGAAGACCGGATTGGACACGCCGTAGCCCGCGGTCGACGACGAGCCCAGCGCCAGGATACGCAGCCGCTTGTGCTCCATCATCGCCTTGCGCGCGACGGGCAACGGCGCGCCGAGCTCGAGCAGCTCGGGCTTGGCGCGACAGAGCGACATCGACTGTGCCTGCACGAGTTGCGGCAGGCAGAGACCGATGACCAGCATCAATCCGGCGAGCACTCTCATGCGGCAAGGCTCGCCGGCCGGGGTGTCGCGGCTGGCGCACGCGGCCCGCCGTCCTTGAACCAGGCGGCGATATAGGCGGCGGCACACATGATCGCGATGCCCGCGATGCTCACGACAATCTGTGACAAGATCGAGCCTTCATAGTGACTGACCACGACCTGCCCGCTGAGAGCCAGGAAGGTGCCGATGCAGAATATAAGCAGGGAGGCTTCGCCGCACCTGCGAAGTGGCTGCCAGACCCGCCATTTCAGTGCCGCCGCGTCGATCGGCACGAGCAGGCGGACCATCCAGGCGACCGCCAGGAAATGCAGGAATCGCAGGATATCGATGTTGGTCTTGTCGATCGGGTAGAGTTGGCGGGACACCCAGTGCGGCACCAGGCGCTCCAGCGGGTTGTAGTGCCAGGACAGCGCGATGAAGGCCGAGAACAGCAGGAACACGACGGCCAGGGCGGTGAGCAGCCAGCGGAAACGGTCGAGCCAGGCAAGCCGGTCACCCAACACGGCGCAGGCCGCCCCGACATGGAAGACGACCTGCCAGGCCATCGGGTTGAAGTACCAGACCTTGCCCTCGGGATAGGCCGCCATGTTCCAGTTGAAGCGACAGGTCGCGGCGTAGAGCGCCAGCGACAGGCCGATCACCCAGAGCGGCCAGCGGACCACGAGCGGCAGCACGAACGGAAACGCCGCCAGCAGCACGATGTAGAGCGGCAGCACGTCGAGATTGACCGGACGGAACTTCAGCAACGCCGCCTCGAGGATCGCCCGGTAGGGATTTTCGCCCAGCCCCAGCAGTTCCATCTCCTCGATCAGCGCAGGCATGTCGCGGGCGATCGAGACCCAGGCGATCTGCGCCGAGAAGGCGACGAACAGCAGGATGTGGGCGACATAGAGCTGCCAGACGCGCCGGTAGATGCGCGAGGCGGCGCGCGGCCAGCCCTCGCGCTGCATCATGCGGCTGTAGGCGATCACCGCGGTGTAACCCGAGATGAAGACGAAAATCTCCGTGGCGTCGCTGAACCCGTAGTTCCGCACCGTCAGCCAGCTCACGACGTTGGTCGGGATATGGTCGAGGAAGATGAACCAGAGCGCGAGGCCGCGGAACAGGTCGAGACGGATGTCGCGAGCGGCTGCTGTCATGCGCCGCCGACCGTACCCCACACAGGATGGCTGCGCTACGTTCGCCGCCGGAGGAACGAATGGCCAAGACACCGTTGCTGCTGATCCCCGGCGTGCTGTGCTCGCCACGCCTGTTCGCCGCCCAGGTCGCCGCGCTGCAGAGCCGGGCCGATATCGTCGTGCCGGACTGGCGCCAGGCGCCGCTCTCGATCTGGGACACCTGGGAAAGTGCCGCGCGCTGGGTCGTCGACCGGATGCCGCCGGGCAGGTTCGCCATGGCGGGCCTGTCGCTGGGTGGCATGCTGGCGGTCGAGATCATGCAGTTCGCGGCCGATCGCGTGACCAAGCTCGCCCTGCTCGACACCGGCATGCGCAGCCAGAGCGAGGCCGAGCGCGCCATCCGCCGCGCCCGCATTCGTCTGGCCGACGAAGGCCGCTTCGAGATGGTCCTCGGCATGCAGATGACGCGCTTCATCCCGCCCTATCGCCTGCCCGACAAGGCGCTGGTCGACGAGGTCGTGACGATGTGCAACGAGATCGGCGTCGAAATCTACAAGCGGCAGGAGGAACTCGCGGCGATCCGCACCGACCGCCGGCCCGACCTGCCGCGCATCAGGTGCCCGACCATCGTGGTGTGCGGGCGGGACGACTCTGCGACGCCCCTGTTCCTGTCGGAAGAGATGGCCAAGGCCATTCCCGCCGCGGCCCTCGTCGTGATCGAGCAGTGCGGGCATCTCGTCACGATGGAGAGGCCCGAGGAGACCAACGAGATCCTGAAACGGTGGCTCGACCGCTGAAGCATAGTCCGTTCGGCTGGAATCAGCCGAACGGACTATGCCCATGGTCTAGGCCCGTCGAACAACGCGTTTCCACTCGAGTTGAACCGCAAACGGTTCAACGCGAGCGGAAGCCGCACTAGAGTCTTTCCGACTCGATCAGAATCGCTTCCTTTCCTCCCCAGCTCCGCTGGGGAGGTGCTCCGAAGGGGCGGAGCAACTGTGTTGATGGTCTTAGGCCGGGGCATGTTTGGCGGGGTGCCA
>CAYQAY010000098.1:0-13657 GCA_964415585.1 uncultured Reyranella sp.
ATTCCGACCAGCCGATGGGGCCGGTATCCGTCACCAGCTTCAGGAAGGAGAAGAGGCGCCAGCCCGCGTCGCAGCGGAAAATCTCGTAGCTCTTGACCTTCATGTTCCTCTCCCGGAAGACGCCACCTGTTCAGCGGCGAGAGGACCACACCAGAGGATCAGGTCAAGCGGTCAGCGCATCGCCGAAAGCCTTCCGTGTGCGCTCGGCTTCTTCTTTCGGCAACCACCGCGTCATTTGCGGCACCACGGTCTCGATCAGACGCCGCCGCTCAACCGACAGGCCCTGCGCGCCAGCTTCGCGCGCCTCGGCGAGGAAGGCCGCGAGCTTGCGGCGCACGCGGTCCGGGTCGGCCGTCGCAGCAGGAGGCGGAGAAGCCTCCTCCTCGAACATCCTAAGTTGAGCCATCGCCCGCGTCCCTTTTCGACACATCAGAAGATAGGCAGATACTTCTCTGTTTCGTACTGCGCATGTGCGAGCAACTCGAAATCAGCGGTCCAGATGCCTCGACCAAATGCCCTCATAGGCATGTATATATTCTCATAGTCCTTGTACTTCTCCGGATTGGGCATGATGTCGGCCCGTCTTGAGAAGTCTGCGGAGACAATAATCGGTACTTGCGGCTTGAAGCGATCAGGCAGCGTATCTTTCAACGCGCCCGCATAGCGTCTCAGGTCGTCTCCAATCATTTTGCTGAAGTAGATTGCATCGTCCGTATACATGGAGATGTTGCTGAGAAGATTCGCGTAACGCATGTCTGCGCCGTGATCCGTCGGAAGACCGAAGTACACAACCGGATCCATGCCGATCCCGGTGTCGAAGTACTTGTGACGGAAGTCATCAATGAGCCTGTTGCGGTCATCCATATACACCTCAATCGCTTGAATCGTGCGGGTGAGGATGGGTGTAACCATTGCGGGACGCGTTGGCGCAGCAATACGATTGAAGACCAGCGAAGAAAGGTCTTCCACGCGAGTCTTGATAAGGTTGAACGTCTGTAGATCGAACTTGATGGGCTCCTTGCGTAGCTCGGGCCTAGTGACAGCAGCGATAATTCGGCCGCGCTCTGCCTCAAATAGATCGACGAGTGGCTTCACGATTTGAAGCTTTATGTTGAGGTAGTTCTCAGTGATTGCGTAGGCCATTGTTACGCCGGCGTTCACACTCTTGATCTCTTGAATGCGCTCATCCCGGGTCTTGATGCGTGTTGCAATCCAAGAAGCGCTGAGCGCGCCAGCACCGGCACCGGCCAAGGCGCCCACTAGCGACCCAACGAAGGACTTCGTGATCTCCTGATTGAGGAAATCCCAGACTGGTGAAGGATCGGCCATTTTCTTTCTCGGGTTGAGTCATGATGCGCCCCACATGTTGCGAAGGAAATGTGGATTGATTGCCGCGCCCGGGAGTTGCGGCTCGGACGTACAAAATCGACCGTCGCAAGCTACAGGAATCTGGTTCCGCCTAGGCTAAGCTCAACACCGGAACAGCCGACAGGAGAACCGCCATGGTCGCGCCACGCCCGTCCAAGACCCACATCGGCAATCATCAGCTCAAGCCCGAGACGCTGATGCTGAGCTACGGCTTCGATCCGAAGCTGTCGGAGGGCGCGGTCAAGCCGCCGGTCTTCCTCACTTCGACCTTCGTGTTCGGCTCGGCCGAGGAGGGCCGCGACTTCTTCGACTATGTGTCGGGACGCAAGCAGCCGCCGGCCGGCACCGAGCCCGGTCTCGTCTATTCGCGCTTCAACCATCCCAACAGCGAGATCGTCGAGGACCGGCTCGCGGTCTACGAGGGCGCCGAGGAGTGCGTGCTCTTCTCCTCCGGCATGTCGGCGATCGCCACGACGATCCTGGCCTTCGCCCGCCCTGGCGACGTCATCCTGCATTCGCAGCCGCTCTACGGCGGCACCGAGACCCTGCTGGCGCGCAACCTGGCGGAATTCCGCATCGCCTCGGTGGGCTTCGTCGACGGGGTCAACGAGGCCGCCATCCGCAGATCAGTCGCCGAGGCGCGCAAGAAGGGGCGTCTCTCCGTCATCATGACCGAGACGCCGGCCAACCCGACCAACTCGCTGGTCGACGTGGCGCTGATCCGGCGCATCGCCGACGAGGTCGGCGCGGAGCAGGGTTTCCGCCCCATCGTGATCTGCGACAACACCCTGCTGGGGCCGGTCTTCCAGCGTCCGCTCGGGCACGGCGCCGATGTCTCCGTCTATTCGCTCACCAAGTATGTCGGCGGCCATTCCGACCTGATCGCGGGCGCCGCGCTCGGCTCGAAGGCGACCATCGTGCCGATCAAGGCGCTGCGCGGCAGCCTCGGCACGCAGCTCGATCCGCATTCCTGCTGGATGCTCGGCCGTTCGCTCGAGACGCTGGGCCTGCGCATGGAGCGGGCCAACACCAATGCGCGGCAGGTCGCCGAGTACCTGCGCGACCACCCGAGGGTGGCCAAGGTCCACTATCTCGAGTTCCTCGACGACCAGCCCGCGGCCAAGGCGGTGTTCGCGCGGCAATGCACGGGCGCGGGCTCGACCTTCTCCTTCGACATCAAGGGCGGCCAGAAGGAGGCGTTCGCCTTCCTGAACGCGCTGCAGGTCTTCAAGCTCGCGGTCAGCCTGGGCGGCACCGAGTCGCTCGCCAGCCATCCCGCGGCGATGACGCATTCCGGCGTGCCGGTGGACGTCCGCAACCGCATCGGCGTGCTCGACACGACCATCCGCCTCTCGGTCGGCATCGAGCATCCCGACGACCTGGTCGCCGACCTCACGCAGGCACTGGCGGCCAGCGGCTGATCGAGCTGCTGCTGTACACGATGCGGGCCTTGTGCGAGGCTCGCTGTCCGTCGCGTTCGTCTTCGTTTGCGTGCCAGAGTCGTGCCGCCGGGACGCGGTGCACGGCGTCCGGCCGACCGTCGCCTGGAGGCTCACCGATGCGATTGCATTCCGTCGTCCGGCCGCTCGCCGCCGCGGCCGCCCTGCTGATGGCGTCGACCGCCATGGCGCAGAACAACGTGCTGTTCATCTTCGACGGCTCGGGGTCGATGAAGCAGATGGCGGGGCCGGAGACGCGCATCGCCACCGCCAAGAAGGCAATGGCCCAGGCCCTGGGCGACGTGCCGAAGGACGTGCGGCTCGGCCTCCTCATGTACGGCCACCGCCGGGCCAACGACTGCACCGACATCGAGCTGGTGGCGCCGATCGGTGCCGACGATGCCGCCACCATCAACCGCCGCATCCAGTCGGTCGACGCCAAGGGCGAGACGCCGATCGCCGAGGCGCTGCGCCAGGCGGCGCGCAGCTTCGCCGCGCTCAAGGGCCAGAGCAACAGCATCGTGCTGGTGACCGACGGCATCGAGGAGTGCAAGGGCGATCCCTGCGCGGCGGCGCGAGACATCAAGGCGAGCGGGCTCGACATCAAGGCGCACGTGGTCGGCTTCACGCTGACCGACCAGCAGCGCAAGCTGGTGCAGTGCATTCCCGACATCACCGGCGGCAAGTACTTCGAGGCCAGGGACGCCGGCGGCCTGAACCGGGCGCTGAGCGAGGTCAGGCAGCAGGCCGCGGCGGCGCCACCGGCTCCCGCCGTCGCGACGCCGATCGCCGCGCCGCCGACGCGCATCAACCTGCTCGCTCCGGCCGACGGCGGCGAGGTGATCGTGGCCTCGCAGGCCATCTGGGGCCGGACCAACGACCAGCGGCTGGCGGAGATCTACTATTTCGCGCCGGGCTCCGAGGCGGTGTTCGGCTTCAGGGACGGCCGCGCCGCCAAGTTCGACACCTTCTCGGTCCACCTGCCCGAGGCCAAGCCCGGCAACGTCAAGGATCTCGAGCTGCTGGTCGGCGACGAGGGACCGACCGGGCCGTTCCGCTCGCTCGGCATCGTCACCACCGCCAACGGCAAGGTCCGCGACGGCTGGCAGGATTTCAAGCTGCCCGAGACCACGGCCAAGTTCCTCAAGGTGCGCGTGCTCGCCACCCACAACGGCAGCCCGTCGGGCCTGCTGTACGAGCTGCGCCTGATGGGCGAGCTGCAGGGCGACGCCTCGGCCGCAACCGCCACCGCAGCGGCGACCCCGCGCGCCGGCACCGTCGACCTGCTGGCTCCGGCCAACGGCGGCGAGGTGATCGTGGCCTCGCACGCGATCTGGAACCGCACCAACGATCAGCGGCTGGACGAGATCTACTGGTTCCCACCGGGCGCCGAGGCGGTGTTCGGATTCCGCGGCGGCAATGCCGCGACATTCGACAGCATCTCGGTCTTCCTGCCCGAGGCCAAACCGGGCAACGCCAAGGAGCTGGAGCTGCTGGCCGGCGACGACGGCCCGACCGGGCCGTTCCGCTCGATCGGTGTCATCACGACGGCGAACGCCAAGGTGCGCGACGGCTGGCAGACGTTCAAGCTGCCGCCGACCACCGCGAAGTTCCTCAAGATCCGCCTGCTCGCCAACCATGACGGCGGTCGCTCGGGCCTGCTCTACGAATTCCGCCTGCCCGGCGAACCCGCAGCCGCGGTGGCAGGTGCGACCGCTGCAACGCCAGCGACCGCGACCCCAGCCGCTGCTGCGGCCGTGCCCGCGCCAGCCCCGACACGCACCAACCTGCTCGCCGCCTCGGCCGGCACCGAGGTGCTGATGGCGTCGGCCGAGATCTGGAAGCGCACGATCGACGGCTCGACCGCCGAGATCTATTGGTTCGCGCCGGGCTCCGAGGCGGTTTACGGCTTCCGCAACGGCGGCGCGGCGACCTTCGACGCTTTCGCGGTCTACCTGCCCGAGGCGAAGGCCGGCAACGCCAAGGAGCTGGAAGTGCTGGTGGGCGACGAAGGGCCGACCGGCACGTTCCGTTCGCTGGGCATCGTCACGACGACGAATGCCCGGATGCGGGACGGCTGGCAGGAGTTCAAGCTGCCGGAGACGACGGCGAAGTTCGTCAAGGTGAAGCTGCTGAGCAACCACGATGGCGGCCGCTCGGGCCTGCTTTACGAGTTCCGCCTGCTCGGCAAGCCGCCGTCGTGAGCGGCTGGCGCGCGGTCGCGGCGGCGCTCGCGCTGGCGGGATCCGCGACGGCGGCGGCGGCGCAGGATCTCACCGCCGAGGCGATGGCGCTGACGTACGACCTGGTGCGGCCGTCGTCCGGCTCGGCCGATGCCGCCGGCGCTGTCGCCGCGCTCACCCGCCACGGCGCGCTGCCGGCCGAGCGTCCGCGCACGCGGACGCAATCGCAGTCCGGCCTGCTCGCGCTCTACGGCCGGGCGACCCTGATGGGCGCCAACGCCACCGCCTTCGCGATCGAGATCGCCGCGGTACGCGACGCCCAGGTCGCGGGCGACTGGGCGCGGCGCGACGACGCGGTGCGTGCGCTCTATGCCAAAGCCGGCCGCGCGCCGCCCGACGCCGCGACGCTGAAGACGATCGATCGCGAGCTGCGCCGGGCAGCCGGCCAGGAAGGCCGCCCCGCGCTGCGCTATCGCGCGAGCCGTAACGGCGAGACGATCGAGATCGTCCGGGCGCCGGGCGCGGGCCGAGCGTCGGTCGAGGTGACGGCGCCGGGCCCCGACGGCAAGCCGGTGCGTACCGCGTTCCTCGGCGAGGAACGCACGGTACCGACGGCGGACGGCAAGGAGCTGGCCGTCGCCGTGTCGCCGACCGCCGTCTGCACCGTCGGCGCCGAGCGCGCGGCGGCGGCCCGGGCGCGGCTGAACGGCGCCTGGCGCGCGGCCGATGGCAACGAGTGGACGATCTCGGGCGAGGGCGAGGCCATCGAACTCGTCGAGCGCCGTCGCGACGGCTACGAGCTTCGCTATACCGGCACGGTGACGCTGGGCAAGGCGACGGCGTTCCATCGCATCGACCGGCCGGCCGACGTCGACAGGCTGCCGGCCGAGGTGGTGCGCCAGCTCATCGGCACCGGGGTGGGCTTCACGGTGCGGCTCGACGTCTGCGCCGCCTCGGGCCGCGAGATCAAAGGCACCTGGGCCTCGCAGCACGTGACCTATTCGAGCCTCGACCAGAAGATCAGCCGCATCCACGACCCCTACGAGGTAGCGCTCGATCTCGCGCGCAGCGGACAGACTCTGAGTGCGCGCGGGGGACGCCTGCCGCAGGAGGGTCCGTGAACGCCGCCCGCGGCCTCTGGCTCGTCCTGCTCGCGCTCGCGCTGGGCACGGCGGCGCGCGCCGACGAGCCGATCACCTCGGCGACGCCCGACATCATCCGGTTCCTGCGTGAGGATGCGCTGCGCGACCGCGCCCAGGCCGACCACCAGACCGATCGTGCCGGGCAGTGGCGCGGACTCGAAGCGAGCGCGCGACGCCAGGCCGAACAGTCGCGCGACCCGGCCGACCGGCAATCGTGGCTCGACCAGGCGGCGCTCTACGACCGCTACGCCCGCGAGCTGGAGGCCGATGCCGCCACGCTGCGCGCCAAGGCCGACACGGCCGAGGCGCGCGCCGGTCGCCTGCGGGCGGCGCTGGACGCCGCCACACCGCCGGCGGTGCCGTCCGCGGCTTCCGCCGTCCCTTCGGCATCGACGGCATCGCCCGCGCCGGCCACGACACCCGCCACGACACCCGCCGAACCCGGCCGCGACCACGTCGCCTACCGGGTCGAGGACGTGCTGGGCTTCTGGCAGACGCGCGACGCGCCGGCGGTCGACCTGGCGCTGGTCGCCGAGCGCGGCGGCGACGGCAAGGCGACGGCGCGGCTCACCGCGCACACGGCCCGGCGGCAGTGGCAGGGAACCTTCACCGACGCGGCGTCCGGCCCGATCGTCCGCCTGACCTACACGCCCAAACCGGAGGAAATGAACCCGGAGATGCCCGAGTGGGTGCGGCGGGCGGCGGCCGGCAAGCTGGTATGGCGCATCGAACTCACGCCCGAGGGCGAGAACTTCGACTTCTTCTTCAAAGGCAAGTGGTTCTCCGGCGAAGTGACTTGGGATGCCCGGTCGAACGATCCGGCTTCGGTCAAGATCGCCGACGAGAAGACACCCTGGGAATTCGAGCTCGAGCTGAACCACGGCATCGCCATCGCTGCGCTCGAGCTGCCGACCATCGCGCTGGTGCCGGGCGCCGACGCCGACCACGACGCCGCTTCGCGGCCCATGGACACGCTCACCATGGGCCAGCTTTTCTCGCCGCGCGTCACCCTGCCGGCCGGGATGGCGAAGGCCGCCGGCGACACCCTCGCCGTCGACGTCAAGGCAACGAAGAGCGGCGGCAGCGAGCAGGTGGTGCTGAAGCGGCGCGGCATCGTGGGATCGGGGCCCGTCATCTACATGCCCGACCAGCCGGTGCTGATCGCCGACGACTGCTCGGCGCTGGGCGAGGCACGGCGCAATCCGCCGACCCTTTCATGGAAGTGGATTCGCGAACGGGTGGCGCGCGAGCGCGCCGGCAGCGGCGACAGCGTCTTCTGGACCTGGGTGGCGGGCGACGATCCCGGGCCATGCCTCGAACTCGCAGCCGAGACCGGCGAGGCGATCTCGTTCCGCCACGAAGAGGCTTTCTTCGTCGCCAGACTCTATCCGAGCTGGGTGCAGAGCGGGCTGGCGCGCCACAAGACGAGCCTCGCCCGCCTGCGCGCCGGCTTCCGCTCGGTGGTCGAGGGCGCCACGCCGGGCAATGCGGCGGCGGCGGCCAAGCGACTGTCGATGCTCGACAACTACGAGCGGCTGATCGCGGTCGAGCACCTGACCGACATCCATCGCTTCAACCTGGGCGAACTGTACCTCGGCGATACGGCCGACCGCGGGGCGGCGATCGTGCTCGAGACTGACGATGGCCTGTACCAGGCGGTCCAGAACATCCCACGCGAGCGGCCGCAGGGAACCTTCCTCAATCCGCTCATGAAAGCCTTCCTCGAGGGACTGACGGGCAGCGACCTGACGCCGCGCGCGACCAGCGCCGCCACCGGCATCAAGTGGACCAGCGGCCACGAGGAGATCCTGGTCCGCGACGTCCTGTGGCGGACCAGCGACGAGATCGCCACCGGCCTGGTGCGCGAGTACGTCAAGAACTTCAGCTTCGGCGCCTACGAGGGCTACGCCGTGGCGACGCCGGGCGGGCGGGCCTGGATCGTCGCCACCGGCACCGACCATCGCGGCAACCGGGTGACGGGATGGGAACGGTTCTTCACCGCCGTCGGGCTGGGCTCGGAAGCGGTGCTCACGATCGCCGGCGCCCACATGGAGGTCGAGTCGACGTTCCGGCAGGCGCTGGGCAGCGGCACGCTGGGCAAGGGCCTGCAGACCGAGAGCACGCTGATGGCGAGCGCCGCACGCGGCGCCGAGGAAGCGGCCAAAGGCGCCACCTTCCAGGGCGTGCCGCGCTCGCTGCCGGCGGCCGATCTCGAGCGGCTGATGCTGAAGGCGGCGCCCGACGGCGACCGGCCGGGCGCGCCGGTGTCGTGCGGCCGGGCCGACAAGGTGCCGGTGCGCACGCTGATGGAGCTGCCGCCGCAGCCCGGCGCGCCGCTCAGCGCCGCCGCCCAGGCGCGCAAGGCCGAGGCGCTGCGCTACATGCGCGCCTTCTACGGCCCGGACGCCAAGCTGGTGGGCGAGTTCAAGGAGATGCCGGACCTGCCGCTGCAGGACGGGCCGACCTGCCAGGCCGGCGCCGCCAACCGCCTCGTCTACAACGCCAAGGGCGTCGTGCGGACCTCGACCGAAACCCGGCGCAAGATGCTCACCATCATGCGCGAGCAGATCGTGGAGTTCGACATGCAGCCGGGCGGCGTGTCGTTCGGCCGTCGGGCGCGCCAGGGCAACCGCAAGATCTCGGACTTCCTCAGCGCGCCGGGCTTCAAGACCGGCTTCGACAATCTCGCGACCCGCGATTTCCTGCGCTCGGAGGGCGCCAACGTCACCGAGATCCTGCCGGACGCCAATGCCGGCGTGAAGCTGCGCCACATCTGGTCGGCGCTGCAGCAGGGCTACGGCGTCAAGGTCGTTGTCGACTTCGCCAAGAGGACCGGCTCGTCCACCAAGGAGCTGCACGCCATCGTGGTCGAGAAGGTGAACGGAACCGTCAGTCGCGGTCGCACCAACATCACCTCGCTCGAGGTCTACGACTCCAACATCGGGCAGCTCATCGAGATTCCGGCGCGGGACTTCGACCGCGTCCTGGCGCGCGACTGGGCCGACGGCGGCATCCTCACGCTGGTGAGGTTTCCGCCGCGGCGGTGACGCGCCGCGCCGGAAGACCGCCTCGTCGAGCGGCGCGTCGGCCTCGAGCGTGCGCGCCGCGCAGCGAGCTCGTTCCCCAGTGGACGGCGATCACGGGCGAAGATCACGGGCAGCGATCTCGAAGATCTCGTCCGCCGCGCCGACCGCCACGAAGTGGCCGGCGCCTTCCACTTGATGCCACACAGCGCCCGGCATGCGGTCGGCCACGGTCCGGTTGATCGATGCCGCCACGAGGTGATCGTCGGTGCCCTGCCACATGTGGACGGGCCGTTCGATCTTCGACACGTCGAAGGCCCAGCGGCGGTAGAGCAGCTCGCTGTCGCGCTCCAGCCCATCGCTGCCCTGAGCGAAGCACTCGGCGGACGTCTCGCCGAACGCCGCCTCGATCTCGGGGCGCAGCAGGATCTGGCGATCGTAGTCGTTCACCGCCTTGCGCACCTGGTCAACAAAGGCCTGGCGATAGTGCGTGGCGGTGAAGCCGAGCGCGGCATACATGAGATGGAAGGCCGGCCTGAAGTGGAGCGCGAGCCTGCCGCCCATCGCATCGGCCTTCGAAAGCTGGTCGGCCGCCCAGTTGCCGCCGAAGGTGCCGTAGCTTCCTCCTGCAATACTGCTGACGTGACGCAATCGGCCGGCATCGATGTAGGCGGCCGCCGCAAGCGCCCATGGCCCGCCTTCCGACCAGCCCGTCACGCCGAAGGTGTCGGCGCCCAGCGCATCGGCGATGGCGACCGTATCCTCCGCCCAGCCGGCATAACTGCGAATCTTCTGCGGGCTGGATCGTCCGATTCCCGGCCGGTCGACGCAGACCAGCCGTATCCGGTTCTTCGCGGCCGCGGCTTCGAAGAGGCGCGCTTCGAGACGGCTGCTGGGCCCGCCGTGATTGTGGATGACCAGCGGGCCCTGGCGATCGCCGACCTCGAGCCAGGCGAGCGTGCGGCCGTCCCGGGTCGCTGCCGCTTCGCCCATCTCAGTCCCGGCAGCACCACTCCAGCATGCGGCGCATGAAGGCCTCGCCGGCGTCGATCTGCGAGGCGAGGATGTACTCGTTGGGCTGGTGCGCCTGGGCGATGTCGCCGGGGCCGCAGACGACGGTCGGGACGCCTAGGGTCTTGCGGAAAATGCCGGCCTCGGTGGCGTAGACCACGCTGCCGACCGTGTTGGAGCCCGACCAGCTTCCCGCCAGCGTCTTGGCCTCGTCGTTGCCCTCGGGCGAGAAGGCCGGGGTCGAGGAGCGCAGCTCGGTCTCGATGGTCGCGGCCGGATGCTTGGCCTTCATCTTCGGCAGCAGCTCTTCCTTCAGCCACTTGATCGCGCGGTCGCCCAGCGCGTCGATCGGCTGGCCGGGCAGCTCGCGGTAGCCCCAAAGGACCTCGCATTCGCGTGCCAGGATGTTGCCCGCCGTGCCGCCCACGATCGTGCCGACGTTGAAGGTCGCCGCGGCCGGCATGAACTCGCTGTTCTTCGGTGCCGCGGCCTCGAGCTCCTCCTGCACGGTGTTGAGCCAGTGCACGAATTCGCCGGCGAAGTGGATGGCGCTGACGCCGAGATGGGTCATCGAGGAATGCGCCTCGAAGCCCGTGAACTTGGTGACGTAGACCTGCGTGCCCTTGTGGGCGTGCACCACGGTCATCATGGTCGGCTCGCCGATGATCACGACCCTGGGGCGCGGCACTTCGGCGGCCATGCGGGCGGCCAGCGAGTGCGCCCCGAAGCAGCCGATCTCCTCGTCATAGGACAGCGCGAAATGGATCGGCTTCTTGAGCGGCGCCGCGAGGAACTGCGGCAGCATGGCGAGACCGATGGCATAGAACGCCTTCATGTCGCAGGTGCCGCGGCCGTACCACTTGCCGTCCTTCAGGGTCAGCGTCCACGGGTCGGTGGTCCAGGGCTGGCCGTCGACCGGCACCACGTCAGTGTGGCCCGAGAGCACGACACCGTCCTTCACGTTCGGGCCGATCGAGGCGAACAGGTTGGCCTTGGAGCCGTCCTCGTTGGGCACCAGCTTCGACTCGACGCCGTGGTCCGCGAGGTACTTCCGGACGTACTCGATCAGCTCGAGATTGGAATTGCGCGAGGTGGTGTCGAACGCCACGAGCCTGCGCAGCATTTCGACGGAACTGACGGTCTCTCCGGCCATGATGTCCTTGCGTACTCCACTCCGGCCTCACCCTGAGGAGCCGCGTCTGCGCGGCGTCTCGAAGGGTGGGCCTCAGTCTCGTTGCTTCCCATCCTTCGAGACGCACGCCTTCGGCGTGCTCCTCAGGATGAGGTCGGGCTAAACCGAACTCCGGCCTATCATGGTCAGGAATTCGCGCCGTGTCTCGCCATTGTCGCGGAACGCGCCCAGCATGCGGCTGGTCACCATGGCGACGTCGGACTTGTGGACGCCACGCGTCGTCATGCACTGGTGTGCCGCCTCGATGACGACGGCGACGCCGCGCGGCTGCAGCACCTCCTGCAGCGTGTTGGCGATCTGCGCCGTGAGCTTCTCCTGGATCTGCAGGCGCTTGGCGAAGGCGTCGACCACGCGCGCCAGCTTGCTGATGCCGACCACGCGCCGGTCGGGCAGGTAGCCGATATGGACCTTGCCGATGATCGGCACCATGTGGTGCTCGCAGTAGGACTCGAGGCGGATGTCGCGCAGGACCACGACCTCGTCGTAGCCCTCGACCTCCTCGAACGTCCGCTGGAGGATCTCGCCGGGCTCCTCGTCGTAGCCTGCGAAGAACTCCTCGTAGGAGCGCACGACGCGGTCGGGCGTGCCGACCAGACCCTCGCGCTCGGGATCGTCGCCGGCCCAGCGGATCAACGTGCGCACGGCGGCCTCCGCCTCCTCGCGCGAGGGCCGGGAAATGCCGGTGGCCAGCGAGACAATCTCGCTCTTCTTCAGAATCCTGTTCATCGTCGCTCCTCGATGCCGCGCGGCGCTCAGTTGAGCTGCCGTTTCGATCCGGGCGTGTCGAGGGAGAAGGTCGGAATCTCGATGTCGAACCTCTCCCCGGACTCGCTGACCATCTGATACGTGCCGCCCATGAATCCGGATGGCGTCGAAAGCGGCGTACCGGAAGTGTACTCGAACATCTCGCCGGGGCGCAGCAGCGGCGTCTTGCCGACGACGCCGGGCCCCTTCACTTCCTGCAGGCGGCCGAGCCCGTCGGTGATCTTCCAGTGCCGGCTGCGCAACTGCACCGCGACATCGCCCGTGTTCTCGATGCGCACCGTATAGGCCCACACGAACTGTGACTTCGACGGCTCGGACTGGTCGGGCAGATATTGCGGTACGACCGTCACGCGGATGGCACGGGTTGTGGCGACGAACATTCTGACTTTTCCCTGCCCCTGACATGGGCGTTCCGCGTCCAAAGGTCAAATAACCTACAGCCAGCGCGGATCGGCCGTGAAGTCGATGGTGAGCCAGCGCTGCGGCCCTTCCTCGCCGATCGCCGCGGCGATCTCGCGGCGGATGGCGTCGGCCTTCGTGACGCTGTCGAGCGGCGTGTCCGGCGTCACGGCGACGTGGATCTCGATGAACTGCGCGCGGCCGACCTTGGCGACGTAGCTGGTGTACGACTTGAATCCGTGACGCGCGACGATGTCGTCCATCACGCGGCGCACGTGCCGGTCGAGCGCCGGCGGCGTGATCAGCAGGATCTCCTCCAGCGCCTTGCGCACGGTGCGGACAGGCACGAACACCAGCACCACGGTGAGCAGCGCCAGCACCAGCGGATCGGCGTAGGGCGTGAGATGCGCCCACGCCGTCCTCTCGAGCAGCCAGGCGACGGTGAAGGCGACCAGCAGCGCGGAGGTGATGGCGGCCGACATCAGCCAGCTCTGCGCGTCGAGCCTCACGAAGTCCGAGCCGATCTTCGCGTTGGCGCGGCGTTCGTACAGGCACATGCCGAAGGAGACCGTGCCGACCGCGACGGCGTAGGCCATCGCCCAGTCGAAGTCGAGCGTGCGACCGCCGTCGAGGAAGCTGCCGACCGCATTCAGGAAGGCGTAGAAGCAGAGCAGCATCAGCGTGCCGCCGTTGAAGGCCAGCACCATGGGCTCGATATGCCAGTAGCCGAACTGGAAGCGGCGATTGTCGGCGACGCGGCTCACCAGGCGCGACACGAAGAGCGCCAGCACCGACATCGCCGCGTCGATGGCCGAGAAGACGCCGTCGAACACGATCGACATCGAGCCCGCGAGCAGGCCGAACAGAACGCCGGCTGCAGCCACCACGATGGTGACGGCGATCGATTGCTTGAGGATCCGTTGCTCGGCGGCAGCCTGCTGCATGCCGCCAGACTAGGCTAAATCGGGAAGACGAGGCAGGTCGTCGTTCCGTGGGCCAGCAACTTGCCGGAGGCGTCCGTCAGGCGCCCCTCCGACGTCGCGATACGCGAGCCGACGTTGATGATCTTGCCTTCCGCCGTCACCGGGCCGGTCCTGTCGGTCATGGCACGCACGTAGTTCACCTTGATCTCGAC
>CAYQAY010000099.1:0-13047 GCA_964415585.1 uncultured Reyranella sp.
GTGCGCACGGTCGCCGACCTCCGCCGTATGGTGGCGTCGTTCCGCCAGCAGGGTCGCACCATCGGTCTCATTCCGACGATGGGCGCTTTGCACGAAGGCCATGTCAGCCTCGTCAAGGGTGCGCTCGATCGCGGCGATGTGCCGGTGACCAGCATCTTCGTCAACCCGACACAGTTCGGTCCCAACGAGGATTTCGCCGCCTATCCGCGCGACGAGCAGGGCGACTTCGACAAGCTCACCGCCGCCGGCTGCCGCGTCGCCTTCGCGCCCACGAAGGAGGAGATGTACCCCGGCCAGCCGCTGACGACGGTGCGCGTGGCCGGGATCACCGAAGGCCTTTGCGGTCCGCTGCGGCCGGGACATTTCGAAGGCGTGGCCACCGTCGTGAGCAAGCTGCTCCTGATGGCGATGCCGGATCGTGCCTATTTCGGCGAGAAGGACTACCAGCAGCTCCAGGTCATCAAGCGCATGGTCCGCGACCTCGCCATGCCCTTCGAGATCGTCGGCATGCCGACCGTGCGCGAGGCCGATGGCCTCGCGATGTCGTCGCGCAATCGCTACATGAGTGCCGGGGAGCGTGCGAAGGCCGTCGCGCTCTATCGCGAGCTGAACAACGTCGCGAAGGCGGTGCGGGCCGGCAAGACGGCGGCCGACGCGACGGGTGCTGCGACCAAGGCGTTGCTCGCCGCGGGCTTCGATACGGTCGAGTATCTCACCGTCACCGATCCCGACACGCTGGCCCCGCTGGAGCGCGTCACGGGTGCGGCTCGGGTCATCGCCGCGACGCGGCTCGGCCGCACGCGTCTGATCGACAACATTGCCGCTTAGGCCGCCTTCGCTTTTTTCCGTTTCCTAGGCGGCCTGCTCCAGCGTCGAGGCGACGTCCTGCGTCGTAGCGCGCCGCAGATCGCGCACCCTGGTCGTGTCGAACGGCTGCGCGCGGTGCATGGTGCAGCGATTGTCCCAGACCACGAGATCGCCCTGAAGCCACCTGTGGGCTTGAACGAACCTCGGCTGCGTCGCGTGCTCGATCAGGTCGAGAATGATCAGGCGGCCGTCGGCCACCGGCATGCCGAGAATGTGCGAGGCGTGGGCCGCGAGATAGAGCGTCTCCCGGTGCGAGCCGGAATGGGTGCGCACGACCCGTTGCGGCACCGGCGGGAGGGAGGCGCGCTCCTCCTCGGTGTACTGCACGACGCCGAGCTGCTCGCGCGATCGCCAGATCGAATGCTCGGCGATCAGCCCTTCCAGCTCCCGCTTTCTGGCGTCGGGCAGCGCATCGTAGGCCGCGCGCATGTCGGCGAACTCGGTGTCGCCGCCGTCGTCGGGAATGACGTGCGCATGGAGCATCGAGAGACGACCGGGGATGGCGCGGAACGAGGCGTCGGTGTGCCACAGCCGGTTGGCCAGGCCGTCGAGCCGGCGCCGCGCGTCGGGCGCCAGCATCTTGCCGTCGCTGTCGAGGTTGGAGATGTCGGCGACCTCGCTCGGGTCGATCCGATGCCTGATGTCGCGGTGTCTGGGCTTCAACGCGGCGGAGGCGATCGGACCGAAGTTGAGTGCGAGCGCTACCTGCGTGTCGTCATCCAGCTTCTGGTCGTGGAACACGACCGCCGCGTAGCGATCGATGGCCTTCTCGATGGCCAGGCGATCGACTGGGTCGAGCTCGCGGGAGACATCGACGCCGGAGATCTCGGCGAAGAAGTCGGGACCGGCTGGCGCAACCGTGATGCTCATAACCGCTTCCTGCGGCTATAGTGCGTCGACAAGCCATCATCTCCCAGGAAATGCCATGCCGCAAACGATGAAGCTCGCCCTGCTCGACGACTACCAGAAAGTCGCCCTGCGGATGGCCGACTGGGACCGCCTGCGCAGGCGCGGCATCGACATCACCGTCTTCCACGAGCCGTTCGCCTCGATCGAAGATGCGGCGCAAAAACTCGCGCCCTTCGAAATCCTCGGCCTGCTGCGCGAGCGCACGGCCTTTCCGCGAGCGCTGATCGAGAAGCTGCCCAACCTCCGATTCATGGTCCTGACCGGTGCCCGCGCGGCGAGCCTCGACGACAAGGCCGCGGCCGAGCGCGGCATCCCGATCTCGACGACGCCCGGCGGCACCTCGAACGCGCCGACCGCGGAGCTCGGCTGGGCGCTGCTGATGATGTGCGCCCGCGATCTCGCCAAGGCCGAGCGGCTGGCGCGCCAAGGCAGATGGCACGACGGCATCGAGCAGATGGTCGTGCTCGAGGGCAAGCGGCTCGGCATCCTGGGTCTCGGCAAGCTCGGCACCCGCGCCGCGCGCTACGGTAAGGCCTTCGGCATGGACGTCGTGGCCTGGAGCCAGAACCTCACGCCCGAGAAGGCCGCGGCCGAAGGCGTCGGGTACGTCGGCAAGGACGAGCTGCTGGCGACGTCCGACTTCGTGTCGATCCATCTCGCTCTTTCGGACCGCACGCGCGGGTTGATCGGCGCGGCCGATCTCGCGAGGATGAAAAAGACCGCGATCCTGGTGAACACCTCGCGCGGTCCGATCGTGGACGAAGCCGCCCTGATCGCGGCGCTCGAGAACCGGACGATCCTGCATGCCGGGCTTGACGTCTACGACAAGGAGCCGATGTCGGCCGATCATCCCTTCACCAAGCTCGACAACGTCACCTTGATCCCGCACCTGGGTTACGTCGTCGAGGAGAGCTACCGCCACTTCTACGACGGCACCATCAAGAACATCGAGGCCTGGCTCGACGGCAAGCCGATCAACGTCCTCAATCCGGACGCGCTGAAAAAGTAGGATCGCGATGTCGATTCGGTGCCCGGTCGAACGTCGATGAGGTGACGGGCTGGACCGTCATCACCCGAGGAGATCGACATGGCTCAATACATGCTGCTGCTGCATTCCGACCCGAAGGAGGCGACGGACATGCCGCGCGAGAAGATGATGGAGCTGATCCGGCGCTACAGCGCCTGGGCGGCTGCCCTGCGTGAGAAAGGCAAGCTGGTGAGCAGTGAGAAGCTGGCACCGGGCCGCGTGCGGCACATCCGCCTGAAGGACGGTGCGCCGGTCGCCAGCGACGGCCCCTATGCCGAGGCCAAGGACGTGATCGGCGGCTACTTCATGGTCGAGGCGGCAAGCGACGCCGAAGCCGAGACGATCGCGCGCGAGTGCCCGCATCTCTGGGGCAGCAATTGGGTCGAGCTGCGGCCGGTCGACGAGATGGCCGTCGCCCAGGCGAAGGCCGGCGGCTGAGCGCGGCCGTTCACGACCTCGTTTCCGCGCTGGCTCGCGACTCGGCGAGCCGGCTGGTGGCGTCGCTTGCGCGGCGCCTGGGGGCGGGGCGCATCGCCGTCGCCGAGGACGCCGTGCAGCACGCCCTGCTGCAGGCGCTTTCGCGATGGCCGTTCAAGGGCGTGCCGACGAATCCGGAGGCCTGGCTCGCGACCGTTGCGAAGAACCAGGCGCTCGATCTGCTGCGTCACGAAGCGCGTGGCGTGACGCTCGTGGGCGATCTGGAGTCGTTGGCACCGCGGTCGACCGATGGCGATGGCAAGTTCGAGCGCGAGCTGAACGACGACGAGCTGGCGTTGCTGTTCGCTGTCTGCCACCCCGCGCTGTCGGCGGACCTGCGCGTGACCTTCGCGCTCAGGACCGTGTGCGGACTCACGGTGCCGCAGATCGCGGCCGGTCTGCTCGCCGAACCGGCGACGATCGCCCAGCGACTCGTCCGGGCACGACGCCAACTCGAACGAGCCGACATCGCGATCGAGACGCCGTCGCCGGATGCGCTGCCAGGCCGCTCGGAGTCGGTGCGGACGGCGCTCTACCTGATGTTCAACGAAGGCTACTCCGCCTCGTCGGGTGGAGATCTCGTGCAGCCGGAGTTCTGCGTCGAAGCCGTGCGGCTTGCCCGGGCACTGGCGCGGCATCCGACGACCGCCAGCCCGGCGAGCGACGCGCTGGCGGCCTTGCTGGCCCTCACGGCAGCCCGACTGCCGACGCGGATCGGTCCCGACGGAGTGGCCCAACTGCTCGACGACCAGCCGCGAAGCCGGTGGGACCGGACGCTGATCGCGGCCGGTCTCGATCATCTGGGCCGGTCGGCACGCGGTACGGAGATCACCGTTTGGCACCTGCGCGCGGAGATCGCGGCGCTGCATGCGACGGCGGCAGATGCGACCGCGACCGACTGGCCGCGCATCGTCGCGGTCTACGAAGAACTGCTCGAGCTCGACAGCTCGCCCGTCGTCGAGTTGGCGCGCGCCGTCGCCATCGGTAGGACGCAGGGTGCGGAGGCAGCGCTGGCTATGTTGCCGGTACTCGACGGCAATCCGTACCTGCATGCGGCACGTGGCGTGTATCTGTCCGAGCTCGGTCGCAAGGACGAGGCGCGGCGGCAGCTCGAGAGGGCCAGGGACCTTGCGCGAACGGCGCCCGAGCGCCGGCTCATGGAGCACCGGATCGAGGCTCTTTGACGCGGACGGCGATCAGCCAGACCGCGCCTGCCAGGATCACCGCCGCGGCGTACCATTCGGTGCGCGTGAGTCCGGGCGGCGCCAGCCAGCCGAGCTGCGCCGCCGCCGCCTCGAGCACAATGGCGAAGAACGGCATGGCAGTGAGCGCGATCAGGTAGGTCTGCACGCCGGAGCGGTTGATGGTCCAGAAGCCCAGCCATGTGCCCGGCGCACGGAACAGCACGCCCGCGAGGATGGCGTAGAACCAGAGCTCGATCCGCCCGAACGCGTCGCCGCCGCCGGCCCACGGCGAGGCGATCAACCCGACCGAGCCCGCGACCGACCAGACGAAGATCAGGGCGAGCGAGGCGGCGACCAGGATCTCCCCGGTGAAGCGGCTGCGAGCAGCGGGATCGGTCTCCTTGTTGCGCGGGTGCCAGGCGATCATCCAGGAGGCGGCGACCGCGACGGCCTCGGACAGGATCAGCCACAGCACGCCGCGCCAGGTCGTGTCCGAGCCGATGGCGATGGCGAACGACACGATGCCGACGGTGAGCAAAGCGAGGCCCGGCCAGTCGCGTCTTCCCGGTGCCTTGCGGCTGAGCGCCCAGCCCGAGGCCGCGCCGATCAGCACGCTCATGGTGGCGAGCAGCGTGCTCTGCGTCACGGCGAGCCACACGATGGCGGCCGAGGTGGCGCCGTTGATGACGACACGCATGAAGGCGTAGGCCACCGTCCACGGCGCCAGCAGGTCGGCGAGGTTTCCCGGCGTTCGTCGGCCGACCCACAACATGGCGAGGCCGGCGCTCAGGAGCTGCACCAGCGTGTAGGCCCAGGCGTCGAGCTGCGCGCCGCTCACCACATGGCGCGTGAACAGCAGGTAGACCGACCAGAGAAGGGAGTTGCCGAGGGCGATCGCGAGAACGTTGCCGCTCATGGGGCCGCTTCGGTCGTCCCGTCAGGTGCGGAAGCGCAGCAACAGGTGATTGACACCGTTCAGCTTGACGTAGAGGTCCTCGAACTGCGCGTAGAAGTCCTCCCACTGCGGCAGGCCGCCCCCTGGACCTCCTTGCGCGCCGAGCGAGGTGTAGATCTCCGCGACCGTGCGGCGGCCGTCGATCTGCGAGACGATGCGCGGCGCGAGCGGCGGCAGGGTGGCGCGCCACGGGAAGCCGTCGAGGTTGGCGATCAGCGGCGTGCCGGGCTGCAGGCCGGCGGCGAGCTTCGCGGCATCCATGTCGCGCAGCACTGGGATGGCCGAGGTGTCCTCGGGGCGTGCCACCGTGTCGTAGCCGGCGCGTGTGGCATAGAAGACATGGGTGCGCAGGTTGCCCGCGAGGCGCTCGGCGAAGGCCGCGCGCTCCATCAGCGGCAGTGAGCTGGTCTGCCGCGCGATCACCGGATCGCTCATGTAGGTCGAGGGCTCATAGCGCACCGGTTCGAGGAAGGCGACGACGCGCAGGCCGGACGCCGCCGACATGGCGCCGATCTGCGGCACCGTGAAGGCGCGGTCGCAGCTGTGCAGCAACAGGTCGTAGAGGCCGGCATCGCCGCCGGTCACGTGGTCGTTGAGGTAGGGGTTGCGGCGGAACAGGTTGGTCGTGGGCAGGAAGCGGATCAGCCGCTTGGCCATCGCCAGCCGGTCCTCGAGCGCCATCGAGAGCGGCGCCAGGGTGCGCAGCATCTCCTGCAGCGGGTAGACGCCGCTGCGGCCGTACTCGCCGTAGAGCATGACGCCGATGCCGCCCTCGGGCTGCAGCACGCTGGCCAGCGCCTGCATGCCGGCGGTGGGGTCGGGCAGGTGGTGCAGCACCCCGGTGCAGTCGATGTAGTCGAACTGGCCGATGTTCATCGACGGCAGATCGAGCAGCGAGCCGGTCAGGAACTGGATGTTGCGCAAGCCCCGGGCCTTGGCGCGCGCCTCGCACACGGCGCGCGAGGCCGAGGAGAGATCGAGGTAGACCACCTCGCCGGGGCAACGTCGGTCGACCAGTTGCTGGGCCAGCATGATGCAGGCGTCGCCCGTGCCGCCGCCGGCGACCAGCGCCCGGAACGGCCGCGCGAAATTCAGCCGGCCGGCGAACAGGTAGTGGTTGATCTCAAGGACGTGGCTTGGCGTTCCAGTGATCAGCCGGATCGCCTCGTCGCGCGGATCGCGGGCCGGGTAGGGCAGCGATTCGTACTGGGCGCGGACCTCGTCCAACGGCGAAGGAACAGTCATTGATCCTGGTTCATGCTACAAATCGCGGAACCATGAAAGGCTATTTCGGCATCGGTGTGGAAGGCATCAGCAAGGCGACCAACGTCGGCACCTTGATGCGGACCGGCCATGCCTTCGGCGCCTCCTTCATCTTCACCCTGCGGGCCCAGTACAACCGCCGTGAAGGTGGCCACACCGACACGTCGGACACGCCGCGCTCGGTGCCGACCTACCATTTCGCCGACCTCGCCACCTTCCGCCTGCCGCAAGGCTGCCGGCTGGTCGGCGTCGAGATCGCCGAGGACGCGATCGAGCTGCCGACCTTCCGCCATCCCCGCCAGGCCGCCTACATCCTGGGCTCGGAGCGCGAGGGCCTGTCGAAGGACGTGCAGGCGCTCTGCGACTACGTCGTGAAGATTCCCATGCGCTTCTCGGTCAACCTGGGCGTCGCCGGCGCACTGGTCATGTACGACCGGCTGCTCAGCCTCGGCCGCCACGCGCCGCGGCCGGTGGCCGAGGGCGGCCCGACCGAGGCGCTGGAGCTGCCGGTGTTCGGCGAGCCGATCTACAAGCGCAAGCACCGCAAGCGCTTGCGCGCGGTCGCCAAAGCGACCACTTAGGCCCGCATGTCGACGCTGCCGACCGAACCTCTGCAGATCACCGAGCCCGCCGTCCGGCGCGGCCGCAACGACCTGCGCCGTAATCTGGTCGGCCTGTCGCGCGAGGAGATGAAGGCGGCGCTGGCCGAAGCCGGGCTGGAGCCGTTCCGCGCCCGCCAGATCTGGCAGTGGATCTACTGGCACGGCGTCACCGACTTCGCGGCGATGACCAACATCGCCAAGAAGTCGCGCGAGCGGCTCGCCGAGCTGTTCGTCGTGGCGCGGCCCGAGATCGTCACCGAGCAGCGCTCGGTCGACGGCACGCGCAAGTGGCTGCTGCGCTTCGCCGACGGCAACGAGGCCGAGACGGTCAACATCCCGGAGGAGGACCGCGGCTCGGTCTGCGTCTCGAGCCAGGTCGGCTGCACGCTCACCTGTTCCTTCTGCCACACCGGCACGCAGCCGCTGGTGCGCAACCTCGCCCCCGACGAGATCGTCGGCCAGTTCATGGTCGCCCGCGACAGCTACGGCGAGTGGCCGACGCCGACCGCCGACGCCACGCGCATGCTCTCCAACATCGTCATGATGGGCATGGGCGAGCCTCTCTACAACTTCGACAACGTCGTCACCGCCTTGAAGATCGTCATGGACGACCAGGGCATCGCGCTCAGCCGCCGGCGCATCACGCTCTCGACCTCGGGTGTCGTGCCGATGATCCCCAAGGTCGGCGAGGCGCTCGACGTCAACCTCGCGGTGTCGCTGCACGCGGTGACCGACGAGGTGCGCGACACGCTGGTGCCGATCAACAGGAAGTGGCCCATCGCCGAGCTGCTCCGCGCCTGCGCCGACTATCCCGGTGCGCGCAACAGCCGGCGCATCACCTTCGAGTACGCGATGCTGAAGGGCATCAACGACTCGGACGCCGACGCCCGCGAGCTGGTGCGCCTCCTGAAGCCGATCCACGCCAAGGTGAACCTGATCCCCTTCAATCCTTGGCCCGGCGCGCCCTACGAGTGCAGCTCCAACAACCGCATCCACCGATTCGCCGAGATCGTCAACGACGGCGGCCTCAGCGCCCCGGTGCGCACGCCGCGCGGCCGCGACATCTCCGCCGCCTGCGGCCAGCTCAAGAGCGAGAGCGTGCGCGGCCGCCGCGACAAGGTCCTCCTCTAGCTCTTCGCGAAGGCCGTCACCTTCGACAGGAAGGCACGCTCGCTCGAGACGGGTGCGAGGCCGGCATCGCGGGCCCACGACTCCAGCGAGCCGCCGACATAGTCGGCGTAGTAGGGCTCGTGGAAGTAGTAGGGAAAGAGATCGAGCAAGCCGTCCCAGCCGGGATGGTCGCCCTTCTGGATCGAGTCGACGATCACGACCAGGCCGCCCGGTTTCAACACACGCGCCATCCCGGCGAGCGCCTCGGCGCGCACCTCGGCCGGCAGCTCGTGCAGCAGGAACGACGAGACGACGAGGTCGAGGCTCGCCTCGTCGAACGGCAGCTTTTCGGCCGCACCTTCAGTGAGCTTCACGCGCGCGGTGCAGCCGATCAGGCGGCGCGCTTCGTCGAGATAGGGCGCGCTCAGGTCGAGGCCGGTGAGGCGGAGCCCCGGCCAGGCCTCGTGCAGGAAGGCGAGGAGCCGTCCCGTGCCGCAGCCGACATCGAGGCCGCGCAAGGACCGCTGGGAGCGGCCCTGCATCCACGCCGCGATCGGCTTCAGCGCGCGCCGGCGCATCGCATCGGCGGCCCCGGTGAACAGCACTTCGACCTGCGTGTCGTAGAGCTTGGCGGATTGGTCGGAGAGCCAGCCGTCGCTCTGGAAGTGGAAGTTCTGCCGGTAGTAGTCGGGCAGGCCGTCGGCCTGGCTGCCGGGCGGCAGCTCCTCGTCGGCGACCCCATGGCGGCGCGCATCGACCTGCGGCAGGTCGCGGAAATAAAGAAGGGAGCGGCGCAGGAACTCGGCCGGCTCGGGGCCCAGGGCGCGCGGGGCGGGGAAGAGGCCGGCGGCGATGTCGGCCCATTCCCGCTCGAACAGGGCCCGCATGTCGGCGGTCATCTCGGCCCGCGTCGGCGTCGGGCCGATCTCGAAGCCCGGCTTGGGCATCGGCTTCAGCAGCCGGCGGCCGGCCGCATAATGGCCGGCATACCAGGCGACCCGCGCGGTCTGGCGGGCGGCATAGGCGAGCCGATCCAGGGCAGAAACAGTGGTCATGACGGCCATTATAGCGCGCTTGCCGCGGCAGGGGCCGTGGTTATAGTCCCGCGCGTTTCCAAAGCCGCCGAGGCAGCCATGAGCATCAGTTATACCGGGCCCTACAAGAAGGGCGACATCAGGAAGGTCGTCCTGGCCTATTCCGGCGGTCTCGACACCTCCGTGATCCTGAAGTGGCTGCAGACGACCTACGGCTGCGAGGTCGTGACGTTCACGGCCGACCTCGGCCAGGGCGAGGAGCTGGGTCCGGCGCGCAGGAAGGCCGAGCTGCTGGGCATCAAGCCCGGGAACATCTTCATCGACGACGTGCGCGAGGAGTTCGTGCGCGACTTCGTGTTCCCGATGTTCCGCGCCAACGCGCTCTACGAGGGCCAGTACCTGCTCGGCACCTCGATCGCCCGGCCGCTGATCGCCAAGCGCCAGATCGAGATCGCCCGTGAGACCGGCGCCGACGCCGTCTGCCACGGCGCCACCGGCAAGGGCAACGACCAGGTCCGCTTCGAGCTGAGCTACTACGCGCTGAAGCCCGACATCAAGGTGATCGCGCCGTGGCGCGAATGGGAGCTGACCTCGCGCACCAGGCTGCTCGAGTTCGCCGAGAAGAACCAGATCCCGATCGCCAAGGACAAGCGCGGCGAGGCGCCGTTCTCGGTCGACGCCAACCTCCTGCACTCCTCCAGCGAGGGCAAGATCCTGGAGGATCCCTGGGAGGAGGCCGACGAGATCGTCTACCAGCGCACGATCTCGCCCGAGGCCGCCCCCGACAAGGCGACCTACATCACGGTCGACTTCGAGAAGGGCGATCCTGTCGCCATCGACGGCGTCGCGATGTCGCCGGCGACGCTGCTGACCAGGCTCAACGAGCTGGGCAAGGCCAACGGCATCGGCCGTCTCGACCTTGTCGAGAACCGCTTCGTCGGCATGAAGAGCCGCGGCATCTACGAGACGCCGGGCGGCACGATCCTGTGGGCGGCCCATCGCGGCATCGAATCGATCACGCTCGACCGCGGCGCGGCGCACCTCAAGGATGAGCTGATGCCCAAGTACGCCGAGCTGATCTACTACGGCTTCTGGTTCTCGCCGGAGCGCGAGATGCTGCAGGCGCTGATCGACAGGAGTCAGGAGAATGTCACGGGCACGGTGCGGCTGAAGCTCTACAAGGGCAACACCAGCGTGGTCGGCCGCAAGTCGCCGAAGTCGCTCTACTCGATGAAGACCGTGACCTTCGAGGACGACCAGGGGGCCTACGACCAGCGCGATGCCGAGGGCTTCATCAAGCTCAACGCACTGCGCCTTCGCCTGCGTGCCACCGGCCAGGGCGGCCCGAAGACCTGATCCCACAGCCGAGCGGAGCTCTTCATGCCTTTCGACGACGAGGAGCGCCGCCAGCCGGGTGGCCGGGGCACCGGTGAGCGGGCGATCAACCTGCCGCCGGCCGTGCTCTGGCTGATTGGCATCAACGTCGCCATCCAGCTCCTGCGCCAGCTCCTGCCCGAGCAGGCCGACCTCGAGATCCTGGTGCAGTTCGGCCTGGTGCCGCTCGCCTACACCTCGGGCAACGGCGACCTGCTGTCGCTGATCGCCGCGCCGATCACCTACCAGTTCATCCACGGCGGCTGGATGCATCTCGGCATCAACATGCTGACGCTGGCCGCCTTCGGCGCGCCGGTCGAGCGGCTGCTGGGCGTCAGGCGCTTCGTGGCCTTCTATCTCGTCTGCGGCATCGTCGCGGGCCTCGTCCACATCCTGGTCTATCCCGATTCGGCCGATCCCGTGGTCGGCGCCTCGGGGTCGATCAGCGGCGTGTTCGGCGCGGTGCTGATGCTGATGCGCTACGTCGGCAGCCTGACGTCGCTGCTGCCGGTCGCCGCTCTCTGGATCGGCCTCAACGTCTTCTTCGGCCTGTTCGGCGGCGCGCCGGGCGCGGGCGGCGAATCGATCGCCTGGGTGGCCCATATCGCGGGCTTCGTGTTCGGCCTCGCCGCCATCCGCTTCTTCGCACCGCGCGTGACATAGGCCCGCTATAGTCGGCGCATGGCCGACCAGCCGATCCCGTTTCGCCGCACCCTGATCGCCAATGCCGTGGCGCTGGCGCCGTCCTGGATCGCGCTCGCCCTGCTGTGGGGAACCGGCGAGCTGGCGGGCCACGCGGCGCTGCTCGCCATGGCGGGCATCGCCATCGTCACGGCCTTCCTGGTGCAGCGCTACCTCGCCTCGCTCGCGACCTTCGCCCGCTTCGTGGGCGAGCTCAACGACGAGCGCGAGCCGGTGATGCCGCGGCTGGCCTTCGCGCCCGCCACCGAGGAGCTGGCGAGCGCGGCGGCCACACTGTCGACCGGCTGGCGCCGCCAGCGCGCCTCGATGGACAGCCTCGCCGCCTCGGCGCAGGTGATCGTCGACGGGCTTCCCGATCCGCTGATCGCGCTCGACCGCCAGCGCCGCATCGTGCGCACCAACCTCGCCGCCGCGCTGCTGCTGGGCAACATCGGCCCCGAGCGCGACGTCTCGACCGTACTGCGCCAGCCGCAGCTCCTGGCCGCCATCGACGCGCTGCTCGAGACCGGCGCCGACGGCAACTTCGCGCGGCCCGACCAGGACGCCGTCGAGCTGGTGCTGGCGGGACCGCCCGAACTCGACATGGTCGCGCACCTGCGCCGCCTGCCGCGGGCCGCGGCCGACGGATCGCTGGCCCTGATCGTGCTGCACGACACCACGGCGCTCCGGCGCGCCGAACGCATGCGCGCCGATTTCGTGGCCAATGCCAGCCACGAGCTGAAGACGCCGATCGCGGGCCTCGCGGGCTTCATCGAGACGCTGCGCGGGCCGGCGCGCGACGACGCGGCGGCCCGCGAGCGCTTCCTCGGCATCATGGGCGAGCAGGCCGACCGCATGCGCCGGCTGGTCGACGATCTCCTGATGCTGTCGCGCATCGAGCAGCACGAGCATGCGCGGCCCGACGCCGCCGTCGATCTCGGCCGCGTGCTGCGCTCGGTCCTCGACCTGCTGCAGCTCAAGGCCGCCTCGCGCAACGTCCGCCTCGAACTCGACTTCGATCCCGGCCTGCCGCGGGCGGTCGGCGATTCCGACGAACTCACCATCGTGTTCCAGAACCTGGTCGACAACGCGATCAAGTATGCGCGACCGGCGACCGCGGTGAAGGTCGCGGCGAAGCCTGCAAGCCCCGGCCGCATCGCCGTGGCGGTGCGCGACGAAGGCGACGGCATCCCGGCCGTCCACCTGCCGCGGCTCACCGAGCGCTTCTACCGCGTCGACACTGCGCGCTCGCGCCAGCTCGGCGGCACCGGCCTCGGACTCGCCATCGTCAAGCATGTGGTCAACCGCCATCGCGGCCGCCTCGACATCCAGAGCATGCCGGGCAAGGGCTCGACCTTCACGGTGACCCTGCCGGCGGCGTGAGTCCGCGGGACATCGGGACATTTCGGGAAAGCTAGCGCGCGCCGTGTCTGCGCGGGGCTAGGCGGCGATGTCCAAGGGAACCTTGGTGGATTCGTCCCCGGCGGACATCGGGTGGTGCCCCGCAGACCGGGACATTTGGGAAAGACGCTTCTCGACCTCGGCGGCGACCAGCTTCTCGAGG
>CAYQAY010000100.1:0-12623 GCA_964415585.1 uncultured Reyranella sp.
GCCGCCAGAATTTGGCCGGCAGTGGGGAGGGACTTCGGATCGACGTGGCGCGTTGGGTTCCAGAGCTCGGATCGCACCAGCGCGCGGGCGCACTGGAAGTAGACCGCGGCAACTTCGATCACCATCACCGAGCGCGGTGCCTTTTCCTCGACCGCGAACGAGTCGAGGAGTCTCGGCTCGACGCTGAGATAGGCGCGGCCATTGACGCGCAGAGTATTGCCGACGCCCGGGATCATGAACAGTAGCGCCACTCTCGGATCGCGCACGACATTGCGCAGCGAGTCGATGCGGTTGTTGCCGCGTCGGTCGGGTAGCATCAGCGTCTTTTCGTCGTGGATGCGTACGAAGCCCGGCTTGTCGCCGCGGGGCGAGCAGTCGAGACCTTCCGGTCCCGATGTCGCGAGCGTGGCGTAGGGCGAGGCTTCAATGTAGGCGCGGTAGTGTGGCGTGATCCAGTCCACTTCTTTCACCGTCGCTGCTTCCAGCGGTACGCCGTAGAGCGCCTCGAGCTCGGCTTCGGTCGTCAAGATGTCGGTCATGGGGATCGATTACTCCAGATCGCGGGAGAGGAGCCGAGGGGCTCGGCAGGGCGGGCGTAGAAGGCGGGCGTGTCACCGAGCTGCACCACGGGCCTCAGGTGGCGCAACCGGCCGAACGGGCCAACGCTTTCCGTCAACAATGGCAGCAGCGCGGCTTCAGGCAGCTCGACTGTACCCTTGGTGGCATCGACTGTGCCGAGGCTCGCAAGCCAGTGCGCGACCTGTACCAGCGACACGCGCACCAGCCAGGAGCCACCCTGCTCGACACGACGCGCGAGGCCGATCATCGCGCCCAGTGCGCCGAGGTAGCCTGCGATGTAGTCGAGGGCCTGGACGGGAAGGTTGCGTGGCTTCTCGAGAGATCCCTGGGTCGCGGCGAGGCCGGTGACGTTTTGTACGATCGAATCGAAGCCGCGTCGCGACGCCCATGGGCCTTCGTGGCCGTAGGCGCAGAGACTCACGCACACGATGCCGGGCTTCAGCGCGGCAACCTGCTCAGGCGCGAAGCCGCGGGCGGCGAGGGTGCCGGGGCGGTAGCCTTGGGTGAAGATATCGGCGCCTCTCAGCAGCGCCTTCATGGTCTCCACGCCCGCCGTGTCGCGCAGGTCGATGAACGAGCAGCGCTTGCCATGGCCGGTGTCCATCAGAAGCTCGGACTGATAGGGCAAGTGCTCGGCCACGACGTGCAGGACGTCGGCGCCATTCTCGGCCAGCACGCGACCGCTGGTCGGTCCTGCGAGCACACGCGTGAGGTCGAACGTCCGTATTCCGGACAGCGGCCGATCGCCTTTCGGCAAGGCTCGCGGCGGCGCCTCGCCGATCTTCACGATGTCGATCAGCGGCAGCTTCGCGATCGCCGCGCCGTGTGCGTGCGCATTCCATTCCTCGCGGCTGCGCGTCAAGCCACCGACACAGCCACCGGCGGCGATCGCCTCCTCGATCGCGAGGCCGTCCCACCTCGCGACAGCGGTGGCCAGCGCCTCGCGTGTCTCGGTTTCCGCGCCCGCGATGCGCAGCGCGCCGGCGCGGTGATGCGGGTGATTGGTGTGAATGAACATGTGACGGCCGTCGCGAGTCGGATAGTGGCCGGACAGCGGATCCCACGAGACCGGCTTCTCGCCGTTGCGCAGCACATACGTGTTGGAGCGCAGCGACGCGGCAGCTGCGCCGACATTGATCGAGACCGACTGCGACTTGCCGGTCTTCAGTCTCCAGAGGTCCGAGACAGCGAGGCCGACAGCGCCCAGCGCCGCCGCACCGGCCGCGCCGACCTTCCAAGGCGTCACAAATACCGGGTCGTCGCCGCCCGTGATCGTGAGCCGATCGTCGGTGCGCCTGTCGCGGCCGAGCTGACTCAGGATCGAGTAGGCGAGGTCGGTGTTCACTTCGATGCCATGAGCTTTGTGAGGAGCGCCATCAGTTCCTGCGGGCAGGTGATGTGCGGGTTGTGGCTGGCGTCCATCTCGTCGCATGTCCAGCCCGCTTCGCTGCGGGCGCGGTCGGCGAACTGGCGGAACGCGTCGCCCGGCATGTTGCGCTTGGCGTAGATGAAGTGGCGCGGCGGCAAGGGTGCCTCGGATTCGAGCCTGATCTTCTGCTCGAAGCACTTGATCGGCTGCGGCCGCCGGCGCGGGCCGGCCCAGGCGACGTCGTCGGGCGAGGTGTCGGGCGGCATCGGGTTGATGGGAAGCTTCCAGCCCTCGCCGTCCTTTTCCGCGCCCTTGCGCATGTTGCTCTCGGCCTTCGGCCCGACGAGATCGAACAGACTCTGGCCATCCTTGGGCACGAAGGCGTCGAGATAGATGATGCGCTGGATGCGCTCGGGCACCCTGTCGGCGACGCCGGTCGCGACCATGCCGCCGTACGAATGGCCGAGCAGCACGATGTCTCTCAGGTCCTCGGCTTCGATCTCGGCGACGACGTCCTGGATATGGATGGAGAGATCGACGGAAGGCGAGGCGAGATGGGCGCGGGCACCGAGGCCGGTGTAGGTCGGTGCGAAGAACTCGTGACCGGCGGTGCGCAACAGGGGGCGCATTTTCTTCCAGGCCCAAGCCGCCGACCAGGCGCCATGCGCCAGAACGATGTTTGCCATGCCGTTCACCTCCGCGTTGTGGCCTCACCATAGCACCTGGCGACGCTGGCGTGGGCGGCGGCCGACCCGCTCAGGGCTTGAGATCGTACAGCGCGATCGGCCGGCGGCCCTCCGGCGGCAGCGAGCGCCATAGAGTGGGATCGACCGGCGTGCCGTTGGCGCGCACCCAAGCATCGAATTCGGCCGGCCGGCGCGACGCCCCCAGGATTGCGTAGCGCACCTCGCCGCGCTTTGCCCTCTCGGCGAAGGCCGCGACGTCCATGACCGGATCATTGCCGAGATAGCCGCCGTAGGCGATCACCGGTTCGCCGCTCCTCACGATGAGCGGCGCAGCGAGCAGCGCCGTCGGTGCCGAGGCGAGGAAGCGAGCCGAGCCGCGCTGCTTCTGCAGGAAGGTCAACAGCTTCGGGTCGTCGGTAAGCATGCGATACAGGCGCGACAGTATCGGCCCCCGCCCATCATCGAGGCCGAGCCAGCGCGGCAGGCTGGCGCTCGGCAGGATGAGGTTGCCCGGCGAGAAGACCGGACTCAGGGCCCACGCCGCTGGCAGGACGAGGAGGGCGACGCCGCCGATGATGGCTGAGGCGCGTCTGCCGCGCGCGGCCGCCGCGACGGCGGCAAGCAGCGCCACGGCAGGAAAGCCCAACCAGGTCGCGATCCAGCCGAGCGTCGCGCCTGTGATGTAACCCTGCCACAGCGCGGTCGCGGCAAGGCCGAGAGCGAGGAAATTGGGGCCGCGCCGCCACAGCTCGTAGCAGCCGAGCCCCGCCAGTGCCGCGAGCGGCGGCGCCAGCGTCGCGAGATAGTAGATGTGGAAGATGCCGCCGGCCATGCTGTAGACGAGGCCGTAGGTCAGAGCCCATGTCGTCCACAGCGCCACCCAGGCGCGGCGACGCCGCCAGGCCAGCAGCGCGCCCAGCACGGCGAGAGGCAATGCCCAAGCGAATTGACCCGCGAGCATCGGCGTGGCGAGGCGCAGCGGGCCGACCGGCACGGCGTCGTAGGCAAGCACGCGCTGCGAGGCCTGTGCCGCGGCGATCGGCGGTGTCTCGGGCGGCCGGCGCACGAAGCGTTCCAGCCCGTTGTGAATGACGATCAGCTCGAGCATGGAGTTGCGCTTGCTGCTGCCAGCCACCGGCCGGGCGTCGGCAGGCGTGAGGTCGAAGGCGACGGCCCATGAAAAAGCCACGACGGCCAGCGCGACGGCGCCAGACGCGAGCCAGACTGCCCGCTGACGCCAGTCCAGCTCGGTGCTCAACCACCAGCCGACCAGCAGCGCCGGGCCGCAGATCACGGCGGCCAGCATCTTGACGTTGAAGGCCAAGCCCAATGCCACCATCGCGAAGACGAAGGAGAGGCCACGTCCGCGCAGCGCCAGCGAAGCCGCGATCAGCAGGAACAGGACCAGCCAGGAGTCCGTGTTGTTGGAGCGGTCCGCGGCGACGGCAATCGGCGATAGCGCGAGCAGCAAGGCTGCGAGGAAGGCGGCGATCCGTCCGAACGGCCGGCGCACGACGGCGTAGAGCAGCGCGACGGAGGCGATGCCGGCCACCGCCTGCGGCAGGTGGAGCGCCCAGCCGTCGTAGCCCAGCAGGCGGGCGGACAGTGCCTGGATCCAGAAGGCGAGAGGCGGCTTGTCGAGGGAGACGAGGCCCGCCGGATCGAAGGCGTTGTAGAAGAAGAGGTGCGCGCTCTGCAGCATGCTGCGCACGCCGGCGGCGTAGTACTCGTTGCCGTATCCGTTGGCGCCCAGCCCCCACAGCCGCAGCAGGGCGGCCAGGACGACGACGCCGACGAGCATGGCCAGTTCGCTGCGTCGCAGGCCCGGCAAGAGCCTCACGCGCCTGCCTTCATGCCGGCAGCGGTCCCCGGAAGACGAAGAACGCACCGGCGCAGATCAGGGCGAAGCCCACCACGTGGTTCAGCGTGATGCGCTCACCGAGATAGAGCACCGAGAAGGCAGCGAACACGGTGAGCGTGATCACCTCCTGCATGGTCTTGAGTTCCGCCGCCGAGTAGACCGTATGGCCCCAGCGGTTGGCCGGCACGGCGAAGCAGTACTCGATGAAGGCGATGCCCCAGCTCGCCACCACCACCAGCCACAAGGGCCTATCGGTGAACTTGAGGTGCCCATACCAGGCGAACGTCATGAAGACGTTGGAGACGAGCAGCAGGACGATGGGCGCGATGGCGGGCGGCAGCAGGGTCATCGGTTCGGGTTACTCCGGCTTGATTCCGAGCTTCTTGATCAGCGGCACGACTTTCCTGTCCTCGGCGTCGAACATCGCCGCGGTCTCCGCCGGCGTCGTCGGATAGGCCTCGGCGGTGAGGTCGGCGAAGCGCTGCACGACGGCGGGATCCGTCAGCACCTTGACCATCGCCTCGTTGAGCCTGGCGACCAGCTCGGGCGACATCCTGGCCGGGCCGAACAGGCCGGTGAAGGTCGAGAAGGTGAAGTCCTCGAGGCCTTTCACGCCGCTCTCCTTCATCGTCGGTACGTCCGGAAGCTGCGGCACGCGCTTGTCGGACGAGACGGCGATGGCGCGCAGCTTGCCCGACCTGATGTTGCCGAGGGCGGCGTTCACCTGGTCGACCTGGGCCGGCACCTGGCCGGCCATCACGTCGATCATGGCGGCCCCCGAACCCTTGTAGTGGATCAGCGTGTACCTGGTGCCGGTCGCCTCGCCGATCAGCTCGATGGCCAGATGGTTGGTCGTGCCGACGCCGGAATCGGCCACCGGGAACTTGCCGTCCTTACCGAGCGCGATGAAGTCGGCCATGGTCCTGATCGGCGAGTTGGGCGGCACGACCAGCACGGCCGGCACGCGCTGGATGTGGCTGATCGGCGTGAAGGCCGTGCGCCAGTCGTAGGGCGCGTTGCCGTAGATCGCGGGCACCGCGACCAGCGAGTTGGCCGAGACCAGCAGGCTGGTGCCGTCGGGCGCCGAGCGGGCGACGATGTCGCTGCCGATCATGCCCGAGGCGCCGGCCTTGTTCTCGACGATCACCGGCACGCCCAGCACCTCGCGGAGCTTGTCGGCGATGATGCGGGACGTCACGTCGATGTTCCCGCCCGGCGCGTAGGGCGCCATGATCCTGATCGGCTTGTCGAAGGTCTGGGCAAGGGCCGCGCCGATCCCGGTCAGGAGACCGAGTATGCCGGCCAGAATCGCCATCAGGCGCATTGGAGTCCTCCCATGGGTTCCGTCTTCCGCCATGACAGAAGACCGCGAACCGCAGCGGACCGCAACGCCCGTGTCTAGCCGCGGCCCATGACCCACTGCGGCAGGCCGAGCGCGATGTCCGGAAAGGCCATGAGGAGAAGGATCAGCAGCAGCATGGCGCCGACGAAGGGCAGGGCGCCCCGGATCACGTCGGCGATGGCGCCCGTCGCCCGCAGGCTCTGCACGACGTAGAGGTTGAGGCCGACCGGCGGCGTCACGAGAGCCGCCTCGATCAGGATGGTGAGCACGATCCCCCACCAGATCGGATCCCAGCCGAGGCCGACCACGATCGGGAACACGAACGGAGTCGTGAGGATCATCATGGAGATCGTCTCCATGAAGCAGCCGAGGATCAGGTAGAACACGATCAGCAGCAGCATGGTGCCGTATTTGCCGAGGCCCAGCGCGTCGATGGCCTTGGCCACGCCGTCGGTGACGCCGATGTTGGCCAGCACGAAGTTCAGGAACTGCGCGGCGATGATGATCAGCATGATCATCGCCGTCGTCCGCATCGTCCCCTCGAACACCGCCTTGAGCATCGACCAGGAGAGCGCGCGCTCCCAGGCCGCCAGCACGAGCGCGGCGAAGACGCCCATCGACGCCGCCTCGGTGGGCGTCGCCCAGCCGGCATAGATCGAGCCGACGACGACGGCGAAGATGAACAGCGGCGCGACGAGGTCCTTGAGGCTCGCCAGCCGCTCCCGCCACGTGCTCCGGATCGGCGTCCCGCCCTTGGACGGGGTGAGCAGGCAGGCGACCAGGATGATGACCATGAAGAGCGCCATCAGCATCAGCCCGGGAACCATCCCGGCCAGATAGAGGCGCGGCACCGACGTCTGCGTCAGCAGACCGTAGAGGATGAAGTTGATGGAGGGCGGGATCAGGATGCCGAGCGTGCCGCCCGCCGCCAGCGTCCCGAGGAACAGCGACTCGTCGTACTTGCGGATCCTGACCTGCGGCAGGGCGACGACGCCCACCGTCGCGGCCGTCGCCACGCTCGAGCCCGAGGTCGCCGCGAACATCGCGCAGGTGCCGATGTTGGCGTGCATCAGCCCGCCCGGCAGCCACGACAGCCAGGTCGCGATCGCGGCATAGACGCGGTTGGCGATGCCCGAGCGCAGCAGGATCTCGCCCAGCATCACGAACATCGGGATCGCGATCAGGATGTATTCCGAACTGGCGTTCCAGACGATGTCACCCATCGCGAGGTAGAGCGGCACCGAGGAGAAGAACTGGTTGAGCGCCAGGCCGAGGACGCCCATGACGGCGGCGACCGGAACGCTGATCGCCAGCAGGGCGACCAGAAGAAGGAGAGCCGTGCCCAGCACGCCTATCGCCTCTCGCCGGCGTCGGGCGTGGCGATTCCCAGGGAGCCGAGTTCGCCCCTGATCTCTTCGTCCTGCGACGGCACGCCGATGGTCTTCGACACGCCCGCGAGATCGCCACGGGCCAGCGCCTGCAGGCTGCGCACGAACGCGAGCGCCGTCGCGGCGAGGAACAGCACGAAGCCCGCGACCCAGGGCGCCTGCGGCCACGCCAGCAGGATGCGCAGCGGCGTGTTCGACCGGTTGTTGCCGGCCAGGTTGTCGAGGAAGAGGGCGCCGGCGCGGTCGACGATGGCCACGACGAGGATCGCGAGGCCTACGAGGGCCAGCAGGTCGAAGGCCGCCTTGCCGCGCGGCCCGAGGGCGCCGTACAGCACGTCGATGCGCACGTGGCCGCGCGTCACCAGCACGTGCGCCATCGACCACGAGGTGCCCACCGCGAAGAGATAGGCCGCGATCTCGTCGGAGCCGGAGAAGGTGAACGACAGCAACTTGCGGCTGACCACCTCTGCCGTGACGACGACGGCGGCCAGCAGGATCATGGCGCCGCCGGCCCACGCCGCCCAGAGGGCGGCGACCGAAACGCCGCGCCACAGGCGATCCATGCGGACCCGCGAAGCCCGGACTCCCGGCCCGCTCAGTTCGCCTTCGCGGTGAGGCCGTACTTCTTGCCGACCATGTCGGTCCACTTGGCCGCGCACTCCGCGCCGCAGCGCTTGGCCCATTCCGGCAGCACGGTGTCGTTCAGCGCCTTCTTGACGGCGGCGCGATCGGCGTCCGACGGCGTCACCAGCTTGAGCTTGGCCGGCGTGCCGACCGAGCAGGGGCCGTTGCCCGTGTTGCAGGCGATGCCTTCCTTGGTGTCCTTCTCGACGCTCGCCCAGGAAGCGTCCTCGAGCTTCTTGAACTCGGCGGTCATGAACTCCTGCGTGGGCTTGGAGAGCTTGTTCCAGGCGTTGAGGTTCACCGCGACGAAGCCCGCCGTGTAGCCCAGCGACACGTCGACCACGGTCTTCACGACCTCGGGCCACTTCGCCTGGAAGCCCGGCAGCGTGCCGGTGATGCCGCAGTCGACGACGCCCTTCTCGAGCGCCGGTACCACCTCGCCGAAGGGAATGGTCACCGAAGAGGCGCCCAGGGCCTTGACGAGGTCGGATTGCGACACGCCCTGTACGCGCACCTTCTTGCCCTTGAGGTCGGCGAGGCTCGAGATCTCGTCGCGGCAGAAGAAGACCTGCTGCGGAAAGGCGAAGGTGCCGACGATCTGCGCGCCGAACCGCTCGCGCATCACCTTCTGCATCTCGGGCATCCAGGCGTTCAGGATCTCGCGCTGCTGCGCGATGCTGCTCGCCACCCCCGACAGGTCGGAGGCCTCGATCACGGCGCCGCCGTCGTCGACGTAGATCGGCAGCGCGTGCGCCACGTCGTAGATGCCGGTCTTCAGCAGGCGCAGGACCTCGGTGCCCTTGAGGTTGAGTTCGGTGATCGACTTGAGATTGCCGGTCAGCTTGCCGCCCGAATCCTTGCCGAGCTGCTCGTTCCAGAACGGCGCCTCGACCATCTTGTTCATGTTGAGGAAATTCCACGTGCCGACCACGTTGAACTTCTTGGTGTCGAGGTTGGCCGGGGCCTGTCCTGGCGCCTGGGCCGCCGCGATGCCGCTGCCGCCGATGACGAACGCCGCCGTCATCCCGAGAATCTTCGAGAACTTCATAGATGCCTCCCAGCCGTGCCGTTTCCGGTGAAGAGGCCGTTGCGGCCATCCCTCCCGGATGAGGCGCGGACGCTAGCACCTCGCCGCCTTGCGGGAAAGCAGCGTCAGGCGGGCGGACTCACACGGGCGGCCGGTGCTGCGCCCAGGGCCGCGCCTGCTCGAGCAGCGCGCCGAGCCGCAGCACGTCGGTCTCGTGCGCCCACTTGCCGACGATCTGCACCGAGGTCGGCAGCCCGTCCGCGCCGAAACCCGACGGCACGGCCATCGCCGGATGGCCGGTCAGGTTGAAAGGGTACTGGTACGACGTCCAGCCCTGCCGGGTGATGCCGCACTTCACGCCGTCGACCACGACCTCGTCGTTGGCGGCGTCGTGCGTCACGTCGAGCGCGGTGCGCGCATTGGTCGGGCTCACCAGGAAGTCGTAGCGCTCGAACAGCGACTGGATGGTGCGGAACAGGACCGTGCGCGCGAACTGCGCGTTGCGGAAGTCGGCCAGGGTGAACCTGGCGCCGCGATCCATGAAGGCCAGCGTCACCGGGTCCATCTGGTTCTGCCACTTCGGCAGGTACTGGGCGCAGCTCACGGCGAAGCCCGCCTGGTAGAGCACGCGGCCCTCGTACTCGATCCAGTCGATCTTGTCGGTGACCGGCTCGATCTCCGCGCCCATGTCGCGCCAGGCGTCGAGCGCCTGCAGCGTGTTGGCGCGCACGTCGGCGGCGAGGCGCGGATTGGCCATCAGCTCGATGTAGCCGATGCGCACGCCCGAGAGATCCTCGCCCGCGAGCTTCGCGGACATCGGCCGCGGCGTGGCGCCGAGGCTCCACGGGTCCTTGGGCGACGGCCCCGCGAGCACGCCGTGCATGACCGCGGCGTCTGTGACGGTGCGGGCCAGCGGACCGGCGAAGGTGTTGTTGCCGAAGGCGTCGCGCGAGGTGTCGTAGGGCACGATGCCGAGCGTCGCCTTGAGCCCGACCAGGCCCGAGCAGGAGGCGGGGCCGCGCGTCGAGCCCGCGCCGTCGGTGGCGAGCGACAGCGGGCCGAGGCCGGCCGCGACGGCCGCCGCGCCGCCGCCGCTCGAGCCGCCCGGCGTGCGCTCGAGGTTCCAGGGGTTGCGCGTGATGCCGAACGACGGCCCGTCGGTCAGTCCCTTGACGCCGAACTCCGGGCTCTGCGCCTTGCCGACGACGATCGCGCCGGCCGCTCTGAGCCGCGCCACGGTGATGTCGTCGGACGCAGCGGGCGGGTTGTCGGCGAAGATCGCCGAGCCGTGCCGGGTCGGCACGCCCTCGACGTCGATCAGGTCCTTGATGCTGACCGGCACGCCGTGCAGCGGCCCGAGCCTGTCGCCCCGCGACACCGCCTCCTCGGCCTTCTTCGCGTCGCGCCGGGCCTGCTCGGCCGTCACCTCGCGAAAGCAGTTGAGCTTCGGGTTGGCGCGCTCGATCGCCTTCAGCACCGTGTCGACATATTCGACCGGCGACAGCTTCCCGGCGCGGATGAGGGCGGCGGCCTTCACGGCCGGCATGAAGAGAAGATCGGTGTCGCTCATTGAGTCCTTTGCATATGGCCTTTCCGTCGTCTCGACCGGAGCGCGAAGCACGAAGCGGAGAGACCTTGCCTCGACAGGCAGCCGGCAGATCGTCGAACGAAGGTCCCTCGGCTTCGCTGCGCTCCGCTCGGGACGACGGGAGGGTTCATAAGCGATGACCCTGTCTCATGACAGGGGGATTTGAGTTTACGACCCCCGCAGGCTACGCAGCAGGCGGAATGTTCTCCCTGCCCGTCCTGGCCGCGCTCGCGGTCGTGGCCGTCGTGACCTCGTTCATCTCCGGCATCTTCGGCATGGCGGGCGGCATGCTGCTGATCGGCTTCCTGCTGGTCTTTCTGCCGGTGCCGGTCGCCATGGTGTTCCACGGCGTCATCCAGATCGCGGCCAACGGCTGGCGCGCCTGGCTGTGGCGGCACCACGTGAACTGGAAGGTCGTCTTCCAGTTCGGCGCCGGCGCCGCCGCCGCGCTGGTCGTCTTCTCCTTCTTCGACTTCGTGCCCGACAAGGCCCTGGTGCTGGTGGCCGTCGGCATCACGCCCTTCATCGCGCTCGCCGTGCCGCAGACGCTCGCACCCAACATCGAACGCCACGGCCAGGCCTTCCTGGCCGGTGCGATCGGCGGTGCCATCCAGCTCGTCTCCGGAGTCACCGGCCCGCTGCTCGACATCTTCTATGTCCGCACCGGCATGACCCGGCAGGTCAACGTCGCCACCAAGGCCGCCGCCCAGGTGCTGGGCCATCTCACGAAGGTCGTCTATTTCGGCGCGGTGATCGCGGGCCCCGCGGGCCGCGATCCCGAGCAGTGGCTGATCATGGCCTATGCCGCGGCCTTCGCCGTGCTCGGCACGACGCTCTCGCGCAGTTTTCTCGACCGCATGTCGGACAAGCAGTTCTACCATTGGACGCGCCGCGTGATCCTGGCCCTGGGCGCGGTCTATGTTGCGCAGGGGATCTGGCTGATGGTGAGCCGATGAGCGACGTGAAGGACCAGGTGCGGGCGCTGCTGGACCGCCTGCCGGACGACTGCACCTATGCCGACGTGCAGCGCGGCATCGCCGTGCTGATGTGGCCGAAGCGCGAAGACGGCAGCCTCGAACCGCCCCAGCGCGTCGACCCGGAAGAAGTGAAGCGCCGCCTGCGCGCCTGGATGAAATCGGAGGGAGAAAAATGAAGGACCGCGTTTCGATCGACCTCAGGGACGGCGTCGCCGACGTCCGCCTGATCCGCGCCGACAAGATGAACGCGCTCGATCCCGCCATGTTCGAGGGCATCATCGAGGCCGGCGCGCAGCTCGCCGCGATGAAGGGCCTGCGCTGCGTCGTGCTGTCGGGCGAGGGCAAGGCCTTCTGTGCCGGCCTCGACATGGCGAGCTTCGCCGCGATGAACCAGGGCGATGCTGCCGTGCCGGGATCGCGCGACCTCACCAGACGCACCCACGGCATCGCCAACCGGCCGCAGCAATGCGCCTGGCTGTGGCGCGAGCTGCCGGTGCCGGTGATCGCCGCCGTGCACGGCGTGGCCTTCGGCGGCGGCTTCCAGATCGCGCTGGGCGCGGACATCCGCTACGCCACCGCCGATACGCGCTTCTCGGTGATGGAGATCAAGTGGGGCCTCGTGCCCGATCTCGCCGGCACCCAGCTCATGCGCCACCTGGCGCGCGAGGACGTCGTGCGCGAGCTGACCTACACCGGCCGCATCTTCGACGGCGCGGAGGCGCAGCAGATGGGCTTCGTCACGCGCGTGGTCGACGATCCGCGCGCCGCGGCGCTGGAGACGGCGAGGGAGATCGCCTCCAAGAGCCCCGATGCCATGCGGGCGAACAAGCGGCTGCTCAATGCCGCCGTCGCGACCGACGCCGCCGCGGGCCTGATGATGGAGTCGGTCGAGCAGCAGAAGCTGATCGGCTCGCCCAACCAGCTCGAGGCCATCATGTCCAACCTGCAGAAACGCGCCGCGAACTACCGGGACTGATCACCTCACCCTGAGGAGCGGCCGGTAGGCCGCGTCTCGAAGGGTGAGCGCGAGCACCTCGTCTGCAGCCCACCCTTCGAGACGCCACGCTTCGCGCGGCTCCTCAGGGTGAGGGCTCTCGGACCTACCGTCCCTGGGCCTGCACGGCTTCCTTGTGGTCGGCGGTGCGCGAGGCGAAGACCAGGCGCTCGGCCTCGCGTAAGTGC
>CAYQAY010000101.1:0-12623 GCA_964415585.1 uncultured Reyranella sp.
CCCGAACGTCCGCGAGCCGCAGAACCGCCGCGTCGAGATCGTCATCCAGTAAGCTGGCTGACAACGACAAAGGAAGAGGCGGCCCTCACGGGCCGCCTTTTTCTTTGTCTCCTCAGCAGGCACTCGCAGCGGGCGAGGCCATCAGCATCGCCTTGGTCATCTCGTGGGCGACACGGGGCGGTAGGCGGATGCCCACCACCTCGCCGCCGTCGCCGATCAGCGAGCCCAGCAGGCATTCGCCGTGGGGGCTCATCTGGAACGCCGCCGAAGCGACCGTCATGGCCTGCACCGGCCCCTCGCCCGACACGTCGTCCATCCCCTCATCGGACGTGTGCAGCGTGCGCCGCCGCGTCATCTCGGCTGCAGCCTGCATGAGCGAGGCGATGAAGGCGTTGAACTCCGCAAAACTGGCGAGGGAGCTTATGGCGTGGCCGTTCTCGTCGACGAAGAGCAGCAGACAGCTCGTGCCGTCGCCGTCGATGCCGAGATGGAACCTGTCGAGGGCGCTCGGCGTGCCGACCGCCTGATCGTCGATCGCTTTATCCATGGCAGCCTCCTGTTCTTTCGTTTCCAACGGAGCCGGGCCGCCTTGCGTTCCCCGTCGTCCTACCTTCGATCGCGTCCCTCAGGCATGGCGTGCGGCCCGCCAGCCGGCCGGCCGCATCGCCGACGCTGGCGCCGCAGGCGGAGCGCGCCGGCGTGACGCGCTTCAGCCCCTGCTCCTTCGTCGAACGCTCGATCGTCGTGACATCGGCCATGGCGGAACGAACGGTCGTGACCGGAAGGCCGTTGCGACATGTCTCCACATCGCGATGCAACCGCGCCGGTCCCCTGCCGTTGCTGTGCCGGTGCGGCTTCGTTGTTCGCCGCGGGAAAGGTGCCGGTGGAGAACAGCACGCCTCAGCAGAGCGCCGCCAAGGAGACTGATGCGTCGCCGCCATCTGCGACCCCGCCGTCCGCCGTCATCGGTCATGGCGCCAGGACGCTGCCCGCGGTGACGGTCGACACCTACAACGAAGAGCTGCGCGACGACGAAGGCTTCGTCGGTGACCGCGCCAGCGGCCGCGCCTTTCGCGCCATCCTCGACGACTGGCGCGAGAAGGTCGTCGCCGCACTGGGCGAGGATCCATTCGGCGACACGCCGACGGCCGAGATCTCCAAGTCCAAGCTCGACAAGGCGCTGGGGTCCGACGACACCGTGGCCGCCGGGCTCGTCCATACCGCGGTCGAGGAGTTCGCGGGCGAGCTCGCCACCGTCGTGCGTCGTTTTCTGCGTCTCGAGGCCTGGCGGGAAACGGAGCGCATCGTCGTCGGCGGCGGGTTGAGCTCGAGCCATCTCGGCCAGCTCGCGATGGGCCGCGCCCAGATCGTGCTGGCCGCCGAAGGCACTGCCGTGGAGCTGAAGCCGGTCGGCAATCATCCCGACGAGGCCGGCCTGATCGGCGCCGCGCAGCTCGCCCCGAGCTGGGTGCTCGCCGGACACGACGCCATCGTCGCGGTCGACATCGGCGGCACGAACATTCGGGTCGGCATCGTCGAGCTGCGCATGAAGAAGGGCGACGTCTCGAGGGCTGCAATCTGGAAGCGGCAGCACTGGCGCCATCGCGATGACGAGCCCAGCCGCGACCAGGCGGTCGAGCGACTGGCGGAGATGGCCGCGGGCCTGATGGAGCGGGCGGCCGACGCCAAGCTCAAGCTCGCTCCCTTCGTCGGTGTGGGCTGTCCCGGACTGATCGACGAGCACGGGGCGATCCTCAAGGGCGGCCAGAACCTGCCGGGCAACTGGGAGGAGGGTGGCTTCAGGCTCGCTGCTGCGCTCGCCGGCCGCCTGCCGCGCATCGACGGCCACGAGCCCGCCGTGATCTTGCACAACGATGCCGTCGTGCAGGGGCTGAGCGAGGTGCCGGCCATGACCGACGTCCGGCGCTGGGGCGTGCTGACCATCGGCACCGGCCTCGGCAACGCCCGCTTCACCAACCGCCCGCAGGACTAGGCCGCGAGGGAGGCGCTGCCGCGGGCGGAGACCGGCCGTCGGACTCAGCGTATGCCGTCGATGATCCTGTGCGTCTTCTCGCGCAGGGCACCGACGCATTCGCAGGCGCCGCGCTCGAGACCGGCGCGGTCGAGGATGGTGATCTTGCCGCGCTGGTAGCGGATCAGCCCGGCCTGCTGCAGGCCGTAGGCGATCAGGCTCACCGTCGGCCGCCGCACCGCCAGCATCTGCGCCAGGAAATCGTGCGTCAGGCGGATGACGTCGTCGTCGATCCGGTCGCGCACCTGCACGATCCAGCGGCACAGCCGCCGGTCGGCCGTGTGCAGCGCGTTGCACGCCGCGGTCTGCTGGATCTGTGCCAGGGTGAGCTCGTTGCTCACCAGTGCGAGCCGCCGCAGCGCCGGGCTCTCCTCGACGGCGGCGCGGAAATCGGTCGCCGGCAGCCGCCACGACGTGGCGTCGATCTGCACGATGGCCCGCGTGCCGGCGCGGTGTTCGCCCAGCGCCGTCAGGGCGCCGACCAGCGATTCGCGGCCCAGCGTCGCCGTCTCGATCTGCGCGCCGTCCTGCATGGTGGCGACCATCGAGATCATGCCGCTGTCGATGAAGTGGACATGCTCGATCCTCTGCCCGGCCTCGTGCAGCACGAAGCCCTGCGGTAGCCGGTGAAAGGCGAGATGCGGCCGCAGCCGCGCCAGCTCCGCCGCCGGCAGCGCCTTCAGGAACAGATTCTTCGGCTCGAACGCGTGCGCCACTTCCGGGATTTCTTCCTTGTGCGCACGGCGGATCGAACGGCGCGATACCTTGTCGGTGGCTTCACTGTACGGTTCCCCACCGCTTGCGGTCGGTACCCTAGCGAACGCTTCGCTGCGGGCGTTTGTCGTCATGATGTCCTCAGAAGGGAAGCGCCCGCCCGTGCGGCATGCGCCGGCCGAGTCGGTCGCGTTTCTTGACGGGCTCGTCGGGGCGCGGCGCGGCGCTCGCCTCCTCGTCGCTCGGCGCGGCGGCGGCATGCTGTCGCCCCAGCGGCGTCAGGCGCGCACCCGACGGGCCGTCGCGCAACAACCCGAGAAGCTCCAGCCGCAGCCGATGCGCGGAGGGCAGCTTCACGGCCTGTCCGACGGACAGGGCCCTGAGGAGCCGTTGCTCCTCCGCGCTGATGCGCACATGCGTGGTCGTGGCCGGGACGGTCGGCATGAACTCGCGGCTCCTTGCGCCGGAACAGGGCGCGTCCGAAGTTGGGTGGGCTGGCCGGCCCCGTAGGCACCGGCGGATGGCAACGACGAGCGGGCGATGGGGTTCCGGGAGGGTTGCCCATTTGTGCCCCTCGAGGCCGTCGCAAACTTCCTGGAGGCCTCGAAAAGCTCCGCTTTGGAGGCGAAAGTCGGCTGGATCGGCGACGCCGGACGCATTGTCGGGTGCGCGGTTGCTTCGGCTCGCGTAGGCCTGACGGTATGAGCAGCGTCGATCGAAGCGGCCCAGCCCCGGCGTCCAGCATGTCGGCGGTCCGCCGCTGGTTCGCGCGTGCCCTTCCGGGCAGTCGGGTTGCGCCGCACTGGCTGGATCGCGTGCCGTTTCGCACCCGGGTCGCCGCCGTCGTCGCGGCCTATCTGCTGGTCACTCTCGGCATCCTCGCCGCCCTGCTGCTGCAGCTTCGCGCCGATACGCTCGAGGCAGCGGGCAAGCTCACCCAATCGCTGACACGCATGGCCGCGCGCGAGACCTCCTACGCGCTTCAGTCGGTTCAGCAGACCCTTGTCATCGCCGACGGCATCCTCGACCGGCATCAGGCGAACGGCACGCTGACGCAGGCCGCGATCGGCGCGGAGTTCCGCGCCCTGCTGAACGACCGCCCCTATATCCGCGTCATGTGGCTGATCGACGGGCAGGGCCGCATCGTCTTCCACTCCAAGGACGAGAGCGTCGGCCTCGACGTCTCCGACCGGGCCTACTTCCGCCATCACCTCGATCGTCTCGCCGAGTCGTTCCATGTCGCCGATCCGGTGAAGAGCCGCATCACCGGTGCCTGGATGCTGCCGGCGACCCGATCCTGGGTGGGCGCCGACGGGCGCCTGCGCGGCGTCATCGTCGCGGCCATCGACCCGGCGTTCTTCCAACGCGCCTGGATGCCCGAGGATGCCGGGCAGGACTTCAGCGTGGCGCTCCTGCGCGGTGACGGCACGCTGCTCATGCGCAGTCCGTTCGTCGAGGGCGCCATGGGCAAGCGGTTCGACGGCGCGTCCGCCCTTGCCGACCTGGCGCAGGGAGTCGATCGCGGTTTGGTCGTGCGAAGCAGTCCGATCGACGGGCTGCAGCGCCTCGTCGGCGTTCAGCAGCTTTCCTTCGACCGCAACCTGGTCATCGCCGTCGGTCAGGGCGTCGCCGGTATCCTGGCGCCGTGGCGCCACATCGTCGGTGTCGTAGCGCTGGGCTGGATGCTCGCCACCCTCGGACTGGCCGTGCTCGGCACCTGGCTGGTCGGCGAATGGCAGGCGCGCCAGGCCACCGAGCGCAACTACCGTATCCTGTTCGAAGGCAATCCCGACCCCATGGCGGTGTTCGACCGCGACACACGGCGCTACCTCGCCGTCAACGACGCCATGGTCCGTCAGTACGGCTGGACGCGCGAGGAGTTCCTGAAGATGACTCCGGCCGACCTGCGTCTCCAGGAAGACATGTACATGCTCGACGATCTGCTGCGCGAGGGAGCGCCCGATCCCGGCCGCCGCATCTACGGCAGGCATCGTCGCAAGGACGGCTCGATCGTCGACGTCGAGGTGAGCGTCGCCGCGGTGGAGTTCGAGGGCCGGGCGGCGTTCTTGCCGATGGCCCGCGACATCACCGAGCGGCGGCGCGCCGAGCGCGAGCATCGCGCCTCGGAAGAGAAGCTGCGGCAGCTCCAGAAGATGGAGGCGGTCGGCCAGCTTACCGGCGGCGTGGCACACGACTTCAACAACATCCTGATGGTGATGATGGCCAATACCGACGCGCTGGAGGACGACTACGACCTCCCGCCGGCGGTCCGCGACCATGTCTCCAACATCGCCCGTGCCACGCGTCGCGCCGCCGATCTCACGCGCCAGCTTCTCGCCTTCGCGCGCAAGCAGGCGCTCCGGCCGCAGGTCACCGACCTCAACGACCTCGTCGTCGCCACGGGACGCCTGTTGCGCCGCACCCTGGGCGAGCAGGTCGAGACCGATTCGGTGCTGGCCGACGACCTCTGGCCGGTCAACATCGACCGGGCCCAGCTCGAGACCGCTCTGCTGAACCTCTGTCTCAACGCGCGCGACGCCATGCCGGGCGGCGGCCGCCTGCTGATCGAGACCCGCAACGTGACGCGTGGCGCCGCCGCGCTCGAGCGGCATCCCGGCAGCCGTCCCGGCGACTACGTGGCCCTGTCGGTCACCGACACGGGCGGCGGCATCGCGCCCGGCAACCTCGACAAGGTGTTCGAGCCGTTCTTCACCACGAAGGAGGTCGGCCGTGGCACCGGCCTCGGCCTCTCCATGGTCTACGGCTTCGTGCAGCAGAGCCATGGCCACGTCGAGATCGACAGCGCGCCCGGGCGCGGCACCACCGTGACGCTCTACCTGCCGCGCAGTGAGGGCGTGCCGGAAGCCGCGGGCGACGCCGCCGGCGCCGTGCCGCGCGGCCGCGAGCGCATCCTGGTCGTCGAGGACGATCCGCAGGTGCGCCTCAACGTGGTGCGGCAGCTCCGCGACCTGGGCTACTCGGTCGACGAGGCCGTCGACGGCGCGGCCGGGCTCGCCGCCTGCGAGTGCAATCCCCCCTATGCCCTCGTCCTGACCGACGTCATCATGCCGGGCGCCATGGGCGGCAGGGCGCTCGCCGATGCGCTCGCCGCCCGCTGGCCCGAGCTCCCGGTGGTCTTCATGTCCGGCTATACCGAGGACGCCATCGCCTGCGACGGTCGTCTGCCGCCCGGCATACGCCTGCTGAACAAGCCGTTCCGCCGGCGCGACCTGGCGCAGTTCGTGCGCGAGGCGCTCGCTGCGGCCGAGCCGGGCGGCGTCGCGGAGTCGCGGCGGGCGGATGATTCGGCCTGGAGCCGGAATCCGGCACCTGTCATCGTGGGCGAAGCGAAGGATCCTTCGCGGTGACGACAGGGGGAAACATGGCGCTCTACGAGTTGCGTACCTACACGCTCTACGTCGGCAAGATGGCCGAGGCCGTGAGGCTCTACCAGGAGTTCGGCTTCCCCGCGCTCGACAGGGGCGGGCACGCGAGGAATCTGGTCGGCTACTTCCAGGGCGATACCGGTACGATCAACCAGATCGTCCATCTCTGGAAATTCCCCGACGACGCCGCGCGTCGTGCCCACTGGGCCGCCGTCTTCGCTGACCCCGCTTTCATGGATGGCTTCGCGGCCAGGTTCCGCCCGCTCGTCATGACGCAGGAGGTGAAGCTCCTGAACGCGGCACCCTGGGGACCTCACCCCTAGGGGCCCCGACGAGGCGGAAAGCTGCTATCCTCGCCGCGATCGAAGGGAGCGGTTCATGGCGGCCTGGGAGAGGGTCGTAGGGGGGCGTGCGGTTATTCTCCTGGGCGCGATCGTCGCGACCCTGTCCGGCTGCGTCTCCGCGCAGCCCGACGTCGCGCACCTGCCCGTCGTCCTGCGCCCGCCCTGGGACCAGCTCCCGCCGGCGCCCCCGGGCGCCACCGTTCAGCCCGGCAGCCCGGTCGTGCTCACGCCGCTGCAGCAGGAGGCGGTGGTGAGCGGCGTCATGCCCTTCATGAAGGACGGGCCCTCGGTCCGCTTCGGCACCCTGCGCGCCGCGCGCAACGGCCAGGGCGTCGTCACCGTCTGCGGCGAGGTCGACGGCCGCGACGGCGCCGGCCGCCCGACCGGTTTCGTGCCCTTCATCGGCGTGCTGCCCGCGCCGCCGGCCGGCACGGCGCGGCGCCGCGATACCGTGACGGAGTTCGTGCTGGTCGAGATCGGCGGCACCGCCCGGGACCGCGCCGTGGTCGAGGGACTCTGCCGCGAGAGCGGCCTATCCTGACTCGCCGCGAGAGCGGTATCGGCTGAACCGCGCCGGCAGCCTCAGAGCGGGATCTCGAACAGCAGCCGCGGACTTTGCTTCTGAACGTCCGAGACGTTCTCCGTCAGGCCGCGCAGGCAGCGCCCGTCCGCCGGGATGTGCAGGTCCTCGAGGCCGAGCGAGCAGCGGGCCAGCGGCGCCTTGGGCGGCGGGGCCGAGCACGGCGCGCCGTCGTACCGGGTGATCGCGGCGACGTCGCCCGACTGGCTGAGATACCACGCGCCGTCGCGCCGCGTGGCGCCTTGAATGTAGCGGTACGGCTTGGCCCCATCAGGCGCACTCTGGCCGGACACGCACGGCAGGCAGTCGGTCGGCGGCTTGCCGGTCGGCCCGTCCTTGCCCAGCGTCCAGGCGAACAGGCCCGGCAGCAGACCGTCCTTGGCGCTGGCGTAGACGCCGGTCAGCAGCACCGGCGCTCCGGCCTCGCTCCAGTCGATGTCGGCGAACGAGAAGACCCGTTGCTGCGGATTGGCGATGCGGCGCGCGAGGTCGAAGCGGCCGGACTGCGCGATGCTCCAGACAGAGCCGGTCTGGATGGGGTTCGTGGCGTCGAAGGCCAGCAGGCCCGTGCCCGTCTCGGCCACCAGCACGCGGCCCGCGAAGAAGGCGAGGCCGCCCGCGTGCAGCTTCGGCGTTACATTTGCGCCCTGCAGCAGGACGTTGCCGTAGCGCCAATCGTCGCCCTCGCGCACGAGGTAGGAGAGGCGCGGCGGCTTGTCGCCCGCCGAGTGCCAGCTCACCAGCACCACCTCCTGTTTCGTGCCCGTCGCCGTGCCGGTATCCTGGAACGAGGTGATGCCCTGCGGCGTGTAACCGGGATCGTCGGCTGGATCCCAGGTCCACGCCGCGGTCCCCAGCGGCCACGTTCCATAGTCGCCCGGGTCGGCGATCCTGCCGGCCGTCAGGGTCAGCGGGAGTCCCTTGTAGTCTAGCTGCATGGTTCCCGGTGCAGTCTCTGCTCGGCCGCCGCGGCGAACGCCCGCTGCTTGCCGATCCACTCGCGTGCCGGCTCGAGTTCCTCGAACACCCGCATCGGCCGCCGCGCCGTGGCCAGGATCCCCAGCACGCGCGCCACCAGCCCGAACTTGTCGGCGTCCAGCACGATCGCCACCGGGCCGGGCGGCCGGTCGGGCGGCCGCGCATCGTGCATCGCCTTGATGCGCACGCCGATCGCCATGATGTTGGCCGCGCCCATCTCCGTGTCGGCGCCCCGCCCGTCGAACAGCTTGGCGTAGCCGACCGCGTCGGCCTCGGCCATGGCGTCGAGGAACGCCTCGAATTCGGGACGCGTCACGGTGCCCTCGGCCCGGGCGGTGATGAGGAGGGCCTGCGGATCGATCTTCCAGTGAACGGGCATGGCGGTGGGGGACGGGCTGACAGGAAAACTGAAGTCGGAATGCAGTAAATTAGAGGACCTGTCGGCCGCAGGCAACCCGCAGAGCAGACGCACCCCGTAATCCACTGTAGCAGGCAAGCCCGGCTCCCGTGCGAATCCTCATGCGGGTCTCCCCGAAAAATCTTCGATGGTCGCCGGTCGTCGCCGGACGTTACGGGAGGACACGCCGATACCGACATGCCGACCCTTTCGCCGCGATTGAACCGGATCCTCGAGGCCCTGCCGCTCGTTCCCGGCATGCGGGTGCTGGAGGTCGGCTGCGGGCCGGGCGCTCTGGCGCGCGCGATGGCCGCCCGCATCGGTACGGGCCACGTGCTGGGCATCGACCGGTCGGCCCGGGCCGTCGCGCAGGCCATCGCGGGATCGGCGAAGCCGATCGCCGACGGGCGCCTGTCGTTCCGGCGGGAAGCGGCCGAGACCTTCGCCCTGGCGCCGGGGGAGGCGCCGTTCGACCTGGTCGTCGCGGTCCGGGTGGGCGCGCTCGACGGCCGCCATAGCGGAGCGCGCGCCTGGCCCCGGCTGCGGGCGGCCCTTGCACCGGGCGGCCGTATCTTCGTGGATGGCCGGGAGGTGCCCATGGCGCGCGACGCATGAGGGTGGAGCCGTATCGTTCCGCGCGGGCGGCCGCCTGGGTCCGCCTCATGAATCTCGTACGGCCGGTGCCCATCGGTCTCGCCGAGTTCGAGGCCCGCGAGGCGGCCTGGCCGCCCGGCGACCTGCGGCTGCGCTACCTCGGCCGCGACGGCGGCCGCACGGTCGGCCTCGCCCAGGCTGCGGTCTCGCCTTACGCACCCGCCGATCGTCTCGCGGCGGTCGTCGTCGTCGATCCCGCCCGGCGCCGGCGCGGCCACGGCTCGGCCCTGCTCGCCGCGCTCGAGGACGAGGCCCGCCGGCGCGGGGTCCGCGGGCTGGTCGGCACCGTCGTCGAGGACGCCCGCCCGGCGCGCGCCTGGGTGGAGGCACGGGGCTTTCGCCGCTTCGCCGTGCGCATCGACAGCGTGCTCGATCTCGCCGGCTTCGACCCCGGGCGATGGACGTCCGTGCGGGCCCGGGTGGCGGCGGACGGCGTGACTTTCGCCGGCATGGAAGGCGCCGGCGAGGCGGCGTGGCGCGAGCTGCTGGCGCTGTTCCGTTCGCTGCTCGCCGATACGCCCGACATGCGGGGCCTGCCGCCCTGGACGGAGGAGCGCTGCCGCGCCGTGCTGCGCGACAATCCCGTGGCCCGGCCCGGCTGGATCGTCGTGGCGCGGCACGGCGGCGAGGCGATCGGCCTCGCGGTCGGCCACGTCCTGGGCGACGGCGTCTATGCCTACTTCACCGGCGTCCGGCGCGGTTGGCGCGGCCGCGGGATCGGGCTCGCCCTCAAGCTCGCGCTGATCGACGCCGCCCGCGCGCAGGGCGCGGCGGCCATGCGGGCGACCAATCTCGACCGCAACGGACCGATCCGGCGGGTCAACGACGCGCTGGGCTTCCGGCGGCTCCTCGGCACGATCGAATATCGCAAGCCGCTGAGCCCGGCCGGGCGCCGGCCTGCCCGATAGGACAGCCGGCGAAAGAAAACGTAAGTTATCCACAGGATCGAGTTGCAGGTTCAGCAGGAATAGGCTAAGAAAAAGCCTACACTGCCGATCACTGCATCGACGCCCCGCCCGGGGCTCCGCCTCCGAGAGCGAGGGGCCGGAGCCGCCGGGCTTTTTCGTTCGGAGAACCTCATGAGCAGCAAGCCTGCCGGCCGCGCGGCCGGTCCGGGCGGGCGCGCGCCCGCGCGCCTGCCGGCCCGCAAGACGGGATCGAAGCGCCGCACGCCCCATCTTCTTCGGGAGAAGCTCGACACCTTCATCGAGTTCCTCGCCCGCACCGGCTCGGTCAGCCAGGCCGCCGAGACGGCGGGCCTCGGCCGCACCCAGGTCTATGAGCGCCGCCGCACCCACAAGCGTTTCGCCGCCGCCTGGAACAGGGCCCTCTCGCTGGGCGTCGACGGCCTGCACGACAAGGCCATGCAGCGCGCGATGGAGGGCGAGGAGCGCGCCATCGTGCGCGGCGGCGAGGTGATCGCCATGGAGCGCCGCCACAACGACGGCATGGTGAAGTTCCTGCTGAAGGCGCACCGGCCGGAATTCTCCGGCGCCGCGCCGACGGCGTCCGCGTCGGAGCAGGAGGCGATGGCGAAGCGCCTCAAGGCCGCGCGCCAGCGGCTGGAGGCCCATCGTGCGCGCCAACAGGACAGGAACCACAAGAAGGGAGACGGCTCGTGAAGGCCCGCCGCCGCACCGACCCGCTTACCGAGCAGGCCGAGACCATCGCCGCCCTGCGCCACGATCCGCTGGGCTTCGTCGAATGGGCCTTCCCCTGGGGCGAGCCCGGCCCGCTCAGCGACTGCGCGGGCCCCGAGCCGTGGCAGCGCGATGTGCTCGACGACATCGGCTGCGCGCTGCGCGAAGGGAAAGGACCCCTCCGCATCGCCGTCGCCTCGGGCCACGGCGTCGGCAAGTCGGCGCTGGTCGCCTGGCTGGTCCTGTGGGCCGCCGTGACCGATCCGGCGACCCGCGGCGTCGTCACCGCCAACACCGAAACCCAGCTCCGCACCAAGACCTGGGCGGAGCTGGCCAAGTGGCATCGCCTCGCTTTGACGTCGAAGTGGAACGAGCTGGGCGCCACGTCGCTCGTCTCGACCCTGCCGGTCGAGGAGGGCGGCCTGATGAGCGGAGGAGGGCGCATCGACATGGTGCCGTGGAACGCCGGCAACCCCGAGGCCTTCGCCGGCCTGCACAACAAGGGCAGCCGCGTGCTGCTGGTGTTCGACGAGGCTTCCTCGATCGCCGACTCCGTCTGGGAGACCGCCGAGGGCGCGCTGACCGACGCCGACACCGAGATCGTCTGGCTGGCCTTCGGCAACCCGACGCGCACCACCGGCCGCTTCCACGGCTGCTTCGGCCAGTTCCGCTCGCGCTGGATCGGCCGCCGCGTCGACTCGCGCACCGTGTCGCTGACCGACAAGCGCCAGATCGCGCAATGGATCGCCGACTACGGCGAGGAGTCCGACTTCGTGAAGGTCCGCGTGCTGGGCCAGTTCCCGCGCTCGGGCAACCTGCAGCTCATCGAGCCCGAGGCGGTGCGCGAGGCGATGGACCGCGCGCCCGATCCCGCGACCGAGCGCGATGCGCCGCTGGTGATGGGCGTCGACGTCGCCCGCTTCGGCGCCGACCGCTCGGTGATCGTGCTGCGCCGCGGCCGCGACGCGAAGTCCTGGCCGGTCGCGAAGTTCCAGGGCCTCGACACCATGACGCTGGCCTCGAAGGTCGCCGAGCGCGCCGCCGCCGAGCGCGTGCGGGCGGTGTTCGTCGACGAGGGCGGCTATGGCGGTCCCGTCGTCGACCGGCTGCGCCAGCTCGGCGTGCCCTTCGTGTTTGGCGTCAACTTCGCCGGCAAGGCCGAGACCTTCGGCCCCGAGGGCGCCAAGCCGCGCTACGCCAACAAGCGCGCCGAGATCTGGGGCAACCTGAAGGACTGGCTGGCGACCGGCTGCCTGCCCGACGATCCGGAGATCATGGCCGACCTGACGGGCTGCCAGTACGGCTACGACGCGAAGGGCCACATCCAGCTCGAGAAGAAGGAGGACATGAAGAAGCGCGGCCTCGCCAGCCCCGACATCGGCGACGCGCTGGCGCTCACCTTCGCCTGGCCGGTGCACGGCCCCGCCTGGGACCTCGCGCCGGCCAAGCACTTCTACGAGACCGACTACGACCTCTATGCCGAGTTCGACGACGACTACTGGTGGGGCGACGACGAGGATTGAAGCCATCCGTCGTCTCGACCGAAGCGCGTAGCGCGTAGTGGAGAGACCTCGCTTCAGAGGCATCGGTCTCTACTGGGGAGAGTAGGTCCTTCGACTACGCCGCCCTACGGGCGTCTCCGCTCAGGACGACGGATAACCGCCATATGCGATTGCCCTGCGCGGGAGGAGGGTAGGTGAGGTGGTCATGCCGTCCTCCAAACCACCCACCTTGCCATCCCTTAACCTCACCCACCGTGTCATCCCGAGCCGAAGGCGAGGGACCTTTCCCGATCACCTATTCAAGGAGCCACCCATGTGCGTTTTCTCACCGCCGCCGATGCCCCCGATGCCGCAGATGCCGTCGCCGCCACCCCCGCCGCCGCCCGCACCGACCGA
>CAYQAY010000102.1:0-12503 GCA_964415585.1 uncultured Reyranella sp.
GCCTCGGTCAGCGTCGAGCCTTCCTTGCCGAGCTGGCCGGCCTCGATGAAGGTCCGCAGCAGGTGGATCGAGGAGATGCCGATGATGGCCATGGCGAGCTTGATCTTGAGCACGCTCGCATTGACGTGGCTCAGCCACTCCGGCTGGTCGGGGTGGCGGTTCAGCTCCATGCGCGAGACGAAGGTCTCGTAGCCGCCGACGATGACCATGATCAGCAGGTTGGAGATCATCACCACGTCGATCAGGCCCAGCACGATCAGCATGGCCTGCAGCTCGGTGACGCTGGGGCTCTCCATGACGAGATGGACCAGCTCCTTGAGGAACAGCCAGACATAGACGCCTTGCGCCACGATCAGCCCGAGATAGAGCGGGAGCTGCAGCCAGCGCGACGCGAAGATGAGCCGCGGGATCGGGCGAAGGCTGCGCGGGTCGCGAGGTAACTCAACACGGGCGTCGGCGGTCATCGGAATTCCATCGAAGGTTGGTCGGCAGGCGCTTGTGCAACACTCCGGCGGGACCTGGCAACCGCCATTCCGTTACAGCCTCGGCCGGTCAGAGACGGACACGGGCCGGCGGCAGCTCGAGGCCGGCGACGTCCGCACGCATCCTGAAGATGCTGCCGCAGTTCTCGCTCGGGCCGCCGCGCGAGCCGGTGACGATGTAGAGGTCACGGAGATCGTCGCCGCCGAAGCAGAGGCTGGTCACCATGGGCAGCGGCACGGCGATGTCGCGAACGTGCGATCCGTCGGCCGCATAGACTGCGACGCGGCTGCCGTGCGCGTCGGCGACCCAGACCGAACCGTCGGCCGCGACCTTGAGCCCGTCCGGCACCCGGCCCTCGCCTAGTGCCGCGAACTGCCGCCACGGCCCGACGCTGCCGTCGGGCTCCACGTCGTAGACGCGCACGATGCCGGCGCGCGCGTCGCTGTGATAGAGCCGCCGCCCGTCGGGCGAGAAGCCGAGCCCGTTGGTCAGCAGGATGCCGTCCGAGACGGTGCGCATGGTGCCGTCGAGGTCGACAACATGCAGGAAGCCGGGCCTCGGCGGCTCGCCACCGAACACCTTGTAAGCGAGCGAGCCGACATAGATGCGACCGGCGGCATCGGTCGTGAGATCGTTGAAGCCGGTGGCGCCGGGGATCGCCGCCTGTTCCAGCAGGACCTTGGCCGCACCGTCCTGCAGCGACACCCAGGCGATGTCGCGCCCGCCCACGATCAGGCCGCCGCTCTCGTGCAGCGCCATGCCGCCGATGCCGCGGCGCTTCGGGATCACCTGACTCACCGCGCCGGCGCGATCGAGCAGGAAGACGCCGCCGTTGGTGACGTCGCTGAAATAGAGGCCGCGGGCGGCATCCCAGACCGGCCCCTCGATCAGGCCGTAGCCGGTGGCGACTTGCTGCATGGGTTTCCTCCGCGCTTGCCGTATGCTCGACGATCCGCTGCAACGCGAGCCTACCGTGCCATGAAAAAGCTGATCAACGATCCCCGGGCGGTCGTGCGCGAAATGCTGGAGGGCCATGTCGCCCTGCAAGCCGGGCAGCGCCTCCTCGAGGGCGAGAACGTCGTCGTGCGCGCCGGCCTTCCGCCGCCGCGCGAGCGGCAGGTCGCCGTGATCTCCGGTGGCGGCAGCGGCCATGAGCCCGCCCATGCCGGCTATGTCGGCGCGGGCATGCTGCATGCGGCGGTGGCGGGCGACGTCTTCACCTCGCCCGCCACGGACACGGTACTGGCGGCGATCCACGCGGCGGCCGGTCCCGCCGGGGCAATGCTCATCGTGAAGAACTATACCGGCGACCGGCTGAACTTCGGCCTCGCCGCCGAGCTGGCGCGGGCCGAGGGCATTCCGGTCGAGACGGTGGTCGTGGCCGACGACGTGGCGCTGCGCGACCGCGTCGAGCGCGAACGACGGCGCGGCATCGCGGGCACCGTGCTGGTCCACAAGGTGGCCGGCGCGGCCTCGGCCGCGGGGCTGGACCTCGCCGCCGTCGCCGCCGAGGCACGCGCCGCCGCCGCGTCCGTCGGCTCGATGGGCGTGGCGCTGGGCGCCTGCACTGTGCCGGGCGGGCGCGCGGGCTTCGCGCTGGGCGCCGACGAGATGGAGCTTGGCCTCGGCATCCACGGCGAGGCCGGCGTGCGGCGGGCGCCTTTGCAGCCGGCCGACGCGATCGTCGAGGAACTCCTCGCCTCCATCCTCGCCGACCTCGCGCCGCGGCCGGGCGAACGCGCGGTGCTGCTGGTCAACGGCCTGGGCGGCACGCCGCCGATGGAGCTGGCCATCGTCGCGCGGCATGCGCTCGCGCGGCTGCGCGCGAACGGCATCGAGATCGCGCGGGCGTGGTCGGGCAGCCTGATGACTGCACTCGAGATGCCCGGCGTGTCGCTGAGCCTCATGACCGTCGACGACGCGCGGCTGGTGCGGCTCGATGCGCCGACGGACGCACCGGCCTGGCCGGGCGGCGGACGGCTCGGCACGACGTCGCGTGTCGCGATGCCCGTGGTCGCCGCCGCGCCGAACGCCGGCGCATCCGCCGCGACGCCGGCCGGGCAGGCCGTGCGGCGGAGCGCGCTCAGGATCGCCGACGCCCTGATCGCGTCGGAAGCCCGGCTGACCGAGCTGGACGCCGCGGCGGGCGACGGCGATCTCGGCCTCAGTGCGACGCGCGCGGCCCATGCGATCCGCGCCCTGCCGGACTCCACATGGACGACGCCGGCGTCCGCGCTGGCCGCGATGGCAAGTGCGCTCGGCCGGGCGATGGGCGGCAGCTCCGGCCCCTTCTATGCGACGGCGCTGCTGCGCGCGGCGCGCGGACTGCCCGACGCGCCGATCCCCACCGATTGGATCAAGGCCTTTGCGGCGGGCGTCGCGTCCGTCCCCGAGCTGGGAGGGGCGCGGCCGGGCGATCGCACCATGCTCGATGCGCTGCTGCCCGCCGTGAGGGCCTTCGAGGACGGCCTCGCGGGCGGAACGTCACCGGCCGACGCCTGGAAGGCGGCGATAGAGGCCGCCGAGCACGGCGCAATGGCGACCGCGGCGATGGCGCCGCGGCTCGGACGGGCGGCCTATCTCGGCGAGCGGGTGCTGGGTGTGCCGGATGCCGGCGCCACAGCGGTCGCGATCTGGCTGCGTGCGATCGGCAGCGGCGTCTAGCTCAGGTCCATCTCGCGGTAGCCCGCCGCCGCGACCGCGTCGCAGCGCTCGCGATAGGCCGGCGCGCTACCGCTGTAGCGCGACAGGCGACGCACCTGCTTGCCCTCGACGTTGGTGTTGATGCCGGTGAACCACGAGTTCACCTCGTTGGAGAGCAGGCCTTCCGCCGCCTTCTCGACGGCCTTCATCCACTCCTTCACGCCCTCGCGCCGCGCGTCGATGCGGGTCAGCCCGCGCTCGCGCATGTGGCGCAGCAGATCCCTCACCCATTCGACGTTGTATTCGATGCTGCGCGGGATATTGCCGAGCGCCGTGTGCGGCCCCAGCAGCATCAGCATGTTGGGGAAGCCCTCGACCGACATGCCGACGAAGGTCTCGGCGCCGTCCTTCCATTTCTCCTTGAGGCTCTCTCCGCCCACGCCCCGGATGTCGATGCGGTCGAAGGCGCCGGTCAGCGCGTCGAAGCCGGTAGCATAGATGATCATGTCGAACTCGAAGTCGCGCGCGCTGGTCCTGATGCCAGTGGGCGTGATGCGCTCGATCGGCGTCTCGGTGATGTCGACCAGCTCGACATTGGGCTGGTTGTAGACCTCGTAGTACCCGGTCTCGAGCGGCACGCGGCGCGTGCCGAAGCCGTGGTTCTTCGGGATCAGCTTCTCGGCGACCCTGGGGTCCTTCACGCGGCTCCTGATCTTGCGCGCCATGAAGTCCGAGATCAGCGCGTTGGCTTTCCGGTCGGTCAGTATGTCGTTGAAGTTGCCGACCCAGATGCCGAAGCCAGGCTCGCCGTAGAGCTTCTCGAAGAAGGCCTCGCGCTCCTCGGGCGTCACGTCGAAAGTGCCGCGCGGATCGGCGGTGTGCAGGAAGCAGGCGAAGGTCTCCTGGCAGCGCCGGAAGATGTCGGGATAGCGGCTGCGGATCTCCGCCATCTCGGTCTTGTCGATCCTGCGGTTGTGCAGCGGCGCGCACCAGTTGGGCGTGCGCTGGAACACGGTGAGGCTCTTCGCGGTCTTGGCGACTTCCTGGATGGTCTGCACGCCCGTGGCGCCGGTGCCGATGACGGCGATCCTCTTGCCCTCGAAGCTGACGGGCTCATGAGGCCAGCGCGCGGTGTGGCAGCTCTGGCCCTCGAAGCTCTCGACGCCCTCGATGCGCGGCATGGTGAAGGCCGAGAGCGGCCCGATCGCGGTGATCAGGAAGCGCGCCGTGTGGACGCTGCCGTCCTCGAGCGTCACCTTCCAACTCCGGCTCTCCTCCTGCCAGTGCGCGGCGGCGACGCGGCTCCTGAACCGGATGTCGCGGCGCAGGTCGAACTTGTCGGCCACGTGATTCAGGTATTTGAGCGTCTCGGGCTGCGGCGAGAAATGCTCGGTCCAGTCCCATTCCTCCAGCAGCTCCTGCGAGAAGGAGTAGCCGTAGGAGTAGCTCTCCGAATCGAAGCGCGCGCCGGGATAGCGGTTCCAGTACCAGGTGCCGCCTACCCCCGTGCCGGACTCGAACACCCGGACCGTCATGCCGATCTCGCGTAGGGCATGAAGCTGGTAGAGGCCGGACATGCCGGCGCCGACGATGATGGCGTCGAAGTCGGGGTTGCGTTCGGTCATGAAGCCCACCGTAACCGTGGCTTCGGCGCCGCCGCAACAAGGCTGCGCCGCAGAGCGGATGCGCGCCGATGTTTGTGCACAGGGGCGCAACCGTTACAGCCCCCTCCCGTTGGCCCCGGATCAAACGCAGGAGAGGTCCATGCTGAAGCCCATCGTGATTTTTGCCGTACTGGCGGGAACCGCCGTCGCCGGCTGCTCGATCCGTTCGGAGCGCGTCGTCGAGAAGCCGGCGGCCACCACTACCCAGCGCACCACCACGGTCGCCACCGACCCGTACACGCCAGCCGCCACGACCACGACGACCACCTATACGACGCCGGCCCGCTAACCGAGTCCCTTGCGCCGGGACGTGCCCTGTTATTGACGGGTGCAGGTCCCGGCGTAGAGGGCATCGGCGTCGCAGACCTTGCCGCCCGGTAGCGCACAGGTGCCGCGCTCGGGCGCAGTACCGGCTGCAGACGTTGCAGCGTAGCGCCCTCCGGTTATCGCGCAGTAGCGACCGGCGGCGGTGACGTATCCGGCGACACGAAGGCCGCCCTTCGGGCATTCGCCGCGGAACAACGCCCATTCCTCGCACTGGTAGTCGTCGGCGAAGACGCAGACGCCGAACTGGCCGCCGTCGGGCCGGCGGTCCATCCGCAGGGCGCCGCCCTGCTCGATGCAGCGCACGGACGCGGGATTGGCGAGCTGCGGCTGGGGCGGCATCTGGGCCGCCGCACCGACCAAGGAAGAAGCGGCGAGAAAGGCAATTGCCAACCGATACATGCGGGCCTCCTCCGCGACGATTGCGCTCGCGATCGTGTCGTGTCCAGACTGCGGCGGATGACGACCCGCCGAAAGCTCCTTATCGGCAGCTTGCCGCTTCTGTCGGCAGGCCTCGGTTGTGTGAGTGCCGGACGCGCCCAGAGCGTGCCGGGTCTCGCGGCCCTTCTACAGCCGCTCATGACTCGCGAGCGCGTCCCCGGCGCTTCGGCGGCCCTGATCCGCGACGGCGAGATCGTGGAGCGCGTGGCGATCGGCGCCGGCCAGGGCACGCTCTTCCAGGCGGCTTCGATCAGCAAGGTGGTGGCCGGCCTGGTCGTCCTGAGACTGGCGGAGCGCGGCGAGATCGGCCTCGATCGGCCGGTCAACGAGCAGCTCCACTCGTGGGTCCTGCCCGGCGAGCGAAGCGACGAGGTGACGCCGCGACTCCTGCTGGCCCATCGCGGCGGCACGACGGTGTCCGGCTTCCCGGGCTATGCGCCCGGAACGCCGTTGCCCGACCTGAAGCAGATCCTGGACGGAACGCCGCCGGCCAACACCGGGCCGGTGCGCCAGGTATGGGCACCGGGCGAAGCGTTCCGCTACTCCGGCGGGGGCACCATGGTGCTGCAGCAGCTCGTGGAGGACGTGGCGGGCCGGCCCTTCACGACCGTGGCGGCCGAGCTCGTCCTGATGCCCTGCGGCATGGTCGGCAGCACCTTCCGCCAGCCGCCGGCGACGACCGATGTGGCCGTCGCGCACGATGCTGCCGGCCAGGCTCTGCCCGGTGGGTTCCGGCTCTATCCCGAGGCGGCGGCGGCGGGCCTGTGGAGCACGGCGCCGGAGCTGGCGCTGATGGCGCTGTCGATCGCCGCAAGCTGGAAGGGCCTCGGCCTGCTGGCGCAGACGACCGCGCTCGCGATGGCGCGGCCGGTCGACGATGGGCCGACCGGTCTCGGCGTGTTCGTCCAGCCGCGCGGCCGCCGACCGCCGCGCCTCTATCACGAGGGGGTCAATGCGGGATTCCGCTCGATCCTCGCCTTCGACGCGGATGCGGCCTTCGGCGTCGCCCTGATGACCAACGGCGAGGGTGGCCGGGCGCTGCTGCCGGCCTTCCTCGAGGCGCTGTTCGCCGCGTACGGGCAGGATCCCTTCCGCCCCGCCTGACATGACCGCGACCGCCTCCGCGACACCCGACGAGAGCATCAAGCGCCTGCTGCCGTGGGTGATCGCCGTGGCGTTCTTCATGCAGTCGCTCGACACGACGATCCTCAACACCGCCGTGCCCGCCATCGCCGAGGCGATGGACGTGAGGCCGCTCGACGTGAAGTCGGTGCTGGCGAGCTACACGCTCGCGCTCGCCGTCTTCATCCCGATCAGCGGCTGGATGGCCGACCGTTTCGGCACGCGCCGCGTCTTCGCCGCCGCGATCGGCCTCTTCACCCTGGGCTCGCTGCTCTGCGGGCTCGCCACCAGCATCGAGACGCTGGTCGCCTTCCGCATCCTGCAGGGCATGGGCGGCGCGATGATGATGCCGGTCGGCCGCATGACGCTGGCGCGCACCTTCGCCAAGGGCGACCTCGTCAAGGCGATGAGCTTCGTCGCCGTGCCGGCGCTGATCGGCCCGATGATCGGACCGGTGGCAGGCGGCGCCATCGTGCACTGGCTGCACTGGAGCGTGGTGTTCTTCCTCAACATCCCGGTGGGCATTCTCGGCCTCTACCTGGTGCTGCGCCTGCTGCCGGACTATCGCGAGACCGACACCCATCCGCTCGATTTCGTGGGGCTGGTGCTGTTCGGCTCGGGAATCGCGCTGCTTTCCTACGTGCTCGAGGTGTTCGGCGACCATACGCACGGCACCGCGGCGATCCTCGGCATGCTCGGCCTCTCGGCCGCGCTGCTGGCGGGCTACGGCCTCCGCGCCGTGTCGACGAGGTTTCCGTTGCTCGAGCTCGCCCTGTTCAGGATCCGCACCTTCCGCTCGGCGGTGAACGGCGGCTTCTTCACGCGGCTGGGGCTGAGCGGCATCCCGTTCCTCTTTCCCCTGCTCTACCAGGTGGGTTTCGGTTTCTCGGCGATCCAGTCCGGCCTGCTGGTGTTGCCGCAGGCCATCGCCTCGCTCGGCATGAAGACCCTCCTGCCCGCGGTCCTGGCGAAGTTCGGCTACCGCACAGTGCTGCTGGCCAATACGGTGATGTGCGGGGCGATGATCATGTCGTTCTTCACGGTCGGTGCCGACACGCCGCTGTGGCGGATCGTTGCGCAGTCCTTCGTCCTCGGCTTCTTCACGTCGATGCAGTACACCGCCATGAACACGCTGGTGTACGCCGACGTCGAGGGCAGGCAGACCAGCGGCGCCAGCACGATCTACACAACCGCCCAGCAGCTCGCGATCAGCTTCGGCGTGGCGGGCGCGGCGCTGATCGCCGAGCATTTCGTGCCCTCGGGCGACGCAGGGCAGGCCGGGGCCGTCATTCACGGCGTGCAGCAGGCCTTCCTGGCGCTCGGAATCCTCACCGTCGTGTCGGCGGTCGTGTTCCTCGAACTCAAGGCCGACGATGCCGCCGACGTCGCGCACCGCGACGGGAGCCGGGTGGTGTCAGACCGTCACGGCGAGCATTAGTTCAGGCGCCAGATCGCCACGTTGAGCACGGTCGCGAAGGCGATCCAGGCGAGATAGGGCACGAGCAGCGCCGCGGCGAGCCCGTCGATGCGGCGGAATTTCAGCGCCGTCGCCAGCACCGCGAGGTCGAGCGCCAGGATGACGAGGAGCGCAGATCCGACGCTGCGCACGCCGAAGAAGGCGACGCTCCAGCCGAGGTTGAGCGCGAGCTGCAGCGCGAAGAGCGCCAGCGGACCCCGCGCCCGGTCGCGGTCGGCGATGCGCCAGACCCGCCACGCCGCGACCGCCATCAGCACGTAGAGCACGGTCCAGACCGGACCGAACACCGCGTTCGGCGGATTGAAGGAGGGCTTGGCGATGCCGGTGTACCAGCTGTCGACGCTGGTCGCCGTCACAGCCGCGCCGAGCGCCCCGACGAGCAGGCAGATGCCGACCGACACCACCAACGCCAGCAGGTCGGCCCCCGTGGTCAGCCCGGGACGACGGCCGCTCACGACAGCAGGCTCGCGCCGACGTTGATCGTGAGCGCCAGGATCGCGGTGTTGAACGAGAAGGCGACGACGCCGTGGATCAGGCTGATGCGCCGCATCGCCGGCGAGATCGTCGCGACGTCGCCGGTCTGGGCGGCGCAACCGATGACGAACGAATAGTAGAGGAAGTCGCGATAGTCCGGCGCCCGGTCGCCGGGAAACTTCAGGCCGCCGGGCCCGTCGTCGTCCGGCCGGTAGTAGACGTTGGCGTAGTGCAGGGTGAACACGAGGTGCGTGAACGTCCAGGAGAGCGCCACGGTTCCGACCGAGATGACAAGGGCATGCGTCAGCGAGGCGTGCGGCTGTTTCAGAGCGGCCAGTTCCGCAAAAATGGTGCCGAAGCTTGCCGCGGCGCTCACGATCACCACCAGCAGGATGACCCAGTCGCCTTCGTCGTGCAGCGCCGCCCGCTCGTAGCAGGTCTCCACGGTGGACTTCGAGATCATGTGCAGGGTTGCGAGGATGTAGACCAGCGCCAGAAGGTCCCAGCTCAGCAGGAACCTGACTTCGATCCGGGTGTCCGGCGGCAGCGTCAGGAACAGCGCCACGCCGGCGGCGAACGCAGCGAGGAGGCGGGTGCGGGCCCGGACGAAGCGGACGAAGCCGCGGGCTGATATGGAATTGTCGCTCATGTCTGGTTCCCGCCCTACTCTGCCATCTCGGCGGCGGCCCGCAATCGCTGTAACCTCCGGATCGATGCTTTTCGACGTCATGGATCTCGCGGCGACCTTCGTGTTCGCCATCAGCGGCGCCACCCGCGGCGTGCGCCGCCGCCTCGACCTGTTCGGCGTGCTGGTCGTGGCCTGGGTCGCGGCCGTGGCGGGCGGCATCGCGCGCGACCTGCTGATAGGCGCCGTGCCGCCGGCCGCCATCGCCAACTGGCGGTACCTCGCCGTCGCGGTCGCGGCGGGCCTGCTGGGCTTCTTCGCCTCGGGCCTGATCGGCCGGCTGCGCACCCCGGTGCTGCTGTTCGACGCCGCAGGCCTCTGCCTGTTCGCCGTCACGGGCACCGAGAAAGCCCTGGCCTACGGCCTCAACCCGCTGATGGCGGCCATGCTGGGCATGGTGACCTGCATCGGCGGCGGCGTGGCGCGCGATCTGCTGACCCTGCAGGTCCCCACCGTGCTGCGCTCGGAACTCTATGCCGTGGCCGCCCTGGCCGGCGCCGGGACGATTTCGGTCGGCCATTGGCTCGACTTGCCCGCCGCGCCGACGGCTCTCGTAGGGGCCGGGCTCTGCCTCTTCCTGAGGCTGATGTCGATCTACCGGGGCTGGCGCCTGCCCGTAGCCGTTGCAGGAAATAAGTCCTATTCAGAAACTGACTGAATGACGGACCCGGCTTCTCTGGCGGGTGCTGCGTTTCCCTTGCCGGTCCTGTGGATGAACGCTAAACACACGGCCGTCATTTTGTCGCAAGCGGCGTGGGGGACAGAGCAGCATGGCGACGAAGAAGAAAGCCAAATCGCCGGGCTCTGAACCCGTGAGCAAGGCTGCCAAGAAGTTGAACGGCACGGCAATTCCCGGCCGCGGCAGCGGCACGCCGGAAGCCCGGGACACCGCCCGTCTGCTGCTGGAGATCGAGGCCATCCACTGCCGCCCCGAGAACCCGTACATTTTCACGTCGGGACGGGCGAGCCCGGTCTACATCGACTGCCGCAAGATCATCTCCTTCCCGGAGGCGCGCGCCAAGATCATGGCGCACGCGCTGAAGGCCATCGACAAGGCGATCGGCTGGAGCAGGATCGACGTCGTGGCCGGGGGCGAGACCGCCGGCATCCCGTTCGCGGCCTTCCTCGCGGCGCTGGCGAAGAAGCCGATGATCTACGTGCGCAAGCAGCCCAAGGGCTTCGGGCGCATGGCCCAGATCGAAGGCGAGTTGAAGCCAGGCAAGCGCGTCCTGCTGGTCGAGGATCTCGCGACCGACGGCGGCAGCAAGCTGGTCTTCATCGAGGCGCTCAAGAAGGCCGAGGCCAAGGTCACGGACTGCTTCGTGATCTTCCACTACGGCATCTTCCCGCAGAGCACCGAGATGCTGGCCGCGGCCGGCGTCAAGCTGCACGCCCTCGCCACCTGGTGGGACGCGCTGGAGGCGGCGCAGAAGCACAGGTTCTTCGACGAGAAGGGTCTCACCGAAACGCGCGCCTTTCTCGAGGCACCGGAACAGTGGTCGGCCAACCATGGCGGCCGCCCGCCGGCGCCACGCCCGATGCTGGGACGCTAACGCGCTCTTTGCTACGCTGCGGCGGAAATGATCCGCCGCCTTCTTCTTGCCCTCCTGACAATCAGTGCCCTCGCCTCGCCCGCCGCCAACCGCGCCTGGGCCAAGGACGAGCTGGTGCTCGCCATGACGCAGATGCCGGGCACCTGGAATCCGATCATCAGCTCCATGCTCGCGAAGTCTCTGATCGCCAACATGACCGCCCGGCCCGTCACCGCCTACGACGCCGACTGGAAGCTCGTCTGCCTGGTCTGCACCGAGCTGCCGACCATCGAGAACGGCAAGGCGCGCGTGATCGACCTGCCGGATGGCAAGAAGGGCATGGAGATCGACGTCGAGCTGCGCGACATGCGCTGGGGCGACGGCACGCCGGTCTCCGCCAGGGATGTCGCCTTCACCCTCGAGGTCGGCAGGCACCCGCTGTCCGGCGTCGCCTCCTCCGAGGGCTACAGGCGCATCATCAAGCTCGACGTGAAGGACGACCGTCGCTTCACCATGACGATCGACCGCGTCACCTTCGACTACAACTCGATCGGGCTCCTGCTCTTGCCGGCGCATGTCGAGAAGCCGATCTTCGACGCCAACCCCGCCGAATACCGCAACAGGACGGCCTACGACACGCAATCGACCAACCCGGCGCTGGCCTTCGGGCCCTACCGCCTGGTCGAGATCGTGCCGGGCAGCCGCGTCGCGCTCGAGCCCAACCCGACCTGGACGGGCGAGAAGCCGCATTTCAAGCGCATCACGGTCCGGATCATCGAGAACACGGCGGCGCTGGAAGCCAACCTTCTCTCGGGCAGCGTCGACTATGTGCTGGGCGAACTCGGCCTCTCGCTCGACCAGGCGATCGCCTTCGAGAAGCGGCATGGCGCCCGGTACAACGTGGTCTACAAGCCGGCGCTGATCTGGGAGCACATCGACGTCAATCTCTCCAATCCGCTGCTGGCCGACCGGCGCGTGCGCCAGGCGATGCTGCTCGCCATCGACCGCAAGGCGATCTCGGAGAAGCTGTTCGAGGGCAAGCAGCCGGTCGCCCATGGCGGCATCAGCGAGCTCGACCCGATGTTCAGCCCGGCGGCGCGGCAGTACGCCTACGACCCGGCGGCGGCAAGGAGGCTGCTCGACGAGGCGGGCTTCGCCACGATGCGCAACAACGTCCGCCAGAACGCGGCCGGCGAGCGGCTGTCGGTCGAACTCGGCACCACCGCCGGCAACCGGGTGCGCGAGCTGGTGGCGCAGGTGATCCAGAGCCAGCTCCGACAGGTCGGCATCGAGGTCCGCATCAACGCCGAGCCGCCGCGCGTCTTCTTCGAGGCGATGAACCGACGGAGCTACGGCGGACTCGGCATGTATGCCTGGGTGCAGCGTCCGCAGGGTGTTCCGCGCTCCTCGCTCCACTCGAAGGAAATCCCGACCGCGGAGAACGGCTGGAGTGGCCAGAACTATTCGGGTTACGCAAACCCGCAGATGGACAAGGCGCTGGACGACGCCGAGCGCGAGCTCGACTTCGACAGGCGCCGCGCCTATTTCGCCGAGATCCAGAGGCTCGCGGCCGACGACCTGCCGGCCCTGCCGCTGTTCTTCCGCGTCGATCCGTTCGTGATCCCCAAGCCGCTCAAGGGCGTGACGCCGACCGGCAC
>CAYQAY010000103.1:0-12499 GCA_964415585.1 uncultured Reyranella sp.
ACCATGAGACGGCTCGCCAGGATCGCGGCGTGGTTGGCCGGAGGTCTGCTTCTGCTCGTCGTCGTGGCGGCCGGAGCGCTCTGGATCGTGCTCGATTCGGACTGGCTGCGGGGAGAGCTGGAAGGCCATGCCAGCGACTACACCGGCCGCAAGACAACCGTCGGCAGGATCGACTTCGACTGGGGAGCGACCACCAGCGTGCGGCTGGAGCAGGTCGCCGTCGCCAACGTCGCCTGGGCCAGGACCCCGCATATGCTCAAGATCGAGCAGGTCGACTTCGACGTCCGTCTGTGGCCGTTGCTGAAGGGCGACATCGTCCTGCCGCGCCTGGTGCTGCGCAAGCCCGAGGTCGAGGTCGAGGTCGGCGACAGGGAGCAGCTCAACTGGAGCATGGAGGAGACCCCGGTGGCGACCGGGGCCGTGAAGGCGATCGAGCCCGACAGCCGCTCCGGCGCACCGGCGATCGGTCGCCTCGAAGTCTCCGAAGGCAAGCTCGCCTATCGCGATCCGCGCCGGAAGCTCGAACTGGACGGCAGCGTCTCGACCGCCGCCGGCAAGGCGGCCGAGCAGAGCCAGGTCGAGTTGCAGCTCGAGGGCAAGCTCGAGGGCCAGCCGTTGGCGCTGAAGTTCACCGGCGGCTCGATCGTCATGCTGCGCGACACCGAGCAGCCCTATCCGCTCGATCTCGACGTGACCTTCGGCGGCACCAAGCTGGTCGCCAAGGGAACCGTCCACGATCCCTTCAAGTGGACGGGTGCCGATGTCGATTTCACCCTCTCCGGCCCGAACCTTTCCGAGATCTACCCGCTGCTCGGCATCCCCGGCCCGCCGACGCCGCCCTATCGCATCGCCGGCAAGCTCGAACGCGATGCCGGCGCGTGGAAGCTCGTGAAGTCCAGATGGCGGGTGGGGGAGAGCGACCTGGCCGGCGAGGTGATCGTCGACGGCCGCAACAAGCCGGAATCCCTGATCGCCAAGCTCGTTTCGCAGAAGCTCGTGTTCGAGGACCTGGCGCCGCTGATCGGCGCCGCGCCGCAGCGCAAGACCAACGTATCGGCCAGGCAGGCGCAGACCCGGCAGCAGCTCGAGGCGAGCGGCGACCTCTTCCCCGACGTGCCGTTGCACACCGAGAAACTGCGCGCCATGAACATGGACGTGACGCTCGATGCCAGGCATGTGATCGCGCCGCCCTACCTGCCGGTGCAGGCGCTGGCTTTCCGCGTCCTCGTCCGGGACGGCAACGCGACGGTGAAGCCGCTCACCTTGCAGGTGCTGGGCGGCGGCCGCATCGAAGGCGACCTCGGCATCGACGCACGCGCGGACAATCCTCGCTGGCGGACCAACCTCGCGCTCACCGACATCGAGCTCAAGAACTTCTTCCGCGAGTCGCGCTACTTCGACGCCACCCAGGGCAGGATACACGGTCGCGTTGTGCTGGCCGGCACCGGCCGGTCGCTGGCCCAGGTGATGGGAAGCGCCGACGGCCACATGGCCTTCGCGCTGGGCGGCGGCACCGTCAGCAGCCTGATGGTGAGCCTGGCCGGTCTGCAGATCTTCGACGCGCTGATCCTCTACGTGACCGGCGACAATCGCATTCCCATCAAGTGCGCCGTGAGCCGCCTGAATTTCCAGCGCGGCACCGTCGTCTTCGACCGCACGCTGCTCGACACGCAGAAGTCGGTGCTCCACGTGAAGGGCCAGGTCTCACTGCAGAGCCAGGCGGTGAGCGCCGAGATCGACGCCGATCCCAAGAGCTTCGACCTGCTGGACCTGCACGGCACGGTCGCCATCCAGGGCAAGCTGCGCGAGCCGCGCGTTTCACTCGGCCGCGTCTTCCCGATCCCGACGCCTGTGTTCGGCAACGCCCGGGACGTCGCCTGCGCCCAGGTCACCCAGCAGCTTCTCGCCTCGCCTCAGTGAGCGGTGCGGTCAGCGCGCGGCGTGCCGCGCGCGCAGCTCGTCGCTGGGGCGGATGTCGGCCGAGCGGGCGTAGATCGAGACGGCGACCAGCAGCACCGCACACATGAAGCCGAACAGGGTGCGATAGGCGTCCTCGGATCGTGCGCCGTCGGCGAGCGGCGCGAAGGCGCCGAGGATCCAGCCCGACACGGTCTGCATGCAGGCGACGCCCAGCATCACGCTGGTGTTGAGGGTCGCCATGCCGCGGCCGATCAGGCGATCGGGGAAGATGCCGCGGCCGTGCGTCATCACCATCGTGCTCGAGGCGCTGAGGAAGCCGATGCCGACGATCGCGCCGACCGCCAGCCACAGCGGCGCGCGGCCCCACAAGGCGAGCGTCGCCAGTATCGTGGCGATCGCCAGCGTGCCGGCGATGGCGATCATCTTCCGGGTGTCGAACACCCGGTCGAGCGGGCCGAACGCCAGCATGCCGATCTGATAGGCGATCACCGCGGCCAGCAACACGTTGCCGGCCTCGACCCGCGTGAGGCCGTGGACCTCGCGGAGGAACGGCCCGCCCCACAGGCCCTGCACCGTGAAGGTGCAGGCATAGTTGCAGAAATTGAGCGCCAGGATGAACTTGAGCTGCGGGTTGTGCAGGACTTCGCCCAGCCCGCGCATCATCTGCGCCGCGGTCTCGGGCTCGCGCGCCAGGAACGGATGGCCGGGCGGGGCGTCGCGCACGACCAGCCAGACGGCGAGTGCGGCGATCGCGGTGAAGACGACCATGAGGCCGAACACGCCGCGCCAGCCGATCAGCTCGGTGCCCCAGGCGAGGGGTGTAGTGGCCAGCAGGTTGCCGAGCAGGCCGACCGACAGCACGATGCCGGAGAGCGTGGCGAAGCGGTCGGGCGGGAACCAGCGCGTGATCACCACCATGGTGCCGATCAGCATGACACCGAAGCCCGCGCCCATCAGCGCGCGGCCGGTCAGCAGCAGCGGCCAGTCCGGCGCCAGCGTGAACAGCGCCGCCCCTGCGACGGCGATCGCCAGCATGCCGCACACCGTGCGGCGCGGGCCGTAGCGGTCGAAGAAGAAGCCGCACGGGATCTGCATCGCCGAGAAGCCGAAGAAGAACGCCCCGGTCAGGGCGCCTAGCGCCTCCGGCCCGATCGACAGGTCGCGCATGAGGTCGAGGCCGATCGTGACGTTGGCCGCGCGGAAGAAATGGCTGGCGACGTAGGCGGTGGCGAGCGTCGCCATGATGATAGCAGCCTGGCGCCGGAGGGCGGGATCGGTCATCGCCTGCGCTGCCTTCGGCAGGTCCGCGTCAGCCCGCGAGGGTGCGTCCGGGGTTCTCGCCCTGTCTCATGTCGAGATGGATCGCATTGGGAAACTTGTAGAAGCGCGCGACGAGCCAGCGGCCCACCAGATAGGCGGTGAGGACGATCGCCGCGGCGCCCAGGACGCCGAACTTGCCGGACGGGCGGTCCATCAGGTTGGTGGTCACGAATCGCGCGATCGTCAGCACGAGCAGCCCGGCCGCCGCCGCCGCGCCGTCCCAGGTGAAAGGCACGCGCATGAGCTGCTTGCCGGTGTCGCGGTTGAGCTTCAGCAGCCAGCCCGCGAATGCGCCGGGCGCCAGGCCGATCACGAAGGCGATCACCCAGAGCTCGTAGCGCTTGCCCGGCGAGACGGCCAGCAGCAGCGCCATCACCACGAAGGCCAGCGCGGGCGGTAAGGCCCAGCCGCCGAGCGTCGTGGCCGTTCCGGCGATTTCGTGACGGAGCGACCACAAGACGAGGGCCGCCAGGAGGACTGCAATCAGTTGGGCGACGACAACCATGGGCGAACCCGATTGAGCCGTGCTTTACCGTACAAAGCAACGCCAGATTGCAGTTGACGTGTACTGTTGGGATGACCGGGGCAGGCGCGCGGGCTGGTCGCTGAAGGCGCGCGAACCCTCGGCACTTGGTGGTCGATTCAGAGGATCAGGTCGCTCATGGCTGCCTCGACGCTCCGTGGGTCTCGCGCCAGGTCGACGGCGGCATGCCGGACCAGACGCGGAAGGCACGGCTGAAGGCGCTGGCGTCGGTGTAGGTCAGTGCGGCGGCGATGTCGACGAAGGGCAGATCGGTGCCGGCGAGGAGCTGGCGGGCAACCTGGAAGCGCACCTCGGCCAGGAGATTCGCGAAGCTGGTGCCGTCGTCGGCCAGCCGCCGGTTGAGCGTGCGCTTGTGCAGGCCGAGGAGTCCCGCCACGCCGTCGATCGACACGTCGTCCTGGGTCATGCGGGCGAACAGGGCGCGCCGCACCAGGTCCGGTAGCGCGAGATCCTGGCCGCGGAGCACATCGCCGATCGCCTGCTCGATCGCCCGTCGCCGGATGGCGCTGGCGCCGATCACGCGCCGGTCGAGCAGGCTCGCGGGAAAAAGCAGCGCAGTGCGACTCGCGCCGAACAGCACCGACGCCTTGAAGCACTGGCGGTAGGGCCGGACGTCGGCGGGCCGGCGATGGGCGAGATGCACCTCGGTCGGCGTCCATCTCGCGCCGCACAGCGTGCGCATGGCGCTGCATGCCGTCGCCAGGGTGAAATCCATGATGTGGTCGATGCCTTCGCTGTCCTCGCGATAGGGTGTGAAGGAAAGCGTGGCCACGCGGTCGCGCACCGCCAGCGCCGGCACGTTGGCGCGATCGTTGAGCTGGAGCGTGAGCACCAGGCCACGCCACGCCGTGCCGACCGACGGCGCGTTCATCATGCGCAGGCCGACCAGCCCGTACTGCTCCAGCGAGGCATGCTGTCCGGCGAGCAGGCCGAAATGCGGCCGGCCCGTCTCTGCGGCGGCGGCGATCAAGAGCCGCACCGCCTTTCGCAGCGGTACGATCCCCTCGGGATGCGTCAGCGCATCGGGCGTGAGGCCGGCCGCGCGCATCACCGGGGCGGGGTCGGCGCCCATCGCCTTCAGCAGCGCCGGCACGTGCATCAACGGTCCCGCGCGCATCCTGTCGCCGCTGAGGCGCGCCATGCCCGTGAGTTCGTGCTGCATCCCGTGTGTCATCGCGACTTCAGTGTAAGCGCTCCCTGTCGCGAATTGTAAAAACTGTCGCGAATTGTCATGCACGCTACACGCATGGACCCTAGCCTGCGGCCGAACTCGGGGAGACGGCACATGACGGCGGACAGGCGCACCTTCATTCGGGGCTCGCTCGCGGCGACGGCTGGACTGGCGCTGCCTTTTCCCGCCAGCAGCCAGGCATTGACGCCGGCCGAGGCGCGGCAGATCGCCGAGGACGCCTATATCTACGGCTACTCGCTGATCACCACCGAGGTCACGCGCGTGCAGATGACCAGCGTCGACAAGGCCGAGATGCTGCGCGCGCCGATGAACCAGTTCGCCAACGTGCCGCGCTACCCACCCGCCGACTATCGCGGCGTCTCCGCGCCCAATGCCGACACGCTCTATTCGTTGGCCTGGCTCGACCTCGCCGAGCCGCAGGTGTTCAGCCATCCGGCGATGGGCGACCGCTTCTACCTGTTCGAGATCGTCGATCTCTGGATGAGCGCACTCGAGTCCGCGCCCAGCAAGCGCACGGCGGGCGGCGCGGCGGCCGACTACCTGATCACCGGGCCTGGCTGGAGCGGCGCCGTGCCGGCCGGCATGAAGCACATCGCCATGCCCACCCGATACATGGTGATCCTGGGCCGCACCTATGCCGACGGCACGCCGCAGGACTACGAGGCGGTGAACAGGCTGCAAGCGCAGTACAGGATCACGCCGCTCTCGTCGTGGGGCAAGCCCTACACGCCGGTCGCGCCGCCGGTCGACCGCAACCCGGGCTTCAGCCTGACCGACCCGCCGCAGCCGGTGATCCTCGGCATGGGCACGGCGGGCTACTTCGACCGCATGGCGAAGCTGATGGGCGGGCCCGCTCCGGCTCCTGCGGCGGATGCGCCGATGCTGGCCCGCATGGCGCGCATCGGCATCGTGCCGGGCCAGCCGTTCGACATGGGCAAGCTGGCGCCGGACGTGCAGGCCGCGTTGACGGACATCCCGCAGACCGCGCTGCGCAAGATCGAAGCCAACAAGGCGAGCCTCGGCGTCCTGGTCGACGGCTGGGTCGTCACGAAGGGACTCGGCACCTACGGCACCGACTACCTGAAGCGCGCGGTCGTCGCGGCCTTCGGCTGGCCGGCCAACCAGCAGAGGGACGCCGTCTATCCCTACACCGAGGTCGACAGCACGGGGCAGCCGCTGAACGGAGCGAACAAGTATACGCTGACTTTCGCCAAGGACGCGACGCCGCCGGTCAATGCCTTCTGGTCGATCACCATGTACATGATCGACAAGGGCTGGTGGTTCGTGCCCAACGCGCTGAACAAGTTCACCGTCAGCCCGCGCAACAATCTCAAGTACAACGCCGACGGTTCGCTCACGCTCTACTTTCAGAACGAGTCGCCGGGCGCGGACAGGGAAGCGAACTGGCTGCCGGCGCCCAAGGGACCGTTCATCCCCATGCTGCGCATGTACTGGCCGAAGGACACCGCGCCCTCGATCCTCGACGGGAGCTGGACGCCGCCGCGGGTGATGAAGGTCGGCTGATGCGGGTCCTCGGCCTGGCCGCCGCCTGCCTCGTGGCAGCGGCGCCGGTCGCCGCCGCCGAGGACGAGCCGTGGCGCTTTACAGCTATGGCCTATGGCTGGCTGATCGGCACCAGCGGCAACGCGACCGCCCGCGGCCAGACGACCGACTTCAACGCCGGTTTCGTGCAGCTCGTCCAGAAGAGCGATTCGCTGATCGGCTGGATGAGCTATTTCGAGGCCGACAAGGGCCCGGTCGGCGTCTACGCCGACTTCGTCTGGACCCGGCTCGGCTTCTCGAACTCGACGGCGAGCTACCGCAACCCGATCGGCGGCCTGCAGCTCAGCTCGGTGGCGAACCAGGCGCTCACCTACACGATGACCATCGTCGAGGTGGGCGGCGTCTACGAGGTCGCACGCTGGCCGGGCGCCGGCGCTGCATCCACGTCCGTCGACGCCCTGCTGGGTTTCCGCTGGTGGAACAACTCGGTCGATATGACCTTCGACCGCACCGGTACCGCCGACTTCTCGCGGCTGGGCTTCGAGGTGACGCGCAGCTTCGCCATCGGCCATTCGGGCACCCTGCAATGGGTCGATCCCATCGTGGGCGTCCGCGTCCGCCACCGCTTCACCTCGGCCCAGGACCTGATGGTCCGCGGCGACGTCGGTGGCTTCGGCTTCTCGAGTCAGTTCGCCTGGCAGGCGGTTGCGGCCTACAGCTACGCCTGGCAGTTCGACGGCTACGCGCTGGCCGGCGTGATCGGCTACCGCGCGTTGCAGACCAGCTACACGACCGGCACCGGCATCGACACGCGCGGTATCGATGTGCTGCTGCACGGCCCCATCCTCGGCGTCAGCCTGCGGTTCTGACCTTATGCGGCCTTCGCCTCGGCGGCCGCGGCGAGGATCATCGCAGCGGCCTTCTCGCCGATCATGATGGTGGGCGCGTTGGTGTTGCCGCTGGTCAAGGTCGGCATGATCGAGGCGTCGGCGACGCGCAGCCCCCGGATCCCGTGCACCCGAAGCTCGGAATCGACCACGGCGCGCGCATCGTTGCCCATCTTGGCCGTGCCCACCGGGTGGTAGGTCGTCTCGGCGTTGTGGCGCACCCATTCCAGCAGCTCGGCATCGCTTTGCAGGTGGGCGCCGGGCGCGATCTCCTCGCCGGTCACCTCCTTGAGCGGCGACGTCGCCATCAGCTCGCGGCCCTTGCGCAGCACCTTCACGATGCCGGCGCGGTCGTGCTCGGTGGACAGGAAGTTGAAGCGGATGGCCGGCGGCTCGGCCGGATCGGCCGACCTGACGTGGACCGAGCCGGTGCTCTCGGAGCGCAGCACGTTCACGTTCATGGTGATGCCCTTGGTGGCCGAGACGCGCCGCTCGCCGCGCACCATCTCGTAGAGGAAGGGCGCGATCGAGATCGTGGCGTCGGGCGAGTCGAGGCCGACGCGCGTGCGGAAATAGAGCCGGATCGGCACCGCGGTCGTGGCGAGGAAACCCTCGCGGAACAGCGCGTACTTCGCCGCCTCGCGGACCAGCCGCCAGCCGCGCGCATTGTCGTTGAAGGTGAGGTTCTTCCCCGTGATGGCGAACTTCATGCGCGGCGAATAGTGGTCGCGCAGGTTCTCGCCCACGCCCGGCAGCTCGTGCACCGGTGCGATGCCAAGCGCCTTGAGCCGCTCGCCCTGGCCGATGCCCGAAAGCTCCAGCAGCTTCGGCGTGTTGATCGAGCCGCCCGACACGATCACCTCGCGCGCCGCCCGCGCCTCGCGCTTCTGCCCGCCCGCGGAATAGCGCACGCCCACGCAGCGCTTGCCCTCCAGCGCGAGGGACTCCGCCATCGCACCCGGCTCGATCGTGAGGTTGGGACGGCTGCGCGCGGGATCGAGATAGCAGAAAGCGGTGCTCTGGCGGCGGCCCCTGGCGATCGTCACCTGCGACATGCCGATGCCTTCCTGCGTCGCACCGTTCTGGTCCGGGTTGTAGGGCAGGCCCATCCTCTCTGCCGCTTCGATGATCTTCTCGAGCAGCGGCACCTTGTTGCGCGGCGTGTGGGTGACCGGGAGGATGCCGTTGCGGCCGCGGAATTCGTCGGAGCCGCCCTCGAAGCGCTCCATCCGCTTGAACACCGGCAGCACGTCCTGCCAGCTCCAGCCGCGGTTGCCGAGTTGGGCCCAGTGGTCGTAGTCCTGCGCCTGGCCGCGGATGTAGACCATGCCGTTGATCGAGCTGGAGCCGCCCAGCATGCGGCCGCGCGGCACCGCGATGCGCCGCCCGCCCGAACCCTCGTCGGGCTCGGACTCGTAGCACCAGTTGACCGCCGGATCGTCGATCATCTTGGAGACGCCGACCGGCACCTTGGACCAGAAGAAGTTCGAGCCCTTCGTGCCCGCCTCGAGCAGCAGCACGCGATGGGCGCCGCTCTCCGTCAGCCGGCTCGCGACGACCGCGCCCGCGGATCCCGCGCCGACGACGATGTAATCGTAGGTCTGGCCACCCTGCATTCTTCGATCCCTTCGGCCCGAGGGGAGCAGCACGCATACGCGCTGACAAGCTTTGCGAGGCTGTCGTTTCGCCAAAAGGAAATGGTTCGCGGTCCGGCGCTCGGTTGCGCGATCATCTCCCAGGCGAGCATGTGCAAGACCGCCATCGTCCATGGTCACGGCCGGACTCGACAAGCCCAGCACCGTCCCGGCAAGACCGAGATCGAACGGCAGGCGCCGTCGACAGACGAAGGCCGCCCGTCAACTTTGCGCCGCCGAGGAACGGCGGTGCCGGGCAGTCGCGTGTCGCGGCGGCGGCTCTGCGTTCCGGGCTGCAATCACGGGTGGACAGGCCCCGCGGATCGCGTCCATGCTCGCATCAAACGACGAACCAAGAGAGCAGGGAGGCAACGATGGGCAATTTGTTCGCTCGAACGGTCGCCGCCGCGGCAGCAATTACATTCGTCGCCACGCCGGCCTGGGCCGTCGACGGTCCGAAGGTTTCGTGGAACCTCTCGGTGTGGGGACCGCCGCGCGCTTTCACGGCCGGCATCGAGACCCTGGCGAGCTACATCGCCAAGGAGACCGACAACAAGTTCACCATCAAGATCCACTACGGCGACGCGCTGTCGAAGGGCCCCGACAATCTCGACAACATCAAGCTCGGCGCCTTCGAGATGGCACAGATCTGCACCGGCTACCATCCCGGCAAGCATCCGGGCATCAACGCGCTCGACCTGCCGGGCCTGCCGCTGGCGGACCCCGAGGTCCACGCCATGGTCCATGACGTGTTCTACAAGAACCCCTATATCGTGAACGAGTTCAAGCGCTGGAACGCCATGGTGCTGATGTCCGTGCTGCAACCGCAGTCGGAGTTCATGGGAACGGGCGAGGCCCCGACGACGATGGCGGCGTTCAAGGGCATGCGCGTGCGCGCCCTGGGCGGCACGGGCGCTGCGATGAAGAACCTCGGCGCGGTGCCGACGTCGGTTCCCGCGCCCGAGGTCTACAACTCGCTGGAGCGCGGCGTCTTCCAGGCGGCCGCTTTTCCGTTCACCTACGCCTTCGCCTCCTACAAGATCCAGGAGATCGCGAAGTGGTACACCACCAACATGGCTCCGGGTGCCAACAACTGCCCGACCGTCGTCGCGATCGACGCCTTCAACAAGCTGCCGCCGCAGTACAAGGAGCTGTTCGAGAAGGGCAGGCCGCTGGCCTATGCCGCCCTAATCAAGGCGCACACTGAGACCGACAAGAAGAACCTGGCGGACTGGGAGAAGAAGGGGCTGAAGGCCATCACCTACTCGCCCGCCGAACTCAAGATCTTCGAGGAGGTCGGTGCCGCCCCGGTGTGGAAGTCCTGGGTCAGCGAGAACGCGGCCAAGGGCGTGCCGGCGCAGGAGCTGCTCGACCTCATCCTGAACGAGGCCAAGAAGGCCAAGGCCAAGCTCGGCAAGAGCTGAGGGCGGCGGCTCCAGGCCATGACGGCCCATCCTGACACGTCGATGGGCGGGGCGGCGCTCGACCGCCTCGACCGTGCGCTGCAGGGCGTCGAGTTCGTGACGGCCGTCATAGGCGGCGTCGTGATCTTCGGCGTCATGTGGGTCGGCGTCGCCGAGATCGTGCTGCGCAAGCTCTTCAACGCGCCGCTCTACGGCCAGCTCGACCTGATCGAGCAGACGATGGCGACCTACACGCTGCTGACGATCTCCTACTGCTACCGCAAGGCCGGGCATATCCGGGTCGACCTGCTGGTCAATCACTTCAAGGGCCGCAGGAAGTGGATCGCCGAGCTCGGCGCCTCGATCGCGGCCTTCGGCCTGATCGTGGTGCTCCTGCCCGGCGTGCTGCACTTCTTCGAGAACGCCTACTTCATCGGCGACTCGACCATCAATACCCAGTGGCCGACCTGGCCGTCGAAGTCGATCCCCGTAGTCGGGTTCTCCATCCTGGCGGTCCGCATCGCGCTCGAGATCTGGGCCTACCTGCGGCTGGTCGCCGATCCCGGCGCCACGCCGATCGCGGTTCCGGTGCCCTCCCACCTCCCCGAGGACGCCTGATGGAGCCGATCACCATAGGGATCATCGGGATGGTGGCGCTCACCGTCCTGATCGTTCTCGGCATCCGCATCTTCGTCGCGGCGGGTCTCGTCGGCTTCGTCGGCCTGTGGGCCTTGCGCGGCTTCGACAAGGCCGTCGGCATCGCCGGTCATGTGCCCTATTCGGACACCACCAACTATGCCCTGTCGGTGCTGCCGCTCTTCATCCTGATCGGCCATCTCGCGCACCATGCCGGCATCGTCCAGGGCGCCTATCGCTGCGCACGCGCCTGGCTCGGCTGGATGCCGGGCGGGCTGGCGGTCGCCACGATCTTCGCGGCGGCGGGCTTCGCCGCCGTGTCGGGCGCCAGCACCGCGACCGCCGCCGTCTTCGCCCGCATCTCCATCCCCGAGCTGCTGCGCTTCAAGTACCAGCCCGGCATCGCCGCCGCCGTCGTCGCGGCGGGCGGCACGCTCGCCTCGCTGATCCCGCCGTCGGCCATCATGGTCGTCTACGGCATCATCACCGAGACCTCGATCGGCGGCCTGCTGATGGCAGGCTTCATCCCCGGCGTCATCTCCGCCGTGTTCTATGCCGCCATCATCGTGGTCCGCTTCAAGCTCAATCCCGCGCTCGGCCAGTCGGTGCACGGCATTCCGTGGCGCGAGCGTTTCGTGACCCTGCCCGACGCGCTGCCCATCGTCTTCGTGATCGGCGCGGTGATCGGCGGCATGTACACCGGCTGGGCGACGCCGACCGAGGTCGGTGCGCTCGGCGCCTTCATCGTGTTCTGCATGGCGCTCCTCAAGCGCTCGCTGACCGGCCGCGGCCTCCTCGAGTCGCTGCTCGACACGGTCAAGCTCACGGTGATGATCTTCTCGATCATCTGGGGCGTGCTGATCTTCGTGCGCTTCCTCGCCTTCGCCGGCGTCTCGAGCTCCTTCTCCGACTGGATCGTGGCCATCGGCGTCTCGCCCTACCTGGTCCTGCTGTTCGTCATCGTCCTCTACACGGTGCTCGGCATGTTCATGGACGGCATCGGCATGCTGCTCCTCACCCTGCCGGTGATCTTTCCGGTGATGACCAAGCTCGGCTTCGATCCGATCTGGTTCGGCATCATCGTCGTGAAGATGGTCGAGGTCGGCCTCCTCACGCCGCCGGTCGGGTTGAACTGCTACGTCGTGAGCGGTGTGCGGCCCGACATCCCGCTCCAGGCGATCTTCCGCAACGTCTGGCCGTTCGTGCTCATGGACTTCGCCTGCATCGGCCTGTTCACGCTGTTCCCGGGCATCGTGACCTTCCTGCCGAAACTGACCATGTCGGGCTAGGGAGTCGGGGCGGTCCCGGCCACCGCGGTCGCCGATCTGCGACTCTGGCGGCGGGCCTGGACTGCAGGCACTGCCAGCATCCATGCGCGCGCGCCGAGGAGCCATGCGTCGATGGTGTTGCAGGTTCAGCAGGAATATGGTAGGAAAAAGCCTAGGCTGGCGCTTTCCGCG
>CAYQAY010000104.1:0-5738 GCA_964415585.1 uncultured Reyranella sp.
CTAGCCGATGCGCTTCAGGTTCGCCTTGTAGTTCTGGCCGCGCTTCACGTAGCTCTCCGCGCTCATGGCGAGGCGCGCGGCGTTCTCCTCGTTGAGCTCGCGCACGACCTTGGCCGGCGAGCCGAAGATCACCGAGCGGTCGGGGAAGCTCTTGTTCTCGGTGACCACGGCGCCGGCGCCCACCAGGCAGTCCTTGCCGATCACCGACTTGTTCAGCACCACCGCCTGGATGCCGATCAGCGAGCCGTCGCCGATCGTGCAGCCGTGCAGCATCACCTGGTGGCCGACCGTCACGTTGCGGCCGACGGTGAGCGGCGCGCCGGGGTCGGTGTGCAGCACGCAGAGTTCCTGGATGTTGCTGTCGTCGCCGATCACGATCGGCTCGTTGTCGCCGCGCAGCACCGCGCCGAACCAGATGTTCACCCGCTCGCCCAGGATCACCGAGCCGATGATCGTGGCTTCCTCCGCGATGTAGCAGGACTTCGGGATGACCGGGACGCGGTCGTTCAGCTGGTAGATCGCCATCGGGCTCCCATCCGTTCATGCATGACGGTTACGTGCGATGGCCTTGCCACCGAACTCCATTGAATTCAACGGCTTGGTCCACTCGCCGGTCGTCGTGACGGGCGCTTCGCCGATGGTGCTCGGACCCGCGATCGCGCGGGAGGAGGGGAAGCGCGGTTGTATTCGATATGCGATTCAGTTAGTGTGCAATTGGGTGTTCGTCGCATCGGGCGATGACAGGGAACTGCGCTGGTCGGGCCGCCGCGCGTCATGCGTGCGCCGCTCATGTCCCTGGCCCCGTTTCGCTCGTCGCGAATCCAGTCTTCTCACCTGATCTCGAGAGAGGCCGCAGGCCCGGGAGTCGCTCGCTCCGGGAGCGCATTCGCACGCGGTTCTTCGCCTGTGAACATCCCGATGGTGTCGTGCACGAGGCCGTCGCCGCCCGGCACGTTCTTGCCTCCAGGCTCATCAACGAAGGAGACGATGGGATGCTGTTGATCGGGGTCGCCGTGCTCGCGTCCGGGATCGTCGCACTATGGCTCGGCCTTCGCGGATACATTCCCCTGCTCACGAAGTCCTACGCGGCCTCGTCGGCATTCTCCGTCGTGGTCGCGTTCTCGCTGATGTTCGGCTTGGGGCTTACGTTGGTGAATCTGTTCTGACCGCGGTCTGAGCGCGGTGGCTCCCGGCATCGCGGGTTTCTTGACGTTTACGTAAACGTCAACTAACACTTCTCCATCATGTCCGTCGCCGTATCATCCCCGGCCAAGGGCGCTCAGCCGCGCGACCCGCAGCGCATCTACAGCATCGCCGAACTGTCGCGCGAGTTCGCGATCACGCCGCGCACGATCCGCTTCTACGAGGACGAGGGCCTGATCAAGCCGCGCCGCCAGGGAACGACGCGCCTCTACAGCGCCGGCGACCGCACGCGGCTGGGCTGGATCCTGCGCGGCAAGCGGCTGGGTTTCTCGCTCGCCGAGATCCGCGAGCTGCTCGACCTCTACCAGGTCGACCGCACCGGCGTACAGCAGATGCGCGAGCTCTTGCGCCGCAGCCAGCTCCACATCGCCGATCTCGAGCGCAGGCGCGCCGATCTCGACCAGCACATCAACGATTTCAAGGAAGTGGAAGCCCAGGTCAGCGCCGAGCTCCGGCAGCGCGGCGTGGACCCGCAAGCCGACTGAGGAGGAAACGATGGCCGTCTACAAGGCACCGATCAAGGATATCCAGTTCGTCCTGAACGAAGTGCTCGACGTCTCGAAGCTCGCCAAGCTGCCGGGCTACGAGGAGGCGACTCCGGACACCATCCACGCCATCGTCGAGGAAGCGGCCAAGCTCTGCGAGAACGTGCTGTTCCCGCTGAACCGCAGCGGCGACGAGGAAGGCTGCCACTACGAGAATGGCGTGGTGCGCACGCCCAAGGGCTTCAAGGAAGCCTACCGGCAGTTCGCCGAGGGCGGCTGGACCGCCGTGACCTGCGATCCGGAGTTCGGCGGCCAGGGCCTGCCGGCCACGGTGGGCTTCGCCCTGCAGGAGATGTTCACCGCGTCGAACCAGGCTTTCGCGATGTATCCGGGCTTGAGTCACGGCGCCTACGAGGCGCTGTCGCGCCACGGCTCGGACGACCTCAAGAAGAAGTACCTGCCCAAGCTCACCGACGGCACCTGGACCGGCACGATGTGCCTGACCGAGCCCCATTGCGGCACCGATCTCGGCATGCTGCGCACCAGGGCCGAGCCGCAGGCCGACGGCAGCTACAAGCTCACCGGCACCAAGATCTTCATTTCGGCCGGCGAGCACGACCTCGCCGAGAACATCCTCCATCTCGTGCTGGCGCGCCTGCCGGACGCGCCGGGCGGCACCAAGGGCATCTCGCTGTTCCTCGTGCCGAAGTTCATCCCGAAGGCCGACGGTTCCGTGGGCGAGCGCAACGGCATCCGCTGCGGCGCCATCGAACACAAGATGGGCATCAAGGCGAACGCGACCTGCGTCATGAACCTCGACGGTGCGACCGGCTGGCTGGTCGGCGAGCCGAACAAGGGCATGCCGGCGATGTTCGTGATGATGAACGCCGCCCGCCTCGGCGTCGGCATGCAGGGGCTGGGCATCGCCGAGACCGCGTACCAGAGCGCCGTCGCCTACGCGCGCGACCGCCTGCAGGGCCGCTCGCTGACCGGCCCGAAGAACGCCGCCGGCCCGGCCGATCCCATCATCGTGCATCCCGACGTGCGGCGCATGCTGATGATCCAGAAGTCTTTCACCGAGGGCGCGCGTGCGCTCTCGCTGTGGGTCGGCATGCTGATCGACGAGGCGCACAGCCATCCCGACGCGACGGTGCGCGAGGCCGCCGACGACCTCATCCAGATGCTGACGCCGATCATCAAGGCGCACTTCACCGACATGGGCAGCGAGTGCGCCAACCTCGCGGTGCAGACCTGGGGCGGTCACGGCTTCATCCGCGAGAACGGCGTCGAGCAGCTCGTGCGCGACGCCCGCATCACCCAGCTCTACGAGGGCACCAACGGCATCCAGGCGCTCGACCTGGTCGGCCGCAAGCTGCCGATGAAGGGCGGCCGCGCCGCGCAGCGGCTGCTCGGCGAGATTTCGGGCTTCGTCGCCCAGCACAAGGCCGACGAGAAGATGAAGGAGTTCGTCGAGCCGCTCGAGAAGGCGCTGGGCCGCGTGCAGGACTCCGCTTTGTTCCTGATGCAGAACGCCATGAAGAACCCGGACGAGGCGGGCGGGGCGGCGACCGACCTGCTGCGCCTGATGGCCTATACCGCGATGGCCTTCATGTGGAACCGCATCGTCGTCGCCGCGCACAAGGGACTGGCCGCCGGCAACGACAACGCCTTCTACGAGGCCAAGATCGCCACCGCGCGCTTCTACATGGCGCGCGTGCTGCCGCAGACCGTGGCGCTCAACCATCAGATCAAGGCCGGCGCCTCGACCCTGATGGCGCTGCCGGCCGAGGCGTTCTGAGTCTTCCTGACCATTCCACCAACCTCATGCTGAGGAGCGAGCAGAGCGAGCGTCTCGAAGCATGGGCCACAAACCTCGCCCTTTGCCCGTCCTTCGAGACGCGGCCCTGCGGGCCGCTCCTCAGGACGAGGTAGCGCTCACGGCGCGCGACCTGCTCGCGCTGCAGGCGTTCGAGCTGGCCGCGCGCACCGGCTCGTTCAAGGCCGCGGCGGAGCAGCTCCACGTCACCTCGTCGGCGATCAGCCATCGCATCGCAGGCCTCGAACGCCAGCTCGGCGCCAAGCTGTTCGAGCGCGGGCCGCGCGGCGTCGTGCTGGCGCCGGCCGGTCATGCGCTCGCCTCGACCACCGGCCGCGCCTTCGGCGATCTCGCCCGCGCGCTGGCGCGCCAGGGCGCCGGCTCGCGCCGGCTGCGCGTCTCGGCGGTGCCGATCTTCGCCACCCACTTCCTGCTGCCGCGCATCGGCCAGTTCATCGCCCAGCATCCCGAGATCGAGGTGCAGGTCGAGGCGAGCATGCGCATGGCCGACATGGAGGCGGGCCTGATCGACGTCGCGATGCGCTACGGCGACGGCCACTTTCCCGGCGTCGCGGCGGAGAAGGTGATGGATCTCGCCGCCGTGCCGGTCGGCGCGCCGGCGCTGGTGAAGCGCCTCCGCCTGCGCACGCCGGCCGACCTCGTGCGCGCGCCGCAGGTCCGCGTCTCGCCGTTCGGCGCCTCGTGGTCGGAGTGGGCGGAAGGCGCGGGCCTCGATCCCGAGGCCTTCGAGCGCCCCGGCGTCCAGGGAGGACAGAAGAGCATCCAGCTCGACGGCATGGGCCAGGCGTTGCGTGCCGCCGCGCACGGGCTGGGCATCGCGCTCGCCTTCGAGCCGCTGGTCGACAGCGAGATCGCCTCGGGCGCGCTGGTGAAGCTCGGGCCCGCCGTACCGACGCGCGGCCAGATCTGGTTCGTCTGCCGTCCGCAGGATCGCGGCCTGCCCGCGATCCGGGCGCTGCGCCGCTGGATGCAGGCCGAGCTTTCCGCCATGAAGGACGCATGAAGTCGGTCGCCGCCTATGTCGGTGCGGCGTTCCTCGAGATCGCCGGCTGCTTCGCCTTCTGGGCGTGGCTGCGTCTCGGCGCCTCGCCCTGGTGGATCGTGCCGGGCGTGGCGGCACTGATCGTCTTCGCGTGGCTGCTCACCTTCATCGATACCGACGCCGCCGGCCGCGCCTACGCGGCCTACGGCGGCATCTACATCGTGGCGACGCTGGTCTGGCTGTGGGCGATCGAGGGCACGCGGCCGGACCGCTGGGACGTCACCGGCGCGATCGTCTGCCTGGTCGGCGCCGGCATCATTCTCTTCGCACCGCATCGCGCCGCCGGTTGAACGGGGTGGGCTGAACGTCATTCACGGCAACCGCCGGGCAATGCGTTTGTCGTCGTTTGCAGGCGGGCGGATACGTGTGTCATGCTCGACCTCACTCTTGCCGCGCGAGACGGGACCAGGCTCGCCGCCACCTTCTTCGAGCCCGCGTCGCCCAACGGCATCGCCGTACTGGTGAACAGCGGCACCGGGATCCCGCGGCAGTTCTACGGCGCCTTCGCGCAGCATCTGGCCACGCGCGGCTTCGCGGTGCTGACCTACGACTATCGCGGCATCGGCCAGTCGGAGAAGCCCGAGGCCGCGACGATGGAGCAGTGGGGCGGCATCGACCAGGCGTCGATGATCGACCACCTCGCGGCGCTGGCGCCCGGCGCTCGACGCGCCGTGGTCGGCCATTCCTTCGGTGGCCAGGTGCTGGGGCTCGCCGACAATATCGGCGAACTCTCCGCCGCCGTGCTGGTGTGCACGCAGAGCGGCCATTGGCGGCACTGGCCCGCCGGCAAGCGGCGGCTGCGCATGCTGGCGCTGTGGTGGCTGCTGATCCCGGGCCTCACCGCGCTCACGGGGCGATTTCCGGGCGCATGGATCGGCACCGCCGACCTGCCCAAGAACGTGGCGCGGAGCTGGGCGCGCTGGGGCCGCTCGCCGCACTATGTTTGCGCCGCCGACGGTTCGCCGCTGCGGCCTTTCAACCGCGACGTCGCCTTCCCGTTGCGCTGGATGAGCTTCACCGACGATCCGATCGCGCCGCTCGCCGCCGTCGAGGCGTTGGCCCCCTACTATCCGAACGCCGCGGTCGAGCGGCGGCATCTCGCGCCGGCCGATCTCGGCACCGACGCGGTCGGCCATTTCGGCTTCTTCCGCAAGTCGATGCCGCGCGCCGC
>CAYQAY010000104.1:5838-12334 GCA_964415585.1 uncultured Reyranella sp.
GCGGGCGGGGTTCGCGCCAGGATGCCGTTGAGCGCCAGATCGGCGTGAGCGTCGGCGAACTTCTCGAGGTCGAGCGGGTCGAAGGGCTCGAAGGTCATCTTCCACACCGCCGCCATGATGACGGGCGCCATGACCACGATCGGCAGGTCGGCGGCGGCGCCGGCGCGGAACTCGCCGCGGGCCACGCCGCGGGCCACGATGGCCGCGATCATGCGGCGGCCCTTGGAGACCGTCTCGCGATGGTAGAGCTCGGTGATCGCCGGAAAGCGGCGGCCCTCCGAGATGATGATCCGCATCAGCGCCTGGGCGTCGGGCTGGAACATGCGGCCGTACGCAGCCCGCATCACCAGCTGCAGCAGCTCGGTGGACGATCCGGGGAAGGTCCCGACGAGTCGCTCGATCTCGCCGATCAGCGGCGTCAGGCGCGCCTTCAGGGCGGCCTCGAACAACGCATCCTTGCTGTCGAAGTAGCGATAGATCGTGCCCTTCACGATTCCGGCGCGTCGCGCCACGTCCTCCAGTTTGGTGGCCGCGAAGCCGTTCTCGGCGAATGCCGCCAGGCCCGCCTCGATGATCTCGGACGGCCGGGCCTCTTTGCGGCGGCGGCGCCTGGGCGCCGTGGTGGTGTCGTTCATGGCTCTTGCGGTTCGCTGAAAATTCCTTCAATGACCTAAAAGTCATTATCATGCAACAGGAGCCGGGCGAGACCGGAACGACCGATGACCCTCCAGCCTCCGCCGTCGCCGGATGCGGCCGCTGCCTCCACCGCCCTTGTGGGGGATGGCCTGCCGCGACTGGTCGTCGACCGGAGGCCGCCGGTGGTCGACGTGCGACCGATCCCGGCCTGGCGGATCTGGCTGCGCCGCCTGCATGTGATCCCCATCGCGATGCTGCTCGTCGCGTTCGGCGGCTTCGTCGGCCTCTACTTCCAGCCGCCCGGCCTGCAGAAGCTGATGCGCCTGCTCGACCTGCAGCCGGGCGCCGGCACTTCGACGCCGATCGCCGTGCCGGTCGATCGACGGACGCCCGAGCCCGCGACCGGCGCTGCGGGATCGGCGGTCCGCATCGTTGCCGGCCTCGGCCGGCTGCTGCCGCTCGGCGACATCCGCGTCATCGCCCCGCCGTTCGGGGCCGGCGACGCGCGGATCGCGAGCCTGGCCGTGGTCGAAGGCGAGAAGGTGCAGAAGGGCGCGGTGCTGGCGGTCCTCGACAACGAGCGCACGCTGGCCGCCGCTGTCGAGGCGGCGCGCGGCGTCGTCGCTGCGCGCGAGGCGGCGCTGCGCCAGGTCCGCGAGCAGGCGGTCGCCAGCCGGGACGAGGCGCGGGCGCTGCTCGCCAAGGCGGAGGCGGCCAGCGCGAACGCCCAGGTCGAGTTCGAGCGCGCGGCCGACCTGGTGGCGCGCGGCGTCTACACCAGATCGTCGCTCGACCTGAAGCGCGCGCTGCGCGACCAGGCCCTGCAGGAGGTGGCCAAGGCCAAAGCGACGCTGGCACGCTTCGACGTCGCCGACATGGATACCCAGGCAGACGTCGTGCTAGCGACGCGCAACGTCGAGTCGGCGAAGGCCGATCTCGCCCGCGCCGAGGCCGATCTCGAGAAGGCCTACATCCGCGCGCCGCTCGACGGCACGGTCCTCACCATCAACGCCCGCGCAGGCGAGAAGCCCGGCGCCCAGGGCATCATGACCTTCGGCAACATCGACCAGATGATGGCCGAGATCGAGATCTACCAGACCCTGATCGGCGCCGTCGCGGTCGGCGATCCGGTGACGATCACCGCCGATGCGCTGCCGAAGCCGTTGCAGGGCAAGGTGACGCGCATCGGGCTCGAGGTCGGGCGGCAGACGCTCACCGAGACGACGCCGGCCGCCAACACCGACGCCCGGGTGGTCAAGGTCTATGTCGATCTCGATCAGGCTTCGACGGCGATCGCGCGGCCCTTCACCAACCTGCAGGTCACGGCCCGCATCGAGGCTGGCCGCGCCCGATGAGGCGACCGCCGTGACGCGACTCCTCTCGCGGGCGCTGCAGCGTCTGCTGGGCCGCCTGCCGATCGGCTGGCTGCAGCTCACGCACAAGCGCACCCGGCTTCTCGCGGCGCTGGCCGGCGTCGCCTTCGCGAACATCCTGATCTTCGTCCAGTTGGGTTTCCTCGGCGCGCTGATCGAGAGCATCGGCCTGCCGTACCGCATGATGGACGCCGACATCCTGGTCGCGGCGTCCGACGCCAACACCCTGTCCGACGGCAGCCCGCTGCCGCGCCAGCGTCTCTACCAGACGCTCGCCGTGCCCGGCGTGGCGGCGGCCACCGCGGTCTACTACAACCGCCTCGACTGGAAGCAGCCCGACGGCACGATCCGCACACTCGACGTCTTCGGCATCGACCCTTCGGCGCGGGCGTTCCGTTCGGCCGACATCGACGCCGAACTCGACCGGCTGAAGCTCAACGACACCGCCCTGATCGACCGCAGGACGCGCAACGTCCCGAAGGACCTGTTTCCCTCGATCGACGCCGGCCGGCCGTACCGGTTCGAGGCCAACAACCGGTTCCTCACCGTGGTCGGCACCTTCGAGATCGGCGGCGGCTTCTCCGCCGACGGCTACCTCGTCGTCTCCGACCAGACGTTCCTGCGCCTGTTCCGGCGCCGCGTGCCGGGCGCGCCGAACCTGATCTTCGTGCGGGCGGAGCCCGGCGTGCCGGCCGCGGCCGTGGTCGAGCGGCTGCGCGCGGCGCTGCCGGCCTCCGACACCGTCGTGCGCACCGTGGGCGAGGCGGTGGCCAGCGACCAGAGGTTCCAGACCACGCAGAAGCCGATCGGCATCGTGTTCGGCTTCGGCATCGTGATCGGCGTACTCGTGGGCGTCATCATCGTCTACCAGGTGCTGTCGAGCGACGTCGCCGACCATCTGCGCGAGTATGCGACCTTCAAGGCGATCGGCTACGGACGCGGCTTCTTCCTCGGCATCGTGTTCGAGGAGGCGCTGGTGCTGGCGGTGCTGGGCTTCGTTCCGGGACTGGCGATCGCGTTGCTGCTCTATCAGGTCATCGCCGCCACCACCGGCCTGCCGATCACCATGCCGGGAACGCGGCCGCTGCTCGTGCTGGCGGGGACCCTCGCCATGTGCACGCTGTCGGGCGCGATCGCCACGCGCCGGCTGGAGCGCGCCGATCCCGCCGACCTGTTCTGAGAGAAGGCCCGTGGGAACCGCATCGGCGATCGCGCATCTGCGGGGAGGGGAAGAATCGCCGATCGTGGCGTCGGGGCTCAACCACTGGTTCGGCGAGGGCGACGCGCGCAAGCAGGCGCTGTTCGACGTCGACCTGACGGTGGCGGCCGGCCAGCTCGTCATGCTGATGGGCGCCTCGGGTTCGGGCAAGACGACGCTGCTCACCCTCCTGGGCTGTCTGCGCGAGGTGCAGGACGGCAGCGTGCGGCTGCTCGGTCGGGAGCTGCGCGGTGCGACCGCTGACCGGCTCGTCGAGAGCCGCCGCCGGCTGGGCTTCATCTTTCGGGCGCACAACCTGCACGACAGCCTGACCGCGCACCAGAACGTGCGCATGGGCCTCGACGTGCACGAGGGCGTGCCCGAAGCCCGGCGCGACGAGGCCGCCGCGCACATGCTGGCGCTGCTCGGTCTCGGCGACCGCGCGACCTACCTGCCGGCCAACCTGTCGGGCGGCCAGAAGCAGCGCGTGGCCATCGCCCGCGCGCTGGTCGGCAACCCCGACGTGGTCTTCGCCGACGAGCCCACGGCGGCGCTCGACAAGGACAGCGGCCACGAGGTGGTGGCGCTGCTCAAGCGGCTGGCGCGGGCGCGCGGTACGACCACCCTTATGGTGACGCACGACAACCGCATCCTGGGCCTCGCCGACCGCATCCTCACCATGGTGGACGGCCGCATCGTGCGCGACGAGAGGCCGGCGGCCCCCTAGACTGGCAGCGGGCCACAGTTGCGCCCGCAACGGCGAGGCATTCATGCAGGACCGTCAGATCGGCGAGGTGCGCGTCACCCGCATCGAGGAGATCTCGGGACCGGGCTTTCCGGCCAAGGATTTCTTTCCCGAGTTCGAGCCGGAGATCTTCAAGAGCCACGAGCCCTGGATGGCGCCGGCCTACTACCAGCCCGAGAGCGGCCGGCTCATGCGGTCGATCCATTCCTGGCTGATCCGTACCGGCAAATACACGATCCTGGTCGACGCCTGCTCGGGCAACCACAAGAACCGGCCCGGCATGCCGGGCTTCCACATGCTCGACACGAAGTACCTCGACAATCTGGGCGCAGCCGGCGTGCAGCCGGAGGAGATCGACTTCGTGATGTGCACGCACCTGCACGTCGATCATGTCGGCTGGAACACCAAGCTCGAGAACGGCAAGTCGGTGCCGACCTTCCCGAACGCCAAGTACGTGATGTCGAGGGCCGATCACGATCACTGGGCCAAGGTGGCGCGGACGTCGGGTTCGCCGGAGTACGAGGTCAACACCTACAACGACTCGGTGTTGCCGGTCGTCGAGGCGAAGATGGCGGAGTTCGTCGCGGGCGGCGAGCATGCGATGTGCGGCTGCCTGACGCTCAAGCCTGCGCCCGGCCACACGCCGGGGCAGATCCGCATCGATCTCGACTCGAAGGGCAAGCGCGCGATGTTTCCCGGCGACGCGCTGCACAGCCCACTGCAGGTGCCGGTGTGGACGTGGAACAGCCGCTTCTGCGAGGACCGCGATCTCGCCGCCAAGACCCGCGGCGCGCTGCTGGCCGACTGCGCGGAGCAAGGCGCATTGCTGATGCCGGCGCACTTCGCGACGCCGCACGCGGCCTACGTGAAGGCGAAGGGCGACCGCTTCGAGCTCGACTGGGACCACGACAATGCCCGCGGGAGGGCTTGACGAAGTCCTATCGACTTCCTATATGTAGGAAACGAATCCTCTCGCCGGATCGCTGCCGCCCTCGTTCCGGAATGTCGTGCGACCGGGGCGTCGGCGTCCAGGGCGTCCGGAAATGTCCCGTTCTGTGACTCCTTCGGCGACCGCACGGATGGGTGGTTTTCGTCGCAGGATCAAGGGCCTGGCATGGAAATCGTGACTCCCGCGCCGTCGCCGACCGGTGACTCCCTATCAGCGCCCCTTCCAGGCGGGCTTGCGCTTCTCGGCGAAGGCCTTCGGGCCCTCGACCGTGTCCTCGCTCTGCGCCATGGCGATGAAGGCGGGGTAGGTCTGGTTGCGCATCGACATCTCGAGCGAGGGCACGTCGAGCGAGCGCATCACCACCTGCTTGGTGGCGCGCACGCTCATCGGCGAGCATTCGAGGATCTGCGCGGCCCACTTCTTCGCCGCCGTCATCAGCTCGGCGTGCGGCACGACCTCGGTGACGAAGCCCAGCTCGTAACCTTCCTTCGCGCCGACATGGCGGCCGGTCAGCATCATGCCCATCGCCTTCTTGAGCGGGATCATGCGGGAGAGGCGCTGCATGCCGCCGGCGCCGGCGGCGAGCCCCACGCGCGGCTCGGGCAGCGCGAACTTCGCCTGGTCCGACGCCACGATGATGTCGCAGGCCAGCGCGATCTCGAAGCCGCCGCCCATGGCGATGCCGTTGACGGCGGCGATCACGGGTTTGTCCAGGTCGTGCCGGTTGGTGAGGCCGCCGAAGCCTTTCAGCGGATGGACCGGCCGCTTGCCGGTCCTGGCCTGGATCTCGGCGTGGTACTTGAGGTCGTTGCCGGCGCAGAAGGCCTTGTCGCCGGCGCCGGTGATGATGGCGACCCACAGCTCGGGATTGGTCTGGAAGTCGTCGAACGCCTCGACCAGCTCCTGGTTCGCCATGGGATGGCAGGCGTTGTAGACCTCGGGCCGGTTGATCGTGACGACCATCAGCCGTCCGTCGGTCTCGACCTTGCTGTACTGGCCCATGATGTTCCTCCCGCTGGTTCGGTGAACGCCGATTTACCGCCCAAAATGCCGCGGTGAAAAGCCGGCCGGTCTCCCCCGTCTGCATCGTGAAACGACATCGAGGGTTCCGGGGCGCGCCGCTGCGGCGCCGGGTCCGGCGAAAGCGAACGGGCGGCAGACACCAGAGATTGTGTCGGGGGCCAGCAGGCCAGCCCCGGGGGCCGGGATTGTGGGTAGTTTGCCGGCGGCGTGCGCCCCGGATCGGGCGGACATGCCACTACCGCGTCGTGATCTGGAAAAGCCGGGCTGCCGGGGGCCTGGCCGCTATATATAGTAGCCGTCCGGGGCCGGATGGCGACCCGGCGGCCGGTCGGTTGCAGTTGCGGTAAACCCCTACTGTTGCGGCAGTGTCACAGCGCACCGCCGAGTTGATGCGGAGGGAACCGCCACCATTGCGACGCACCAGAGGTGGTGTGTATAGTCGCAAACAGTTGGCGACACCGATCTCAGCCCGCCAACACCCGATTACTCTGTATGCAAGCGAACGAGGGGAAGATCACATGAAGAAGGCACTTCTGGCTGCCGTAGCGGCTGTTGCGCTGCCGGTCGCCGCG
>CAYQAY010000105.1:0-4034 GCA_964415585.1 uncultured Reyranella sp.
GCTTGCGAAAGGCCGGGCTCAGCCGCTTGGCGTGGCCGAACAGGTCGGTCTCGTCATAGATCTTCTGCGCTTCCAGCGCGACGGCGGCGGCCACCGGGTGGCCGGAGTAGGTGAAGCCGTGGCCCCAGGTGCCGATCTTCTCGGCCTCGCTCATCAGCGCCTGGTAGACCTTCTCGGTGATCATCACCGCCGAGATCGGCAGGAACGACGCCGACAGCGCCTTGGCACAGGTCAGGATGTCGGGCTGGATGCCCATGGTCTGGCTGCCCCAGACGTTGCCGGTTCGTCCGAAGCCGCAGATCACCTCGTCGGCGATGAACAGCATGTCGTACTTTTTGCAAACCGCCTGGATCTTCTCGTAGTAGCCCTTGGGCGGCACGATCACGCCGCCGGCGCCCATCACCGGCTCGGCGATCATGGCCGCGACCTCGTCGGCGCCGCCTTCCCTGACGATCAGCTCCTCGAGCTCCTGCGCGCAACGCGTCGCGAACTGCTCCTCGGTCTCGCCGTCCTTGCCGAAGCGATAGAAGTGCGGGCAGCTCGTGTGGATGATGCCGTGGATCGGCAGGTCGAACGAACGGTGGTTGGTCGGCAGGCCGGTCAGGCTGCCCGACGCGACGGTGATGCCGTGATAGCCCTTGATGCGGCCGACGATCTTCTTCTTTTTCGGGCGGCCCAGCGCGTTGTTCATGTACCACACCATCTTCACGACGGTGTCGTTGGCCTCGGAGCCGGAATTGGCGAAGAACACCTTCGACATCGGCACCGGCGCCATCGACTTGAGCTTCTCGGCGAGGTTGATCGCGGGCTCGTGGGAGCGGTGGTTGAAGGCGTGATAGAAGGGGAGCTGCTTCATCTGCTCGTAGGCCACGGTCGCCAGCCGCTCGTTGCTGAAGCCCAGCGCGGCCGACCAGAGGCCCGCCATGCCCTCGATGTACTCCTTGCCGTCGTCGTCCATGACGTAGACGCCGCGGCCGCGGACGATGGTGAGCGGACCGCTCTGCTCGTGCTTCCGGAAGTTGGTGTAGGGGTGCAGATGGTGTGCGATGTCGCGCGACGCGTTCGAATTGCCGCGGAAGCTGCGAGAGACGTCGTTCATGGCCGCACCTGCTGAAAAACGAGGGAATAGCTAGACTAACCGGGCGCAGGCCTATGTCCACTCTATGTGGCCATGCAAATTTTTTGTGCAATTGACGGCCCCTCACAGGCGGTGCAACGTGCCGTCAGGTATGCGCCTGCGCACAGGCTACCGGTCGGGGACCGGTCGTCCGGCCGTGCGGCAGCAGCGCTTCGAGAGGGTGGAGCAACATGCACTTCAATTTGCGGCAGTCGCTGGCGATGACGGCGCTTGCCTGCGCGACGCTTTCCGTCGCGCCGGCGGTCGAGGCCAAGACCTTCAAGTGGGCAAACTCGGGCGACGTCAGCTCGATGGATCCCTACGCCCGGCAGGAGACCTTCCTGCTGACGTTCAATTCCAACATCTATGACCCGCTGATCCGCCGCGACAAGGATCTCAAGCTCGAGCCCGCGCTTGCGACCAAGTGGGGACAGAGCGATCCGACGACCTGGTTCTTCGACATCCGTCCGAACGTGAAGTTCCACGACGGCTCGACGCTGACCGCCGACGACATCGTCTTCTCGCTGAACCGCGCCAACGGCCCGGGCTCCAACATGGGCTCGAACTTCGTCTCGGTGAAGGAGATCAAGAAGGCCGGCGACCTGCGCGTCGAGGTGACGACGAAGTATCCGGATCCGCTGCTTGCCGACAAGTGGGCCGCCCTCGGCATGATGTCGAAGGCATGGGCCGAGAAGAACAACGCCGTGAATTCGGCGGACATGACGAAGAACGAGGAGAACTTCGCCACCCGCAACGCCATGGGCACCGGCCCCTTCATGCTGAAGGAGCGCAAGGCCGGCGAGCGCACGGTGCTCGTCGCCAATCCCAACTGGTGGGACAAGCCGGTCCACAACCTGACCGAGGTGATCTTCACCCCGGTGGCCAACCCGGCGACCCGCGTCGCGGCGCTGAAGGCGGGCGACATCGACATGACCTACGAGGTGCCGCCGGCCGACACCGAGAGCCTCAAGCGGGACGCCAACGTCAAGGTGCTGGAAGGCCCCGAGACGCGCGTCGTGTTCCTGGGCTTCGACCAGGAGCGGCCGGAGCTGCTCGAGTCGAACGTCAAGGGCAAGAACCCCTTCAAGGACAAGAGGGTCCGCGAGGCCATCCACCGCTCGATCGACGTCGACGCGATCAAGCGTACCGTGATGCGCGGCCAGTCGTTCCCGACCAACCTGATGGTGGCGCCGGGCATAAACGGCTACATGAAGGACCTCGACAAGCGCCCGGCGCTGCTGAAGCCGGAGGAAGCCAAGAAGATGCTGGCCGACGCCGGCTATCCCGACGGCTTCGAGGTCGGCATGGACTGTCCCAACGACCGCTACGTCAACGACGAGAAGATCTGCCAGGCCGTCGTGGCGATGCTGGCGCGGATCGGCGTGAAGGTTAATCTGCGCGCCCAGACCCGCAACCTCTACTTCGCCAAGATCCTGCGCAAGGCGGACCTGTCGCCGGGCGAGACGAGCTTCTACATGCTCGGCTGGTCGCCGGCGCAGACCTACGACGTCCACAACGTCTTCGAAGCGCTGATCCAGACCCCGAACAGGGCGACCAAGAAGGGCCAGTTCAACGCCGGCGGCTACTCCAACCCCGCGGTCGACAAGCTCGCCGACGCGATGGAGCAGGAGACCGACAAGGCCAAGCGCGACGCCATGATCAAGGACGCGACCAAGCTCTACGTCGACGACTTCGCCTACATCCCCCTCCACCAGCAGGCGGTGGTGTGGGCGGCGCGCAAGAACGTCGACCTGGTCCAACCGGCGGACAACTCGTTCCCGCTGCGCTTTGTCAACGTGAAGTAGACCCGAGACGCCACCGGCCCCGGCTGCAAGACCCGCAGCCGGGGCCGGTTCCGTTGTGGCGTCTTTCCTGCTAGGCCTGCCCCGGGCCGACAATCATCAGATGCTTGCCTTCATCCTGAGACGAATCCTGCAATCGATCGCCGTCCTGCTGGCGGTCGGGTTGGTGGCCTTTTCCCTGTTCCGCTATGTCGGCGACCCGATCAATGCGATGGTCGGCCAGGACACGACGATGGAGCAGCGCGAGGAGCTTCGCCAGAAGCTCGGCCTCAACGATCCTGCACCCATCCAGTTCGCCAAGTTCATCGCCAATGCCGCGCGCGGCAATTTCGGCCTGTCGTACCGCACCTCCGAGCCGGTCGGCCGCATGATCCTGGAGCGCATGCCGGCGACCCTCGAGCTCTCCTTCTGCGCAGCCATGTTCGCGCTGTTCGTCGGCGTGCCGATGGGCGTCTATACCGGCCTCTATCCCAGGCACTGGACCAGCCGGCTGCTGCAGGCGATCTCGCTGATCGGCATCTCGCTGCCGACCTTCCTGATCGGCATCCTTCTCATTCTGATCTTCGCCGTCACCCTCCACTGGCTGCCGTCGTTCGGCCGCGGGCAGACGGTGCAGATCGGCTGGTGGACGACCAACTTCCTCACCGTGAAGGGCCTGCAGGCGCTGATCCTGCCGTCGATAACGCTCGGGCTGTTCCAGCTCACGCTGCTGATGCGCCTGGTGCGCTCGGAGATGCTCGAGGTGATGCGGACCGATTACATCAAGTTCGCGCGCGCCCGCGGACTGACCAACCGCGCCATCAACTTCGGCCACGCGCTGAAGAACACGCTGGTGCCGGTCATCACCGTGACCGGCCTGCAGCTCGGCGCCCTCATCGCCTTCGCGATCGTCACCGAGACGGTGTTCGCCTGGCCGGGTGTTGGCCAGCTCTTCATCCAGTCGGTGCAGTTCTCCGACATCCCGGTGATGGCGGCCTACTTGCTGCTGATCGGCCTGCTGTTCGTCCTGATCAACCTCACGGTCGATCTTCTCTACTTCGCCGTCGATCCACGCCTGCGCGGCGGTGGCGTGGCGCGCGCCGGTGGTCACTGACATGGGTGGTCACTGACATGGG
>CAYQAY010000105.1:4134-12090 GCA_964415585.1 uncultured Reyranella sp.
GGTGGTCACTGACATGGGTGGTCACTGACATGGGCGGGCACTGACATGGCGACGTCGACCACGCAGTCCGGCTGGCTGCACCGCTTCACCGACAGCGACATCTGGTGGAGCTTCAAGTCCTCGCCGATGACGATCGCCGCCGCGATCGTCACCGTCCTGATCGTCGCCGTTGCCTTCCTCTCACCGATCCTGGCGCCGCACACGCCGTTCGACCCGGCGACGCTCAGCCTCAGCGACGGGCTGAAGCCGCCGGTCCTGATCTCGGCCGACGGCGACTGGACTTTCCCGCTCGGCACCGACGACCAGGGCAGGGACATCCTGTCGTCGATCATGTACGGCACGCGCCTCTCGCTGGTCGTCGGATTCGCCTCGGTCGTGGTGGCGATGCTGATCGGCATCACGCTGGGCCTGGTCAGCGGCTATTTCGGCGGCACGATCGACGCGGTGATCATGCGGGTGGCCGACGTGCAGCTCACCTTCCCGGCGATCCTGGTCGCGCTGCTGATCGACGGCATCGTGCGCACCGTGATCTCGGTGAAGCGCCACGACGAAATCGCGCTGTTCGTGATCGTGGGCGCGATCGGCCTCAGCTTCTGGGTCCAGTACGCCCGCACCGTGCGCGGCTCGGTCATGGTCGAGAAGAACAAGGAATACGTGCAGGCTGCCCGCGTGATCGGCCTCTCGCCGGTGCTGATTATGGTGCGTCACGTCCTGCCCAACGTCACCGGCCCGGTGCTGGTGATCGCCACCATCAATCTCGGCCTCGCCATCATCACCGAGGCGACGCTGTCGTTCCTGGGCGTCGGACTGCCGTCGACCGAGCCCTCGCTCGGCACGCTTATCCGGCTCGGGAACGAGGTGCTGCAGTCGGGCGACTGGTGGATCACGGTGTTCCCCGGCATCACGCTGGCTGCGCTCGTGCTGGCGGTCAATCTTCTGGGCGACTGGCTGCGCGACGCCCTCAACCCGAAATTGCGATAGAATCGACCCGATGGCCGCCGCATCCAACAACCCGCCGCTGCTCGAGGTCCGGAACCTCCGGGTCGAGTTCCCGACGCGCCGGGGCACCCTGCTGGCGGTCGACGACGTCTCCTTCGACATCGCGCCGGGCGAGGTGTTGGGCGTGGTGGGCGAGTCCGGCGCCGGCAAGTCGCTGACCGGCAACGCCATCATCGGCCTGCTCGAACCGCCCGGCCGCATCGCCGGCGGCGAGATCCGCCTCGAGGGGCGGCGCATCGACAACCTGCCCTACGAGGAGATGCGCAAGATCCGCGGCGCGCGCATCGGCGCCATCTTCCAGGACCCGCTGACCAGCCTGAACCCGCTCTATTCGGTGGGCCGCCAGCTCGTCGAGACCATCCAGACCCACAAGCCGCTCTCGGCGTCGGCCGCCCGCACGCGCGCCATCGACCTCCTGAAGGAAGTCGGCATCCCGGGCGCCGAGATGCGCATCGACCACTATCCGCACCAGTTTTCTGGCGGCATGCGTCAGCGCGTGGTGATCGCGCTGGCGCTCTGCGCCGATCCACGCCTGATCGTGGCCGACGAGCCGACGACGGCGCTCGACGTCTCGATCCAGGCGCAGATCATCGCGCTCCTGAAGCGGCTCTGCCGCGAGCACGGCACGGCGGTGATGCTGGTGACGCACGACATGGGCGTGATCGCCGAGACGGCCGACCGGGTTGCGGTGATGTATGCCGGCCGGATCGCCGAGATCGGGCCGGTGCGCGACGTGGTCAAGCACGCCCAGCACCCCTACACCAAGGGGCTGATGGGCTCGATCCCGAGCCTCGGCGTCCGCCATGACAAGCTGACCCAGATCGACGGCGCCATGCCGCGTCTCACCGAGATACCCAAGGGTTGCGCCTTCAACCCGCGCTGCACGGTGCTGGGCCAGCGCTGCCTGGCCGAGCGGCCCGAGCTGATGGTGGCGGGGGCGAGTCGCGCGGCCTGCTGGCATCATGACCGCGGCGGCGTCGGGCAGCCGATCCGAAAGGAGGCCGTCGATGCCTGACGGCAGCACCCGCGAATTCGTCCGCCTCGAAGGGCTGAAGCGCTACTTCGACGTCTCCGCCCCCTGGCTGGTGCGCACCATCGAGCGACGGCCGCGCCAGATCGTGCAGGCGGTCGACGGTGTCGACATCGAGATCGCCAAGGGCGAGACCTTCTCGCTGGTGGGTGAGTCGGGTTGCGGCAAGTCGACGGTGGCGCGTCTGGTGGTGGGCCTGTTCCCGCCGACCGACGGCCGCATCGAGTTCGACGGGAACGACATGTCGCAGCGGCGCAGCGGCGCCGAGATGGCGGCGCTCCGGCGGCGCATGCAGATGATCTTCCAGGACCCGTACGCCAGCCTCAATCCGCGCTGGCGCGTGTTCGACATCATCGCCGAGCCGATCCGCGCCTTCGGCCTGTCGAGCGACAAGGCCGACCTCGAGAAACGGGTGGGCGACCTGCTGCGCCAGGTGCGTCTTACGCCGGCCGACGGCCGCAAGTATCCGCATGAATTCTCGGGCGGCCAGCGCCAGCGCATCTCGATCGCCCGCGCGCTCGCAAGCGAGCCGGAATTCCTGGTGTGCGACGAGCCGACCTCGGCGCTCGACGTCTCGGTGCAGGCGCAGATCCTGAACCTGATGGTCGACCTGCAGCGGCGCCTGCAGCTCACCTACCTGTTCATCAGCCACAACCTGGCGGTCGTCTATCACATCTCCACGCGCGTGGGCGTGATGTACCTCGGCCGCCTGGTCGAGGTGGCGCCGACCGAGACGCTCTTCACGCGGCCCAAGCACCCCTACACGCGGATGCTGCTCGACACGATCCCCGACCTCGACATGACCGGCCGCCAGCGCAGCCCGGTCGGCGGCGAGGTGCCGAGCCCGATCAATCCGCCGTCCGGCTGCTCGTTCCATCCACGCTGCCCGTTCGCCAACGACCGCTGCAAGGCAGAGCGGCCCAAGGCACTGCCCATCGAGGGCGGCACCGTCGCCTGCCACGCGATCGAGGAGGGGCGACTGCCGGTCGAGGAACGCAGCTACGACCGATAGGCTGGGGGCGCGCCATTCCAGTGGCGCGTCATGTCATGCCTCGGTAGCCTACATTCATGACGCATAAGGGCCGGTATTCCCGACACTACCTGCCGCATTTCGATTCCGAGGACGTTGTTCAGTTTGTCACTTTCCGGCTTGCGGATAGCTTGTCCGCCGAAGCCATGCAGCGACTCGCGATCGCGGATCGTAGAGAGACTTTGCGTCATGAAATGCTTGATCAAGGGTGGGGAGCTTGCTGGTTGAAACTCGAACCCATTGCCCGGCTAGTTGAAGATGCCTTTCTTGAATTTGACGGCGCGCGCTACCGTTTACACGCGTGGACGATCATGCCCAACCATGTCCACGTCCTGTTTACGGTGCTTTCCGGCGTCCCGCTGGGCACTACGGTTGGCTCATGGAAGAGATTCACTGCACGGCATGCCAATCGGTTTTTGAAGCGAGAAGGAGAATTCTGGCAAACCGAGTACTGGGATCGGTTCATTCGGGACGAGCGGCATTTTGCAGCCACGGAAGAATACATCGACCAAAATCCGGTTAAGGCCGGGTTGGCGAACGATCCAAGGGCTTGGCAATTCGGCAGCGCCCGGTTCAAGGCTTGACGCGCCACTGGAGTGGCGCGCCCCCAGCAAGGTTCAGCCTTTCAGCAGGCCGGGTGATGTGCGCCGACGCATGACTGCGACGCTTGACCCCATATGGGGTATCCGTACCATCCTCGACCACATTCTTTTGGAGATTTTGATGCCGGTCATCAACCGCATTGCCTCGTTCCACAAGGACATGACCGCGTGGCGCCATGACATCCACAGCCATCCGGAAACCGCCTTCGAGGAAGTGCGGACCGCCGACGTGGTGGCGGAGAAGCTGAAGAGCTTCGGCATCGAGGTGCATCGCGGGCTGGCCAAGACCGGCGTGGTCGGCGTGCTGCGGTCGGGCAGCTCCAAGCGGGCGATCGGCCTGCGCGCCGACATGGATGCGCTCGACGTTCACGAGACCAACGACTTCGCCCACAAGTCGACGATCCCCGGCAAGATGCACGCCTGCGGCCACGACGGCCACACGGTGATGCTGCTGGGCGCGGCGAAGTACCTGGCCGAGACCAGGAACTTCGACGGCACGGTCTACTTCATCTTCCAGCCGGCCGAGGAGAACGAGGGCGGTGGCCGCGTGATGGTCGAGGAGGGGCTGTTCGAGAAGTTCCCGGTCGAAGGCGTCTACGGCATGCACAACATCCCGGGCATCCCGGTCGGCCGCTTCGCCGTCCGCCCCGGCCCGATGATGGCGGCTTACGACATCTTCGAGGTGGTGGTGAAGGGCGTCGGCGCGCACGGCGCGATGCCGCATCACGGCATCGACCCGGTGGTGGTCGGCTCGCACATCGTGACGGCGCTGCAGTCGATCGTGGCGCGCAACGTCGACCCGATGGACACGGCGGTCGTCTCGACGACGCAGATCCATGCCGGCGACACCTGGAACGTCATCCCGCAGGAGTGCGTGCTGCGCGGCACCGTCCGCACTTTCAAGAAGCCGGTGCAGGACATGATCGAGAAGCGCATCGAGCAGGTCGCGCGCAACGTCGCGGCGGGCTTCGGCGCCGAGGTGACGAAGTGGCGCTACGAGCGCCGCTATCCTGCGACCGTGAACTCCGAACAGGAAACCGAGTTCGCGGCCAGGGCCGCCTCCGCGCTGGTCGGTCCGGACAATGTGAACCGCAACCCGACGCCCGCCATGGGCAGCGAGGACTTCGCCTGGATGCTGCTCAAGAAGCCGGGCTGCTACATCTGGATCGGCAACGGCGACGGCGCAGGAAGCTGCATGGTCCACAACCCGGGCTACGACTTCAACGACGAGATCCTGCCGATCGGCGCCTCGTACTGGGCGACCCTGGTCGAGCAGCAACTTTCCCGGCAGGCGCTGCCGCAGGCGGCGGAGTAGCGATCATCGACACCCTCGCTCGGCCCGTCGTGTCGTCCGGACATCCCTACGCCGGCCGGCGGATCGGCCTCGCCACGATGCACGCCAAGGAGCGGGCGGTCGCGCCGGCGTTCCGGCGCGTGCTGGGCGCGGACGTGGTGCCGGTGGCGGATCTCGATACCGACGTACTGGGCACTTTCTCCGGCGAGGTGCCGCGGCCCGACACGCTGGTCGAGACCTCCCTGATCAAGGCCGAGCTCGTGTTCCGGACCATGGACGTCGACTGCGCCATCGCCAGCGAGGGCAGCTACGGTCCGATCGACCGCCTGCCGCTGACCGCGAGCGGCGTCGAGGTCATGGCCTTCGTCGATCGCCGCCGCGGCGTGCGTCTGTTCGAGACGCTCGCGACCCACCGCACCAACTGGAAGCTGCTGCGCTTCAAGGCCGGCGACCCGTCGGTCCCGATCGTGCTGAGGTCGATGGGCTTTCCCGAGTACGGCGTGTTCGTGATCTGCAGCAGCAACTGGGACCATCCGGTCAAGGGCCTCTCCTCCGAGGAGGAGGTCATCGCCGCGATGAACCGCGAGGCCGGGAAGTCCGACGACGGGATGGCCGTGCTCGTCACCGACATGCGCGCGCACCGCAACCCGCTGCGCATGAAGGTGGTGCGGGCGCTGTCGTGGAAGCTCGCCAAGCGCCTGCAGCGGCTCTGCCCGAGCTGCGGGGCGCCGGGCTTCGGCCACATCGAGTCGCGGCGTGGCCTGCCCTGCGAGGCCTGCGGCGACCCGACCGACTGGATCGACTTCGAGATCGACGGCTGTTCGGCCTGCGGCCATGCCGTGGTCCGGCCGCGCCAGGATGGGCGCCGGACCGCCTCCAGGCTCTCCTGCCGGAGCTGCCGGGGCGCCTGACGGGATTTGACAGGTTCAGCAGGTTTGTGCTAGGAAAAAGCCTATGATGGGAGACGCCCGCGGAGAGATCCGGCGGGCGTTTTTCGTGGGTGCATCGGGGGCGTTTCGGCCATGGGCGGAGGCACACCCATCGGGCGAGGCGGACGGTCCGGGCGGCACAGCCCGTCGGGTCTGGATTTCCCTTTCACTTCAGGCGATTGGCCGCGGTCCGTGGCACAGGCAGCGGAACACCGAGTGGCACAATATGTGTGCCGGAATGCGGTCAGTCCGCGAGGTCCGTCGCGAGATGGAAGAGGCAGTCGCCGCGCTCGCAACGGGCCGGCACGCGCTTGCAGAGCACCAGTCCCGCCCGCTTGAACGTGACGACGTCCGGCTCGCGCCACGGCGTGTGGTGGAAATGGATGCGGGCGGCCGGCTGATCGGCCTTCACCTCGTCGCCCAGCTCGACCAAGGGCTCGAACAGGCCGCCTTCCGAGGCATAGACGTAATAGTCGTCGCCGCCGATTTCGGTGAGGCGGGTCGGCGTGGGCGCCGGCACCTTGCCCTGCAGCAGGCCGACATGGGCCAGCACGCGGCGCATGCCGTCCTCGGCGACCTTGAGCGAATGCGGCGTCACAAGGCCGCCGCCGCCCAGCTCGGTGCCCATGCCGATCACGCCCTGGCGGAACGAGGCCGAGGTGAAGGTGCGGCCGCCGCCCTGCGGTGCCGCCGCGATGTAGCTCACCGGTGCGCCGAAGGCCTCGAGCAGGCCCACGACCTTCTCCATGCGCGCGGCATCGGGATGGCGCGGCGCCAGTGCGGACGGGATGTAGGTGAGCGAGCTGCCGCCGGAGTGGAAGTCGAAGGCGTAGTCGAAGCCCGGCAGCAGGGCGTGCTCGATCCAGTAGGCGATCTGCTGGGTGATCGTGCCGTCGGCGTCGCCGGGGAAGGAGCGGTTGAGGTTGCCCTCGTCGATCGGCGAAGTGCGGCGGCCCTCCATGGCCGCCGGGAAATTGGCCGAGGGCAGGATCACCAGCCGCCCCTTGATGTCCTTGGGCTCGAGGCTGCGGATCAGGTTGCCGAGTCCGATCTGGCCCTCCCACTCGTCGCCGTGGTTGCCCGCCTGCATCAGCACGTCCGGGCCTTCGCCGTTCTTGATGCGCACGATGGGAATGGGGATCCAGCCATAGGCCGAGCGATGTACCGAGTGCGGCACGCGCACGAAGCCGGTGGCCTTGCCCTCGGCATCGAGGTCGATGTCGGCCGAGAGGCGGCTCATGGCGGAGAAGTCCGTCGTCCTGGTCGTGGTCATCAGCGTCTCTCGCTACGGGGGTCGAGGGCGTCCTGCAGCCCGTCGCCCAGGAAGTTGAAGGCGATCACGGTCAGGAAGATCAGCAGGCCGGGCCACAGCGCCAGTATCGGTGCCTCCTGCAGGAGCTCCTGCGCGCCGGTCAGCATGTTGCCCCAGCTCGCGGCCGGCGGCTGGATGCCGAGGCCGAGGAAGGAGAGCGTCGATTCGAGCAGGATCAGCGCGCCGACCGACATGGTGGTGGCCACGATCAGTGAGCCTGCGGCGTTGGGCAGGATGTGGCGGAACATGATGCGCTCGGGCCGCGCGCCCAGCGCCTGCGCCGCCCGCGCGAAGTCGCGTGCCTTGAGCGACAGCGTCTCGGCGCGCACCAGCCGCGCCACCGTGGTCCAGCCGGTCAACGCCACGATGACGACGATGCGGTAGAGCGAGAAGGTCTCGGACTGCGCGATCTCCGCCGGGATGCCGAGCTTACGGGGATCGATCGCCGCCACGACGATCAGCAGCGGCAACAGCGGCAGCGAGATCACGCCGTCGGTGAAGCGCATCAGGAAGGCGTCGAGCCGGCCGCCGATGTAGCCCGAGGTCACGCCGATCAAGGCGCCCAGGACCGCCGACAGCACGGCGCCCGCGATGCCGACCAGCATCGAGACGCGCCCGCCGTCGAGGAGGCGCTGCAGCAGGTCGCGGCCGAGATCGTCGGTGCCCAGCCAGTACTGCGCCGACGGTGGCTCGAAGCGGCGGAACAGGTCGGTCTCGGTCGGGTCGATGCCGCGCAACTCGGCGAGCAGGGGCGCGGCCA
>CAYQAY010000106.1:0-11217 GCA_964415585.1 uncultured Reyranella sp.
CTCCGCCGCCTCGCAGCGCAGCAGGCGCGCGCACGCCGCCTCGTCGCGCGCACCCCTGTCGTTGAAGCAGGCCTGCGCGTCGGCCGAGCCCGCGTCCACCGCGGCATTGACCTTCTGGCGCAGCTCGGGCCGTCCGGTGTCGAGCAGGCCCCTGGCCGCCAGCACGTTGGCGAAGCGGATCGTCAGCTTCTCGCGATGGCGCATCGCTTCAGGCGCCGTCGCCCTGGCGTCGCGGCACCACTGCATGTCGGGCGCGCGGCCGCAGCCCCAGAGCTGCATCCGGCGGAAGCGCTCGGCGAGCTGGCGGTTGACGCCGAGACAGTAGGCGAAGGTCTCGTCCTCGGCGGTCGGTTCCTGCGCCGCTGCGGGCTGGATCGCGAGGACGGCCAGCGCGACGAGGAAACTACTTCTTCCTGGTCGCAGCGTAGCGCGCCTTGGCCTCGTCGTTGGGCGGATAGAGGCCGGGCAGCGGCACGCCGCGCTCGACCTCGGACATGATCCAGCCCTCGAGGCGCTCCTGCTCGGTGCCTTCCTGGGCGACGGCCTCCACGAGGTCCTTCGGGATCAGCACGGCGCCGTCGTCGTCGACCACCACCACGTCGTCGGGGAAGACGGCCACGCCGCCGCAGCCCACCGGCTCCTGCCAGCCGACGAAGGTGAGGCCCGCCACCGAGGGCGGCGCCGCGGCGCCCCGGCACCACACGGGCAGGCCGGTGCCCAGCACGCCCGCGATGTCGCGCACGACGCCGTCGGTGATCAGGCCCGCGACCTTCTTCTTCACCATGCGGGCGCAGAGGATGTCGCCGAAGATGCCGGCGTCGGTGCAGCCCATGGCGTCGGCCACCACGACCGCGCCCTCCGGCATCGCCTCGATGGCGGCGCGGGTCGAGATCGGCGAGCCCCAGCTCGCGGGCGTGGCCAGATCCTCGCGCGCCGGCACGAAGCGCAGCGTGAAGACGCGGCCGACGAGGCGGCCCTGACCGGGCCTGATCGGCCGGGTGCCGCGCATCCACACGTTGCGCAGCCCCTTCTTCAGCAGGATCGTGGTGATGCTGGCCGTCGTGATCTTCGACAGCGCCTGTTGGATTTCAGGGGCGAGCGGCTTGGAATCCATCGATGTCTCCGGTTGCGGGTCACGCGTTCGTACCATGCGGCCCGGCCTGCTGCTCCTTCAGCCAGGCGCGCGCCTTGTCGACGGTCGGGAACAGTTTCGCGGGGCGCTTGGACGGCGAGATGTTCACGAAGCGCTTGAAGGTCGACCAGACGAGGTCGCTGGTGCCGACCACCGCGAGCGGCCCGCTGGGCAGGGTGGCGGTGTAGGCGCTGAGCCGCGCGCCCATCGCCAGCACGTCGGCATCGGAATAGACCGGCCGGGCGTCGGTCGCCTCGAACAGCTTGGCGTAGCCCATCGCGTTGGCCACCGCGAGCGCGTCGAAATGCGCCTCCATCTCCTTCAGGGTCACCGGCCCCTCGGCGACGATGTGGACGAACTTCCCGGCGTGATCGATGTCCCAGCGCAGCGGCATGGCGGTGTCCCCCGACTCGTTGCCCGAATATCGGCTGCCGGCCGCAACCGCAATACACCGGGCCCGTTTCCCGGGTCCACTTCGGAGAATTTTCATGAATTCCATCATCTATCTCGTCGGCCTCGTCGTCGTGGTCATGTTCGTCCTGTCCCTCGTCGGCCTGCGCTGAGGGAGGACATCATGGCAACCGTCACCGTTCCCGCCGCCGTCACCCCTCCCGTCACGTCGAACGAGACCGTGACGCCCCGCCACCTCGAATGGGGTCCCGTGATCCTGGGCGCGCTGGGCGCCACGGCGATCTCGGTCGTCCTTCTCACCTTCGGCGCGGCGCTGGGCCTCACAGCCGTCTCGCCCTATCCCTATGCCGGGTTGAGCGCCAAGGCGACGGCGATCCTGTCCGGCACCTACGCCGCCCTCGTGATGGTCGGCGCCTTCGCCGCCGGCGGGTATCTCGCCGGCCGGCTGCGCGCGCCGTGGCGTGCGGGCGTCGAGGAGGAGCAGAACTTCCGCGACGGCGCCCACGGTTTCGGCGTGTGGGCGCTCGGTGTCGTGGTGATGGCGGCCCTCGCGGCGTCGGGCGCGATGGCGGTCGCCAAGGGCGCCGCTCAGGCGACGACCGCCGTTGCCGCCGCCGGCACCGCCGGTGCCATGGCCAACCCCGACCGTGCGGCGCTCGATCCGACGGCTTACGCGGCCGACCGTCTGCTCGCGCCGAATCCGACCCCGGCCGGCCCGGTTACGCCCGCCATCGGCACGCGCGCCGATCTCGCCGCTCCGATGACCCGCACCTTCGCGGCGGCGGTGCGTGACGGGCAGTTGGCGGCCCGCGACCGCGCGTACCTCGCCCAGCTCGTCATGCAGCAGACCGGCATGAACCAGGCCGATGCCGAACGCCGGGTCGACGAGACCTACACCGAGCTCAAGGCGGCGGAGGCCAGGGCCCGGGATGCCGCCGAGACCGCCCGTAAGGCGGCCCTGATCGCGGCGTTCGTCGCGGCAGCGACTCTCGCCATCGGTTGTGCCGCGGCCTGTGGCGGTGCGGCGCTGGGCGCCCGCCACCGCGACGAGAACACGCTGGTGACGCTGTTCGGGTCGCGGCGCTTCTGGTAGCCGCTCCAGGGAGCCAATCGGTGAGACCGCGGCAGCGATGCCGCGGCCTCTTGTGGGTAGGGCTGTCACCTTCTAGCGCGGCGCCTTCGACCATGCAGGACTCGTGAAGACTTCACGTTCGCGGGGGCGCTGCTCCGGCATGGCCACAACATTGTCGTGGCGGTCGATAGGGTTGCCGTCCAGGTCGAAGGCGTCGCCTGCCTGGGCGCCGTGATCGGCCATCATGTGCTTGGCGATTGGCACCGGCACCGGCAGGCAGCCGGCGGACGCCTGAGGCAGCCGCTCGCACCGGGCGGAGCGCGGCGCATCAGCGGCAAAGGACGATGCCGTCACCAGCAAGAGTCCCCAACCGCCTACCAGCCATGCCTGCATGGTCTCCTCCGACCCTCACCGGAGAAAACTCCGTCTGTGGGCGGTTCGTTGCCGGGCGCGCCGCTTTCACCGCCGGCTCGACAAGAGTGGGTTCGGTGGGCAACCGAGGAGACGGGTTTTGAGATCCGCCGGAACGTCTCGGCCAGGACGCCGTTGGCAGCACGATCGTTCCGATCGCCATCAGGACCCCCAAGGGAGTAACCATGCCCGCCAAACAGGATGCCATCGCCCTGCTGAAAGCCGATCATCGCAAGGTCGAGGAGCTGTTCGAGAAGTTCGAGAGCGCCCGCGGCGGCGAGCGTAAGCAGGCGCTCGTGAAGGAGATCTGCACCGAGCTGTCGATCCACGCGAAGATCGAAGAGGAGGTCTTCTATCCGGCCTGCAAGGGCAAGATCGAGGAGGAGGACATGCTCGACGAGGCCTATGTCGAGCACGACGGCGCCAAAGTTCTGATCGCGGAACTCGCCCAAGCTTCGCCGGACGACGAATTCTACGATGCCAAAGTGAAGGTGCTCTCCGAGCTGATCAAGCATCACGTCAAGGAAGAGGAGCGCCCCAGAGAGGGCGTATTCGCTCAAGCTCGCGAGGCCGAGCTCGATCTCGCCGTACTGGGCGAGCGGCTCAAGGCCCGCAAGGAGGAACTCATGAAGGAATTCGACGGCGGCGATAACCTTCCGCCGCCGGAAACCCGCAGCTACCACGGCCACAAGCTCGTCCAGAGCAAGCCGGTCGAGGCTTCGGTCTAGGCCGGCTCTCTCCGGGCAATAAAGAAGGGGCGTCGAAAGACGCCCCTTTCTCATGTTCGGTCCGTGGATCAGTGCCGCAGATCGACCTGCGCGACCTTGTCCTTGTAGTCCTTCTTCGGGTCGACGCCGAGGAGCAGCTTGAGCCCCGCGAGCAGACTCGACGCGTCCGCCCAGATCTCGGCCTTCTCGGGGTCGAGGCGCAGCAGCACCAGCTTCGGGTCGTCCTTGCCTTCGTACCAGGCGGCGACGAACCGGTTCCAGAGCCTGTCGACCATGCTTCTGTCGGTCTCGATGTGCAGCGAGCCGTGAACGGTGGCGAACAGGTCGTGGTCCTTCGACGTGAAGGTCGCGATGACGCGATCGAGGCCATCCAGGCCGGGCGACAGCTTCTGCGCCAGCGCATTGTCGCGGGCGGTGAAGAACCAGATCGGGCCTCGGCGGTTGCCGTCGAGCTGCGCCGTCATCGGTCGCGCATGCCCGTCCTCGACGCCGTCGAGACCGATCATCATCGTCATGTCCGCTTTGAGCGCGGACCAGAACTTGTCTTCGAGCTCCTGCGTGGTGGGCATCGGCTTCTCCTTGGTTGGGGGTGAGGATCCCCGAGTGAACGTGTCGTGCCGCCGGATCGTTGCCGGAGTCGGTCGCTCTGGCGCACGCGGTCGTCGTCTCCCGGCCCGCGGCCATCGGTCTCGGAAGCGGCTTGATCAGGCTCAAGGTGCCGGACGCTTTCGGAGTGTCCTCTTCACTGCATGGCCACGGTCCGCATCCGGGAACCTCGTTCGCTCCCCATCCTCCTCAGCTACGGATTCCGCCCACTGTTCCTGGGCGGAGCCGCGTTCGGCATCGTCGGCATCCTCGTCTGGCTGCCGGTGTTCGAAGGCCGGCTCGCGCTGCCTCTGGGGATGCCCGCACGGGACTGGCACGGTCACGAGATGACCTTCGGCTACGGAGCTGCGGTGATCGCAGGCTTCCTGTTCACTGCCATTCCCAACTGGACGGGGCGGGCGCCGGTTGCGGGGGCGACCCTGCTGCTGCTCGTCGTCACATGGCTCGCCGGTCGCATCGCCATGGCCGCATCGGGTCTGCTCGGCCTTGCGCCGACTGCGGCGGTGGACTTGGCGTTCCTGGTGCTGGTGGCGGCTGTCGCCGGGCGCGAGATCGTCGCCGGCAACAGCCGTCGCAATTTCAAGCTGCTCGGCGTGCTCGCCATCCTGATCGCCGCCAATGCGGTCTTTCATCTCGAGGTGATCCGGGACGGCACGGCGTCCTACGGGCACCGCATGGGCCTCGCTGCGGTGGTCGCGCTGATCGTGCTGATCGGCGGCCGCATCGTCCCGAACTTCACGCGCAACGCCCTGATGCGAGCCGAGCCCGGCTCCTTGCCGGCGCCATTCGGTCGGTTCGACATGGCGAGCCCGGCCGGAGCAGCGGTGGCGCTCGCCTCCTGGGTGGCAGCGCCCGACGACATGGTGACGGCGGTCCTGTGTGGTGCAGCCGGACTTCTGCTCACTGTGCGCCTCGGTCGCTGGGCCGGTCACCGCGCGTGGCGCGATCCGCTCGTCCTCGTGCTGCATGCAGGCTACGCCTTTGTGCCGCTCGGCTTCCTGATGGTGGCACTCTCGATCGCCCAGCCGGCGCTCGTGCTGCCCGGCGCCGGGGTGCATGCCTGGGGAGCGGGCGCCATCGCCGTGATGACGCTCGCCGTCATGACCCGCGCCACGCTCGGCCATACCGGCCGCCCGCTGACGGCCTCGCGCGGGACGGTGGTCGTCTATCTCCTGGCGGTGCTGGCGGCACTCGCCCGCATCGGCGCGGCCATCCCGTCGACCATGGACATCCTGCTGTTGCACATTGCCGTCTACGCCTGGGTCGGCGCGTTCGCGGGCTTCGTGGCGATCTACGGGCCCATGCTCATCACGCCGAAGGTCAGCGTAGCGCCGCCCGGCCGCTGATGGATCTCAGCGCCGGGAGGCCGCCTTGGGTTGCACGGCCGAGAACTCGCGCAGCCTCCCGGGATCGGCGATCGTAACCTGACGGCCACTCCCGATGACACCCAGGGGGCGCAGGGCCGCGAACGCGCGCGACAGGCTCTCCGGGGTCACCCCGAGCCGGCCGGCGATCAACCGACGGCCACCCGGCAAGGTGACGACGACACTGCCGCCATGGTGCGGCGCGAGGGCGAGCAAGAAGGCCGATAGCCGTTCGATCGCCGACAGGAGCTTGAGATCCTTTATCTGGCCGATGAGCGTACGCCAGTAACTCGACAGCAATAGCGCGGCGCCGTAGGCGAGCGATCCGTTGGCCCGGACCTGGGCGCGGAAGGCCGCTGCTGGCCAGAGAAGGATGCGACCGCCCTCGAGCAGGCGCGCTGTCATCAGGTAAGGCGCATCGAGCATCACCGCGGGCAGGATGAAGCTGTCGCCCGGCCCGAAAAACTCGACCACCGTCTCCTGCCGCGGCCCCTCGCCGAACAGACCCACGCTGCCGGAAAGCACCAGGTGAAGGAACTCCGGCTTCTCGCCCTGCTGGCAGGGTGCCGTGCCCTTGGGCAGGGTCTGCACGAAGCAGGTCGCCAGCATCGCGGCGAGATCCGGCTCGCTCACCTGCGCAAGCAAGCGTGAGCGGCGGATCAGAGGCAAGTCGGCCGGGCGCACATCGATCTCCTGTCCGGAAGCTACGCCACTCTGCCGTAAGCGAATTGACATGGCTCAAGCAGGCGGCGGGCGCCATTACCGAACATCAATGGATGTCGATGATGAATGTCAATGAACTCAAGAAGAGCGGGCGTCCGGCCGGCCGGTTTGATGTGCATCAACGGTCGGCCGGATTTGCTCCCCGAATGTGGCGTCATCCGACGGGAGACGTCACATGCCGACGCGGAATGACGGGCTGAGCGAGAACAACGGTGGTCGCACGACCGCGCTGGGAATGAGCACGCTGGCCTTCACGGTGTGCTTCGCAGTGTGGACCATATTCTCGATCATCGGCATCCAGATAAAAAAGGATCTCGACCTCACCGACACGCAGTTCGGCCTGCTGGTCGGCACCCCCATTCTCACCGGCTCGCTGATCCGTCTGATCCTCGGCATCTGGGCCGATCAGTACGGCGGCCGAGTGGTGTTCGTCGCCGTCATGGTCGCGGCGGCGATCGCGACCTGGCTGCTGACCTTCGCCTACGACTATCCCACTTTTCTGCTGGCCGCCCTCGGCGTCGGCATCGCCGGCGGCTCGTTCGCGGTCGGCACCGCCTATGTCTCGCGTTGGTACGACGCGGGGAGGCAGGGAACGGCGCTCGGCATCTTCGGCGCCGGCAATGTCGGCGCGGCAGTCACCAAGTTCGTTGCCCCCTTTGTCATGGTCGCGTGGGGCTGGAAGAGCGTAGCGGAGATCTGGGCGGGCGCGCTTCTGGTCATGGCGGTCGTCTTCTGGGTCACCACCAAGGACGATCCGCAACTCGCGGCCCGGCGCAAGGCCGGTATCAAGCCCGAGCCCATCTCGGCGATGATCGAGCCGCTGCGCAACGTTCAGGTCTGGCGCTTCTCACTCTACTACTTCTTCGTCTTCGGCGGCTTCGTGGCGCTGGCGCTTTGGCTGCCGCGCTACCTGATCGGCGTCTACGGGCTCGACATCGCGACGGCCGGCATGATCGGCGCGGCCTATTCGGTGCCGGCCTCGATCTTTCGCGTCTATGGCGGCGTGCTCTCCGACAAGTTCGGCGCCCGGCGCGTCATGTACTGGACCTTCGGCGTATCGGTCGCGGCCTGCTTCGTGATGTCCTATCCGCCGACGCAGTACCTCGTGAAGGGCATCACCGGGCCGATCGCCTTCACCCTGGAGATGGGGCTGGTGCCGTTCACGGTTGCAGCCTTCGTGCTCGGCTTCTTCATGAGCCTCGGCAAGGCCGCGGTCTACAAGCACATCCCGGTGTACTATCCGGGACGCGTCGGCGCGGTCGGCGGCGTGGTCGGCCTGGTCGGCGGCCTGGGCGGCTTCGTGCTGCCGATCGCCTTCGGCTTGCTGAACGACCTGACCGGAATCTGGACAAGCTGCTTCATGCTGCTGTTCCTGATCGTGGCGGTGTCGCTCGTCTGGATGCACCTGTCGATCCGCGCCATGGAGCGCGACAAGGCCGGCGAGGCGCTTGCGCGTCTGCCCGAGCTGCCGGAGATGCAGGAAATCCACGGGCCGCAGCATGTCGGCAAGCTCTCCGGCAAGACTCTCGAGGACTGGCGGCCCGAGGACAAGGCTTTCTGGGAGGAAAAGGGCCGGCGGATCGCGGCGCGCAACCTCGCCATCTCGATACCGGCGCTGCTGCTGTCCTTCGCCGTCTGGATGGTGTGGTCCGTCGTCGTCGCCAAGCTGCCGTCGATCGGGTTCCGTTACACCACGGACCAGCTCTTCTGGCTGGCCTCGCTGCCCGGCGTCACCGGCGCGACCCTGCGCATCTTCTACTCCTTCGTCGTGCCGATCTTCGGTGGCCGGTTGTGGACCACACTCGCGACCTGGTCGCTGATGATCCCTGCGGTCGGGATCGGCTACGCCGTGCAGAATCCGGCGACTCCCTACTGGATCTTCCTGGGGCTGGCGCTGCTCTGCGGATTCGGCGGCGGCAACTTCGCTTCGTCGATGTCCAATATCTCCTTCTTCTTCCCCAAGGCGGAGAAGGGCAACGCGCTGGCGCTCAACGCCGGCCTCGGCAACCTGGGCGTCAGCGTCGTGCAGTTCGTCGTGCCGATGGTGATCACGGTCGGCGTCTTCGGCTGGCTCGGCGGTGCGCCGCAGACCGTCAGGGAGGCGTCGGGCGAGAGCCTGCTGTGGCTGCAGAACGCCGGCTTCATCTGGGTGCCGTTCATCGCCGCTTCCGCCTTCGCCGCATGGTTCGGGATGAACGACATCGCCTCGGCGCGTGCTTCCTTCGCCGAGCAGTCGGTGATCTTCCAGCGCCGGCACAACTGGATCATGTGCTGGCTCTACACCGGCACATTCGGCTCCTTCATCGGCTATTCGGCGGCCTTCCCGCTGCTGACCAAGACGCAATTCCCCGAGATCAACGCGCTGCAATATGCATTCCTCGGACCGCTGGTCGGCGCGCTCTCGCGCTCGCTGACGGGCTGGATCTCCGATCGCTGGGGCGGCGGCCGCGTCACCTTCTGGGTGTTCGTGGTGATGGCAGTCGGTGCCCTCGGTGTCATCCACTTCCTCGGCGAGAAGAACTTCGCCGGCTTCTTCGCGATGTTCCTGCTGCTCTTCCTTGCCAGTGGCGTGGGCAATGCGTCGACCTTCCAGATGATCCCGGCGATCATGCGCAAGGACATGGACCGCCTGATGCCTGCAGCCCAACCTGAGGCGCGGCGGCTGCAATCGGAGAAGGAATCGGCCGCGATCATCGGTTTCACGTCGGCGATCGCCGCATACGGAGCCTTCTTCATCCCCAAGAGCTTCGGCTCCTCCATCGCCATGACCGGCAGTGCCGCGCTCGCGCTCTACGGCTTCCTCGCCTTCTACCTGAGCTGCATCGCCATCACCTGGTTCTACTACACCCGCAGGGGCGGGCTGTTGTTCGACATCGAGCGCAAGGCCTCGCTGTCGAATGCCGCCATGCCCGCCCGATAAGGAGAAAGACCGTGTCGCATTTCCTCGACCGACTCACCTTCTTCCGGAAGATCAACGAGCCGTTCGCTGGCGGCCACGGCATCACCACGACCGAAGATCGCGGCTGGGAGGACGCCTATCGGAAGCGTTGGCAGCATGACAAGGTCGTGCGCTCCACACACGGCGCCAACTGCACCGGCTCGTGTTCTTGGAAGATCTACGTCAAGGGCGGCATCGTCACCTGGGAGACGCAGCAGACCGACTATCCGCGCACCCGCCCCGATCTGCCCAACCACGAGCCGCGTGGCTGTTCGCGCGGCGCGAGCTATAGCTGGTACCTCTACTCCGGCAATCGTGTGAAGTATCCACTGGCGCGCTCGCGCCTGCTGCGGCTGTGGCGCGAGGCGCGTGCGACGCTCGGCCCCGTTGCAGCCTGGGCATCGATCGTCGAGGACCCGGGGAAGCGGAACTCCTACACCAGCAAGCGTGGCCATGGCGGCTTCGTGCGTGTCGGCTGGGAGGAGGTGACCGAGATCATCGCCGCCGCCAACGCCTACACTGCCAAGACGTTCGGTCCCGACCGCATCCTGGGCTTCTCGCCCATCCCGGCCATGTCGATGGTCTCTTATGCCGCGGGGTCGCGCTATCTGTCGCTGATCGGTGGCGTCTCCATGTCGTTCTACGACTGGTACTGCGACCTGCCGCCGTCGTCGCCGCAGACCTGGGGCGAGCAGACCGACGTGCCTGAGTCGGCCGACTGGTACAACGCCGGCTTCGTCATCCTGTGGGGCTCCAACGTGCCGCAGACGCGCACGCCGGACGCTCACTTCTACACCGAGGCGCGCTACCGCGGGCTGAAGAGCGCGGTGATCTGTCCCGACTACTCGGAAGCCTCCAAGTTCGGCGACATCTGGCTGTCGGTGAAGCAGGGCACGGACTCCGCGCTCGCCATGGCGATGGGCCATGTCATTCTGAAGGAGTATCACGTCGATCGGCAGGTGAAGTATTTCCGCGACTACGTGCGGCAGTACACCGACATGCCGATGCTGGTACGCCTGGTCGCGCGCGACGGCATGTACGTGCCCGACCGGTTCGTGCGCGCCTCCGACTTCGACGCGTCGCTCGGCGAGCAGAACAATCCCGAATGGAAGACCGTCGCTTTCGACGAGGCCACGGGCGACATCGTGGTGCCCCGCGGGTCGATCGGCTTCCGCTGGGGCGAGGCCGGCAAATGGAATCTCGAGGAAAAGGAGGCCTCGGGCCGCGACGCCAAGCTGCGCCTCTCGCTCCTGGCGAACCGCGACGACGTGGTCGAGGTGGGATTCCCCTATTTCGGCAACATCGAGCACGAACATTTCGTCTCGACGGCGCACGATGCGGTCCTGAAGCGCCGCGTTCCGGTCCGCCGGCTGAAGCTCGTCGACGGGGAGACGCTGGTCGCCTCGGTCCACGATCTCTTCCTCGCCAACTACGGGGTCGATGCAGGCCTCGGCGGACCCAACGTCGCCAAGTCGCTCGACGACGACGTGCCCTATACGCCGGCCTGGGCTGAGAAAATCACCGGAGTCCCGCGCGACAAGATCATCCAGGTGGCGCGCGAGTTCGCGACCAACGCCGAGAAGACCAACGGCCGCTCGATGGTGATCATCGGTGCGGCGATGAACCACTGGTACCACGCCGACATGAACTATCGCGGCGTGATCAACATGCTGGCGATGTGCGGCTGCGTCGGCCAGTCGGGCGGAGGCTGGGCGCACTATGTCGGCCAGGAGAAGCTCAGACCACAGGCCGGCTGGGCGCCGCTCGCCTTCGCCCTCGACTGGGGCCGCCCGCCGCGCCAGCAGAACTCGACCTCGGCCTTCTACGCCCAC
>CAYQAY010000107.1:0-10714 GCA_964415585.1 uncultured Reyranella sp.
TCGCCGTCGCCGAGCGGCTGCCCTTCATGCCGCCGACGCCGATGGCCGAGCCGACGCTGCGGCGCCTCGCATCCCTCGCGCCCACCACCATCGCCCTGATGCACGGCCCGACCTTCAAGGGCGACGGCGCCGCGGCGCTGAATGCGCTCGCGGATCACTACGCCAAACCCTCGACTCACTGATCCGTCGAAAACAGCCCTTCGCACGCCGAAGGGCCAACGATCTCAAGGTGTTGCACGCGCACACGTGCACACCTGAACGGGACATTTTCTGTGCCCACGGTTGTCGCACAGAAGCTTCTGAGCCTTATTCCACAAGGCTTTTTCCTTTGTCGTCTCATCGTTCGAATGGCACAGCCCGGCGCGCTCTGTTTCCCAGGCGTCGTTAAGTGTCTGTTCCGGCGTCGCTTTCGGCGCTGCGGTTGAGACGGGCTTGTTCTCGGGACATCCACGGCATGTTGCGAGCATCCGTGGCGGCTTCACCCACACGCTTCACTCTGCGTCGTACCCGCGGCGTGCGCGGACGGGTCATGCCCATAGTTCGTCCATAGAAAAAGGCCGGCGCGGGGAGCGCCAGCCTAGGCTTTTTCCTACCATATTCCTGCTGAACCTGCAACTCCACCGACGCATGGCTCGATGGACGCGCGTGCATGGATGCTGGCAGTGCATGCAGGTCAGGCCCACCGTCAGACCAACTCCAGCCGCAGCTTGCGGCCGACGGCATGGGCCGCGCGGGTCAGCGTGCCAAGGGTGACCGACTCGTTGTCGGGATCGAGCACACGGTCGAGCTGGGCGCGGCTGGTGCGCATGCGGCGCGCCAGCACCGTCTTGGTCAGGTGCTTCTCGCGCATCAGCGCGTCGAGCTGGCGGGCGATGACGCGCTTGGTGGCGCGTGCCGTCACCTCCTCGTGGAGCCCCTCCTCCTTCAGGAAATCGTCGAAGGACGAGCCGATGCGCCCCTTCTTCCTCATGTGATCTCCTTCAACCGCTTCAAGGCCAACCGCCGCTCGCCAGCCGGCGCCTTCCTGGTCTTCTTGACGAACGCCTGCAACAGCACCATCCGCCCATCGACGATCCCGAACAGCACCCGGCCGATGCGGTTCCCGGACAGGTCGCTGCGCACCTCCCACAGACCGTCGCCGAGCGGACGACAGAGCGGCATGCCGATCGGCCAGGAGAATTCGACATCCTTGATGTCCTCGCCGACGGCCTTCCTGTCCTCCCGGTCGAGCGAGAGCAGCCATTCCCGCACCGGCTCGCGCCCCGACGGCAAGGCGTAGAAGAGGGCCGGCAGCCGCTTCATGCCGACCGCACTACTGTATCAATAATGGTACTCGCGTGCAATCCCTCGACAGGCACGTTCGATCTCCGCCCGCGCGATCCGGAGATGCATGCTATAGTTGCTGCCTACCACTTCTATATATTATTGGTTGTATTCTGTGGAGCCGCCCATCTTCGGTGTCGCCGATCGCCCCGAGCCGACCTTGCGGCGCTGAACGCGTTCGCGGATCACCGCGCGAGGGCGAAGCCTCAACGGCCGTCCGCGCGCCTGGGAGCCGATGATCTCAAGACGTCGCACACGCACAAGTGCACGCCTGAACGGGACATTTGCTGTGCCCCCGCTTGTCGCACGGAAGCTTCTGAGCCTTATTCCACAAGGCTTTTTCCTTTGTCGTCTCATCATTCGAAGGGCACAGCCCGGCGCGCACTGTGATTCAGGCGTCGTTAAGTGTCTGTTCCGGCGTCCGAATTCGGCGCTGCGGTTGAGACGGGCTTGTTCTTGGGACATCCACGGCATGTTGCGAGCATCCGTGGCGGCTTCACCCACGCGCTTCACTCTGCGCCGTACCCGCGGCGTGCGCAGGCGGGTCGTGCCCCTGTCGTGGCGACGGTTCGACGCCACAGAGTCCATGGAAAAGGCCGGCGCATGGGGAGCGCCAGCCTATAGGAAATTCCAATCATTTCCTGCTGAAGCTGTCAAACGCTCTGAAACATAAAGCCCGGAGGTTTCTTAGCCTCCGGGCCAAATTGTTTAAGCACTCTGTGCAAGCTAATCGCGGACCACACGATGCTCCCGACTGTGGCCGAAGAATAGCCCGCCACCGCGTCGGCAATACGTCTTGCACCAAGACATGGTGGTCATATCGCCATCGCGAAGCACGTAGATTGTTCCGACATTTCCAGTGCCAGCCTCCGCCAACCGCACCGGCTTTGTCGTCGATGTACGAGTCTCATCGTCGTTTGTTTCGAGCATGATCTCATCTTCCGACACCGGAAAGTGCGAGTGCAGAAGAGCGAGGCCAAATCGCTGCAGCATACCGTGCTTCTTCAGCACGTCGCGGACCTCGGACATGCAGATGGTATCGCCTACGCCAACAGGCTCAACATCATCGATGTCTTTCAGCGACGACCACTGGACTGGCGCAACTACAAGCGTGTTCATGTTCACTTCCTTTCTTGCCCGCGATTACGGGCATGCCGGTAGAGCCGATTGTCTCTGTTCTTGCGTAACAGTTCCGTCGGACCTGATAAGGCCATAGACAGAATGCTATGCGGCGGTTGGTATTTCTGCATTCAGGACCTCGTTTTGCCTGTGGTTGCAACGCGTGCTCCGAAGGCTCTGGAACACACACATTGCCTACCCGCCGAAAGCCCTTGTCGATAGTTTACCGCCGTTTACCGATGTGCTCTTCGCCGAACCCTGGGTGGCGCTTTTGCGTGGACCACCACCAATCCAACTGAGAATATTGGGTTGATGCTGCAGGACGCTGTCTCACGCTCGGTTAAGGTCTCTAACCTAAAAGGCAAGCTTCTAGAGTTGCTTTCCCGAGATGCCGCGCTCAAGACCTTTAAGGACCTTGCTGAGCGAATTGGGACTAGCAAACAGCATCTAAACAAGATGATGCGCGGTGATGGGGCTACCCGTGCCGACATGGTTCCCCGGCATCAGTTTCGTGCCATCTGCTCCGTATTCTTTATCGAGCCCGAAGTTCTTCTCGCGCCAGATCTCGCGACTTTTCAAGAGATGCTTCCTGAGCGTCCCTCGAACGAATCTCTGCATCGCGAGGCAATTCTAGCTCTGCAGCAGGAGTGGCAGACGGATGACCATGCCCAGCACTTTCAGTCTGCTTTTGCATTGCCTTGGCACCTCCACGGAGAGGCGAAGGGCGGCGCCGATATCGTCGGGCGATTGTGGAAATGTGTTCACGCTGGTGAATCAGTCTTGCTTCTGGGGGAAAGTGGAGCCGGCAAGACCGCCACACTGACGCAGCTTGCCTTCAGACTCCTTACGACTAGCGCCACATCATCGAAGTTGCTGCCTCTTTTCCTAGAACTTTGGGACCTGCCACTTGAGTTGACCAAGAAAGTGAGCCTCTCAGTGTGGGCATCCGTATGCGAGTCTGCGTTCTCCAATTCAGCAACAATCCGGAGCGCCCATATCCGAGAGCTTATGCGAGCTGGGCGATTCGTATTGTTGCTCGACGGTCTTGATGAGCTCCCAAGCAACACTGCGCTCGGCCTAATGCAGCAGCTGCGAAAGCTAACCCCGAACAGTGCACTAGTAGTGAGTTGCCGGAGATCGTTCTTCGATCGTCACTTGCGCTTCTCGCACTTGCGTCAGCGCTTTGATCACACACTCGAGATCGATCCAATCAATCCCCGTCGAGCGGGAGTCGCGAGATTCATCGCCGCGGCACTCCCTGTCTCAGCACCGACGCGGCATCGCGCTGTTGTCATGCAGATCCAATCCAATCCAATCGCCACAAACCCACTTGCCCTGCGGTTGCTTCTCGAACATCACACGCGAAGAGGATCGAACAGTGTAGTCGACGCAACTACTCTAGAGGTGTTTAGATCTTGCATTGAAGGCCTGTTGCAAAGCGAGGCCGTTCGCCGCCGCTCTAAACTCCAGTGGCAACAAAAACTTGCAATTCTAAAAGAACTTGCCTGGATCGGCTTCGAGCGGACCGACGGATACCGGGCGAGTATTGGCACGGACCTTAGGGCAGTCACACGGCCTCATGTCGAATCGGCTCTGCATGCAATCGTGGGGCAGGCACGCGGTGACGTTCGATTGGCGCAAACCGATGACATTCTCCTTCATACTCTACTGACTGGTGGCAGATCGGAGAGATGGCGCTTCGTACATTTCTCTTTTCAAGACTTTCTAGCAGCAGCTGCCTTGCTGGATCGGATTTCGGCGAGCGCAGAACACTGCGCGTCGGCACTATCTCACTTCATACCTCCGGAAGTTGATGTGTTTCTAAGGCAAGCAACCCACGAGGTCCTCATTTCGCCCGGTGACAAGCGACAGTTCGCAGAAGTACTAGACAAAGCCTACAGGGCGAACGTTGGAAACAGCTCAAAGCAGATAACGCTGCGCGATCACATTCTTTTTTACTATGGGCGGCTAGAACTACCCGATGCCAAAGCCTTTCTCGAAGGCGCACTCGCTCATGAAACAAACTCGCAAGTTGTGCGGTCCCTCTTAATCTCGCTTGCATTGCACTGTAGTCGCGATGACTGCATGGCGCGATTGATACATTCCTTGAAGAACAACAAGAAGGAAGCGCTCCACAACTTAGTCTACTTCGCTGTGTACTATGGTGACGCAGGGGTTAGCGCGTTTGAGAATCCCAAAGAGATTGTGAGCTACTCAAATGCAACTGCAGCAATGGTTGGGCATCTGCGCCAAGAAAAGTATCGGCCTCACTGGCCGCTAGATTTGCTGACCCTTCAACATGTGCATCAACGCTCTTCCAAAGCCATTCCGAGCTTACCAACAAGCGACAGGGAATTTCTGAATGAGTTCATTGCCACTGCCGTCAAAGGAACTGGGCTGCTCGCCGAAGAAGCGCGGAAGCTTAAGAACACCCTGAGAGGCACCAGAAATCTGAACTAATCTCCCAGCAGCTGGCATTAACCAACGCCATTCCCGTTGGCGAAGCGCTGCTTCAGCTCGATCGACAGCATGGTTTTTATCCGCGGCCAGGTGCGGCAATAGCACGTCTAGCCAGTTCGACGTTGCCGTCCCTCACTCCCTGCGCGTGAACACCATCCCCCCGTGATGCAGCGTGTTCAGGTCGACGAAGACGCCGTCGGCCGTGAAGCCGGTGTCGTCCCAGTACTCGATCCTCGTTCCCGTGACCTCGTAGCGCCCACGATAGGCGCTCTCGCGCGTGCCGCGCGCCTCGTCGTAGCGGCCGTTGGGCAGCAGCTCGTGGCGGATGCGGCCGTCGGCCGTGACCCACATACCGACATAGGGGTGAGTTGCGGTCATCTGGGCATGGACCTTCTGTTGGGCGACGAATGCGATGCTTGCGGTGGCGGCGACGAGCGCCAGGAAGCGGAAGCGGGTCATGGCGAGGTCCTCGGGCCAGAGGCGGGAGCTGGGGCGGGAGTGGCGGCAGGAGCCGTGGCAGGCGCGGCGCGCCGCTCGGCGAACAGCTCGGAGAGGACCTGCGAGGCGGCGATGGCGCGCGAGATGCCGGCCGGCACGGTGATGAGGTAGACGATCTCCTTCAGCTCGTCCTCGGAGACGCCAATGTTGAGCGCGTAGCCGGCATGGACCTTCATGAAGGGGAGCTGGCCGGTCGCCGCGAAGGAAGCGACCGCCGCGAGCTGGCGCGTGCGGCCGTCGAGGCCCGGCCGCGACCAGACATCGCCCAGCGCGTAGGCCTCGGTCGCCTCGGCGAGGAAGGGGAACTCCTGCCGCATGCGTTCGAGCGCCGGCTGGGGCTGGCCGCGGTTGAGGCTCTGGATCGCGGCGGCGCCGCGCTTCTGGCGGTCCTCTGTCGTCGTCTGGGATGTCGTCGTCTGGGCGACAGCCGGCATTGAGGCGACGGCTACGAGCATGAAGGCGGCGACGGTGCGAAGGTGCGTGTGCATGGTCTCTCCTCTCGAGTGGGCCTTTCAGGTTGCGGCGGTGGGACGGACGACGATCTCGTTCACATCGACATCGTCGGGCTGCTGGAGGGCAAAGCGCACGGCGCGGGCGATCGCGTCCGGCTTCAGCGCGATGGCGCGATAGGTCTTCATCGCGGCGGCGGCGACCGGGTCGGTGATCGTGCCGGCCAGCTCGCTCTCGACCACGCCGGGATGGATGCAGGTGACGCGGATCCGCTGGTTCTCCTGGCGCAGCCCGTCGGAGATCGCGCGCACGGCATATTTGGTGGCGCAGTAGACGGCGGCGGTCGGGACGACCTGCAGCGCGCCGATCGAGGCGATGTTGACGATGTGGCCGCTGCCGCGCGCCGTCATCTCGGGCAGCACGGCGGCGACGCCGTAGAGCACGCCCTTGATGTTGACGTCGACCATGCGCTCCCACTCCTCGACCTTCATCGAGGCCATGGCCGAGAGCGGCATGATGCCGGCATTGTTGACGATGACGTCGACCGGGCCCCAGGCCGTGCGGGCGGCATCGGCGAAGGCGGCGACGCTCGCCCGGTCGGTCACGTCGAGCGCGCGGGCGCGCACGGTGCCGCCCGCTTTGGTCAGCTCGGCGGCGAGCGCGTCGAGGCGCTCGACGCGGCGCGCGCCCAGCATCACCCGGGCGCCGCACGCGGCCAGCTCGCGGGCGATGCCGGCGCCGATGCCGCTCGAGGCGCCGGTCACGAGAACGGTCTTGTCGATGGTCATGATGTGATTCCTCGCGTGCGATCGGTTGCTTGCGGGGAACATGGACCTGCCGCATTGTCGCGATAAGGTGGCCAATACTTACCAATCTGGAAAGCAGCACTTACCAATGGAACCCGACCTCAACGCGCTCGCGGTGTTCGCCCTGGTGGCCGAGGAGAAGAGCTTCCGCGCCGCCGCCGATCGGCTGGGCGTCACGCGCTCGGCGGTCAGCCAGACCATCCGCCGCCTCGAAGCGGGGCTCGGCATCGCGCTGGTGCTGCGCACCACGCGCAGCGTCAGCCTGACCGAGGCCGGCGAGCGGCTGAACGCCGAGGTGGCGCCGGCCCTCGCCGAGATGCGCGCGGCGCTGGAGCGGACGCCGACGCCCGACGGACGCGCGCGCGGGCGGCTGCGGCTCGCCGTGTCGTCGATCGCCGAGCGATTTCTTTCGGGGCCGTTCCTCGCGGGCTTCGCGAAGGCGCATCCCGACGTCGCGCTCGACATTACGGTGACCGACGAGGAATTCGACATCGTGGCCGAGGGCTACGATGCGGGCGTGCGGCTGGGCGAGGTGATCGAGCAGGACATGATCGCGGTGCCGGTGGCGGGCGACGAGCGGCAGCTCGCGGTCTGCGCGCCGTCGTATGCGAAGCGCTTCGGCGTGCCGAAGCATCCCGCCGAGCTGCCCAGACATGCCTGCATCGGCTGGCGGCCCTCGCCCAAGGCCGCGCCCTATCGCTGGGAGTTCGCGGAGAACGGCGCGGCGTTCAGCGTCGCCGTCGCGCCGCGCTTCACGACCAACGACATGGCGCTGATGATCAAGCTGGCGACCGCAGGCGCCGGCATCACCTTCGGCATGGAGGAGAGCTTCCGTGCGCTCATCGCGCAGCGCAAGCTGATGCCGGTCCTGGAGGCGTACTGCCCGTTCTTCGCCGGCTTCTATCTCTACTATCCGAGCCGCCGCAACCTCGCGCCCAAGCTGCGCGTGCTGATCGACCATCTGCAGCGGCGGCGGTGAGTGCCCGGTATCCGGGGTGACAGGCTGGCCCCGGAAACCGCCGAAGCAGGTCTCCCCGTGCGCGGCGCGGCTCTCCGATCGAGTTGCCGGACTGCGGGATGCAGCGCTGCCGTGAACCGCCCGTATTGCCTGGAAGCCGTGAAGGCCGAGGCGGTGGTTCGCCGCACCTGCCACCGCGATCTCATGGTGCCGAAGCCGCTGAAGGAGGCGAACGCGGCGCCCACCGCCAAGGTGGCGACGCTCGAGGCCGAGCTCGCGAGCCTGCGGCGCCGAATGCCGCGCGAGGCCGCGGCCGTCGAGCGGGCGCCGCCCAAGGCCCTGAATCCAGTCACCGCCTTCCTCATCTATGTAGCCCTGCCGGTCCTCGCGCTGGCCGCCATCCACTACCTGCTGGTGATCCGCCTCGACGCCAGGCTCGTGTGGTTGCCGGTCGCCTCCATCGTGCTGCCGGCGCTGTTCGGCTTCTAGATCGAGCAGCGCGCGCGGCCGCGCTGGCCGGTGCTCGCGCCGGGGTCGATCGGGGTCGCGGCGGCGTCGGTGCCCGGCATGTCGATCGTCGTGCACCCGACCGACGGCGACCCGATCCTGCCGCACACCGGCGTGGTCTGGCGCGAGACACTGGAGTAGGTGCTGAGCATCGCGCTGTCCTGCGTGCCGGGCTCGCCCAAGACGCTGGAGCAGCGCGTCGAACGCATCGTCAAGCTGATGAACCTCGGCATCTCCGCCACCACGGCGGCGGGCGCGATCTACACCGGCATGAAGGCCGTGGTGCCGTAGCCCTTCTGCAAAAGTCCCTCAGCCGTCCAGTCGCGTGAAGCTGGTGGAATAGGGTTGCCCGCGGAGACCTTCGGGCAACGTGGCCATCGTGCCGGAAGCGGCATTGCTCCACGTGTAGATTTGCTTGGGGGCGTTGTCCCGGGCAACGAACTCCAGACGGCCGTTGGCCACGCTGCCGGTGACGAACCGCCAGAACTGTCCGAGATCGCCGATACCGGCGAGGATGAGCTCGGCGGTATTTCCCTGGTCCACCGAAAGGACGATCATCACCTGGGGAAACGTCCCGTTCGGGTATCGGGCGGTGTACTTGAACGACCCGACCATCTGCGCGTCGCGGGACGCCCCCGTCGGCCGGTGCGCGATGAGGCCCTCGGGCAGGGTGAAGTTGTTCTCGCGCGCGAATGCATAGGCGTTGGGCAGGTCGATGATCTTCGACGGATCGCGGGCCCACCCGGACACGGCGGCTCCCTGCGAAAGACCGGCGCCCTTGAGCACGAACGAACTCTGGTAGGTGTTGCGGTCCCACAGGACCTGCCGGCCTTCCGTCGCGATCAGCAGGTCGCGCCGCAATCTCGGCGCGAGCGTGCGAAGGTCGACGGATGGCGCATCGAGCTGGCGCATCAAGGCGGCGGCGAAGGGGCTGTTCTGTCCGGGCGGTCCATCGAGAGCGACACGCCCGGGGGCGGTCGAGAACATGCCCAGTGTGTTCGGTGCAAAGCCTGCGGACCTGGCGTCGTTGACGACGGCGCCGCGCTGCGCCTGCACCTGGCGCCAGCCGTCGGCCGGGTTATTGCGACAGGCGTCGAACACCACGAACCGGTTCGAAGCCCTCGCGAGGCTCTCGCCGATCGTCCGGATGGACAGGAGAGTCTGCGTGACGGCCGGATTGCTCAGATCGGCGTCAGTCGGCACCAGATAATTGGTCCTCTCCCAGATGGCGCCGTGGCCGGCGAAGTACAGAGCCGCGAGATTGGCGCCGCGCGCCGACGCCGAGAACCTGTCGATGGTCTGGCGCATGGCGTCGCGGCCGGCATCCTGCACGAGCTCGGTCTTCAGGCCCATCGCCTGGAAGCGTCTGGCGATATCGGGCGCGTCGCGCCGCACGTTCGGCAATTGCGCTTCCCACTGGTACTTCGAATTGCCCATCACCAGCGCGACGCCCTGCGCCTGCGCCTGCGCCTGGGCGCGGATGGCAGGAAATGCCAGCGCAGATCCGGCGGCCGCGAGCAATGTGCGTCGCGTCGTGTTCCGTCGCATGGTCAGCTCCTCAGCGCGCTTCGATTTCGATGTTGGCCAGACTCTGGCGGCCGCCCGAGTCGCTGACGGCGACCTGCAGGACGTGCGTCCCTGGTGGCACCATGGCGTTTGGAATGACGATGCCGGTCGGCGTGAGGTAGGGCTGCAGACGCTGCGTGACGTTGACCGTGTCGCCGCGCAGCACCACGATCTGGGCCGATGCGGGATCGATCTTCCCGCCAGCGCGCGCGGCGAACTCGACCTGGAGTGCGAAGGGCTGGTTGGCGGCGACCGGCGCGGCGGGCGAGACCTGCCGGATCGCGGGGCCACGGCTGATCGCGCGACCGGCCTTGCTGCTTGCCGATTGAGGAAGCGCTGCTTCCTGGCTCGTCACGACCCAGACACCCGCCTGCGCGCCAGCGCCGCGCGCCAAAAGGCCGAAGCAAAGAACGCCACCGGAAAACACGAAGCGTCGCGAGACATTCTTCATTGTGTGCCCCTCCCAACAGCGAGACGAAATTTTACCCACGGTAGCGCGCTTGTCCATATGGCCCATGCGGGAACAGGTCTTTGTTCCTGGAATGCAATCGTAGTGAGGCGATGTTGACGGGCCGCGGGACCTACGGCTTCTCGTCGTCCACGCGGGCTCCGCCGCGCGCTTTCCAATTGCCGAAGTCCCGAGCGTCGCCCGGCTTTTCGTCGGAGGACCCGGCTGCTCCCTTCGTTGCCAAGGAAGACGAAAGAACACGCAATGCAGTGCGGTTAGACCTACGACCACACCGTCGTCGGCAGGAGGGGCCGAGGCCCGGCGTCCTTCCCGCCGAGCCCTACCGCCCGCGGAACGCCCGCTCGACCTGGTCGGCGAGCGGCTTCACGAGGAAGGACGCGACGGTGCGCGGCGACGTCTGCAGGAAGGTCTCGACCGGCATGCCGGCGAGCAGCGTCAGGCCGCCGAGGCGCGCCAGCTCGCGCTCGGGCACGCGGATGCGCACCGAGTAGTAGGGCGCCGACGCCCGGTCGTCCTGGCTGACGTCGGCGCCGATGTGCACGACCTCGCCCGCGAGCT
>CAYQAY010000108.1:0-10545 GCA_964415585.1 uncultured Reyranella sp.
GCATCTCGGCCGCGACGATCACCAGCCAGGCGATGCCGACCGAGATGCGCATGCCCGTCATGATGGTGGGTGCCGCGGCGGGCAGGATCACCTTGAAGGCGGTGCGGAATGGGCCGACCTCGAGGGTGCGCGCCACGTTCAGCCACTCCTTGCGCACGCTGCCGACGCCGAACGCGGTGTTGATCAGCATCGGCCACACCGAGCAGATGAAGATCACGAAGATCGACGAGATGGCCGAGTCCTTGATCGTGTAGAGGGCGAGCGGCATCCACGCGAGCGGCGACACTGGCTTCAGGATCTGGATGAAGGGGTCGAGCGCACGGTAGACCAGCGGCGACATGCCGATCAGGAAGCCGAGCGGGATGGCGAACAGGGCGGCGAGGCCGAAGCCCAGCAACACGCGGCCCAGCGAATAGGCGAGCTGGATGCCGATGCCCTTGTCGTTGCTGCCGCGCACGTAGAACGGGTCGACGAGGTGCTTCCAGATCGTGGCGCCGATGTCGGCCGGCGTCGGCATCGCCGACTTCGACCCGGTAGCCGCCGCGGCGCCCACCAGCTTGGCGTATTCGGGATCCATCGCCGGACCGCTCGCCGCCGTCGGCATGGTGGCGATCTGCCAGACGCCGACGATGGCGGCGAAGATCAGCAGCGACAGCAGCCCGGCCCTGAGGCCGAGCGAGCTCTTCAATCTGGACATGACAATATAAGCCTCATGCTGAGGAGCGGCCCGCAGGGGCGCGTCTCGAAGCATGGGCTTCGCGCACCGCGTCTGTTGCCCATCCTTCGAGACACCGCGCGATGCGCGGCTCCTCAGGATGAGGAAGCGTGTCGTGACGCACCGTCACGGCATCAGCTCCGCCTGATGGCGAAGCTGTTCACGTATTCGTCGGGCCTGGTCGCATCGAACGGCTTGCCCATGACGACGATCGTCTTCTTCGACGGGTCGGGCGGGGTGAGGCCCATCTCCTTCATCATGTTCGCCGTGTCGGTGGCGAGATAGACCTCGGCGGCGACCTTGGCATAGTCGACGTCGGCCTTGAGCTGACCCCAGCGCTTCATCTGGGTCATGATCCAGATCGCGAACTGGTTCCAGGGGAACGGGTCGAAGTCGATGCGATTCGGATCGCGCTTCACGCCGCCCAGCCCGTCGGCGTAGGTGCCGGTCAGGATCTGCTCCAGCACCGTCTCGGGCTGGTTCAGGTAGTTGGTCGGCGCGATCGCCTTGGCGATCTCCTTGCGGTTCTCCTGCTTGGACGCGTAGGCCGTCGCCTCGATGATCGACTTCAGCAGCGCGCGGTAGGCGTTGGGATTCTGGGTCGCGAATTCCTTGCTGACGGTGAAGGCGCAGCACGGATGGCCGTCCCACATCTCCTTGGTCAGCATGTGAATGAAGCCGATGCCGTCGAACACGGCGCGCTGGTTGAACGGGTCGGGGCCGAGATAGCCGTCGATGTTGTCGGCGCGCAGGTTGGCGACCATCTCGGGCGGCGGTACCGAGCGGATGGAAATGTCTTTGTCTGGGTCGAGCCCCGCCTCCGCTACGTAGTAGCGCAGCAGGTAGTTGTGCATCGAGTAGTCGAAGGGCACGGCGAAGCGGAAGCCCTTCCAGTCCTTCGGGTTGCGCTTGTCCTTGTGCTTGTTGGCCAAGGTGATCGCCTGGCCGTTGATGTTCTCGATCGCCGGCATCGTCCACGGCACCGGGTTCGAGCCGACGCCCAGCGAGATGGCGATCGGCATCGGCGAGAGCATGTGGCTGGCGTCGTATTCCTTGGCCAGCGACTTGTCGCGGATCACCGCCCAGCCGGCAGTCTTCACGACCTCCACATTGAGGCCGTGCTTGGAATAGAAACCCATCGGATGGGCCATGATGATCGGCGTGGCGCAGGTGATCGGGATGAAGCCGACCTTGAGGTCCTTCTTCTCCGGCGCGCCGCCCTGGGCGAAGGCCTCGCGCGCCGCGGCGAGCGGCAGCACCGAGGAGATGGCGGCCATCGCCGTCGAGGCGCCGACCGTTTTCAGGAACAGGCGGCGCGAGGCGTCGACCGGAAAGACGGCGCGCAGGACGGCCGCATCGACGACCCGGTTCCAGCGACCCTCCTCACCCGCCGGCACGGCCGCGGCGGTCAGACGGGCATGGTCCGCTTCGGCGTGATTGCCGCCACAAGAGCAGCCGCGACCCAGCAGGGTCTTGGGGTCGAACGGGTCCTTGAACATGAGGTAGCCTCCTGCGTGGTCTTGGCGCCGACGCGCTTGGAGGCGGTAAAGGCAAGGCGCGTGCCAAGGGTCTTCGGATGTGCGGAAATGCAAGGCAAACCGCAGGCCGAGACGGTGCTTGCTCAGAAATTGAGCATGCTGGCGCGATTCGTCTTGCGGAATTTTGCGATTCGAATCTTAACGCTGGGGATTAAAATCATGGAATCCCTGACTCTTTCCCCGATTTCCGCCCGATTTCTTATTGCGCCGCGACTCACCCTTATGGCAGGCTACCGGTTGTGGGTAGTTGGGTGCCCACCACGATATGTCGGCCACCCGCCACGAGAATGGCTCGCACGGAGCCGCAAGGCGGAATGGTTGGGGAGTGGGTCGATGGCGTTATCGCGACACGAGCGGACCAGACGGAAAGTCGACCTGAACCCGCTCGAAATGATCGAGAAGGTCGTCGCCGCAAACGACTGGCCCTTCGACAGGACATCCGACCGGGAAATCGCCGTGGAGGTCGCGGGTCGCTGGTGCGACTACCGCATGTTCTTCTCCTGGCGCGACGATGTCGAGGCGCTGCACTTCACCTGCGCCTACGACGTCAGAATCCCGCAAGAGCGCCACACCGACATCCACAGCCTGCTGGCGCTGATCAACGAGAAGATGTGGCTGGGTCACTTCGATCTGTGGACCGAGGAAGGCCTGCCGATGTTCCGTCACGCCATCCCCCTGCGCGGCACCAACGGCCTGATCGCCGAGCAGCTCAACGACCTCGTCGAGGTGGCGATCACCGAGAGCGAGCGCTTCTATCCCGCCTTTCAGTACGTCGTGTGGGCCGGCAAGACACCCGCCGACGCGCTGACCGCCTCGATCCTCGAGACGGTCGGCGAAGCCTGAGCGAAAAGGACCTTCCGACGCCCCCTCTCGTAAAAAGACCATAAAAAGTCTCTCGTTCGGAATGTCCCCAGCGGCGCCGGTCCCCCCAGGTCCGGCGCCGCGACCATTCCGGGGTCACGCCCTGCCCGGTCCCCCGCTATAACGGTCGCCCTCATGATGACTCCGCTGGCGATTCCCTATCCCGAGATCGATCCCGTCCTGGTCCAGATCGGCCCGCTCGCCATTCGCTGGTACGCGCTGGCCTACATCGCGGGCCTGGTGATCGGCTGGCAGGTGATGCGCCGGGTCTGCGAGCAGCCGCCGAAGCTGCTCTCGCCCGCCAGGATCGACGACTTCCTGCTGTGGGCCGCCCTCGGCGTCATCCTGGGCGGACGGCTGGGCTACGTGCTCTTCTACAAGCCGGGCTACTACCTCGCGAACCCGCTGGCCGCGCTCACCGTGTGGGAGGGCGGCATGGCCTTCCACGGCGGCCTGCTGGGCGTCATCGCCGCCATCCTGCTCTTCGCGCTGCGCAACAAGACCGACCCGTTCATGCTGTCGGACCTCGTGGCGATCGTGGCGCCGGCCGGCCTGTTCTTCGGCCGCCTCGCCAACTTCATCAACGGCGAGCTGTGGGGCCGCATCAGCGACGTGCCTTGGGCCATGGTGTTCCCACGTGGCGGCCCGCTGCCGCGCCATCCCAGCCAGCTCTACCAGGCGTTCTTCGAAGGCGTCCTCCTCACCCTCGCGGTCGTCCTGGTGTGGAAACTCACCGACGGCCGCCGGCGGCCCGGCCTGCTGACCGGCGTGTTCTGCATGGGCTACGGCATCGCGCGCCTCGTGGGCGAGGTCTTCCGCGAGCCCGACGCGCATCTCGGCTTCCTGCTGGGGCCGCTCACCATGGGCATGCTGCTGTCGCTGCCCGTCCTGCTGTTCGGCGTCTGGCTGATCCTGCGCGCCTATCGCAAGCCCGCCCTGCCGTGACCGGGGCGCCGTGACGACGGAGCTCGGCCGCCTGATCGCGCGCCGCATCGCGCTCACCGGCCCGATCTCTCTGGCCGACTTCATGGCCGAGGCGCTCGGCCACCCCCGCCTCGGCTACTACCGCCGCGCCGCGGCCGTCGGCGCCGCCGGCGACTTCACCACCGCCCCCGAAATATCCCAGATGTTCGGCGAGCTGATCGGCGCCTGGCTCGCCGAGCGCTGGCTGGCGATGGGAAGCCCCGCTCCGGTGCGACTCGTCGAGCTGGGACCGGGCCGCGGCACGCTGATGGCAGATGCCTTGCGCGCGACGGCATCGGTGCCCGGCTTCCACGCCGCCATCGATCTCCATCTCGTCGATAGCAGTGCCGCGTTGCGCGAGGCGCAGCATGCCGCGCTCGCCAGGCACGCGCCTGCCTGGCCCGCCCCTGCCTGGCACGAGCGCCTCGACACGGTCCCCGAGGGCCCGCTGCTGCTGGTCGCCAACGAGTTCTTCGACGCCTTGCCCGTGCGCCAATTCCATCGCACGGAGATGGGCTGGCGGGAGCGCATGGTGGGCGTGGGCGACGACGGCACGCTGCGACTCGCGCTGGCACCGGGCGTGACGCCGTTCGCGTCCCTCCTGCCCGATGCGGCCGTCGGCGCAGAGGCCGAGTTGTGCGAGGCCGGCCGTGTGGTGGCCGCCGCGATCGGTCTGCGTATCCGAGCGCAGGGCGGTTGGGCGCTGATCGTCGACTACGGCGGGGCGAACGCGGGCCGTGCGGCCTCGCTGCAGGCCGTGCGCGGCCATCGCGGCACGAACATCCTCGAGCGGCCCGGGGAGACCGATCTCAGCGCGCATGTCGACTTCGCGTCGCTTGCCGCTGCGGCCGACGTCGCGTCCTTCGGCCCGGTGACGCAGGGCGATTTCCTGCGCCGGCTCGGCATCCTGCAGCGCGCGGAGGCGCTGAAGCGCCGCGCGAGCGCCGAGCAGGCGCGCACGATCGATGCGGCATCGGCTCGCTTGATCGCTCCCGATCAAATGGGCACCCTGTTCCGCGTGCTGGCGCTCGGCGACGGCAAGAGTTCCCTGCCCGCCGGCTTCTCGGACACGACCGCATGATCCAGGCCCAGACGCTCGCCGACCTCGACGGAATCCAGCACCGTTTCTTCACCCGCCGGGGCGGCGTCTCCTCGGGCCTCTATTCGTCGCTGAACTGCGGCTACGGCTCGGGCGACCAGCCCGACAATGTGCGCGAGAACCGCCGTCGTGTGGCCGGCCAGTTCGGTCTCGACGAGCCCGACCTGCAGACGGTGCACCAGATCCATTCGACCGATGTGCTGACCGTGGCCGACGATCGCTGGAGCTCGCCGGGCGCACCCAAGGCCGACGGTCTGGTCACCGACCGGCCGGGCGTCGTGCTGGGCGTGCTGGCCGCCGACTGCGCGCCGGTGCTGCTGGCCGACGGCGAGGCGGGCGTGATCGGCGCCTGCCATGCCGGCTGGAAGGGTGCGCTGGGTGGCGTCGCCGACGCCACCGTGGCAGCGATGGAGAAACTCGGCGCCCGGCGCGAGCGCATCCGGGCGGCGATCGGCCCCTGTATCGGGCCCGCCTCCTACGAAGTCGGACCCGAGTTTCCCGCGCCGTTCCTCGCACAGGATCCCGCCAACGAGCGTTTCTTCCGGGCAGCCGAGCGCGCCGGCCACTTCATGTTCGACCTGCCGGGCTACCTGCTGCACCGCATCGCGCGGAACGGCGTGGCCGTCGCGGCGACCGGCCACGACACGCTGGCCGGTACCGACGACTTCTTCAGCTACCGCCGCAATACGCTGCAGGGCGTGCGCGACTACGGCCGCGGTCTGTCGGCCATCGCGCTGCGAGGCTGAGGCGAGCGCGCCGTGCCCTACCTGATCATCCTCGTGTTCTGCTGCCTGCTGGGAATCGTCGCGACATGCGCCATGTTGTGACGCTCCTGTTCCTGCTGGCACTGACCGCCTGCATGGGGCCACCACGCCCGTTCGAGCACGATTCCTCGCAGATCTCCAACCGGCGGCCGTTGACCAACAAGGTCGAGGTCGCCGTCGCCGCCCCGCGCAACATGCCCGCAGGCATGGGCCAGCGCGTCGCCGCCGCTCTCGCCGTCGAGCTCCAGTCCTACGGCATCACCGCCGCCGTCGCGCCCGCCGAGGCGCCGATCCAGCTCGACGGCGTGATGAGTACGCGCGATGCCGACATGTCGATCGAGGTGCAGGTCGACTGGCGCATCGCCGGCCGGCCGAAAGGCGACGAGCCCGCGACCGTCAAGACGCGCGCCCAGCCTGGCGACTATGCCGAGCAGAGCGAGCGGCTGGTGTCGCGCATCGCCCAGCAGGCCGCCCCCAAGGTCGCCACCCTGATCGGCAAGCCGCCGACCTTCGTCCCGCGCGCGCCGGGCCAGGTCGCCGCCGGCGTCACCATTCCCTATGAGTTCCCCGTCGAGCTCGCGTCCGATCAGTCGCTGGCGGCGCAAGCCGCTGCCGCGAGCAAGGACGGCAGCCAGCCCGTGGCGGCGAAGCCCGGCGAACCCGCCAAGCCTGCCGAACCGCAGGTCAAGGTGCTGGTGGCCGCGGTCACCGGCGCGCCTTCCGACGGCAACCGCCAGCTCACCTCGGGCATGCGGCGCGCGCTGGGGTCGAGCAAGATCGTGCTGGTCGACGCGGCCGAGGGCGATTCCTTCGCCGTCGTCGGCACCGTCGATCTCAAGCAGATCGACGACCGCACCGGCCGTCTCACCGTGAAATGGGTGGTCAAGGACCCGGCAGGCCGGACCGTGGGCGACATCGAGCAGTCCAATCCGGTGCCGATGGCCGCCGCCCGCGGTTCCTGGGCGGGATTCGGCGATATCGTCGCCTCGGCGGCGTCGGAGGGCGTGCTCGAACTGCTGGAGAAGGCGATCAATCGCCCGCGCTGAGGCCGGAACCGCCAGCGCGCATCCGTCGTGAATCGGCTTGTCAGAGGGGGGTTCGGGGCTGCTACTGTCACGACAGGGACGGCTCGATTCTTGCAAGCCTTGGCAGGCAGGCATCAGCCGAAAGACAGGGAGTCAAAGAAGAATGCTTTCTTTCCGGAAATCCGCTCTGGCCGTGGCCGCAGCGGCCAGCCTCGGGGCAATGGCGCTCGCCGCGCCCGTGCAGGCCCAGACCCTCAAGGTCGTGATGCACTCGGATCTCAAGATCCTCGATCCGATCTGGACCACCGCCTACATCGTGCGCAACCACGGCTATCTGGTGTGGGACACGCTGTTCGCGATGGACGAGAAGTTCGACGTCAAGCCGCAGATGGTCGACAAGTACGACGTCTCGGCCGACAAGCTGGTCTGGACCTTCACCTTGCGCGACGGACTCGAATGGCACGACGGCCAGCCCGTCACCGCCGAAGACTGCGTCGCCTCCATCAAGCGCTGGGCGGCCCGCGATTCGATGGGCCAGAAGCTGATGGCCTCGGTGGCGAGCCTCGACGTGGTCGACGCCAAGACCTTCAAGATGAACATGAAGGAGCCTTACGGCCTCGTGCTGCAGTCGCTCGGCAAGCCGTCGTCGAACGTGCCCTTCATGATGCCGGCGCGCGTCGCCGCGACCGACCCGTCGACCCAGATCAAGGCCGAGGATGTGATCGGCTCCGGTCCGTTCATCTTCAAGCGCGACGAATGGAAGCCCGGCGAGAAGACGGTCTACGTCAAGAACCCGAAGTACAAGCCGCGCAGCGAGGCGCCCTCCGGCCTGGCCGGCGGCAAGGTCGTCAAGGTCGACCGCGTCGAATGGCTTTGGATCTCCGATGTGCAGACCCAGGTCGGTGCCATCCAGAACGGCGAGATCGACATGATCGAGTCGCCCGGTCACGACCTGCTGCCGCTGCTGGCGAAGGACAGGAACATCAACCTGCTGAACGCCAATCCGACCGGCAATCAGTACACCTTCCGCTTCAACAGCACCGCCAAGCCGTTCGACAATCCCAAGGTGCGCAACGCCGTCTTCACCGCCTTCGCGCAGGAGGACTTCCTCAAGGCGACCATCGGCGATGCCAAGTGGTACAAGGTCTGCAAGGCGCCGTTCGTCTGCGGCACGCCGCTCGACACCGACGCCGGCATGGCCGACGTGCTCAACGGCAATGCCGCCAAGGCGAAGCAGATCCTGACCGAGGCCGGCTACGACGGCACGCCGATCGTGCTGATGCAGTCGACCGACCTGCAGGTCCTCACCAACCTGGCGCCCGTGGCCAAGGCGCAGATGGAGCGCGCCGGCTTCAAGGTCGACATGATCTCGATGGACTGGCAGACGCTGGTCGCGCGGCGCGTCAAGAAGGATCCGCCCAATGCCGGCGGCTGGCACGCCTTCCTCACCTCCTGGGTGGCGGCCGACCTGCTCAATCCGGTGATGGCCGGCTTCTTCAACGCCTCGTGCGACAAGGCCATGTTCGGCTGGCCGTGCGATGCAACGATCGAGAAGTTCCGCGACCAGTTCTCCAAGGAGTCGGACCCGGCCAAGCAGAAGCAGATCGTCGAGGATCTGCAGAAGTACTGGGTCAACCATCCGACCCACATCCACCTCGGCCAGTGGTACTCGCCGATCGCCCGGCGCACCAACATCGACGGCAACATGATCGCCCCGGTGACGGTGTTCTGGAACGTCACGAAGAAGTAAGCCGATCAGGCGCGCGGGGCCTCCGGGTCCCGCGCCCATCGATGAGGGCAGGCTGCGGTCCGCCCTCATCCGTGGGAGAAAGGCGGAGGGATTTCATGAAGGGAACGACGCGACGCGCGCTCGGGACGCTGGTTGCCGCCGCTGCGCTGGCAACCGCCGCACCGGCCCTTGCCCAGGGCAAGGTGCTTAGGTTCGTGCAGAACGGCAACCTGACGATCCTCGACCCGATCCAGACGACGGCCTACGTCACGCGCAACCACGGCTATTTCATCTACGACACGCTGTTTTCGTCGGACGAGAACAACGCGGTCAAACCGCAGATGGTCGACAAGTGGGAGGTCTCGCCCGACAAGCTTACCTGGACCTTCACCCTGCGCGACGGGCTGGAGTGGCACGACGGCAAGCCGGTCACGTCCGAGGACTGCGTCGCCTCCCTGCAGCGTTGGGGCAAGCGGGACGCGATGGGCTCGAAGCTCATGGACTTCGTCAAGGAGTTCAAGGTCGTCGACGCCAAGACCTTCCAGATGGTGCTCAAGGAGCCGTACGGCCTGGTGCTCGACACGCTCGGCAAGCCCTCGTCCAACGTGCCGTTCATGATGCCCAAGCGCATCGCCGAAACCGACGCCTTCAAGCAGATCGACAGCTACATCGGGTCGGGCCCCTTCATCTACGTCACCGCCGAATCCAAGCCCGGCGAGAAGCACGTCTACATCAAGAACCCGAAATACAAGCCGCGCAGCGAGCCGGCCTCCGGTCTGGCCGGCGGCAAGGTGGCCAAGGTCGACCGGGTCGAGATCGTCGAGATGCCCGACGTGCAGCAGCAGGTCAACGCGCTGATCGCCGGCGAGATCGACGTGATCGAACAGGTGCCGCACGACCTGATCCCGATCCTCAAGAAGGACCGCGGCGTGCAGATGGTCGACTGGAACCCGCTCGGCCATGTCTTCATCATCCGCTTCAACCACCTGGTGAAGCCGTTCGACAATCCCAAGGTGCGTCTCGCCGCGCTCCACTCGATGCGTCAGGAGGACTACCTCAAGGCGACGGTCGGCGATGCGGCCTACTACAAGGTCTGCCCAGCGGCCTTCGTCTGCGGCACGCCCAACGCCTCGGACAAGACCAACGGCCTGCTGATCACGCCCGACTTCGAGAAGTCCAAGGCGCTGCTCAAGGAGGCCGGCTACGACGGCACGCCGATCGTGCTGATGCAGTCGACGACGCTGCCCGTGCTCACCAACACAGCGCCGGTCACCAAGGCGCTGCTCGAGCAGGGCGGGTTCAAGGTCGACATGCAGGCGATGGACTGGCAGACGCTGGTCAACCGCCGCACCAAGAAAGACCCGGCCGACAAGGGTGGCTGGAACGTCTTCCACACCTTCTCGGTCTCGGCCGACGCGCTGAACCCGATCTCCAACTCCTACTTCGTCGCCAACGGCGAGAAGTCTTCCTGGTTCGGCTGGCCGAACGATCCGCAGATGGAGAAGATGCGCGACGACTATGCCAAGGAAACCGACCCGGCCAAGGGCAAGGCCCTGGCCGAGGCGATCCAGCTCCGCGCCCTGGAGACGGCGCAGTTCGGCTGGCTCGGCCAGTGGTACGGCCCCGGCGCCATGCGCAACAACATCAGCGGCTGGCTGAAGGCGCCCGTACCGGTCATGTGGAACGTCGAGAAGAAGTGACCGCCTGAGGCCATCCCCTCCCGGCCTCCCCCGTGGGACGGGGGAGGTGGCCGAAGGCCGGAAGGGGAAAGCCGCAGTAAAGCAATCTGAGAGGCAAATGCTCGATTTCATCGCCCGCCGCATCGTCGCCATCGTCCCCGTGCTCGCGGTG
>CAYQAY010000109.1:0-5814 GCA_964415585.1 uncultured Reyranella sp.
TTCAGCAGGAATATGGTAGGAAAAAGCCTAGGCTGGCGCTTTCCGCGCCGGCCTTTTCCGTTTGGCGCTGCCGGCAGACAAGGGCGTTCGACGGCGTCGGCGGGGGCACGACCCTCGCCGCCGCGGCGCGAGCAGCGGCACAGCGCCGCGATTCGGCGTCCGCCGGCGGAGGCGTCGGCGCTGTGCCGCGGGGGGCTGCCAAGGCCTTGATCCCGCGCGCGGTTCGGCGCGGCGCGGCACAGGCAGCGGCACACCTGGCGGGCTCGGGCGGCACGTTTGCCGTGCCGCTGCCCGCGCCGCTGGCGGCCGTGGCGGTCGGCCAGTCACCCGTCCGGCGCGCCGCCCTCCGTCGAGCGATTGCGGGCACGCGGGCCGCTGCCTATTGTCGTTGCCGACTTGCGCATCGGCAGAGCGTGTGGCTTGTGGGGACAGCGCAGCGTCGTCCGTCGAGGGGGAGCGACCGGATATGGGAGCGGCGCCGCGTTCGCGGCCATCCTTCACGATCGTGCTGGTCGGTCTGGTGGGCAGCATGTCCGGGCTGCTGATCGGCTACTGTACGGCCGTCATCGCGCCGGCGCTCGGGTTCATCGCCCGGGACTTCGCGCTCGGGCCCTTTCTGCAGGGCGTCGCCGTCTCGTCGGTTCTGCTGGGCGGCTTCGTCGGCGCCTTGCTGGCCGGCGGGCTCATCCGCCGTCTGGGAGAGCGCCCGACGCTCTTCCTCACGGCCGTCCTGTTGATCGCCGGCAGCATCGGCTCGGGACTTTCCGACTCCTTCCCGGCGTGGCTGGTGTGGCGTTCCATCACCGGCCTGGCCGTCGGCGCGGCGACGATGGTGGGTCCGCTCTATGTCAGCGAGACCGCGCCGGCAGGCCTGCGCGGCGCCCTGGTGTCGACGGTGCAGCTCGCGATCACCGTCGGCATCCTCGTCTCCTACCTGGCGGGCGCGCTCTGGACCGCAAGCGGCAACTGGCAGTCGATGCTTCTGGTCGGCGCGGTGCCCGGGGTCGTGATGCTGCTGGTCGTGGCGGCCGTGCCGGAAAGTCCGCGCTGGTATCTGTTGCACGGCCGCTTTGCCGACGCCGAGCGCGCCCACCGGCGCCTGGCCGGGGGGATGGGCGATGCGTTGCCGGCACAGCAAGCCGTCGCCGTCGACGGAAGCTGGCGCGATCTGTTCGTCGGTCGCAACTTGATGGTGCTGGTGCTGGCGACCGGTCTCTTCATGTTCGCCAACCTGAGCGGCATTGATGCCATCCTCTACTACGCGCCGACGATCTTCGCCGAGGTGGGCTTCGGCGGAACCCATGGGCCGATCCTCGCGACGGTCGGCATCGGCACCATCAACGTGCTTGCGACGGTGGTCGCCATGGCGCTGATCGACAGGCTGGGTCGACGACCGCTCCTGATCTGGGGGCTGGTGCCGATGGCGGCGAGCCTGCTCCTTCTTGCCGCGGCGCTACTGGTCGGGAAAGGCGCCGACTGGTCGAACGTCGCCGCCCTGGCCTGCCTCGGGCTTTTCGTGCTGGCCTTCGGAGTCAGCCTCGGGCCCTTGCCCTACGTGCTGATGTCGGAACTCTTCCCGCTCGCCCTGCGCGGTCCCGGCATGGGTATCGCCTCGGCCGCGGCATGGGGCATCAACGTCGTGGTCTCGCTTACCTTTCCAGTGCTGATCGCCGCGTTCGGGATCGCCCTGGTGTTCGGCTTCTACGGCGCCGTCAGCGTCGGCGCGCTGCTGTTCGTCGTGGCGCTCGTTCCCGAGACGCGCGGCCGCTCCCTGGAGCTCATCGAGGCCAACCTCGCCGCCGGGCGCGCCGTCCGGGATCTCGGCATGCCCCTCGCCAACCGATCCTCGGGAGGCTGAACGACATGACCTCAGCCTCACCCGCCGCCCTGCTGGCCGATATCGGCGCCACCAATGCCCGTTTCGCGCTGCTGGCGGGGGCGGACATCGCGGCATCGGAGACCTATGCGGTCGCCGACTACGCCTCGCCGGTCGAGGCGGCGCGCGCCTTCCTTTCCGGTCCGGCGGGCGGCCACCGGCCGGATCGCGCACTGATCGCGGCAGCAGGGCCCGTCGACGGCGGCCGGGTCGTACTCACCAACGCCGCATGGATCGTCGATCCGGATCGCCTTTCCAAGGGCCTGAACATGCCGGAAGTGCACGTCCTTAACGACTTCGAGGCTCTGGGGTGGTCGTTGCCGGCGTTGCGGCACGAGGACCTGGTGATGCTGGGACGGGCGCGCAGTGGCGAGCGAGGCACGATGGCCGTGCTGGGCCCGGGGACGGGCTTTGGCCTCGCCGCGCTGGCCCAGGGGCGGGAAGAAGAGATCGTTCTGGTCACCGAGGGCGGGCATGCGACGCTGGCGAGCGAGAACCGGCGCGAGGACGCTGTCATCCTGACCCTCCGCCGCCGGCTGCACCACGTTTCGGTCGAGAGCGTTCTCTCCGGGCCGGGCCTCATCCAGCTCTATCACGCGATCGCCGTAACCGACGGCAAGACCGTCCCGGTGCGCGAGAGCGGCGAGATCGTGGAACATGCGCTGGCCGGCGACTGCGACGTGAGCCGCGAGACTCTGGAGCTGTTCTGCGCCTTCCTCGGTAGCGCCGCGGGCAATGTCGCGCTGACGCTGGGTGCGCGCGGTGGGGTCTTCATCGCCGGAGGCATCGCCCCGCGGTTCACCGACTTCCTGCGGCAGTCTGCATTTCGTGAGCGCTTTGTGGCGAAGGCGAGGATGTCCTCGTATCTCGAGAGCATCCCGACGGCGGTGATCGTCCATCCGACACCGGCTTTCGTCGGTCTGGCTTATCTGGCGAACCGGCGGCGCACCGTGCAACGTCGCTGGTAACGCGACGCGTGTTGATCCGGCTCGGCATCTGTCTTTGATTTGGGACTTGGGGACTGGGACTTGGGGATTGGGGGCAAACGATGAGCGACGATTCACGTTACATGTCGAACCGTCTCGCCATTGAGGGCGGGACTCCGGTGCGCTCGACGCCGCTGCCGTGGGAGCTGCCCGGCGCCTACTTCATCGGCGAAGAGGAGAAGCGGCTGGTCACCCAGGTGGTCGAGGCGCGCAGCCCCTTCCGGTTCTACGGGCTCGATGCCCAGGGCATGGTCGACACGCTGGAAGCCGAATGGTGCTCGACCTTCAGGCACAAGCATGCGCTCGGCGTCAACAGCGGCAGCGCCGCGCTGCACATCGCCCTGTGCGCCTTCGGCGTCGGCCCCGGAGACGAGGTTCTGGTGCCGGGCTACATGTGGGTGGCCTGCATCAGCGCCATCGTCCGCACCGGCGCGATTCCGCGGCTGGTCGACATCGACGACAGCTTCTGCATGGATCCCGCCGACCTCGAACGCAAGATCGGGCCGCGCAGCAAGGCGGTGATACTGGTCAACATGAGCGGCGCCATGGGCCGCAACGACCTCATTGCCGAGATCTGCCGCAAACACGATCTGCGACTCCTGGAGGACTGCGCGCAGGCCATCGGCGCCTCGCTGAAGGGCCGTCCCTCGGGATCCTACGGCGATATCGGCATCTACAGCTTCCAGCTCAACAAGAACATGACGAGCGGCGAAGGCGGCCTGATGGTCACCGAGGACGCGGATCTCTACAGACGCTGCGTGGCGCTGCATGACCTCGGCTACGCGCGCAACGACGAGGGACGCCTCGATCCGTCGGACGAGCGCTACCAGTACTGGGGTACGGGCAGCCGCATGTCGGAGCTGGCGGGAGCCCTGGCGCTCGGCCAGTTGCGCAAGGTGAAGACGATCACCAACCGCATGCGCACAGCCAAGTGGCGCATCCGCGACGCCATCAAGGACATTCCGGGGATCCGTCTGCGCGACATCGCCGATCCGTCGGGCGACACCGGCCCGACGCTGATCACGATCTACGAGTCGGCCGCGGCCTGTCGGCGCTTCGTCGACGCTCTGCGTGCCGAGGGCATCCGCGGTCCCGAAGGCAGCCTCGCCAACATCACGATGCGCGAATGGGGCATGCACTGGTACTTCAACATCCCGAGCCTGGTGAAGAAGCGCTCCAATGCGCGCGAAGGCTTTCCCTGGACCCACCCCGCGAACGCCTTCGCCTCCGGCTACAGCTACGAGCGCGGTCTGCTGCCGGTCTGCGATTCGCTGTCGGAGCGCGCCGCGTTGCTGACCGTGATGCCCGTGCTGACCGACCGGGACGTCGAGGACATCATCGCCGCGTTTCGCAAGGTCGGAAACGCGTTCGCCCCCCGGACGAAGGCGGCCGAGTGATGCATCCGCTCTCTCCCGTCCTGCTCAGCGACCCGCGCGCCATCGCCACCGCGAAGGTCGACTGCCTGGTGATCGGTAGCGGCACCAGCGGCGTCACCACGGCGATCGAGCTTGCGAACGGCGGCCGCACGGTCGCGATCGTCGAGGCCGGTCCACTCGTACTGACCGAGCATGTCGGGTCGGGTCCGTTCGCCAACCGCGGCGACTTCGTGCCGAAGATCCACGATCTCGTGCGCTACCGCACGCTGTGGACGACCGAAGCGGGGCTCGCCGCTGCGCGCGGCGGCACCGCCGACGCCAACAACAACGCCTGGGCCCTGGTCGGCGGCCGCACGGTTTTCTGGGGCGGCTGCACGCCGCGCTTCCGCGACGAGGACTTCGCCGGTTGGCCCTATGGCGCCGAAGAACTCCGCCCCTGGTACGAGAAGGCGGAGAGGCTGGTCGGCATGTCCGGCGGTGCCGATGCGCCGCCCTTCATGACGCACGCCGCCCAGGAGCGCCTGATGGCGCGTATGACGGGCGCCGGTATTCCCGCCGTCAACGCGCCGCTCGCCGTCGACACGCGCGCGGTGCACGGCGGGCGCATGTCGCTCGGCTTCGACTCGTCGGTCTCGCGGCTGCTGCGCTGCAAGCATTTCGGCCGCATCGAGGACGGGGCGCGCCTGTCTCTCGCGGCCGAGACGGAGGCGCTGGAGCTGGTCCTCGACGGCGACCGCGTCGGCGGCGTCAGGGTACGGGACCGCGACGGCACGGAGTTCGACATCCCGGCGCGCCATGTCGTGCTGGCCGGCGGCTGCGTGCAGTCGACGCGGCTCGCCCTCGCCTCGGGACTGGGGGAGCGCGACCCCACGATCGGCCGTTACATGGGCGATCACCTGTTCCGGCAGGCCGTGTTCGAGCTGCCCGACTCGCTCGGCGAGAGGTCGCTCTACATCTTCGTGCCGCCGACCGCCGAGCGGCCGTTCCATGCGCAGATCCAGGGCATGTTCCAGGAGACCTGGTACAGCCCGCTGCACGCGACCTGCTGGCTCGAGGGCGAGGACGCCGGCCGCTGCGTGCTGTTCTACTGCTTCGGCATCAGCAAGGCCGAACAGGCGGCGCGCATGGTGCTGACGGGCGACGGACGGACGCGGAACAGCTACTGCATCGTCGACGACCGCAGCCCGTCCGACAGCAGGACCTTGAAGGAGATGGCGGCCTTCACGGCGGACGTCGCCCGGGCGATAGGCGGCAGGGTCGTGCGCACAGAGGAGAACTCGGCGGGCGCCGCGCTGCACGAGTTCGGCGGGTTGCGCATGGGCCGCGATCCGGCGACCTCGGTGACCGATCCCGACGGCCGCTTCTGGCGGGTCCGCAATCTCAGCGGTGCCGATGCGGCACTGTGGCCCCACCAGGGCAGCGCGAACTCCTATCTCACCATCACCGCGGTGGCGCTGCGCAACGCCGAGCGCCTCGCCGCGACGCTCGGCGGGGAAGGGCGGTCGATGGCGGCGCAGTAGCGCCGCCGTCGACGCCGAAGATCCGACCACGACCCCAGCCCGCCGCCCCAGCCCGC
>CAYQAY010000109.1:5914-10313 GCA_964415585.1 uncultured Reyranella sp.
TATTTCCTCGCCTTCGTCGCCGCGATCGCCGGCTTCCTGTTCGGCTACGACGAGGGCGTGATCGCCGTCGCCCGCGCCTCGCTCGACAAGGACTTTCCCATGAGCCCGCTGGTCACGGGCTTCATGACCTCCGCGGTGCCGCTCGGCGCCCTGGTGGCGGCGAGCGTCGCCGGCCCGATCTCCGACCGCTTCGGCCGGCGCCGGGTCCTCATGGCCGCCGCCGCGCTCTTCGTCGTCGGCGCGCTGGCGGCCGCCGCCATCACCGCGATCTGGATGCTGGTGGGCGCCCGCTTCGTGCTGGGCCTCTCCATCGGCCTGGCGGCCGTCGCCGCGCCGCTCTACATCGCCGAATGCGCGCCGCTCGAGAAACGCGGCGCCATGGTGTCGACCTATCAGCTCGCCATCACCGTCGGCATCCTCGCCTCCTATCTCTCCGGGCTGGCCGTCGAGGACGAGACGCGGAGTGGCGCGTGGCGCGTCATGTTCGGGCTGGGCGTCGTGCCGGGCGTCCTGTTCCTGGCCGGGCTGGCGCTGCTCCCGGAGTCGCCGCGCTGGCTCGTCCGCCACGACCGGCCGGTCGATGCAAAAGCAAGCCTCGCCCGCCTGCGCAAGGCCGATGCCGATGTCGAGGGCGAGGTCGCCGAGATGGTCCGCGCGGTAAAGGCCGAGGCCCACCAGCGCGTCGGCTACGGCGCCCTGCTGGAACCGGCGGTGCGGCCCGCGCTGATCGTCGGCGTCGGCCTCTACTTCCTCCAGCAGTTGAGCGGCATCAACGCGGTGATCTACTACGCGCCCGAGATCTTCGGCCAGGCCGGCTTCGACGGCAGCAAGATCCAGATGCTGGCGACGATCAGCGTCGGCGTGGTGAACGTCGCGGCCACGGTGCTGGCGATGTTCCTGATCGACCGGGTGGGACGCCGGCCGCTGATGGTCACGGGCCTGCTCGGCGCGGCCGTCACCCTGCTGGCCATCGCGCTCGCCGTCGTCTTTCCCAAGGCGGTGCCGTCGTGGCTGATCATCGCCATGCTGCTGCTCTACATCGCCTCCTTCGCCGTGGCGATCGGGCCGCTGCCGCACCTCCTGATGTCGGAGATCTACCCGCTGCGGGTCCGCGGTCCCGGCATGAGCATGGCGTCGCTCGGCAACTGGGGCTTCAACTTCCTGGTCGTCTTCACCTTCCCGCTGATGCTGGCCGGGCCGGGGCTGGCCTTCACCTTCACGGTGTTCGCCGTCATCTGCCTCGGCGGCATCGTCTTCACGCTGACGCGCGTGCCCGAGACCACGGGTCATTCGCTGGAGGCGATCGAGCGGCACCTGATGTCGGGCAAGCCGCTCGGCAGCCTGCGCCGCGGCCCCTGACGGCTCCCACGAATACGGCGGTGTTGTGGCCGGCGGCGACGCCGGCAGCATCATAAAGTCTGGGACAGCCGCTTCGGCGGGTGTTAGGAGGGCCCCGCTTGCGGACGGTCTGGGGAGACCGATGCCGCGGCCGGGATGCCGACGTTGAGAGCGGTGGGCAACACTGACGCGAGGAGAGCCGGCGGGCGCGCCGAGCTGGCCCGAGGCGAGCTGGCAGGCGCGATCGCGTCGTGCCGGTCCGCCTTCGCGAGCGTGGCGCTGTTCAGCGGCGTCCTGAACCTCCTCTTCCTCACCGGCTCGTTCTTCATGCTGCAGGTCTACGACCGCGTGCTGCCGGGCCGCAGCGTGCCGACGCTGGTGGGTCTCTGCGTGCTGGCCGGCATGCTCTACGCCTTCCAGGCCGTGCTCGACACGGTGCGCAGCCGCATCCTCGTCAGGATCGCCGGCGGCTTCGCCGAGTCCCTCGACGCGCGCGTCTTCCGCCTGGTCGCGCGGCTGCCGCTGCGCGCGCCGGGCAGGGCGGGCGTCGAGCCCATCCGCGATCTCGAGCAGGTCCGTTCCTTCATGGCGGGCGGCGGACTGCCGGCGCTTTTCGACCTGCCCTGGATGCCGCTCTATCTCGGCATCTGCTTCCTCTTCCATCCGCTGCTCGGCGTCGCCGCAACGGTCGGCGCGCTGGTCCTCGTCGCCCTCTCGCTCGTCACCGAGCTGCGCCTGCGCCGGCCGGCGACCGAGATGGCGGCGCTGGCGGGGCGGCGCTCGGCCTTCGCCGAAGCCAGCCGCCGCAATGCCGAGGCGCTGCACGCCATGGGCATGGTCGACCGCGCCGCCTCGCAGTGGGCCGAGCAGGGGCGCCGCTACCATGCCGCGCACCGCCTGTCGGCCGACGTGACCGGCGGCATGGGCGGCGCCTCGCGCGCCGTGCGCATGGCGCTGCAGTCCGGCGTCCTCGCCGTCGGCGCCTGGCTGGTCATCGGCGACCAGGCGACGGGCGGCATCATCATCGCGGGTTCGATCCTGGCAGCGCGGGCGCTGGCGCCGCTCGAGCTGGCGATCGCCCAGTGGCGGTCGCTGGTGGCGGTGCGGCAGAGCTGGCGGCGTCTCGGCAATGCGCTGGCGCTGCTGCCCGACGACGCCGAGACCATGCCGCTGCCGCCGCCCGCCGCGTCGCTCGCCGTCGAGGCGGCGAGCATCGCGCCGCCAAATGCATCCAGCCTTGCCGTGCGCGACGTCTCCTTCGCGCTCGGGGCGGGCCAGGGCCTCGGCATCGTCGGGCCGAGCGCGTCCGGCAAGTCGTCGCTCGCCCGCGCGCTGGTCGGCGTCTGGCGTCCCGCCGCCGGCAGCGTCCGGCTCGACGGCGCGCGGCTCGATCAATGGTCGCCCGAGGCGCTGGGGCGGCACCTCGGCTACCTGCCGCAGGACGTCGAGCTGTTTGCCGGCACGATCGCAGAGAACATCGCGCGCCTCGATCCCGCGCCGGATCCGGACAAGGTGATCGCGGCGGCCCGCGCCGCCGGCGTGCACGAGATGATCCTGGCGCTGCCCGCCGGCTACGAGACCGAGATCGGCGAGGGAGGTGCGGCCCTGTCGGGCGGCCAGCGGCAGCGCATCGGGCTGGCGCGCGCGCTCTACGGCGATCCCTTCCTCGTCGTGCTCGACGAGCCCAATTCGGGTCTCGACCATGACGGCGAGCAGGCGCTGACCCGGGCGATCCTCGGCGTGCGCGCCCGCGGCGGCATCGTGGTGGTGATCGCCCACCGGCCGAGCGCGCTCGCCGGCGTCGACCATGTCCTCGTGCTGCGGGCCGGACAGAGGGTGAACTTTGGACCGAGGGATGCCGTGCTGCGCGACCTCATGAAGAACGCCGCGCCCGCTTCTTCGTCCCCCGCACCCGTTCCGTCGCGTGCCGGCGTCCTACAGGGGGCGCCGTCGTGACGCCCGCGCACGCCACGCGGCCGCCCATCCTCCTCGGCCTCGCCGCGGTGCTCCTGCTGCTGGGCGGCGTCGGGGTGTGGGCGGCGACCACAAGCATCGCCGGCGCCGTCATCGCGTCGGGCAAGCTCGTGGTCGACACCAACGTGAAGAAGATCCAGCACCCGACCGGCGGCATCGTCGGCGAGCTGCTGGTCCGCGAGGGCGACAGGGTGCGCCGGGGCGACGTGCTCGTCCGGCTCGACGGCACGCAGGCGCGCGCCAGCCTCGCCATCGTCGAGCGCGCGCTCGACGAGATGGCGGCGCGCCAGGCGCGCTACGAGGCCGAGCGCGACGGCGCCGAGGCCGTGGCCTTCCCGGCGGCGCTCGCGGCGCGCGCCGCCGATCCCGAGGTCGCCCGGCTGATGGCCGGCGAGAGCCGGCTGTTCGAGATGCGCCGCGCCGCGCGCGACGGCCAGAAGGCGCAGATCCGCGAGCAGATCGAGCAGCTCCACCGGCAGGTCGAGGGCGTGGCCGCCCAGCTCGACGCCAAGTCGCGCGAGGTGGTGCTGGTCGAGCGGGAGCTGGAGGGCGTGCGCACCCTGTGGAAGCAGAACCTCGTGCCGATCGCCCGCGTCACCTCGCTGGAGCGCGACGCCGCGCGGCTGGAGGGCGAGCGCGGTGCGCTGGTCGCCGCCCAGGCGACCAACCGCGGCCGCATCGCCGAGCTCGAGCTGAAATCGCACCAGATCGACCAGGACCTCGGCGGCGAGGTCGGCCGGGAGCTGGCCGAGATCCGCGCCAGACGGTCGGAGACGGCCGAGCGCCAGGTCGCCGCCGCCGACCAGCTCCGGCGGCTCGACCTCGCCGCGCCGCAGGACGGCCGCGTGCACCAGCGCAGCGTCCACACGCTGGGCGGCGTCGTGCAGGCGGGCGAGGCGCTGATGCTGATCGTGCCCGACGAGGAGCAGCTCATCGTCGAGGCCCGCGTGCCGCCGCAGGAGATCGACCAGGTCCGGGTCGGCCAGCCGGCGATGCTGCGCTTCGCCGCCTTCAACCAGCAGACCACGCCGCAGCTCGCGGGCGAGGTCGTGCACATCGGCGCCGACGTCAGCCAGGACGACCGGGC
>CAYQAY010000110.1:0-9850 GCA_964415585.1 uncultured Reyranella sp.
TGCCCAATGCCCTGCCGCCGGTGATCGTGCTCTCCTCGCTGGTCGTCGCGGGCGCCATCCTGTTCGAGTCGGCGGTGTCTTTCCTCGGGCTGGGCGATCCCAACGTCGCGAGCTGGGGCCGGCTGGTCGGCGACGGCCGCCAGCTCATCCGCAGCTCCTGGTACATCTGCGCCATCCCCGGCGTCGCCATCATGATCACCGTGCTCTGCCTCAACCTGATCGGCGACGGGCTGAACGACGCGCTCAATCCCAAGCTCAGGGACCGCTGACGATGGCTCCCCTGCCGCTCGAGGTGCGCGATCTTCGCACCACGCTGTTCACGCGCCGCGGCGAGATGAAGGCCGTCGACGGCCTCAGCCTCTCGGTCGGTGCCGGCGAGACCGTGGCGCTGGTGGGCGAGTCGGGCTGCGGCAAGTCGCTGTCGGCGCTGTCGATCATGCGCCTGCTGCCCGACCCGCCGGCCCGCATCGTGGGCGGCGAGGTGAGGCTCAACGGCCGCGACCTCGTAACCCTGCCCGAGGAGGGCATGCTCGACATCAGGGGCAAGGAGATCGGCATGATCTTCCAGGACCCGATGAGCTCGCTGAACCCGGTGGCGACGGTCGAGAAGCAGATCGTCGAGGTGCTGACGGCGCACACCGAGCTCGGCCGCGGCCAGGCCCGGGCGCGCGCGCACGAGCTGCTGGAACTGGTCGGCATGCCCGACGCGGCACGGCGACTCGACGCCTACCCGCACCAGCTCTCCGGCGGCATGTGCCAGCGCGTCGTCATCGCCATGGCGATCGCCTGCAGCCCCTCGGTGCTGATCGCCGACGAGCCGACCACGGCGCTCGACGTCACGGTTCAGGCGCAGGTCCTCTCGCTCTTGAAGAAGCTGCAGGCCGACGCCGGCATGGCGATGATCTTCATCACCCACGATCTCGGCGTGGTGGCCGAGACCGCCGACCGCGTCGTGGTGATGTACGCCGGCCGCAAGGTCGAGGAGGCGACGGTCGACGACCTCTTCGAGGCGCCGCTGCACCCCTATACCGCTGGCCTGATCGGGGCGACGCCGACGCCGGGCGCCGAGCGCGCGGCGCGACTGGCCGACATTCCCGGCATGGTGCCGCCGCTCAACGCCCTGCCGCAGGGCTGCGCCTTCGCGCCGCGCTGCCCGCGGGTCATGGAGCGCTGCCGCAGCGAGCGGCCGGCGCTCACCGCGCCGGCGCCGGGCCGGCTCGTCGCCTGCTTCGCGGCGCAATGAACACCATGAACGACCGCAGCGCCTCGGGCCCGCTTCTGTCGCTGCGGGACGTGCGCGTCCACTTCAACACCGCCGCGGGCGTCGTGCGCGCCGTGTCGGGCGTCAGCCTCGACCTGGCGGTCGGCGAGACGCTGGGCCTGGTGGGCGAATCGGGCTGCGGCAAGTCCACGCTCGGCAAGGCGATCATGAAGCTGGTGCCGGTGGCGGCCGGCGAGATCGTGATCGAGGGCGTCAACATCGCGCCGCTGCAGGGCGCGCAGCTCACGGAGATGCGCCGCAAGGTGCAGATGATCTTCCAGGATCCCTACGGCTCGCTGAACCCGCGCTCGACGGTCGGCCGCTCGATCGCCCAGCCCATGGTGCTGGCCGGCTGGACGCAGGACGCCATCGACGAGCGGCTGGAGACGCTGCTCGGCTGGGTCGGCCTGCCGGGCGACGCCCGCCAGCGTTTTCCGCACGAATTCTCCGGCGGCCAGCGGCAGAGGATCGGCATCGCCCGCGCGCTGGCCCTCAGCCCCAAGCTGATCATCTGCGACGAGCCGGTCTCCGCCCTCGACGTGTCGGTGCGCGCCCAGGTCATCAACCTGCTCGAGGACCTGAAGAGCCGGTTCGGCGTCTCCTACCTGTTCATCAGCCACGACCTCAGCGTGGTCGAGCACATCGCCGACCGGGTGGCGGTGATGTATCTCGGCACCCTGGTCGAGATCGGCGGCCGCGACCAGATCTGGCGCAACCCGCAGCATCCCTACACCAAGGCGCTGCTCGCGGCGGCGCCGGTCGCCAACCCGAAGCTCGCGCGCGCGCGCCAGCGTACCGTCCTGCAGGGCGAGCTGCCGAGCCCCCTCGACCCGCCGGCCGGCTGTCCCTTCCATTCGCGCTGCCCGATCGCCCAGGAGCGCTGCAAGGCCGAGCGGCCGGTGCTGCGCCCCGTCGCGAGCGGCGCCGAGGCGGCGTGCCATTTCATCTGAGCGCGCTATCATCGGTCCCATGAGACTTTCCTCCGTATCGGTCTTCCTCGCCGCTTTCATCGCCGCCTGCTTCCTGGCCGCCTCGGCCTCCGCCCAGACCATGGAGTTCGCCTGCCCCGAACCCGGCACGACCTTCACCTACGACAGCGGCGTCAAGGTGATCGCCCGCGGGCGCGACGGCATGGACTGCACGATGGATCGAGTCGGCGGCAAGCCTTACAGGCTGCGCGCCCTGCTGTTCGACAACCCCTCGCCCGACGGCGCCGACACCTCGGCCTACATCAACGCGCTCCGGCCCGAACGGCTGTGGCCGCTCGAGGTCGGCAGGAAGATCGAGGCGAGGTACAGCGCCGGCGGCGGCACCTGGACCTATACGCTCGCGGTCGTGCGCACCGAGAAGCGCGCCGGGCCCGGTGACAAGCAGATCGACACGTTCCTGGTCGAGATGAACGAGCACGGCGACAGAGGCGGCCGCTCGGTGTCGCGCTGGTGGATCTCGCCCGCCGACAGGTTCGCCATTCGCTACGATTTCAGCGATGGCGCCGGCAAGGCCAACCGCGCCGTGGTGACCGCGGTCACCAGGTAGGTGGAACAACGCCGCGCTACGGCGTCACCGCCGTCCCGACGCCTGGGCGACGGGGCTTCGGTGCAGCATCTGCGCGGTCTTTCTGATTTTCGGGTGCTACACCGCGACGTACCGCTTTGTAGCAGTTGTCGCAGCTCGCACGTCGGGCCGGCGTGGCCCATTCGTCCTGGGGGCGCCGGTCGTTTTGCTTTCATTCAACGAGGGAGCGCAGCACGCTCCGGGGACATCTCCAGCCCCGAAGGGTGAGGAGACTCGTGCGGTCGGTCGAGTCCGCCGTCGTGGTGGTTGAGGCGCCGGTCAGGACCGGACCTCTGCTTGCAGGTCCAACAAAAAGGCCGGCGCGGGAAGCGCCAGCCTATAGGGAAGTATAGGCATGATCCTGCTAAACCTGCAAGTCCCGTCCTATCACGTTTTCGCGAGCGGATGCTGGCAGTGCCTGCACTTCCTGCCTCATGTCCGATGGTCGACGAATCACGATGAGAGTGGCAGTCCGACTCGGCCCGGCGCACAATTCGCCGGCAGCCCGGAATTTGCACCGGCTCGCAACGCCCCTCCCGCTCGCGCGCAGGACGTTTGCCATGACGAATTTCGACGAACCTCTCTCCGACAGCGACCTCGACCGTCTGGAGTCCTTCCTCGCACGCGTCGCCGGTGGCGACATTCCCAACGTCGAGGCCTTCGACGGCTTCATCACCGCACTGGCGGCCTGCCCCGAGCTCGTTCCTCCCAGCGAGTTCCTGACCGTCCTGCAGAGCGGTGCCTCCGAAGACGACGATCTGACCTTCGACGACGAGGAAGAGGCGGAGGAGTTCGTGGGCCTCGTGATGCGACATTGGAGCGCCGTCAACGCCACGTTCGCCAGGGACGAGCCGCACATGGGCGTCTTTCTCGAGAACGAGGCCGGCGTCAGCCTGGGCAACGACTGGGCGAAAGGTTTCCAGCGGGCGACGCACCTGCGGTCGGCCGTATGGGGGAAGATCGTCAACGACGAGGCGCGAGGCGGCGGCATGATCCCCATATTCGCCCTCGCCTACGAGCACGATCCCGACCCCGAGATGCGCCCCTACAAGGAACCGATGAGCGCGGAGCAACGCGAGGACCTGCAGCTCGGCATGATCGCGGGAGCCCTGCAGCTCTACCGTGCATTCGCGCCGGAGCGCCGCGCTTCGGCAGGGAAGCCCGGACCGGGGGCCGCCCTGCCTCGCAAGATCGGACGTAACGAGCCCTGCCCCTGCGGCTCGGGCAGGAAGTTCAAGAAGTGCTGCGGGAACGTGACCCTGCATTGAGCCGGCGCGGGAAAAGGAAAACAGATGACCTACGACCACATCAGGGTGGAGATCGAAGGGCCCGTCGCCTCGCTGATCTTCGCTCGCCCGCAGGTGCTGAACGCCTTCAACAACGAAGCCATGGACGAGTGCCGGGCGGCGCTGCGGGACGTGGCGGAGGACGACCGGGTGCGCGCGGTGCTGGTGCGCGGCGAAGGCCGAGCCTTCTCGGCCGGCTTCGATATGAAAGCCGCGGCCGAGCGGGACATGTCGACGGTCGATCGCATACACCGCCAGATGGAGCGGCAGTTCGACTTCATCATGGCCTTCTGGGACTGCCCCAAGCCGACCATCGCCCTGGTCCACGGCTTCTGCATGGCCGGCGCCTTCGAGGTCGCGCTGGCCTGCGACATCACGGTGGCGGCCGAGGGAACGCGGTTCGGCGAGCCCGAGGTGCGTTTCGGCACCGGCATCGTCGCCATGCTGCTGCCCTGGGCGGTGCTGCCCAAGCACGCCAAGGAGATGCTGCTGACGGGCAACGACAAGATGGATGCGGCCCGCGCGTACGCCATCGGCATCGTCAATCACGTCGTCCCCGAGGCCGAGCTGACGGCGTTCGGCCGCCGCATGGCGCGCGACATCGCGGCGGCCGCCGGCCCCTCGGTGTTCTTCACCAAGCGGGCGATGAACCGCACCTACGAGATCATGGGGATGCGCGAGGCGCTGCGCGCGTCGCTCGACATCGACGTCATCCTCAACGCCACGCCGAGCGCGGAGAAGAACGAGTTCCAGCGGCTCCGCAAGGAGCAGGGCCTGAAAGCCGCGCTGGCGTGGCGCGATTCCCGCTTCTCCGACGGACAGGACGGCTGAGCGCCGTCAGGTCCGGTAGCGACGCGCCGATCAAAGGCCGAGCCGGTAGACCCTCGACGCCGTGTCGTGGAACAGGTCGGCCTTCTCCGACGCACTCGCGCCCTCTGCCAGCCTCTTGTAGGCGTTCCAGAACACGCCGTAGCCGTAGGAGCCCTTGTCGACGGGGAAGTTGCTCTCGAACATCGCGCGCGCCGTGCCGAACGCTCCGATGCAGGTCTCGACATAGGGCCGCCAGGCGGCGGCGAGCTGCTCGGAGCCGGGTGGCAGCTCGCCCTCGTGGAGGTCGAAGCCGAACATCCTCATGCCGAGGCCGCCCAGCTTCACGTGGACGTTGGGGCATGCCGCCAGCTCGCCGATGCGGGCGCTCCAGTCGGCGAACGCCTCGTCGCGCCTGCCCTTGTAGCGGCCGAGCCCGATCGGGCCGCCGACATGGTCGAGCACGATCGGCGTCGCCGGAAAGGCGCGCGCCAGGTCGACCACGTCGCCGAGCTGGGGGTGGTAAAGCCAGGCGTCGAAGCTGAGGCCGAGCGGCGCAAGCTGCGCGAAGCCCTCGCGCACGCGCCCGTCGAGCAGCAGGCCCTGCGGCCGGACGACCGGGGCGCCCCACTGCGCCTGGTCCGGATCGGACGCGGTGATGTAGCGGATGCCGCGGAACCGGCCGCCGCCCGCCGCGACCATCGCCTCGAGCACCGGGGCCACGCGCGCGCCCAGCATGAGGTCGGCATGGCCCACGATGCCGGCGCAGACGCGCGGCCTGCCGTAGCCGCCGCTGGCGCTCATCGCCGCGACCCCGTTCGCGAACTCGATCTCGCCCACCGGCCGCATCTCCTCCGGCCCGCCGGCGCGATACATCGACAGCCATTCGAGATAGACGGTGGCGACGACGTTGTGGCCGCTGGCGATGTCCTCCAGCAGGTCCGGCAGCAGGTAGGTGCCGCTCTCCGGCCGGTCGATCAGATGATGGTGCGGATCTACGATCGGCAGGGCGGGCTCGAGCGCGTCCTCCCGGCGCCGGGCGAGCCAGTCCTTGCGGACGGCCAGGTGCGTGTTGGCCTGAGAGCCGATCGTCGACATCCCTTCCTCCTCAGTAGCTCGGCCCCTCAGTAACTCGGCCCCTCAGTAACTGGGCCTGGTCGAGTACGGCGTGAGCTGCAGCTCGTGCGTCCAGGCCGACCGGTCCTGCGTATGCAGATAGTAGAAGGCCTCGGCGATCTTCACCGGGTTCATCACGCGATCGGGATTCTGCTTGGCGTGCGGCAAAGCGCGCGTGCCGGGCGAATCGATGAGGCCGTCGATCACGACATTGGCGACGTGCACGCCGTGCTCGGAATATTCCTCGGTGAGGACCTGCGCCAGCGTGCGCATCATCACGCGCGGATAGTAGAGCGACTGGCCCGTCTCCCGCTTGCGCCCGCGCAGCGAGCTGGAATTGTTGGAAAAGAAGAACGAGCCTTCGCCGCGCCTGCGCATCGCCGGCAGGACTTCTCTGGCGACCAGGAACGGGCCGCGGCTCGCGATATGCTGGGCGGTGTCGAACATCTCCACCGGGATATGCTCGAGCAGCTCCTTCCCGGGCGGCAGGTCGCGGCCTTCGAGGTAGCCTGCGTTGTAGACCACGACATGCGGATCGCCGTGGTCGTTGCGGATCGTGGCGAAGGCTGCGGCGACCGACTCCTGCTTGGCGAGATCGAGCTCGACGATGGCGCAATCGCCGCCCTGCGCGCCGATCGCCGCCGCGAGCGCCGAGGCGTTGGCGGCACTGCGGGTCGTCAGCACGACGAAGAACCCCTCGGCCGCGAACTTCTGGGCGATGGCGCCGCCGATGCCCCAGCGCACGCCGACCGGCAGGTCGCTGTCGTCGACCGCCTTGCCGTGGGCGAGTTTGGTGTTGCGGCCATCGGCCTGCCACTTCGACGTGGCGCCGACGACCACCGCGACCGGCTTGGTCTTGCCGTTACCCTTCGGATCTTTTGCCATCCCGGACTGTTCCCCCTCCTGATCGCGTTGCTTGCCGAGACAACAGCGGCTTCGGCACCCCATCGCAAGGGGCGGCTATCTCAAGCGACCCCGCGAAGGCGAATGACCTTCTCACCCCGCAAGGACGCGAAGCGTGTTCGAGTACCTTTCGATGATGTCCTCAGCCTTGGCGATCTTGGCGTCGAAGGCCGGATCGGACGGAAGCAGCCGGTAGCCGCCGTCGGGCGCCTCGGTCAGGTGGAGACGCTGTCCCTCTCGCGTGTCGAGACGTGCGAGGACTTCCTTGGGCAGCACGACGCCCAGCGAGTCCCCGAACCTGCGGACCTCGAGCACGATCATGGCAACGTCAAAACATCAGGATCGAGCACTGCCGGCACGGGTGCGCCGGATCGGTCGGCCTTTGCTTCCGGCAGGCGAAGCAACGGTCAGCCGCGCAATGAGTCCGCTGCGGCTCTGGCCCGCCGTGCGCGCCATGTCGTCGAGACGGCGCAGCACGCGCCGCGGCAAGGTGATGTTGACCCTCTCGACCGTGTCGTCGAAGAGAGATTCCTCAAGATCGATGAGGCCGACGGTCCAGCCCTTGTAGCCACGCAGCTTGCGCGCCACCTCCAGCGTGGAGGGAGCCGGCACAGGCATTCCCCGGTCCAGGGCCGCGTCGATCCACGCCGCCGCCGCTTCCTTGGCGGCGTCCAGCGCCTCGTCGAGCGTGTCGCCGGCAGAAAAGCAGCCCGGAAGATCGGGTACGACGACGCCGAACGCAGCGGTGTCGGTGCCCTCCTCGATGAGAATCGGATAACGCATCAGATGCCCGCCTGTTTGCGAATTTTCGCGACCAATCCCTTGCCCAGGTCCTTCTTCGGGTGCGGCACGACGACGATTCCCGGCCGTGACGGATGCCTGAAGACATGGTGCGACCCGCGGACGCGATCCAGGACCCAGCCGACCTCGGTCAGCTCGCGGATCAGGTCCGAACTCTTCATGGTGTGTATCGTACACACCATGACGGTCGGGTCAACTGGCCACCGACCCCGGATCGGTGTTGGCGCCGCAGACCAACGTCGCCACACGCTCGCCGGCGGCGGGCTTGTAGGCGCCGGCCATGAGGGCCGCGAGGCCGGTCGCGCCGGCCGGCTCCGCGACGACGCGTAGCTCTTCCCACAGCGCACGCTGGGCGGCGCGCACGGCGTCGTCGCTCACCAGCACGGACTGCTTCACGAGCTTTTGCGCCACCGCGAAGTTGGGCGTGCCGATGCGGCTGGCGCCCAGCGCGTCGGCGGCGATGCCGGAGATGGCGACATCGACCGGACGTCCGGCCTTCAGCGCCTCGTGCAGCGTCGGCGTGCCCTCGGTCTCGACGGCCACGATCCTGGTGCCCTCGCCGATCGCCGCAGCGCAGCCCGCGATCAGGCCGCCGCCGCCGACGGCGACCAGCAGCGTGTCGAACGTCGCCTGCCCGGCGAATTCCAGCGCGACGCTGCCCGCGCCCGCGAACACGACCTCGTCCTCGTAGGCCGGCGCGATCAGCGCGCCGGTCTCCGCCGCACGCTTCTCCGAGGCCGCGCGCGCCTCGGCATAGACCGCGCCGATCTGGTGGACGGTGGCGCCGTAGCTGCGCAACCGCGCGACCTTGGCGGGTGCGGCGATGGTCGGCACGAAGATCTCCGCCCGGTGGCCGAGCGCGCGGGCGGCATAGGCCGCGGCGGCGCCGTGATTGCCGCCCGACGCAGCGACGATGCCGGCGGCCGGCACCTTCGAGGCCAGCAGCTTGTGGAAGGCGCCGCGGCCCTTGAACGAGCCGCTGAGCTGCAGCGATTCGAGCTTGAGCGCGAGCGGTGCCGCGACACCCAGCGAACCGGCTGGCAGCTCGATCACCGGCGTGCGGCGCACATGCGGGCGGATGAGGCCCCAGGCGGCCTCGACGTCTGTGCGGGAGATCATGGCGATGTCGTCCTCAACTTTTTCCTGCCCCCGCAAAGCGGGGGAAGTGCCGCGTCATACGCGGCGAAGGGGGTCAGAGACCCCGATGAAATCATCTACGTGGCCTTCCCCCTCCGCCCTGCGGGCACCTCCCCCGCATGACGGGGGAGGCGGAGAAAGAGGATCAGCGACGGCAGGCCGGGACGTGGCGCAGATAGTGGTCGAAGTCCGGCGTCGAGGCGCGCGGGTCCTTCGCCTCCTCGTCGTAGCGGCGCAGGCGCACCGCCTCGGCGTGATAGGGGTTGGCACGGAAGGCCTCGACCTCGTCGGCCGACATCAGCCCGCCCTGCAGCTCGAGGCTGCGCACCGAATCGGGCGCCAGCTTGCCGAAATAGTCGGACTCGACGGTGCAGAGATAGCGCTTGGCCGTGACGTGCAGGCGTACCGGCTCGCTGACCGCGGGACCGAAGCGCTCGGCCAGCCACTTCGCGCCCAATTCCTCGTGCACGTCGTCGACGCCGCGCGACGCGGGATCCTCGCCGAGATCGTGGATCATGTGGCCGACGTCGTGCAGCAGCGAGGCCAGCACCGTCGCAGGCGGCGCGCCGTCGGCTTCGGCCAGCGCCGCGGCCTGCAGCGCGTGCTGGAGCTGGTTGATCTCGGAGAGGCCGTAGCGCTTCGTGGCGCGGCCGACGAAGATGTCCAGGAGCTCCTGGCGAAGAGGATCGCTCTTGAGGGTGTCGCGCATGCGCCGTTCTTAGCATGAACCTGTCACAGGGCTCCATTTCCCGTCGTCCCGAGCGGAGCCGCCCGCAGGGCGGCGCAGTCGAGGGACCTTCTCTCGACGTGAAAGACCGTCGATGGTGAAGCAAGGTCCCTCCACTTCGCGCCTTCGGCGCTTCGGTCGGGACGACGGTACTAGGCGCGCTTGCCCTGAGCTGGAGCGATCGCGTAGCCGGGAATCATGGCCAGCGCCTGCTTCAGCGGGTCTGACGTCCAGGCGCGCGTGACGAAATCGCCGTGC
>CAYQAY010000111.1:0-9376 GCA_964415585.1 uncultured Reyranella sp.
GGAGCCGCCCGAGCCCAGGTTGGTGACGACGCCGGTCGTCGTGATGTCGGTGACCTGGGGCGCGGCGAGGCTCATGCCGCTGAAGTGATGGTAGTCGTACTCGAATTTCAACGACCAGCGCGGCGAGAAGGCATACTCGACGCCGGCGCCGATCGTCGGGCCGAAGGCGCCGATGCTGCCGCCGGTCGCGGCGGGCTCGCTGGGATCGTCGGAGAAGGCGATGCCGTCGTCGATGAAGCCCTGGTCGAGGGTCGACACGGCGTTGGGATTGATCGAGGCGGTGGCGCGCAGCCACGAGACGCCGGCCTTGCCGAACAGCATGGTGCTGCCCTGCGGCCGGGTGAGGAAGCCGACCCGACCGGCGAGGCTCGCCAGCTCGCGCGGCTGGATCTTGCAGTTGGACCCGGTGACGGTCGTCGAGGGCTGCAGGCAGGTGTTGCTGCCCGAGCCGCCGAGGAAGGAATACTCGCCCTCGATGCCCAGCACCCATTGCGGCGCGACCTGGCGGTTGTAGCCGGCCTGGAAGCCCGCCAGCACGCCACCCGCCGTGACGCTGCCGCCGTAGATCGGCGGGCCGTTGGGATCGACGAAATTGGTGGTCGAGGTCAGCATGCCGAGATGGCCGCCGAGGAAGAAACCCGTCCAGTTGGTCTTGTCGTCGCCGGCCAGCGCCGGTGCAGCCGTTGCCGTTGCGACCACGAAAACGAACGTCCTGATGCGCACGCCTCTCTCTCCCCAAGCCTGTTCACGCGACGCGAGAGGGGCTGCGGCGCCCGCGTCGGGGCTCCTTCTAGCGCCTTTCCGGCCAAATCTGAATCGCTCTTCGTCTTCCCCCGCTTCTTTCGTCGTCCCGAGCGGAGCGCAGCGTAGCCGCGGGACCTTATTCTCCACGACAAGCCGCCCGCGGGGAGAGGCCATACACGATAGCGGCACGAGGGCGAGGGCGGAGTATAGTCGGCCATGCTTCGTCTCCTCGGCACGTCGCTGGTCTTCGGCCTGCTCGGCATGGTCGTCCTGCCCATCGTGGTGTTCTTCGGCGTGCTGATCGGCGCCTACGCGCTCGACCCGCGCTGCGGGACACCGGGCGATTCGGGTGGCTGCGAGATGGGCGCAGCGGTCATCGGCTTCGCCGCGGCGGGGCCGGGGCTGGCGATCGGCGTCGCCCTGGCGCTGTGGCGGCACTACAGGCTGCTGCGCCGCGAGAAGCCGTCGGAAACGACATGAGCGATCTCGACGCCCTGCTGAAGCGCCTGCAGGCGCTGCGCGCCAGGACGGTCGAGAACGGCTGCACCGAGGGCGAGGCGCTGGCCGCCGCCGCCAAGGTGGCGGAGCTGCTCGACCGTCACGACCTGTCGCTCAGCGATCTCGAGATCCGCGCCGCCCCCTGCGAGCGGCGGGTCTACGAGACGCACCTCAAGAAACGCATCCCGCTCGACGAGTGCGTGGGCGCCATCGCCGCCTTCTGCGACTGCAGGGTCTGGCGCGAGAAGAATGCGGCGGGGGAAGCGGCCTACGTGTTCTTCGGGCTGCGGGCCGACGTCGAGGTGGCGCATTATCTGACCGGCCTGGTCGACGGCGCGGTGCGCACCGAGCTGGGACGCTACAAGACCAGCCCGGAGTACAAATCCTTCCGCCACCAGGAGCGGCACGTCGCCAACGCCTCGTTCGCGCTGGGCATGGTGGCCCGGATCGCCGACCGGCTGATCGAGATGAAGGAGGCGCGCGATCGCGCCAACGAGAGCACGGGCCGCAGCCTCGTGCCGGTGAAGGGCGCGGTGGTCGAAAGCGAGCTTGCGAAGCTCGACCTGCAGCTCCGCACGGTCGAGGCGCCCGGCCGCATGGTCGATCCGCTCGCCTACGAAGCCGGCGGCGCCGCGGGCGGGCGCATGGCGATCCATCCGGGCATCCGGGGGAGATAGCGCCGCTCACCATCCCGTGACCGCGGATTGATCGGCCCGGGGCATCCGGCCGCCGGCCTGCTGCGTAGCTTCTGCAAGGAGTGCGAGGAGTGCGATGGGCCGGTTCGTCGTCGGAATGTTCGCCGGGGTGATGCTTCTGGCCTCGGTCCCGGCCGGTCATGCCGCCGAGATCACCGTCGAAAGCCCGTCCAGTTCCGCCCTGGGGCGCGAGCCGCCGACGCTGCGCCTGACGGGCGCGTTGCGACAGGGCGATGCGGCCGCCATGCGCCGTCTCCTCGTCAGGCTCAAGGCCGAGCGGACGGGGCTGGGCACGGGCCTGGGCACGGGCCTGGGGACGGGGCCGCTGGCGACCGTCGAACTCAGCAGTCTCGGCGGCGACCTCAACGAGGGGCTCGAGCTGGGCTATCTGTTCCGCGACTTCAACGTGGCGACCGTCGTGCGGCGGCGCGACATCTGCCTGTCGGCCTGCGCGCTCGCCTTCCTGGGCGGCACGGCGAAGCGGGAGGGGACGGAGCGGACGGCGGCGCACGGCATCGAGGTCGGCGCCCGGCTGGGCTTCCACACCTTTTATCTCAACACCCAGTCGGCCGACGCGCCGACCGCCGACGACCCGGAGCGCAGCCGCCGCCAGGGCTTCCGCGAGGCGCAGGCCGCGACGGCGGCGCTGGTGCGCTACGCCGCCGACCTCGGCATCGACCCGAAGTTCGTCGCCACGATGATGGCGCGGCCGCCCGAGGAGCTGACCTATGTCGCCACGACGGAGGACTTCCTGACGCTGAACGTCTGCCCGATGGGATCGGCGAGGCCGGCGGTCAGCCTCGCCGAGCAGGCGCTGAACGTCTGCAACCACGCGACCGGCTGGCACGATCCGGCCGAGATCGACCAGGTGCGGATGCTGCCGTCGCAGCAGGCCAGGCGCATCATGCTGGAGAACATCCAGCAGAACATGCAGTCGTTGAAGGTGAAGGGCGCGCTGTCGGACCAGCTCGCCTCGTGGTCGGTCATGCGGGTCGAGCGCTCGATCGACAATCTCTACGACGACCTGCGCGCCGCGGGCGTGCGCCTGCCCGAGATCGTCGGGCCGGTGTTCGAGGTCAGGGGCTATCGGCAGGGCGGGCGCGAGATGCAGTGTTTCGTAAGCCTGTCGGTCGACGACGCCGACAGGTACGACGTGGCGATCCGCCGTCCCGGCAAGTGGTCGCATCCCGACCGGTCGGCGCCGCGCGACTGCCGCGGCCTCTTCCTCCACGACCGCGACGCCACGATCAACCCGCGGCCGGTGGCGGCGCGCTGACCAGCCGCCTCTAGTTGCTCGCAGCGCTCCGCGGTCACGCCGGCAGTGCGTAGCGATGGACGCGCAGGGCCGATCCGTCGACCGACACTTCCAGGACCTGGTTGACCAGATCCGAATCGTGGGCCAGTTCGGCGAGAGCCGCCTCGAAGAGTTCGAGTTGCAGGTCGAGGTTCATGCCGGCCGGCGCGTTGAGACAGACCAGACCGGCATGCAGCATGACGTCGGCGTACTGGCCGCTCCCGCCCGGCCTCGCCGCCGGGCCGCGGAAGTCGATCGAGTTCCGGGTGACGAACGTCCAGTCGCCGCCGAGAATGAGGGGCTTCAACTCCCAATCCTTTGCGCCGGCCCTGCCGAGCCATACGACGTGGGACGATTCACTGTAGCCCTTCTCGTGGGCGAGGGTCGTCAGTTCCGGACTGAGACACTCGTCGATCAGGAACTTCATCCGGCCCCGGTGCGCCGAGCGATGCGTCGATCGGTGCGCACGACCGCTCCTCTCGGCATCCCGACGGCGCGGGGCCTGCCTCGCGGCGGATTTGCCCTGGCGTAGAGCGCCGCAAGCTCGATCTTGTTCGCGTCCAGCGATGGATAGGCCGCCAGCAGGCGCGCCTTCGGCAGGCCGGCCTCGACGGACGCGGCGACATCGTGAACGGGAATTCGCGTACCGCGGATGACCGGCGTACCCGAAAGGATGTCGTCCGAGGACTCGACCAGGTCTTTCGCGGCGTCGAGCTGTTCCAGGCGTTTCCCGACGGCCTGCCGCAACGGCGCGAAGTCCACGGCGACGAACTTGTGTCGAACGATGCAGTCTTCGGCCGACGCGCGGATGGGCTTCCTCGTCCAGTCGCTGAATCTGGTGCTGGCCGTCCTGATCAGGATCCTGCGTTCCTTCGCGGTGAGCTGCTCCGCGCTCTCGACGTAGAAGGCGATGAACAGGCAGGCGGCGGGAGCGACCTGACGGCCGGCGCCGACGCGGACGAAGGCTGCGGGCAGCACCCCCTCGTCGATCACGTGATTGACGTCGCGGAGCGCGACCCCGGCTGCAACGGCTGCTTCAGTGGTCTTCAGAAATCCGGCGCGCATGACGGGATCCTCGGAGTATATATTCCGACACTCCGGAATATATAATCAGTCACCGACCGGCTTCAAGACTGCTCAGACCGAAGCCTGCCGCACCATGTCGGCGCACTTCTCGCCGATCATGATGGAGGGCGCGTTGGTGTTGCCGGCGACGATGCTGGGCATGATCGAGGCGTCGGCGATCCTCAGACCCTCGATGCCGTGAACCCTGAGCTGCGGGTCGACCACGGCATCGGGGCCGCGGCCCATGCGGCAGGTGCCGACCGGGTGGAGGTTGGAGACGCCGCGCGCGCGCAGGTCGGCGCGCAGCTCGGCGTCGCCGGTGACGTGGCTGCCGGGCAGGATCTCCTCGGCGATGTAGGGCGCGAGCGACGGTTGCCTGGCGATCTCGCGGCAGATCCTCATGCCGGCCAGCATCGCGTTCCAGTCGTTTGGCGTCTTCAGGAAGTTGAAGCGGATTTCCGGTGCGGCCAGCGGATCGGGCGACTTCAGCCGCACCGTGCCGCGGCCCTCCGGCGTGAGATGCACCGGCGAGAGCCCGAAGGCGGAGAAGGGCTGCGGCTGTACGCCGTTGCGATCGCGCGTCTTGATCGCCCAGGCGAACATGTTGATCTGCAGGTCGGGCCGCTCCAGCCGCCTGTCGCTGCGGACGAGGGCGCCGACGAACAGGCCCATGCTGGCGAGCGGTCCGGTGCGGCCGAACAGGTACTGCATGCCGGCGAGCAGGCGGCGCGGCAGGCTGTTGGCGAGGTCGTTCATCGTCTCGGGCCGCGTGCAGCGGTAGGCGATGTAGCTGTTGAAATGGTCGTGCAGGTTGCTGCCGACGCCGGGCAGGTCGCGCACGACCTCGATGCCGTGGTCCTTGAGATGCTGGGCGGGGCCGATGCCGGAGAGCAGCAGGAGTTGCGGACTGCCGTAGACGCCGCCCGACACGACGATCTCGCGCGTGGCGTGCGCGCGCACCGGGCCATAGGGCGTGACGTACTCGATGCCGGTGGCGCGACCGTTCTCGATCAGGAGCTTCGTCGCATGCGCGTCGGTGGAGATCGTGAGGTTCCTGCGCTGCTTGGCGTCCGCGAGATAGGCGCGCGCCGACGACCAGCGCCGCGCGTTGCCGCCTATGGTCGTCTGGTAGAAGCCGACGCCATCCTGCCTGGCGCCGTTGAAGTCGGGATTGGCCGGGATGCCTGCCTCGACCGCGGCATCGTGCATGGCTTTCGCGAGCGGCGGATGCCAGCGATGGTCGGTGACCTTGAGCGGCCCGCCGGTGCCGTGAAACTCGTCGGCGCCGCGGGCATTGTCCTCGGCGCGGCGGAAGTAGGGCAGCACCGACTGGTAGTCCCAGCCCTCGCAGCCGCGCTGGCGCCACTCGTCGTAGTCGGCCGCGTTGCCGCGCATGTAGACCATGCCGTTGATCGAGCTGGTGCCGCCCAGCACCTTGCCGCGCGGCTGGTACATGATGCGGTTGTCGAGCTCGGGCTCGGGCTCGCTGTCGAACATCCAGTTGACCTTCGGGTTGTTGAAGGTCTTGTGGTAGCCGAGCGGCACGTGGATCCAGGGATAGGTGTCTTTGGGTCCCGCCTCGAGCAGCAGCACGCGGAAGCGGCCATCTTCGCTCAGGCGGCCGGCGACGGCGCAGCCCGCGGAGCCGGCGCCCGTCACGATGTAGTCGAACGTTCCTCCGTCTTTCATGGGTGAAAAGCCTAGCCCTTTCCTCCCCTTCGCGGAAACCGCGAAGTCGGTGCTGGGTCGCACTGCGACCCAGCACCTGAGGTGCCCTCGCTCTGCGAGGGCGGAGCGGTCGTGAGCGACGTGCGCCCGACCCCTCCGTCGTCGTATGACGACGACACCTCCCCTGCACGGGCTCCGTGCAGGGGAGGGAAGTGTCGGGAGCCCGATCATCTCCAGCCTCTACATCGCACTTTCGGCCATGACGGTTCAGCAGTCGCTGGCGACGCTGGGGCGGTCGACCGTGCCGCTGATCGCGGCGGCGATCGTGTCCGACCTGGCGATCGATCCGGCGCTGGTCGGGGTCTATCTCTCGGTCGGCTCGCTGGCGGCGTTCGTCACCACCATGTGCTGCGGCGGCTTCATCCTGCGCTACGGCGCGATGCGCATGACGCAGGTCGGCATGGTGGCGCTGGGCGTCAGCCTGGCGATCATGAGCGGTGGGCTGCTGCCGCTGTTCGCGGCAGGCACGGTGCTGGGCGGGCTGGGGCAGGCGGTGTCGACGCCGTCGAGCTCGCACCTGTTGGGCCGACTCTCCCCCAGGCACCTGGCGCCGCTCATCTTCTCGATCAAGCAGACCGGCGTGCCGGTCGGGCTGATGGCAGCCGGCGTGGTCGCGCCGTGGCTGGTCACGATCGCGGGCTGGCGCACGACGCTGATCGTGATCGGCGGGCTCTGCCTGCTGACGGCTCTGGCGCTGCAGCCGCTGCGCGCGCGCTTCGACACCGACCGCGATCCCGCGCAGAGGCTGTCGCCGGCCGACATCCGCGCCAACGTCGCCTCCGTGCTGGGCGATCCGGCGCTGCGCACGATGTGCCTCGCGATGTTCAGTTTCGTCGGCCTGCAGACGCTGTTCACCGGTTTCTTCGTCCTCTACCTGGTACGCGGCCTGGGCTACGACCTCGAGCGGGCCGGGCTGGTGTTCGCCATCGCCATCGCGGTCGCGGTGCCGGCGCGCATCTTCTGGGGCTGGCTCGCCTCGCGCTTCGTGCGGCCGGCGCTCCTGCTGGCGCTGCTCGGGATCGCGATGGCGGCCTCGGCGGCGCTGACGGCGGTCATCGCGCCGTCGTGGCCGACCTGGGTCGCCACTCTGGTCGCCGCGGCGCTCAGCGTCACCGGCGTGAGCTGGCACGGCGTGCTGCTCGCCGAGGTCGCGCGACTCTCGCCGCCCGGCCGCATCGGCGCCACGACCGGCGCGGTGCTGGCGTTCGGCGACGCCGGCGCGCTGGTGCTGCCGCTGCTGTTCAGCGGCGCGCTGACGCTCACGGGCGAGTACGGGCCGGGCTTCCTGATCGGCGGCGCGCTGGCGCTCGCGGTCGGCCTGCTGGGACTGCGGCGGCCCGGCTAAGAACGGCGGCGTCTCGGGCATGGCGCCCGCAGCGACCCGCCCGTATCCATCCGCCCCCAAGCCAAGGGAATGGATACGAGCATGAAGACACGCAAGCTGATCGTCGTCGCCGCGCTGCTGGCGACGGCCCCCGCCAACGCGGAAGTTCCCGCCGCCATTGCCGCGTCGGGCGAAGAGAAGATCGCCTTTCTCCACGCCGAGGGCGCGCAGATCTACGAATGCAAGGCCGGCGCGACCGGCGCGCTCGCCTGGGCGTTCCGTGAGCCCATCGCGACGCTGGTCGAGAACGGCAAGACCGTCGGCCGCCACTATGCGGGCCCGAGCTGGGAGCTGGCCGACGGCAGCCTCGTGAAGGCCAAGCTCGCGGGCCGCGCCCCCGCCGCGAGCGCGAACGACATCCCGCTGCTGAAGCTCGAGGTCACCGACCGCAAGGGCAACGGCGCCGTCGCCGGCACCACCACCATCCAGCGGATCAATACCAGGGGAGGCGTGGCCGAGGGCGCCTGTCCGACGGCGGGCGCGCTGCTCGCGGTCCCGTACTCGGCCGACTACGCGTTCCTCAAGAAGTAGCCCCGACCCGACCGACGGAGAGAGAGAAGGAAACACGCCATGAGACTCGTCACACCGTTCGTCGCCGTGCTGCTCGCCTCCGCGAGCGTGCCGGCATTCGCCACCGACAAGGCCACCGGACCGGCGCCGCGTACGCAGGGCTGGCTGGTCAAGAGCTACGGCGAGGTCGAGATGCCCGCCGCCGCCGCGACCGCTCCGCAGGCGGCCGAGCTGAAGAAGATCGCCGTCACGCGCTCGCCCGCCGACATGGCGAAGCTGCAGTGGTGGAGCGTCGGCGGCCCGGCCTATCGCTGGAACGAGATCCTGCTCGACCAGATGCAGGAGGCGTTCGTGACCCTGCCGACCTCGGCGCGCCACCTCGCGCTCTTCCAGGCGGCCCTCGACGACGCCACCGCGGTGGCACGCGCCCAGCGCAAGGGCGCAACCGGCCCGTCGGAGTATGCCGCCGCCGCCGCCGCCGCCGCGGAGGTGATGGCCTACTTCTTCCCGGCCAAGGCCGCGCAGTTCGCCGCCAAGGCGGAGGAGGCGGTCAAGGTCCGTCTCGCCGCCGGTGCCGACCAGGCGCAGGACGCCGCGACCGGCCGGGCGATCGGTCAGAGGATCGGCGCGCTCGCCGTGGCCTACGGCAAGGCCGACGGCAGCGACGCCAAATGGACGGGCAGCGTCCCCGAGGGCGCCGACAAGTGGAAGGGCACCAACCCGATCGCGCCGATGGCCGGCACGTGGAAGGCGTGGGTGCTCACCGCCAACAACGAGTTCCGTCCGGCGCCGCCGCCGGCGCTCGAGTCGGAGAAGCTCGGGAAGGACCTGGCCGAGCTCAAGGAGTTCAAGCGCTCGCCCAGGTCGAACCACCGCGCGACCTTCTGGGAAGTGAACGGCGGCGCGCGCGCCCACACGATGTGGAACGACATCGCCCGCGAGAAGCTGCTGGAGTACGGCTACACGCCGGCGGTCGCCGCGCGCGTGCTGACGGCGGTCAACGTGGCGCTGCTCGACGCCGGAATCGCCTGCTGGGACGCCAAGTTCACCTTCTGGTATCCGCGGCCCACCATGGTCGACGCCGAGCTGAAGAGCGTCTTCCCGCCGCCGAACCATCCGAGCTACCCGGCGGCGCACGGCTGCTTCTCGACCGCCGCGGCCGTGGTGCTGGCCGGCGTCTTCCCGCAGGACAAGGAGCGCCTGCTGGCGATCGGCAAGGAGGCGGCGGAGGCCCGCCTGTGGGCCGGCATCCACTACCGCTTCGACATCGACGCGGGCCAGGAGATCGGCCGCAAGGTGGCCGAGAAGACCCTGGCTCGCTCGTTCGACTCCAGGGGCCTCTGAGGTCCAGGAGCCGACGGCGTCAGACGACGGGGCGGGGTGTGCTACAAACCCCGCCCATGAAGACCAAGCTCCTCGGCCGCACCGGCGTCTCCGTCTCCGAACTCTGCTTCGGCA
>CAYQAY010000112.1:0-4337 GCA_964415585.1 uncultured Reyranella sp.
TCCTGATCGCCGACGAGCCGACCACGGCGCTCGACGTCACGGTGCAGGCGCAGATCCTGCGGCTGCTCGCCCAGCTCCAGCGCGACCTCGGGCTCGGCATGCTGCTGATCACCCACGATCTCGGCATCGTGGCCCGCGTCGCCCACAAGGTCGCTGTCATGTACGCCGGCAAGGTGGTCGAGAACGCGACCACCGCCGAGCTGTTCGCGCGCCCGCGCCATCCCTACACGCAGGGCCTGCTGCGCTGCGTGCCGGTGCCCGGCAAGATCAGGCGCGACGAGCCGCTGGGCTCGATCCCCGGCACCGTGCCGCGCGTCGGTCCCGACTTCGAGGGCTGCGCCTTCCGCGAGCGCTGCGCCTTCGCCGACCCGGCCTGCGAGGGCGAGATCCCGAGACATCGTGCCGGCGGCGCGCACGACTTCCTCTGCCGGCTGCCGGCATGAGCGCGCAGCTTCCCGCCCCCGAGCAGCCTGCTATCGAACTGAAGGGCGTGCGCCGCACCTTCCGCGTGAAGGGCGGCCTGTTCGGCGCCGACCGCCATGTCGTGGCGGTCGACGACGTCTCGCTCGCCGTGCCCCCGGGCGGCGTGCTGGGCGTGGTCGGCGAGTCGGGCTGCGGCAAGTCCACGCTGGCGCGCCTGATCCTGGGCCTGCTCGAACCGACCGCCGGCGACATCGCGGTCGAGGGCCAGCGGGTCGCCGACATGGACCGCAAGGCCCGCGCGCGCCTGATCCAGCCGGTCTTCCAGGACCCGTTCGCCTCGCTCAACCCGCTCGCCCGGGTGCGCGACATCGTCGGCATGCCGCTCGTGGCCCAGGGCGACATCGGCAAGGCCGAGATCGCCAAGCGCGTGGACGAGATGCTGGCCCGCGTCGGCCTGCGCGCCGAGATGGGCCAGCGGCTGCCGACCGAGCTGTCGGGCGGCCAGCGCCAGAGGGTCGCCATCGCCCGCGCCCTGGTGCTCAGGCCGCGCATCGTCGTGTGCGACGAGCCGACCAGCGCGCTCGACGTCTCGGTGCAGGCGCAGATCCTGAACCTGCTCTCGGAGCTGCGCCGCGATCTCGGCCTCACCTACCTCTTCATCAGCCACAACCTCGCCGTCGTCGAGCATGTCGCGAGCGAGGTGGCGGTCATGTATCTCGGCCGCATCGTCGAGAGCGGGCCGACGGAGAAACTGTTCGCCCAGCCGGAGCATCCCTACACCAAGGCGCTGCTCGCCTCGGTGCTGACGCCGGAGCCCGGCCTCGGCGTGCCCGACGTGGGCCTGGGCGACATCCTGCCCGACCCGGCCGACATCCCGCCGGGCTGCCGCTTCCACCCGCGCTGCCCGGAAGCCCAGCCCCGCTGCTCGACCGAAACGCCGCCGCTCAGGCCCCGGCCCGGCGGCGGCGTCGAGTGTCTTCTCGTTCCCTGAGAGCGGCCCGTCACTTCCACTTCGCGAAGTAGAAGCGCGGCAGCTCGTCGGGGAAGGTCCTGAACTCCAGGCCCTTCTGGAAGGCGTAGGTGTTCACGTAGGTGAACAGCGGCAGCCAGTAGGCCTTCTCGGTCATGATCCTGATCGCCGCCGAGTAGGCCTTCTTGCGCGCCGCCGCGTCGTTGGAGCTGCCGCCCTCGGCCACCAGCTTCTCGAGCTCGGGATCGCGCGAGTAGTTGTCGAGCGCGCCGGCGCCGTACATCACCGGGAAGATCGCCGACACGTCGTTGATCGAGTAGCTGCCCCACGAGCCGTGGTAGAGCGGCGCCTCGCCCTTCTGCGCCTTCTGGATCGCCGGCGACACGCCCATCTGGTTGATCTTGGCCCGGATGCCGACGGCGCCGAGATAGTTCTGGATGGCGGCACTCCACTGGGTCGGCTGTACGTAGGTCAGGAACTCGACCTCGAAGCCGTTGGGGAAGCCCGCCTCGGCGAGCAGCGCCTTGGCCCTGGCCGGATCGAACGGGTACTTCACCGCGGCGTCGGCATCGCAGCCGAACTGGCTGGGGAAGCACGGCGCCGGCGGCACGCGGCTGCCGCCGGTGATCAGCCGGTCGGCCATCTCCTGGCGGTTGATCGCGTGCCAGATCGCCTGGCGCACCTTCTGGTTGGTCAGCGGGTTGCCCGCGCCGCTGCGGCCGGCGGCGTCGATCGAGACGTAGCCGATGCGCATCGACTCCTGCTGGACCGCCTGCAGGTAGGGAATCTTGTTGATCTGCTCGCGCTGGTCGGGATTGAGGTTCCACATCCAGTCGGAGCGCTGCGCCAGGAGCTCGGTGACCTGCGTGGCGAGCTCGGAGATGAAGCGCACGTGCAGCGTCTTGATCGCCGGCCGGCCCTTGGGCGACCCCGCCCAATAGTCGTCGAAGCGCTCGAAGACGACTTCCTTGCCCTGCTCGTTCTTCACGATCTTGTAGGGGCCGGCGCCGACCGGCCTGGCGGCGAAGCCTTCCGGCCCGACCCGCTCGCGATAGGCCTTGGGATGGATGGGCGTCACCATGGCGAGATATTCCAGCGCCGCGGGCGTCGGCCGGCTCATCTTGATCCTGACCGTATGCTCGCCGGTCTTCTCGGCCTTGCCGATCCAGGCGTAGTTCGACGGCGTCGCCACCTTGCTCGCCGGATCGGCCGCCATGTTGATCGTGTAGACCACGTCGTCGGCGGTGAGCGTGCTGCCGTCGTGGAACTTCACGCCCTGGCGGATCGTGAGGTCGAGCGTGTTGTCGTCGTTGAACTTCCAGTCGGTGGCGAGCGAGGGCTTGATCTCGAAGGTCGAGGGATCGCGATGGACCAGCATGTCCCAGGCCTGGTGCGCCAGGATCAGCCCGGTGCGCTGGCTGTTGAAGTACATGTCGATGTTGGGGACGGCGTCGGTGAAGGTGATGCGCAGCGTGTCGGCGGCCTTCTGAGCCGACGCGGGCGCGGCCAGCGCCAGCGACGCGGCGGCCAGAAGCAGGGTTCGACGGAGCGATTTCACGTGAGTCTCCTTGTTTGGTCGAGCCTAGGACGATGGCCTCGAATGAGGCAAGCTTCGCGCCACGCCCGAGGAGGATGCCATGACCGCCAAGCTCTCCACCGACGCCCGCAGGACCGCCCTCGCCGCCCTCGCCGGCTGGACCGACGTTCCGGGCCGCGATGCGATCCGCAAGAGCTTCCAGTTCGCCGACTTCAACGCCGCCTGGGGCTTCATGACCCGGGTGGCGCTGGCCGCCGAGAAGGCCGACCACCATCCCGAATGGTCCAACGTCTACAACAAGGTCGAGATCGTGCTGTCGACCCACGATGCCGGCGGCGTCTCCGAGAAGGACATCGCGCTCGCCGGGTTCATCGAGTCGGTGGCCTGAAGAACGTCCGCCGCCTTCCGGAAAAAATAGAAACCGACATCGCGAACCTCCCCTGTCCCGCCCCGGCCGTCCAAGCCGCTGGGCGGCCTCGACTTTTTCGGTCCCGCCGCCCTCGAAAATGTCCGCCGGAAGCGGACATTGCGGAGAACGACATCAGCCCTTTTCCGGCGGCCCCGGCATCCGCGCGATCAGCCGCATCAGCAGGCGGTCGTTGAAGCGCTGCAGGTGACCGATCTGGCGGCCGCGATGCCAGATCGGCCGGATCTCGGGATTCTCCAGGCGCCGGCTGACTTCCATCACGATCTGGTCGCGATAGTCCTGAAGCGCGATGGCGCAGCGCCGGGCGAATTCCGGGTCCTGCCGCCAGCGCCGCGCCGTGCGCTCGTCGACCCCGGTGCGGGCCGCGGCCTCGGCGTGACTGCCCCAGCGCGCGAGGTGCCGCTCGTAGTCGTACATCTTGCGCGCCCGCGTGCGCTTGCGCGGCCGGGGCGGCGGCGCGGCGAGGATCTCTTCGGGCACCTCGTCGCGGGGAACGTAGCTCCAGCCCATCCGATATTCTCCCTTTCTACAGGAATAGGACTATCGGATTTGTACGCTCCTGTCAAGCGAGCCTCCTCTCGGTCTTCCCGATGACGGAACCCCCGAAAAGACGCGGCGCCGGCAACCGGAACCGCGAAGGCGCATTCCCTCAAGACCGGCGCTCAGCAGGGCGCGCCGGACTCACCCCAGGAGGACGCAATGGCACGACACGACGACGAGTACGGATTCCGCAACCGCTCCCCGCGCGATCGGCACGAGCCTCGCGACTCGATGTTCGGCGGTCGCGCCGGTTGGCAGGAGAATCGGGACGAGGACGATGGCGAAGGGCGCTACGGTTCGGAACGGAGCCGCGGGTTCGGCGGCGGACGGTACGGCGGCCAGCAGAGCGACCGCGGCGGCTATCGTGGCAGCTATGATGGTAGCCAGGAGGACGACGGCATGTCGGGCGAGAGCTACGGCGGGCGCGGCAACTACGGCGG
>CAYQAY010000112.1:4437-9111 GCA_964415585.1 uncultured Reyranella sp.
CTACGGCGGTGGCTACGGCGGCGGCGGGCGTTCGATGGGCGGCCAGGGCATGGGTCGCGGCGGCGGTTCGTTCGGCGGCGGCCAGGGCCGCTACGGCGGCGAACAGGGCGGCATGATGAGCGGCTCCGGCATGGGCGGCTACGGCATGGGTTCCTCCGGCATGGGCGGCGGCATGGCGCGCGGCAAGGGTCCGAAGGGCTACACCCGCTCCGACGAGCGCATCAAGGAGAGCGTGTGCGACTGCCTGACCGACGATTCGCATCTCGACGCCGGCGAGATCGAGGTCCAGGTGAAGAGCGGCGAGGTGACGCTGAGCGGCACGGTTCCCGACCGCCAGGCCAGGCGCCACGCCGAGGATCTCGTCGAGCATCTGAGCGGCGTGAAGCACGTGCAGAACAACCTGCGCGTGAAGGAGCAGCAGGGCTCGGGCAGGAGCCAGACGAACCTGTCGTCGTGAGGTCCTAGCAAACGGAGCGGCGGGGAAGGCCCGGCACGACGCCGGGCCTTCTTCGTGTCTCTCCGGTCGCGCATCGGCGTCATGAACGGCGACGCGCCGCCCGAAGTGCTGGCGATTCGCTCCGAAGAGTGAGAAAATCCGAACGGGAAAAAGCGTCGGAGCATGTCGATGCCGATCCACATGGACATCTCAGCCATCAACCGCCTGGTCGTGATCGTCTCGCGCGGCCATGTCACGGCGGACGAGATCCGGGAGACCACGGAGAAGCTCGTCGCGGCCAACGTGCCGGGCTATGCCAAGATCATCGACGTCTCGGGCTCGAGTTCCGATCTCACGCGCGAACAGGTCGAGAAGATCGCGGCGCTGCTGCGCGGCGATCCGGCCGACACCAGGCGCGGGGCGGTCGCCTTCGTGATCGATCGCAACCGCAAGGGCTTCGCGGACGCCTTCGCCGAAGTGACCAAGGGCGAGCGGCCGATCCGGCTTTTCGAGAGCCTCCACGAGGCGCGCAAGTGGCTGCTCGACGGCGGCGCGCATGCCGGTGCCGCGCGACCGGGCAGCGCGCTGGGAACCACTGTGCCGCGCGTGCCGCGGTGACATCGCACGGGATGTGACCGGGCGTTTACCCGCACGCACCGGCAGGAAACTTGGTCACAGCCGCCGGGTCTGGCGAAGAACCGACTCGATTCCCAGATGACAGCTCGGAGTCAGTCCCTCTCCAGTCAGGTCCATGTATCGCGTCATCAGCCCCCTCGCCGCGCTCGCACTCCTGCTGGCGCTGCCTTCACCGTCCATTGCCCTGCAACCCGGCTTCTTCGGCGACACGGCCGACGAACCCGCGGCGACGCTGCGCGCCGATGAGCCGTTGCCCGCCGCCACCGTGGTGTCGGTCGACGCCGCGCACGGCCGCATCACCCTCGACTACCGGCCGGTGCCGCGCCTGTTCCTCGAAGGCGGCACGCGCGTCTTCGACGTCGCCGATGCCGGCATGCTCGCGGGCCTCAGCGTCGGCGATCGCGTGCGCTTCGACGTCGAGCGCGACGGCAGGCGCTATGTCGTTACGCGGCTGCAGAACAGGAACTAGGATTTCGGCGGCTGGGCGGCCTCGAGCGGGATGACCGCCCGCCAGCGCACGCCTGCGCGATCGAACTCGTGGGTCACGGTCGCCCCGAACTGCTGGGCGAGCATGTCCCTGAGAACGACCTTGCCGAAGCCCGTGGACGGCGGCGCCTCGACCGGCGGGCCGCCGCTTTCGGTCCATTCCAGCTCGAGGGTGCGCCCGGGGTCCGGGGTTTCCCGCCAGCGCAGGCTGACGCGGCCGCCGGGAACCGACAAGGCGCCGTACTTCAGCGCATTGGTCGCCAGCTCGTGGAGAGCCATGCCGATCGACTGGCCGAGGCTGCCCGAGACCGTCACCGCCGGCCCCTCGATCGCGATGCGGTCGCCCAGGCCGAACAGGTCGAGGCCGGTATGGGCCAGTCCGTCGAGGGGCACGCGGTCCCAGTCGCCGCGGGTCATCAGGCGCACCGACCGTCCGAGACCCTGCAGGCGACGCTCGAAGGCCTCGAGCTTCTGTTCCTGCGGGGCGCCCGAGCGGAAGGTGATGTTGGCCATGGCCTGGACGACGCCGAGCAGGTTGGCCAGGCGGTGCGCCATCTCGCCCGTCACCGCCGCGGCGCGCTGTTCTGCGCGCTTGCGCTCGGTGATGTCGACGAAGGCGCCGACGCTGCCGCGCACCGCGCCGCCACGGTCGAACAGCGGCGCGGCGCTGCCGAAGATGGTGCGACGATCGCCGTCGACGAACGCCAGCTCCATCTCGACGTCGTGGACCGGCCGGCCGGTGATGGCGGCGCGTCGCACCGGCAGCTCGTCGCGGGCGACCGGCTTGCCGTTCCTGAGCACCTCGAAATTCTCCGGCCGGACTCCCGGAGGCGCGGACCGGGCGACGCTGGCCTCGGCGGAAACGCGCAGCAGCGCGCGGCAATAGCTGTTGCCCGTCATCTCCTCGGCCTGCGGATCGGTCGCGATGAACACCGCCGCCGGGATCACGTCGAGCAGGGTCTCCAGCTCCTCGTTGCGCGCCCTGAGCCTTTCCGACGTCTCGAGCGCCTCGGCGGCCTGCTTCTTCTGGGCCGAGATGTCGATGCTGACGCCCACCAGGCCCAGCACTTCGCCCGACGGGGCGCGGTGCGCGACCTTGGTCGAGAGGTAGGTGACGGTGCGGCCGTCGGCCATGGTCACCGGCTCCTCGGTCGTCACCGCAGCGCCGCCCGCCATGATCTCGCGGTCGGTCGCCCGGATCGCCTCCGCCTGCGCGGGATCTGACAAGAACTCCGTCTCGGTGCGGCCCAAGACACGACCGGCGTCGAGGCCGAGCGCCTCGAGCAGCGCGGGATTGGCGAACACGACGCGGCCGTCGCGGTCCTTGGCGTAGAACAGCGCGTGGGTGGCGTGGCTGATGGCGCCCAGCAGGGCCTGCGTGCGATCCAGCTCCGCGGCTTTCTGCGCATAGCTGCTCTGCAGCTCCACCCGCGCCTTCTCCAGCTCCTCCATGGTGCGACGGTGGGCGGCGAGTTCGCCTTCGAGCCGGCGGTTGGCCTCGGCCAGCTCGGCCGGCGCCGGCAGGGCCACCGCCTTGGGAATGAGCGGGAACAGGAGCAAAGCGGTCGCGACGGAGACGCCGGCGGTCGCGAACTTCAACGCGCCCTGCAGTTCGTAGACGGGCCACCACAGGGTCGCCAGCCCGACCAGATGGGTGGCGCCGCAGAGAAGGATGAACGCCACGAACAGCCAGGCGACGTTGTTCATGGCGAAGTCGGGCCGGCGCCGGATGAAGATCCAGATCGCCACCGGGATCGCGGCATAGGCGGCGAAAATGAAGAAATCGGAGAAAGCGTGCAGCGAAACGAGCCAGGGTTTCCACAACAGGCAATAGCCGTGCGCCATGTAGCTGGCGCCATCCAACCAGTCGCGAAACATGCCACACCTCTCGGCATCGGAGGCCGCCCCGCAAGGTTCGGCATGTGACGATGCATAGCGTCTGTATCCCAAGGGTACAATGTTCGTCGGTACCGAAGATGACGCAGTGAGGTATGCGCCAGGTCGAGAGCTCGTTTTCGCCGTGCCTGAACCGGAACGTCAGGTGGCGACCAGCTTGCGATCGGTCGCGTGCACGATGACGAAAGACAGGCCCGCGCCTCTTCCGGCAGCGGGCTACTTCGTCGCCTTGTCGAAGGCGAGCGCGAAGCCCAGCAGCGGCAGGTCGATGTTGACGGTGCGCTTGTTGGTGTCCTGCAGCGAGAGCTTGAGCTGCGCGCCGGTGCGCATCGAGGCCAGCAGCGGATCCTTGAGCGGCAGGCTCACGAAGCATCCGGTGTTGGTGCAGGTCTGCAGCGGCGCCTTATCTTCCCTGCCACCGTCGACCCTGATCACGACCGGCTCGGAGACGCTGATGCCGAGCGGAAGCTGCAGGGCGAGCAGGGGCTGCTTGTCGGGCCCCAGGCGCGCCACCGCCTGCGCCACGAGCTGGTTGGTCTCCCGCGTCACGAGCTGCTGGAAGGCGCGGCAGTCGAGGGTCTTGCCGTCGCCGCCGCAGTCGACGCGCCACGCCCCCACTCCGTCCTGCGCCGCCGCGGCGGAAGGCGTCGACACGGGTGGCGTCGACGCGGGCGGCGCCGGCGCGGCAGCAGGCGCTGCGGCGGGAGGCGCCGCGCCCGGCGTCTGGGCCGCCACACCGCCTGCGTAGAGCATCGCCGCCGCCACGACGAGCCGCGGCACGATCCGCCATTCCATCCGCATCCGAGACCCCACGCTCCGTCGCCGGCAACACCGCCGCCTAAGGAACCGGGTTTTCAGCCGGCTGGCAAGGACTGCCCTTCGCGCGCTACGGCGCGAGCCGGCGCTTGGCGTGCCGCAGCAGCTCGCCCTCCTGCGGCTCGGCCATCTCCTCGACCGCGACCAGCCGCTTCGCCAGCTCCTCGGCATGGCCGACGCGCACGTACTTCTCGAAATCCTCGCGGACGCCGGAGGGACCGGCGATCATCCAGCCCTCGACCTCGGTGAGTTCCGCGAGGATCGCCTCGAAGTACTCGCGATCGTCGCGGACCCTGCCGACGCCACAGGCGTTGACCTGCAGCTTCTCGACCCCGGCCTCGCCGAAGCGGAAGATGCGGGCCTCGTCGGCGTTCATCCAGACGGCGGCATGCGGCGCGCTCATG
>CAYQAY010000113.1:0-8984 GCA_964415585.1 uncultured Reyranella sp.
CGACTGGGGCCGCCCGCCGCGCCAGCAGAACTCGACCTCGGCCTTCTACGCCCACTCCGACCAGTGGCGCTACGAGACGATCAATGTCGGCGACATCGTTTCGCCCACGGCGCCGCCGGGCGTCTGGGACGGCGCCATCATCGACTACAACGTGCGCGCCGAGCGCATGGGCTGGCTGCCGTCGGCTCCGCAGCTGCAGGACAATCCGCTGGGCATCGCCGGCGCCGCCGCGGCGGCTGGCATGGAGGTGAAGGACTATGTCGCGCAGAAGCTCAAGAGCGGCCAGCTCCGCATGTCGTGCGAGGACCCCGACGATCCGAGGAACTGGCCTCGCAACATGTTCGTGTGGCGCTCCAACCTGCTCGGTTCTTCGGGCAAGGGTCATGAGTACTTTCTGAAGCACCTGCTCGGCACCAGCCACGGCGTCATGGGCAAGGACCTGGGCGAGGAGGGCCGCGCCAAGCCCACCGAGGTGACGTGGCACGACGAAGGGCCGAAGGGAAAGCTCGACCTGCTGGTCACGCTCGACTTCCGCATGTCCACGACCTGCGTCTACTCCGACATCGTCCTGCCGACCGCCACCTGGTACGAGAAGAACGACCTCAACACGTCGGACATGCATCCCTTCATACACCCGCTGACCTCGGCGGTGGATCCCGTCTGGGAGGCGAGGAGCGACTGGGAAATCTACAAGGCGATCGCCAAAGCCTTCTCGCGCGTGGCGCCCGAGGTGCTGGGCGTCGAAAAGGACGTCGTGCTGACTCCGATCATGCACGACAGCCCGGGCGAGATCGCCCAGGCAGTCGACGTGAAGGAGTGGAAGAAGGGCGAGGTCGAGCCGATCCCCGGCAAGACCATGCCTTCGGTGACCGTCGTCGAGCGCGACTACCCCAACACCTACCGGCGCTTCACCTCGCTCGGCCCCCTGATGGAGAAGGTCGGCAACGGCATCAAGGGCATCGCCTGGCCGACGGCAAACGAGGTCGAGCACCTCAAGCACCTCAACGGCGTCGTCACCGACGGCCCGACCAAGGGCCTGGCCCGCATCGAGAGCGACATCGATGCCGCCGAAGTGCTGCTGATGCTGGCACCGGAGACCAACGGCGAGGTCGCTGTTCGGTCGTGGGAGGCACTCTCCCGTACCACCGGTCGCGAGCATGCGCACCTCGCCTTGCCCAAGGAAGACGAGAAGATCCGCTTCCGCGACGTCGTCGCCCAGCCGCGCAAGATCATCTCGGCACCGACCTGGTCAGGGCTGGAGAGCGAGAAGGTCTGCTACAACGCGGGCTATACCAACGTCCATGAGCTGATCCCGTGGCGCACCCTGACCGGCCGCCAACAGCTCTACCAGGATCATCGCTGGATGCTGGCGTTCGGCGAGGGGCTGTGCGTCTACCGGCCGCCGCTCGATCTGCGGACGGTCAAGCCGGTGATCGATAGCAAGCCGAACGGCGAGAAGCAGATCGTCCTCAATTTCATCACGCCGCATCAGAAGTGGGGCATCCACTCCACCTACACCGACAACCTGATGATGCTGACCCTGTCGCGCGGCGGCCCGATCGTGTGGTTGAGCGAGGTCGATGCCGCCGAGGCCGGGATCGTCGATAACGACTGGGTCGAAGCCTACAACGTCAACGGCGCGCTGGTCGCGCGCGCGGTCGTCTCGCAGCGCATGAAGGAGGGCACCCTCTTCATGTATCACGCGCAGGAGAAGATCGTGAACGTGCCGGGCTCGGAGATGACCGGCAACCGCGGCGGCATCCACAATTCGGTGACGCGCGCGGTGCTGAAGCCGACGCACATGATCGGCGGCTACGCGCAGCAGGCCTGGGGCTTCAACTACTACGGCACGATCGGCACCAATCGCGACGAGTTCGTAGTCGTGCGCAAGCTCGCGAACGTCGACTGGCTGGAACGCCATCATCCGGACGCGCGACCAGGCGACATCCAGCCCGCGCAACGCCTGGGAGAAGTGTCATGAAAGTGCGCGCTCAGATCGCGATGGTCCTGAACCTCGACAAGTGCATCGGCTGCCACACCTGCTCCGTCACCTGCAAGAACGTGTGGACCAACCGCGAGGGCATGGAATACGCCTGGTTCAACAACGTCGAAACCAAGCCGGGCGTCGGCTACCCCAAGGAGTGGGAGAACCAGAAGCGCTGGAACGGTGGCTGGGTGCGCAGGAGGAACGGTCGTATCCAGCCGCGCATCGGTTCGAAGTGGCGCATCCTCGCCAACATCTTCGCAAATCCCGACCTGCCGGAAATCGACGACTACTACGAACCGTTCACGTTCGACTACGAGCACCTGCAGACGGCGCCCGAGCTGGAAGCCTTCCCGACCGCGCGGCCGCGCTCCCTGGTTACCGGCCAGCGCATGGAGAAGATCGAGTGGGGCCCCAATTGGGAGGAGATCCTGGGCGGCGAGTTCGCCAAGCGCTCGGCCGATTCCAACTTCGAGGGCGTCCAGAAGGAGATCTACGGCCAGTTCGAGAACACCTTCATGATGTACCTGCCGCGGCTGTGCGAGCACTGCCTCAATCCGGCGTGCGTCGCGGCATGCCCGTCGGGTGCCATCTACAAGCGCGAGGAGGACGGCATCGTCCTGATCGACCAGGACAAGTGCCGCGGCTGGCGCATGTGCGTCTCCGGCTGTCCTTACAAGAAGATCTACTTCAACTGGTCTTCCGGCAAATCCGAGAAGTGCATCTTCTGCTATCCGCGCATCGAGGCCGGCCAGCCGACGGTCTGCTCGGAAACCTGTGTCGGACGCATCCGCTACCTCGGTGTGATGCTCTACGACGCCGATCGCATCGAGCAGGCCGCCTCCGTTGCCGACGAGAAGCGGCTCTACGATGCACAGATGGGCGTGTTCCTCGACCCCGCAGACGAAAAGGTGATCGAACAGGCGCGCCGGGATGGCGTACCCGACGCCTGGCTCGACGCCGCACGCCGGTCGCCGGTGTGGAAGATGGCGATGGAGTGGAAGGTCGCGTTCCCGCTGCACCCCGAGTACCGCACGCTGCCCATGGTCTGGTACGTGCCGCCCCTGTCGCCGATCCAGTCCGCGGCTGAAGCCGGAAAGATGGGGGTCGACGGCGAGATGCCCGACGTCCGCTCGCTGCGGATCCCGCTGCGCTACCTCGCCAACATGCTGACCGCGGGAGACGAGACGCCGGTGGCGCTGGCGCTGGAGCGCATGCTGGGCATGCGCGCCTACATGCGGTCGAAGACGGTGGACGGCGTCGTCGATCTCGCGATGGCGCGGCGTGTCGGCCTCACGGAGCAGCAGATCGAGGAAATGTACCACGTGATGGCGATCGCCAACTACGAGGATCGCTTCGTCATCCCGACTGCCCATCGCGAAACCTCCGAGGACGCCTACCGGCTGCGCGGCGCTTGTGGCTTCAGCTTCGGCAACGGCTGCTCGCCCGACGACGGCACCGGCAACCTGTTCGGAGGCGGGAAGCTCAAGGCCAAGAATCCGATGGAGATGGCGTGATGAAGACCCTGCGTGCGCTCGCAGCCCTCCTGTCCTACCCGACGGCCGAGCTGGTCGCGGCTGCCGGCGAGATTCGCGGCGTTCTCGATCGCGAGGCGCTGCTCCCCACGACAGAGCGTGCGGCGCTCGATCGCCTGGTCGACGACCTGGCGAGCAGCGACCTCTACGACCTGCAGGAGCGCTACGGGCTGCTGTTCGACCGCACCCGTTCGCTGTCGCTCCACCTCTTCGAACATGTTCATGGCGAGAGCCGGGATCGTGGCCAGGCGATGGTCGACCTGCTCAAGCTCTACGAGGAAAGCGGCTATTCGCCGACCGCCAGCGAGCTGCCCGACTATCTTCCGCTCTTCATGGAATATGCTTCGACCCGAGAGCCGCGCGCGGCAGTCGAGCTGATCGGCCAGCCCGCCCACGTCGTCGCCGCGTTGCGCGAGCGCCTCGCCAAGCGCAGCTCGCCTTACGAAGCGGTGATGTCCGCGCTGCTGGCGCTCTCCCGGGCGAGGCTCGACCGGGCGACACTCGCGATCCTGCGCGCCGAGCCCGACCCGGAGCCCGACGATCTGGAGGCGCTCGATGCAGCCTGGGCAGACCAGGAAGTGATCTTCGGACCGGGTGCCGCTTCCGGCGGTTGCGCCGTCGATGGACTGTCCGAACGCCTGCGGGCGGCGATGCGGCCGGCCGACGGCGTCGCTCCACCGCTCACCCGCGGCCGTGCCGCCGCCCGCCAGGGAGTCGCGTCATGAGAGACTACGTCTTCCATCTGCTGTTCACCTGGTATCCCTACGTCTGCATCACGGTGTTCCTGCTGGGCAGCCTGGTGCGCTTCGACCGCGAACCCTACACCTGGCGTGCAGGCTCGAGCCAGATCTTGCGCAGGCGGCAGCTTGCCTGGGGATCCAACCTTTTCCATTTCGGCATCCTCTTCCTGCTGTTCGGTCATGCGGTCGGGCTGTTGACGCCGACGTCGATCTACACGCGTCTGATGACCGTCGAACAGAAGCAGCTCGTCGCCGTGGCGGCGGGTGGAGTGGCGGGTATCGTCTGCTTCATCGGCCTGACGATGCTCCTCCACCGCCGGCTGTTCGATGTCCGCATCCGCCGTACCAGCTCGGCGATGGACATCACCATCCTCGCGATTCTCTGGGTGCAGCTCTGCCTCGGGCTTGCCACCCTGCCGTTCTCCATCGCGCACAAGGACGGCTCGGTGATGCTGATCCTCTCCTACTGGGCGCAGGGGATCGTCACTCTGAATCCGGTGGACACGAAAACGCTGCAGGGACTCGACTGGCCCTACCTCACGCACCTGGTGCTGGGCATGACGATCTTTCTGGTCTTTCCGTTCAGCCGCCTCGTGCACATCTGGTCGGCACCGGTCTGGTACCTCGGTCGGCGCGGCTACCAGATCGTGCGCACCCGCCGCTTGCCCGCGGAGTGATCGACGTGACCGAAGTTGCCGTCACCACTCCCCGCCGCCGTTTCGTGCGTCCCGTCCCGATCAGCGTGAACGGTGTTGCCATCCCGAGCGCGGACATCGCGCGCGAAACACAGCATCATCGTTCGTCCGATCCCGATGAAGCCTGGACGATGGCGGCTCGCGCCCTCGCCATCCGAGAACTGCTGGCACAGGAGGCGGATCGCCTCGGCATCGATGCCGATCCGATCGAGGACGAGGAAGGGCGGCGCGAGACGCCACAGGAAGCGCGCTATCGCGTCCTGCTGGAACGCGAGGTCGTCGTGCCGCGCGCCGACGAGGTTGCCTGCCGGCGATACTACGAGCAGAACCGGCGGCGCTTCCGGTCACCCGACCTGTTCGAGCCGGCCCACATCCTGCTGCCCGCCGCGACCGGCGACATCGTCGCCCGCGACGCGGCGCGTCGGACCGCAGAAAGGCTGATCGGGGCGCTGCGGAAGCATCCTGAGACCTTCGCCGCCTTGTCGAAGGAACATTCGGCATGTCCGTCGGCCGAGCAGGGCGGCAATCTCGGACAGATCGGGCCCGGCCAGACGGTTGCCGAATTCGAGGCGGCGCTGCGCGTCATGGAACCCGGTGCCGTGCATCGAGAACCCGTCGAGACCCGCTATGGCTTCCATGTCGTGCGGCTCGACCGCCGTATCGACGGCTGCGAGCTGCCCTTCGAGGCGGTGCACGAGCGCATTGCCGACTACCTCGACACCGCAGTCCACTGTCGGGCCCTGCAGCAGTACGTCTCCGTGCTCGCCGGTCGCGCAGTCGTCACCGGCGTCGATCTTGCCGGCGCAGCCGGCCCTCTCGTGCAGTAGGAGGGGCCATGCTGCTGGGGCAGTTGCTCGAACGGTTGGGCGACGAAGCGATCGCCGCCGAAGCTCTGATCGCGCTCGCCGACCTGCCGCTGGTCGCAGAGATCGAGAACGCGGGCCGACCGTTCGGCGAGACGGCGGACGTCTACGCCGCCGGAGCCGCAAGGCGCTTCGCCACTCTGGCGTCGGACGAGGATTGGCTCTCCCTGATGACCGCGCTCGACCGGGCGGACGATCCCGGCCTGGCGTGCCTGCGGCAGATGCTGGTGTGGTCGCTGAGGGTCGACCAGCAGCGGCAGAGGCACGGATGCAGTTGCGGGGACAAGTGCACTGGAGAGACTCATGGGTGACTTCGAATTTTCGATTGCCGCCATCGTCTACGCCGATGGCATCTATCCAGACCGCGTGATTGCCGAGGCCATCGCGCCGCTGCGCGAGGGCGGGGTGCAACTGGCCGGCGCCCTGCAGGTCGAAGCGGGATCGAGGGGGCGCCACCCCTGCGACATGCTGCTGGAGGATCTGGCGAGCGGCGAGATCCATGCGATTGCCGAGGATCGGGGAAGTCAGGCGCGAGGCTGCCGTCTCGACGTCGGGTTGCTGACCGAGATCGGCGATAACGTGCTCCACAGTCTGTACGACGACTCGCCGGCGCTTCTGGTGGTCAACAAGTTCGGCAAGGTCGAGGGCGATGGCGGGGGCATGCGACAGGCGATCGTCGAGGCCGTCGATCGCGGAATTCCGGTCCTGGTGGGCGTGCCGGCGCGCAATCTCGATCGCTGGCGGGCCTTCGTGGGCTCGCTTTCGAGGGAACTCCCGGCCGAGGCGGCGGCGATCACCGGCTGGCTTCGCGACTGCGGGATCGCGGGCTTGCCGGACGTGGCCGAACGGCTGGAAGGACCGGTTCGCACCGTTTGATGTCATGGACGACGTCACTATAGCACGCGCCATCCACGTCCTCTCGGTCGTGCACTGGTTCGGAGGGGTGGCGTTCGTGACGACCGTCGTGTTGCCTGCGATCGGCCGGCTTGCCCCTCCCGCCGCCCGTTTGCCGTTGTTCGAGACTATCGAGCGCCGCTTCGCGGCCCAGGTCCGTATGTCCGTTCCGCTGGCGGGTCTCAGCGGCCTCTACATGGTCGAGCGGCTGGATCTGTGGTCGCGCTTGGTGGATCCCGCAGGCTGGTGGCTGGTGGGGATGATCGTTGTATGGATGGTGTTCATGGTTGTTCTCTTCGTGCTCGAACCTCTCGTTCTGCACGACTGGTTCCAGCGCCGCGCCACAGTCGATCCGGTATCGGCCTTCGTGTTGATGCAGCGTATGCATCGGGTTGCCGTCGCGGCAGGCGTCGCAGCGGCGGGTGCGGCGATTCTCGGTGCGCACGGGCTTCTTGGATGAACGCTGGATGGTCCGGTTCGTTGCCCTACCGTTGTTACTTGCCGTCGCCGCCTGCGCCGCTTCGCCGTCGTCGCCCCAGTTGATGGCCGAATGCACAAAGCTGTTCAACATGTGGGCGCGATACGAGCAGCACTGGACCTTCCATCACACTGGACAGCGGGCGAAGGCCGAGCTCGCGCTCGAGGACTGTCGGCACGATCAGTACGAGAAGGGAATTGCCGAGTTGCGGCGGCTGCTGAAGCGCGGCCGGTTCGAGCTGCCGGAAGTCACACTTCAGCCATGATCGGAATGCGGCAGCCCTCCGGATGCGCAATGACATGCATGAACTAAGCGCGGATTCCGATCTCGTGCGCTGTGCTAGACAAGGCGTTGCAAGACTACGGCTTGCCTTCGTGCGCGTCGTGTCCGTAGGGGAACGTCGCTTTGCGGATTGCGACGTTCGAATGCCAAAAGAGAGGGCGCCTCACGGCGCCCTCTCTGGAATCGTATGTGAAATCGGGATGGTGAATCAGCCGCCCGACTTGGTCGTAGCTGGCGCCGGACGGGTTTCCTTGTAGTCCGGCATCGCCTTCAGCGAGTCCTTGGTCCAGTTGGTCTTCACCATCAGGTTGCGGCCGTCGCGCGCGATCTTCAGGTCGGACCATTTGACCGCGACGTTCTTGGTGCCCATGCCGAGGAAGCCGCCGACCGAGACGACAATCGTCTTGATGGCGCCATCCGGGCCGACGAAGACCTCCTCGATCTCGCCGACCGTCTCGTTGGCTTCGTTCTTCACGTTTGCGCCGATGAGCGCACTGCCCGAAACGTGACCTTCGGCATTGAAGTCGTCGCCGGTGCGGGTGTTCGGCGCGGTGCTAGCCGCGCTCTGCCGGTCCGCGGGGTCGGCGCGGGTCGCGTCCGTCGTCTTCCAGACGCCGGCATCGTTGAACACCTGGCCGCGCCACGAAGCGTCGGAATACTTGTACTCGGGCTTGGCCTTGAGCTGGTCCTTGGTCATGTTGACCGTGACCTTCTCGCCGTTCTCCGAAACGTTGAGCTCGTTCCAGGCTAGACGGACCTCACGCTCGCCGACGCCCAGGAAGCCGCCGACGCCGACCATAACGCTGTCCACCTTGCCGTCCTTGCCGATGAACACCGACTTGATCTCGCCGATCGTTTCGTTCTGGGCATTCTGGATGTTGCGGCCGATCAGCTTGCGAGTGTCGGCGCTGGCGGCCGGCGCCGACATCGACTTGGTCGCGGGCGACGTAGTCTGCTGCGCGGTAGCGGGCGGAGTCTGCGCATAGGCTGAGACTGCGCCGGACGTAATGAGGCTGGCGAGGATGAGGTGTTTCAACATGAGCTTACTCCCTGCAAAAGAAATGGGCTGAGCCAGTGGTGACCGGCCAACGGCACGTTGCTCCCGGCGTTGCATCTGCAGGCAGATTTCGCGGGTTCGATGTGCGCTGTCGAACAGTGGCTGCAACAAGCGTCAGCACGCGACGGAGAGCCCCGGGCCAAGGCTGCTTCATGGGCCATTGATGTTTCGCCAACGTGCGCTCCGGTCTGAGGTTCGCAGCCTCACATCGCGACATCGGCGATCACCGGCAAATGATCGGAGAGCTGGCGGGCGCGATGGTCGACCCTGCTGGCCAGAATTCGCGCCGGCGGCGAGACGTAGACCCGATCGAGCTGGAAGAGCGGCAGCCGGGCCGGAAAGGTGCGGTGGTGCGTACAGCCGCGCAACGCTCGTTCCAGCGTGCGGCGAACCGAGCCTGCCCATAGCCAATCATTGAAGTCGCCCATCGCGACGGTCGCCGTGTCGACGCTTCCC
>CAYQAY010000114.1:0-8546 GCA_964415585.1 uncultured Reyranella sp.
ATAGTGGCCGACCGACGGCACGAACAGCGGCGCGTGGCGGAGGCCGGAATACTTCTTCATCTCCGGCACGTGCTTGTGCGCCAGCGCGAGGCCATAGAGGCCGAACGGCTCGACGTCCGGCCTCTCGTGGACCGCGATCAGCTCCTTGCCGCCGCCGCTGTAGCCCGAGACGCCGAACACGGCGGGCGTCGAGTCGGCGCGCACGATGCCGGCCTCGACCAGCGGCCGCAGGATCGCGATGGCGCCGGTGGGATAGCAGCCCGGATTGCTGATGCGATTCGAGTCGAGCAGCTTCTGGCGCTGATCTTTGGCCATCTCGGGGAAGCCGTAGGTCCAGCCGTCGGCGACGCGATGCGCCGTCGAGGCGTCGATCACGACGGTGTCGCTGTCGCCGAGTGCGGCGACCAGCTCCTTGGCCGCGGCATCGGGCAGGCAGAGCACCGTGATGTCGGAAGCCCTGGCGATCTCCGCGCGCTTGGCCAGATCCTTGCGGTCGGCCTCGGGCAGCTCGAGCAGCTCGATGTCGGGTCGGCCCTTCAGCCGGTCGAGGATCTGCAGGCCGGTGGTGCCGTGCTGGCCGTCGATGAAGATTTTGGTCTTGTTGCTGGTCGTCATGGAACTTCTCTCGTGACTTAGGCCTTGGGGTGGGCCGACTGGAGAAGAAGACTGAAAGGGGAAGCCGCTCATCCTCTCCAGCGGCTTCGATCGGACAGCGCGTCTGTTAAACGCGCGTGTCCTCACGCCGCTCTGTGGAGCGGCGGCGTCGCGACCGGAGGAGGGCGAACGTCTTCATGGTGGGCCGCATATTTCATCGCGAGCCCCCTATGTCAAGATGCATGGGTCAAGGTGTAAGGTCGAAAATCCGCTTCCAGGGAGCCAGCCATGAGCCAGTCGCCCCAATCCTCGGGCCCAGCCGCCGCCCACCCCGAAGGCCTCTCCATGCTGGAGAAGCGCAGGATCGAGGCCGAGATCCTGAAGGAGGTCTACGAGACCCTGAAGGCGAGCCACGGCGAGGCCGTCGCGAAGAAGACGATCGAGGACTCGGTCCGCCGTTCGGCGATCGAGCAGGCCCGCGCCTTCGCGGCCTCGGTGCCCGGCGGCACGTCGCTGAAGTCGTTCCAGGACATCCAGCATCTCTGGACGAAGGGCGGCTCGCTGGAGATCGAGGTCAAGGAGCAGAGCGACACGACGTTCACCTTCAACGTCGTGCGCTGCCGCTACGCCGAGACCTACAAGGCGATGGGGCTGGGCGAGATCGGCCACCTGCTGTCGTGCAACCGCGACGGCGCCTTCTGCGAGGGCTACGACCCCAAGCTCAAGCTCGAGCGCACGCAGACGATCATGCAGGGCGCCAGCCACTGCAACTTCAAGTACACGTACGAGAGCTGAGTCTGCCGCCCACCCTTCGAGACGCGGTCCTCGCGGACCGCTCCTCAGGGTGAGGCTGGGCGCTTCCATTGTCCTCATCCTGAGGAGCGCGCGCAGCGCGCGTCTCGAAGGATGGGCCGCGACGAGAGCTAGTTCAAAAACTCCGCCACCACGATGTGGCCGTCCTTCGCGGGCCAGGTGCGCGTCGGGATGGTCTCGTTGTTGAACACCGCCATGACGGTGCGCACGGGCGAGGCCTCGAACGTCAGCTTGCCGGTCGAGACGCCGGGCACGCCGTCGTTGATGCCGGGCGGCACCTTGCCGTCGAGCGTGAACCTGTCGCGGCCGACCCCGAAATAGCCGCGCGGGCGGCTCATGATGGTGACGGCGCCGGCGCCCTCGTCGGCCCTCGAGAAAGGCTGCGGGCGCAGGTGCACGACGTCGCTCGAGCGCAGGAACGGCGAGCGGTAGGTGTGGGTCGTGGGCTGGCCCTCGCTGCGCAGCACGAATTCGTAGAAGGCGTCGGCGCGGCCGACGAACGGCCCCCAGACGCCGTCCTCGCCGGTCATCCTGCGATGCACCGCCACCGCGCTGCGGCGGTCGCCGGTCCGGGGATCGACCTCGAAGATCTCCACCTCGGCGCCGGCGACCGCCAGGTTGGTGTAGACGCCCTCGGCGATGCCGGTGACGCGGCCGTTCAGGATCGGCAGCGGCTCCTGGGCGATGAACATGCTGGCCGGCGGCCTGCCCGCGATGTGCTCGTACATCGCCGCGAAGGCGAGCTTGTGGAAGGCGACCTCGCGATGGTCGAGCCCGTCGAGCACGACGTTCCTGGCGCCGCGCAGCTCCGAGGAATCGTAGCTGACGCCCGTCGGCTTGCCGGGCGCGCCGATGAAGCGGCCGTCGGGCTGCGAGAACTTGTCGTTCCTGTCCGACCGGATCGCCATCAGCTCGACGCCGGGGATGAGATCGTCGGGGCCGGCGTTGAGGTCCTTGAGGAAGGGGAAGGCGCCGTTGAACTCGCTGCCGACCAGCAGCGAGTCGGAGATCACGACGCCCTTGTTGGGCGTGCCGCAGAGCACCGCATGGCTCACGAGATCGGCGCCGCCGCCGTTCTTCAGGAAGCTGCGGATCGCGTTGCCGCCGCGCGAGGAACCGACCAGCGCGACCTTGCCGCGGCGCGTCGCCTTCACGACCTGTCGCACGTAGGCGGCCAGCTCCTTCATCTGGTCCTCGGAGGAGGAGCGGAAGGGCTGCGGCTTCGAATCGTCGGTGCGCGCATTGGGATAGGGGAAGTCGATGGCGAAGAGCTGGTTGCGCCTGTAGCCGTTGGCCTCGAAGCGCCAGAGGGTGTTGATCCACAGCGCGCTCGAATCGCCGTTGCCGTGCACGAACACGACCGGCGGCGGCCCGGGATCGCGACCCGCGTCGCGCTCCGGCTGGCGGCGCGGCCCGGTCTGGCCGGTCGTCTGGCCACTCGTTTGGGCGAACGCGAGCGTGGGCCACAGCGCGGCGGCGCCTCCCAGCAGCATGCGTCGTGTGGGCATCCGGCCCTTCTTCATGTCTCCCCCTGAAGCCGCGCCCATGTTGGCAAATGCCGCCGCCCGGCGCCACGCTTCGCGCGGGCACAAAAGCGTCACAGGAGATGGCCCCGTCGCGCGGCGAGACCCGCCTCTCCGGCGTTGCGTCGGCCGGAAGCCCCGGCTACGGAGGCGTGATGCGCGTGCTGATCACCCGGCCGGAACGCGAGGCGACGACGCTGGCGTCGGCGCTCGCCGAGCGCGGTCACGTTCCCGTCATCGCGCCTCTTTTCCGGCTCGAGATCCTGCGGCCGCCGGCCGATTTCGCGGCGGCGCTGGCGGCCAGCCAGGCGGTGCTGCTGACCAGCGCCAACGGCGCGCGGGCGCTCGCCGAGGCGAGCGACCAGCGCGGCCGGCCGATCCTCGCGGTCGGCGACACCACGGCCTCGACCGCCGAGGGGCTGGGCTTCTCGTCGGTGCAGTCGGCGGCCGGCGATGCGGCGGCGCTGGCCGAGCTGGTGCGGCGACAGCTCGATCCCGCGGCCGGGCCGCTGCTGCACGTCTCGGGCGTCGACGTCGCCACAGACCTCGGCGAGGCGCTGAAGCCCGCCGGCTTCGAGGTGACGCGCTTCGCCCTCTACGACGCGCGCGAGGAGGCCGAGCTGCCGGACTCGGCGCGGGCCGCCCTGCAGGCGCGTGCCCTCGACATCGCCACCTTCTTCTCGCCGCGCGCCGCCGAACACTTCGCGCGGCTGGTGCAGGAGGCGGGCCTCTCGGCTTCGCTGGCGGACGTCACGGCCGTCGCCATCAGCCCGGCCGCGCTCCAGCCCTTGAGCGCGCTGCCGTTCAAGGCGACGGTGGCGGCGGCCCGGCCGACCCGCCAGTCCGTCCTGGACGAGATCGACCGGCTGGCCGCGGCCGGCAGAGAAGGACCGAGCATCATGAGCGACACACCTTCTTCCGACACTTCACCACCGGCGCCGCCGCCCGCGGCGGCACCCGTGCAGGTTCGCCGGGGCATCGGCGTCGTCGGCGCGTTCGTCACCGGCGTGGTGGCGTCGGGCCTCGTCCTGGCGGGCGCACTGGTCTCGCTGCCCCATTGGCCGGCCGACCTCCGCGCCCTGTGGCGCGGCCCGGCGGCCGCGCCACCGCCGCCCGCGCCGGCCCTCGACCTGCAGGCGGTGCGCGCCGATGCGGCGGCCGCGGCGAGCGCTGCGGTTGACGTCGCGCGGCGCGACCTCGGGGCCAGGCTCGACGATCTCGAGCGACGCGTCCGTGCCGTCTCCGCGGCGGCGGCCGAACGGCCGGCGGCGACGCCCGATCCGGCATCTGGTCCGGCGATCGCCGAGTTGCAGAGCAGGATCGCCGCGCTCGAAAACCGGCCCGCATCGCCGGGCGCCGCGCCTCCTCTGCCTGCGGCAGCCGCGCCGAACGCGGAGCAGGAGAAAGAGATCGCCACGCTCAGGCTCGAGATCGCGACGCTGCGCAACGCGCTGCAGGCGCTCGACCAGAGCGTGGCCGGTCAGCGCGACCAGGCGCGGGCCCTGGCCGATGCCGTCGACAAGGCGCGCAGCGAGACCGGCGCCCGCGTCGCCGGGGAGCAGAAGGCGCTGGGCACGGCGCGCGCCTCCGCCGTGGTCGGCGTGGCGGCGCGCCTCGGCGCCTCGATCGAGACGGGACTGCCGCTCGGCACCGAACTCGGCCTGCTGGCGCCGCTGGTCCAGGGTGACGCGAAGCTCTCCGACGCCGCGGCGGCGCTGCAGCCCTACGCGAAGAACGGCGTCGCCTCGCGCGCGTCGCTGCTCGCCGACTTCCCGGCCGTCGCCAAGGCCGCCCTCGCCGACGACCTCGCCGACGATTCCCTCGGCGAGAGACTGCTCGGCAAGCTGCGCGGTCTCGTGTCGCTGCGTCGCGTCGGCGCCGACGTCGAAGGCGATGCGACGGAGGCGAAGCTCGCCCGCGCCGAAGCCGCGCTCGAAGCGGGCGACCTCGCCAGGGCCGTCGAGCTCGTCAGGACGCTGCCGCCGCAGACGCAGCGCGCCACGACGGGCTGGCTGGCCCGCGCCGAGGCGCATCTCGCGGCCAGGCGCGCCGTCGACCAGCTCGCCGCGCAGGCCGTGGCCCTGCTGGGCGCCGCGCGGTAGCCGCCATGACCATCCTGCGCACGCTGATCTGGTTCGTCGTCGCCGCCGCCGCGATGCTGGGCGCGGTGTGGCTCGCCGAGCGGCCGGGCACCCTCACCGCCGAGTGGCAGGGCTGGCGGCTCGACACCAGCGTCGGCGCCGTGATGGTGGCGATCGTCGTGCTGGTCCTGGTCTCGGTCGGCGGCTGGCTGCTCTACCGCTGGATCGCCGGCGCGCCGGGCGCCCTGCTCGAAGGCTGGGGCGAGAGCCGCCGCCGGCGCGGCTACCGCGAACTCACTCAAGGGCTCGCCGCGGTCGCGGCCGGCGACGGCACAGAAGCGCAGAAGCACGCGCGCAAGGCCGAGCAGCTTCTCTCCGAGCCGCCGCTCACGCTCCTTCTGTCGGCGCAGGCCGCCCAGCTCACCGGCGACCGCGACGCGGCCAAGCGGGCGTTCGACGCCATGCTGGAGGACGAGCAGATGGCCTTCCTCGGCCTGCGCGGCCTGATCGGCCAGGCGCTGCGCGACGGAGACCAGGCCAAGGCGCTGGCCTATGCCGAGCGCGCCTTCAAGCTGCGGCCGCAGACGCCGTGGGTGGTGCACTCGCTGTTCGACATGCAGGCGCAGGTCGGCCAGTGGAAAGCCGCGCAGGAGACGCTCGACACGGGCATCCGCCGCAAGGTCGTGACGCCGGACAAGGGCCGTACGCTCAGGGCGCTGCTGCTGGTCGAGCGCAGCCGCGAGGCCGAGCGCGAGGGCCGCGCCGCAGATGCGCTGGCGCTCGCCCGCGAGGCTTTCGGCCTGGCGCCGGAGCGCATCGCCGTCACGCACCAGTTCGCGCGGCTGCAGTTCGCGGCAGGCGACGCAAAGAAGGCGATGAAGACCCTCGAGCGCGGCTGGGCGCTGGCGCCGCATCCCGACCTCGCGACGCTCTATCTCGACGCCTCGGGCGAGACCGATGCGCTGAAGCGGGTCGGTGTCGTGCGGCGGCTGGCCGGCCAGAATCCCGCCGACATCGAAAGCCATCTGGCGCTGGCCCGGGCCTCGCTCGACGCCGGCCTGTGGGGCGAGGCGCGCCGTCACCTCGACGCCGCGGCCGGCACCCACCCGCCGGTGCGCGTCTGCCGCCTGATGGCCGAGGTCGAGGAGCGCGCGCAGTCGGGACAGGAGAAGGTGCACGAGTGGCTGGCCCGCGCCGCCGCCGCACCGGCCGATCGCGCCTGGCGCTGCACGGCCTGCGGCGCCCATCACGAGGCGTGGCGGCCGGTGTGCGAGAGCTGCGGCGCGTTCGGCACCCTGCAGTGGCGGGCACCGGGCACCTACGGCCAGATCCTGCCGCCCGAGAGCGCCAACCAGGTCCGGCCGGCAGCCACGCTGCCGACGCCGGCATCCAGTTCTTCTCCTCCCTAGCGCGGAGCCCGCGCTGGGGAGGTGCCCCCGTCGTCGGGGGCGGAGGGGTCGGAGGTGACTACAGGCGGCGCGACCCCTCCGTCGCCGTAAGACGTCGACACCTCCCCTTCGCGGACTCCGCGAAGGGGAGGCAAATGAATCAGGAGGAATCATGTTCGAGACGACGCTCGCGGGCAGCCTGCCCAAGCCCGCCTGGCTCGCCACGCCCAACGTGCTGTGGGCGCCGTGGACGCTGGAGGGACAGCCGCTGTTCGAGGCCAAGGACGACGCGACCTTCCTCGCGATCCGCCGCCAGGAGGAGGCCGGCCTCGACATCGTGAGCGACGGCGAGCAGGCGCGGCAGCATTTCGTGCACGGATTTCTGGCCGAGGTCGACGGCGTCGACTTCGACAGGAAGGTCCGCATGGGCATCCGCAACAACCGCTACGAGGCGGACTGCCCGACCGTCACCTCGGCACTGAAGCGGCGCAGGTTCGTGCACGAGCGCGAGGCGCGCATCGCCCGCGCCGCGACCTCGCGCAAGCTCAAGTTCACCCTGCCCGGCCCGATGACCCTGATCGACACGCTGGCCGACGGCCACTACGGCGACCGCGTGAAGATGGCCTTCGCCTTCGCCGAGCTCCTGAACCAGGAGGCGAAGGATCTCGAGAAGCTCGGCGTCGACGTCGTCCAGTTCGACGAGCCGGCCTTCAACGTCTACCTCAAGGAGACGGTCGACTGGGGCGTGCCGGCGCTGGAGAAGGCGGCCGAAGGGCTGAAATGCACGACCGCCGTGCACATCTGCTACGGCTACGGCATCGAGGCCAACATCAAGTGGAAGGACACGCTGGGCGAGACCTGGCGGCAGTACGAGGAGACTTTCCCCGCGCTCGAGCGCAGCACCATCCAGCAGGTGTCGCTGGAGTGCCGCGCCAGCCACGTGCCGCCCGACCTGATGAAGCTGCTCAGGACCAAGACCGTGCTGGTCGGCGCCATCGACGTCGCGTCCGACACGGTCGAGACGCCCGAGCAGGTCGCGGAGACCCTGAAGCTCGCGACCAGGTTCGTCGACGCTGAAAGAATCCAGGCCTGCACCAATTGCGGCATGGCGCCGATGACCATGGGCGTGGCTTACGGTAAACTGCGTGCACTCGCCGAGGGAGCCGCACTGGCGCGCAAGGCCTTCGGCTGAAGGAGCGCGATGGCGGTCTTCGACGCCCTGGTCTTCTGGCTTCGCCGTCAGGGCACCTTCTGGATCCTGTCCCTCGCCATCGCCGGCCTCGCCGCCGCCATCGCCTACCTGATCGAGGCTCGCCGCGAATTCGGCGCGTGGCGCGGCCACTGGGGCCTGCTCGCTCTCTTCGCGATGATCTACGCACTGTTCCTCGATCGCTGGATCAAGGAAGCGCTGCTCGACGGCGCCGACGCCTGCGAGGGCGTCGACAACCTGCGACGCTCGGTGATCTCGCCGCGCTTCGTCGCCTTCGCCGCACTGCTGATCGCACTGGCCTTCGCGGCGGCCGAGATACCGGTCGCGGGCGCCGGACCCGCGCTCTGGGCGATCCTGGCGGCGCCGCTGGCGTTGATGCTGCCGTCCTTCTCGGCCGGCGAGCCGCTTTCGCCGGTCGCCGCCTTGCGTCTCGGCGCGCCTGTCTTCCCCACCTTGCTCGTCACGATCGGTGCCGCCGTGGCCCTCTCCATCCTGGCCGTGCAGGCCGCCGGGTGGTTTCAGCCCGAGTTGCCGCGCAAGCCGTGGGCGCCGGCGGGCCTCGCCGCCGCGACGACGCTGATCGACTGCCTGCTGCTGGCCCTCGTCGGCCACGTCCTCGCGGCGCTCTATCGCGCGCGGAGCGGCTGGCAGCCGCCCGAGCCGGAAGAGCGGCCCTATCGCGCGATGCGCTGGCGCAAGGCGTAGAGCAGCTCCAGCGCCTCGCGCGGGCTCAACTCGTCGGGATTGACTGCGGCGAGGGCCTTCTCGACCTCCGACTCTCGCGCCTTCGACGTGCCGCTCGCCGGACGCGTCGGCGCCGAGGCGAAGAGCGGCAGGTCGTCGGCGAGCCTGGTGACGGCGCCGGACTGTTCGCCCTTCTCCAGCACGGCCAGCACCTCCTCGGCGCGCGCCACGACGGCGGCCGGCAGACCGGCGA
>CAYQAY010000115.1:0-8530 GCA_964415585.1 uncultured Reyranella sp.
CCGCGTGACCTACGACATCACGAGCAAGCCGCCGGGCACGATCGAGTGGGAGTGACGGCCCGTGGCCGTCATCCCGAGTCGCGCGGGGTATTCCCCGCGCTGGCTTGCGAGGGATCCGATCCCACCGGAACCAGGCCTTCGCGAGGGATCTCGTGCCGCCAGCCGGCTCTCGTGATAGGCTTCAGTCGATGACCAGCCGCAACATCACCAAGGTTTCGATGCCAGGAGGCAGGCCCGCGTCCACGTGGTGCCCATGGACGGCGGCTGGCAGGTGAGGCGCGAAGGCGCAGGTCGCGCCGCCGCCGTTTACGCGACCAAGACCGAGGCGACCGAGGCCGCAAAATCGGCCCTGCGACGCTCGGGCGGCGAGTTGACGGTTCAGGGACGTGACGGTCGCATACGCGAAAGCATGACGCTCGGCCGGGAGTCGATGGCGAAGATCGCTGCGGTGGAGGGAATCCATCTTTCGCCGGAAGCGAAACGTACGCTCGAGCATCTCGATCGCACGGGCGCCTCGGGCGAGGAGCGCCGGCGCGCGATCGCCCGCCAGTTCGGGAAAAAGGCCTGAGCGTCGACTTCTACGACACTCAGCCAGACCGGTATTGCTATGCCGGCACGGCGGTTCTGAAGAACAAGCTCGGCTTGCGCGACCAGGCCGAACTCGACGCCTTCGAGGCACTGAGCGTCGCGGCCCGCGCCGAAGAACCGCTTCCTGCCGGCCGCTTCTCCGCCCGCATCATCAACGAGGTGCGGGGCGTGAACCGCGTGACCTACGACATCACGAGCAAGCCGCCGGGCACGATCGAGTGGGAGTGACGGGCCGCGCCGGTCGTTCCACCATATACCTCACCCTGAGGAGCGGCCCGCAGGGCCGCGTCTCGAAGGGTGGGCACGCGCATCTCGGCTGTTGCCCATCCTTCGAGACGCGCTGCTTCGCAGCGCTCCTCAGGATGAGGTAAGCCCGTTGGACCGCCCCTCAGCGCCCCGCCGTCCAGGGGTCGATCACGGGGAGGCCGGCGGCCTTGAACGCGCTCGCGTCGCGCGACGCCACGGCGAAACCGTGCGCGGCGGCGATCGCGGCGATATAGCCGTCGGGCGTCGGAAATCCCCGTCCGGCCGCGCGCGCCCTGACGGCGAGATCGCCATAGCGCCGCGCCGCCGACGTGTCGAAGGGCAGGACGCGGGGGGCGAATACACCGAGCACGTCGTCGAGCGCGGCGGCCAGCGCATCCTTGCGCTTGCCGGCTGGCAGAGTACCGATGCCGAAGAGAAGTTCGGCCACGGTGATGCTGGAGAGGAACACCGTCTCGGCCGCCTGGGCGTCGAGCCAGGCACGCACCCGGGGATGGGGTTCGCGCGTCATGGCCTCCGAGACGACATTGGTGTCGAGCAGGATCATTCGAAGCGCATCGGCTCGGCGGGACGCGTATCGCGGACCTGTTCGAGGGCCTCGACGTCGGCTCTGGTGATACCGTGTTTCCGGCCGATCTCCGAAAGGGCGGTGCCGAGCCGCAGCCGGCCCTCGGGACGCACGGCGGCCTCGAGAATCGCGCGGATCTCCGCCTCCGTGCTGCGATTGTGCTGCGCCGCGCGCACCTTCAGGGCGCGATGCGTCTCCTCGGAGAGATTGCGGATGGTGACGGCGGCCATGATGGCGTTCCCCATGGATTGATTGCGATGATATCAATATGTAATAATCGATATCGTTTTTCAACAGTGGCGGTCAGGCTCTCATGGGTGCAGGAGCCCCTTGAGCGCGCGGGACGCGCGCGGTCCGGAAAAGCATGAGTCTTCTGGACCGCGCGCGTCCCGCGCGCTCATCGTCTCCACTGTCACCCGGGAGAAGCCCAACCTCCTGCACCAAGTCGAACCATCCATCTCGACAGGCTCCGCAAGGCCGGCCTCTACGACGAGATCTGGCAGGCCTTCGCCGTGCTGCTGCCGGTCCGCACCGTCGGCGTGATGGGCGACGGCCGCACCTACGACCAGGCCTGCGCGCTGCGCGCCGTCACCTCGACCGCCGACGACGCCCCGTTCGAGCACGCCTTCCTCGGCCGCGTCGCCGCCCTTATCATCAACGAGGTGCGCGGCGTGAACCGCGTGACCTACGACATCACGAGTAAGCCGCCCGGCACGATCGAGTGGGAATAGCGAGCCGTCCACTATGTCAAATAAACTTGAAGAGGAAATGGCGAAGGCCGCGGGCCAGATAGTAGTTGATACATCAAAGGACATTCGTGGTGCTCTGGGCAAGATTTTTGGCGAAAGCGTTGCTGAACTAGGCAAAGCATTCGGCGATAAAGTCAGGCATTGGCGTCTGAAAAATATGATGAAGATGGCTGCCGAAATTGAGTCCCTGAGAGTCGCTCAAGGAATGCCTGTTGAGACGCTAAACGAGCTTCCCATGGGCGATGCCGTGCGGGTCATCGAGGCAATTTCGTCGGAAGACGACGAAGACGTACAAAAACTGTGGGCGCAATTGATCGTAAATTCAGCCAACCCCAACAGCGATGTTGTCATCAAGAAGTTCTACCTTGATTTACTAAAGTCGCTCGCTGGACCAGAGGTCGTGCTGCTGCAGTTGTTGTGGGAATGTCAGAGGCGTGGGACGTTTCGAACACCACAGGAAGTTAAAGCTTTCAATGATGAGATGAACGCCTTTGCGGAGCGCCGTTGGCGTAAATTTCCGCTGGAGGTTCGCGGCGCCGCTGTCCAAAATTTGATGCGCTTAAGATGTCTAACCTTTCGGCCCCAACCCCTTGATGCATCCAATCTTCTGGCAGCCTTACCCATAGAGATGCAACGTAGCGCCGGTTTCTCCAAGTGGGCAGCAATCGACCCTGAGCGCTTTATGAAGGTACTCCAGCAAATGCTGGATCTGGTCATCGCCGGAACGGGCGCGACGGAATACAAAAAAGCTGAGCGCATCCCCCTGTTTAGTGGGTTTGGACACTATGGTGCTTCTATCAACGTAGTTGAGATGAACCATGTTCTTACGGCTCTAGGGCAAGAATTGGTGCGCGCCTGCACTATACAAACGATAGAATCTACAGATTCGCATCTTCCGCCCTAATTGCAGATGCTGCGATAACCGGCTGCTTGATCAGAGTGCCGCTGTGTCAGTGATTATCTGATCGTGCGGAAATAGGTTCATAGCCCGAATAGCTTTCTCAGCGGCGCCAACATCGGCTGTGAATACAATCACAGCCAAGTCGGTCATGGCGCGCGTACAACAGACGTAGAAAAGTCGGCGTGTGCGCTCGACCTGCGTCTCCTTGCCTTCGGCTAAATTTGTATGGTCCCGATCAGACAGTGGTTTGATCCCAAAATACTTGTCGTAAGAAAATTGAAAGTGCGTGCCTTCTTCGTCGTCGGCAATAACGAGTACTCTCTCGAATTCGGCGCCCTTGATCCCCTGTTGAGTAGAAAAAGGTGATTGTTCCGCTAGATAAGTCTGGTAACCCCAGAATTCGACCGCGGGGCATGTAAGAAAGCGGTCCATTGATTGCAGTTCGAGGTCAGCCTCCTCTTGGTCAGCAATCTCCGTCCCGTCCGCAGTTGGAGGTACTCCAACGTCTAAGTAGCTGATGATGCGCGGGTCCAAGGTCGTCAATCGGTGTTTGCGAATGTGTTCGAGTACCTGCCTATTCGTCGTCGTCGATCCAGGTGCCAACATTTTCTGGATTTGTAGCGAAGCTTCTCTCAGCTCCGCCAACACTTTAGACACACCTATTTTTGGTAGGGTCTCCTTTTCCAATAGCGGAGATGAACTGCGCAGGATGGTCATCGCCTCGAACTCCCGGCCGTTAGTGATCGCGTCTGCTAAGGGCAGGGCGAACTTGACGAAAGGCCGCACCGGCCAAGCGGTCGCGTCGAGAAAACCGTCCTTGAATGATGAGGGGGCCTTGTCGTTTAGCGCAGCGTAGAGTTGGCCGAACCCGAGTCTTTTGGCTGCCATACGGTGCACAATTACGAGTACCTTAATGGGGCCAGTTCTCCAAACATCGTCGCCATTTGCACGGGCGATCCATTCTCGAACTGCGGCAACTCGTTCGTCTCGTTGATTGTCTGCCGGCAAGATGAACATGCGCGCTGTTCCGGTGACGAACTTTTCATTTCCTTCGGTCTGGATCATCCGACCGCGAGTTTGGACAAGCCCGTCACCTGTGCGCCGTATTGCGTTGGCGATCGCGAGGACTGTTGTTGGACAGCGAAAGTTTTCGGGTTTCTCGATCGGGACCCAACCTTCCTCCAGGGGGATCGGACCGGCTCCTGTCATGTAGATGCGCTGCATCGGATCGCCAAAGAAGCCCAAACAAAATTGACCCTTCATCTGGGCGGCGACTGACTTCAACGCTGAGACTACCGCTTCCATGGTGTCCTGGCTCTCGTCGACAAAAACGAAGGGGAACTGTTGTGCGAGCAAAGAACGAAATAGCCTCCGTTCAGCGAGGAACTGCGTTGCGATTCGCAAGATGTCGTCATGTCCGAGGACGCCGCGTGGATAGTCGCTCCCGGTTCCGTAGGTGAACGACTTGACGCTAGCGATCCTTTCGCGCTCCAACATGTATCGGTCTATGTCGCGCTGATTCTTGTCGCGCGTTCGTTGCTGTGTTCTTCGACTGAATGCCGCTGCTTCGGTGCGACGCTCCTCAATCTTTTCTTCGATGCGCCCACGTACCCATTGTCGAATGTCGTTCTGAAATGGGCGTACGATCATCCACATGAAACTATGAATGGTAGAAACGTGAACCAGGGGATTGTTTCCGACGTCAGCCCAGATCTCTTCGGCAGCAATGTCCGTGTAAGTTATGCAGGCGACGCGTTGGCGTCTTTTCTTGAGCTCCCCTCCGTATAGGGTGATGATTGTGGACAATGCTTTGATAAGGGACGTGGTCTTGCCTGACCCGGCGCCAGCCAGCATGACGAAGCATTGTCGTTGAGACGAAAGGCACTTTCGAAGCGTGACGTCTGCCGGGGTATCCGGCTTATCTACGCGCCGGCTCATTCAGCACCTTCCGATGCCACGGCGGTTGTTGTCTCCGCGGCGGCCGTGGCGGCGGTGGCCTGAATCTCCTGAACAATCTCCAAACCTACAACGCTCTCCAGCCATCTGAGGCCTTCCGAGATGTAGTGTGGAGCCGCCCATTCGCCTTGTTTCCTGGCCAGAATTTCCAGTGCAAATTTGGTTTTGTCGAAATACTGGCCAATGACGCGCTTATGCAAACCCGTCGCTAGAGCGGTTGGATTCGGGACGTCACCTTTCAGCTTCAGTCCCAACGCTCTACGTTCCAAGTCTTGACACCAAGTTGCGTTCTCAAGGCCGAAACTGACTTCAAGGGTACGACCGCACAGCATGGCTTGAGATTCGGCCCACGTGACGTTGGTTGGGATTTGGTAGGCAACACGAACTTTCGCCTGATCAGTGCTAGGGATAGTTTCGATTTTGTCATCGGAAGAGGCGGCAATGAGATCAGAGATTGAGAGCTTTTTGGGGAGCCACTGAATCAGTGTTTGATTGGCCGTAAGCGCGCCAGATTCCCCGGGCTCGCATGTCTTTCCATACCGTTTGACAGGCTGTTCGTTGGCATTCTCTGCTGGAACCTCAAATTCCTTTGCATCCTCTTCTCCGTCGGCGGGTGGTGCCGCGGCTGGCAGAACGCTGTCAAGGTCGGTAATGACCAGGGTAGTGATGCCCAAAAAATGGATTAGTTCGCGGAAGCGATGCGCAAAGGCGCCGCCGACTTCTAGAATTGAGAGTGCTGAAGACCGGAGAGTTTTCGCTTCCTTCTCGATCATTAATGGGAGCAAGAGGCGTTCGACGTTTCCTTCGACTAGGATTGCTGCGTCGGCAAAGAATAGGTCGCAGTGGGTCAGCTTCAGGTAGCGTTGAAGGAAGTCTCGGTCCTTCGGCGCATCGCCTGGCTGAAATATCGACAGATTGACCACTTGAGTAGTTTGCTCGCTGGCAATCACATGGCGCCGAAAATAGCGAATTGGCTCGAAGCCTCGTTCATAAAGTATGTGTGGTGAATGCGTAGTAATCACGACTTGGCTACCGAAGGCGCTACTTTCTTCTCCGTCAATCTTTAGTAAGTCCAAGACATTACGAATAAAGACCTGCTGAAGCTGGGCATGAAGATGCGCTTCGGGCTCTTCGATGAAAATTAGGTGAAGCGGCGCTCGATCTTCATCGAGCTTCCACCTTTCTTGAACGTCGAGTACTTCGACGACCATGTAGATGAGATTCTTGAAGCCAAGTCCGTTGTAGCTATCCGGCAGTTTCAACGGTGTGTCGTTCCCCAGAATATAGTTCACTTTTGCGTCTTGGCTCATCACGGTGGCAGGGTTCAGGCCTGACGTGATCTCCAAATGTGGATTATGCACTCCTGGATAGCCAAGCTTGGCTATGCGTTCGAGCGTCGGCTTGAACACATCCATCAAGTGCTCATTTAAGCTCTCTTCAGAGTCGAACAGTGCCTTCAAGGCTGTGTGGTCATCGGGCCGTTGTTCGAGGTTTCGTTTGTAGAAGCGGCTTAGGCGTCTGGATAAATCCTCAGCCCGACCCGCGCCGCCCGCGGCGTCGAAATTTGGATCGGTGAGATGACGCTGGGCATGGAGGAAGTCGACCCGAACTAGAGACTTGAGAATGTTTGCCCCACCCGGGTCTGGCGGGATGGGGGCCGCAACGTATCCTTCCTCCTGAACGTAAGTAGCACCGAACCTCTTGCGGTCGAGCACGAAATAGCGGAACTCGAATTCTCGATGAAGCTCCTTCGAGAGGTAGTCAGTCAGTGACTTGGGCCACGGGACGTAAGTACCAGCACCGTCTCCCAGTCCGGCGGCCTGTTCCAGTGCTTTAGCTTTGGCCTGTCGGTAACGCTGAAGCAATTCGAGACTGTTGCGAGCACCAAATTCTACACGAATGCCGACTTCAGTGCCCTCCCAGTCAGAGCTTGGAAGGATGGGCAGGACGAGATAGAGGTCTGGTTCTGCCACCTCGAACCAGAGATCAAGGGTGATCGTAGGAATAGCAGCGGCTTCGTCTCCAGTCGCATCGGCGTTGCCGAGGTCGTTCAGAATCTTCCACGTATGAGAGCTGAAATCGAAAAGGGAGAATTGATCCCTGCGCCCTGAGAGAAACATTTGAATAGCTTGAGTTGCGGAAGTCTTGCCGCTGTTATTCGCTCCAACGAAGATAGAAATATCTCGTGCCAACTCCACGTGGACGTCGCGCAGCCGTCGATAGTTTTTGAGTCGATAAGACCGCAAGTACATGGAGTCTCCCCAATACTTGCTGCTGAAGCTAGTGCAACCAGAGGCTGACGTCGATACATCTGTGTCTGCCGCTGATTGAAGCCATTAGTGCGCGTATTGGGTTGGCTTCGTCACCTCTGCGAGGCTGTATGGTATTTGTTTTGATGGCGTTGGAATCACAGATACGATTTAGCGCATGGCAACAAATACGTGGGTTCCGCTCCGCATTGTCGAAGGCGTCGCGCTGGCCGACCTAACAGGTATACAGATCGACCTGAAACGGGCAATTGAGTTTGCCCAGCGGCTGCAAAAGGCTTTTGCGAACGAGACGTACGATCTTGTCGAGGTGCTGTCGATAGCGGCCTTAGTGGCCTATGCGCGGTCATTTAAGTCTGGTGTACGCCAACGCCTAAATCGTGAGGCGTTACGAGTGCTTACTAGCGATCAACGAAGGGTGCATGACTACTTAATTGATATTCGCGACAAGCACGTGGCGCATTCTGTAAACGCTTTCGAAGAAAGCATTCCCACTGCTCGTTACTGGCTTGAGCGAGTGAAGGATGAAGGCATTACCTCCATTGGATGCTTTCATACTCGCATAGCAAGTCTCAGCTGGGCTGACGCTGCTGATCTGATCGAAATAGCGATGGTTCTTAAAGCATATGTCAGTGAGGCAATTGACCTCGAGCAGAAAAAGTTACTCGCAATCGTGCGTTCTCTTCCGCTGGCTACCGTATTGGCCGAGGAACACGGTGAGCCACTTGCAGCAAATCCGAGTACTGCTCGTCGACCCAGGCAACGGATGGCCGGCAGGTCGAATAAGGAACAGCGTTAGCGAATTTGACGAACTCTGACTGCCTAGGCCGCCGGGGGTGACCGAGCAGGAAAGGAAGGGACAATCAGCCGCAACACCATGGTCTGGCAGCGGCTTGCTTTGCCGCCTCTTTCCCACCACCTCCGCCTCCTTCATCCGCCTCGACAACATCGGCAAGCAGAACGGCCACCAGATCCTGTTCATCGACGCGTCGATGGGTCGAAGGGGGAGAAGGCGGGGCTGGTCGGGCCCAACGGCGCCGGCAAGACGACGCTGCTCCGCATGATCGCGGGCCAGGAGCAGCCCGACGACGGCCCAGATGACGGGTAGGTGACGATCGATCCCGGCATGACCATCGGCTGTTTCAGCCAGGACGTCGGCGAGATGTCGGGCATGAGCGCGGTCGCGGTGATGGACGGCGTCGGGCCGGTGAGGCCGGCCGTTCGGCGAAGGACCCTA
>CAYQAY010000116.1:0-8474 GCA_964415585.1 uncultured Reyranella sp.
ACGGAATGTGGTTCTTCCCGCCGGCGAGCGAGCGTTAGCCGGCCGTCGCGACAACGATCCCGACGCCCAGCACCAACAGCATGATGCCGGCAAGTTCGCGCCGGCTGATCGCTTCGCGGAAAATGCGCAGCGACACGAAATAGGTGAACAGAACTTCTATCAGGATCAGGGTGCGCACGTTCGAAGCCGATTCGAGGGCGAGCGCCGTCACGTTGGCGGCCGATGCCGAGGCACCGGCGAGACCGGCGAACAGCGACAACCGCCACTGGCGCAGGACGCCCAGCACGACGGCGGGCGTGCGCGCCAGCAGCCAGGCGCCGAGCAGCACGGTCTGGACGAGCTGGCTCCAGAACAGCGTCCCGGCCGCGCCGAGGAAGGGCGAGCCGGCGTCGAGCGCCAGCGTGGCGCCGCGATAGCCGACGACCGAAATGGCGAAGGCCGAGCCCGACGCGAGGCCGAACAGGGCGGCGGGATCGGCCCAGCTGCGCGCCAGCACCTGGCCGGCCGGCCGCGGCGAGAGCAGGATGACGCCGAGCGTCGCCAGCACGATGGCGAAGGCGGCCAGCGACGACAGGCGCTCGCCCAGGAAGACGACGGAGAACACCGCCACCTGAATGACCTCGCTCTTGGAATAGACGAGGCCGATGGCGAAGCTGCGTTCGGCCATGGCGCGCAGCAGCAGCGCCGTACCCGCCATCTGGCTGAGCGCCGCCACCAGCACCCAGACGGCGAAGCCCGCGGCGAGCGGCGGCATGGCATGGCCGCCGACGCCGATCACCAGGCCGAGCCACAGGACGAGGAACGGCATGCCGTAGAGGAAGCGCACCAGCGTGGCGCCGAGCGTGCCGAGGTCGTCGACCAGCCGCCGCTGCGCGGTGTTGCGCACGGTCTGCGCGGCGGCGGCGAAGACGGTGAGAGGAATCCAGAGCCAGGACATCAAGTCGAGAGGATCACGCGCAATCCGGGATTCGCGTCCTCCAGCCGGATCGAAAGTCCGTGCAGGCCGGCGATCGCCCGTACCATGGCGAGGCCGAGGCCGCTGCCGGCGGTCGAGCGGCTGCGGTCGAGGCGATAGAAGCGGTCGAAAACCTTGTCGTGCTCGGTTGCCGGGATCCCGGGACCGTCGTCGGCGACGGCGAGCCGGAATCCGCCGTCCTGCTTCTGGAGCCGCAGCGAGATCTTCGTGCCGACGGGCGTGTGGCGCAGCGCGTTCTCCAGCAGGTTGGTGACGAGCTGGGCCACGAGCTGGCGGTCGCCGGTGAACGAGATGCCGTCGTCGGCCGCGACGTCCAGGCGATGGCCCGAATCCTCCGCAACCGGCTCATAGGTCTCGCCGAGGCTCTTCACCAGGCCGGAGAGGTCGAAGGCCGCGAAAGCGCTGCGCTGCGCGCCGGCCTCGACCTGCGCGATGCGCAGCAGGGCGGAGAAGGTCTCGAGCAGGGCATCGGCCTCCTCGATCGCCGCTTCCGTCGCAGCCCGGTAGTCGGCGGTCGTCGTCGCGCGCTCGCGTGCCTCCTCGAGTTGCTGGCGCAGGCGGCCGAGCGGCGTGCGCAGGTCGTGGGCGATGTCGCTCGAAACCTGGCGCAGGCCGTCCATGAGCTGCTGGATGCGCGCCAGCATGGCGTTGAGGCTGACGATGAGCTGGTCGATCTCGTCGTGCGTGCCGCGCACCGGGATGCGGGCCGAGAGGTCGCCCTCCATGATGGCGCGGCTGGTGCGCGCGATGGTGTCGATGCGGCGCAGGAAGTTGGTGCCGAGCAGGGCGCCGCCGGCGATCGCCAGCAGCAGGGCGAGCCCGCTCGCCCAGGCGAAGGCGCGCACGATGGCGTGCTGCATGTCGGCGAGCCGCGTCGAGTCCTGCGCCACCAGCAGGAACGAGCCGTCGGGCAGGGTGAGGCCGAAGCCCATCAGCTTGGGCCGCTCGGCCTCGGCTTCCGGCGACTCCTGCCTGGGCTCGAAGTCGATGACGCCGTTGACCGGCGGCATGCCCGGCAGGTTGCCGACGACGACGCGGCTGTTGGGCGCCTGCAGCAGGTAGAAGATCGGGCCCTTGGTGCGGAAGTTGATGCGGCGCGTGATCTGGTTGGCGAGGCCTGCGAGGCCGGAGCGGCGATGGACCTCGGCGAGCTGCAGCGCCTCCGAGCGCAGCACGGCCGCCATATCGTTCTGCATCGCCGCGGTCGCCGTCCAGTAGACGGTCGTGAACAGCACGCCGGCCGAGAGGATGAACAGCACGGCGTAGAGCAGCGGCAGGCGGAAGCTCGCCGAGCGCAGGATCCGCGACAGCGTCCTAGGCGGGCGCTCGGATGACATAGCCAGCCCCTCTGATCGTGTGGAGCAGCGGCTTGTCGAACCCCTTGTCGATCTTGGAACGGAGGCGGCTGATGTGCGTCTCGACGATGTTGGTCTTGGGGTCGAAGTGGAAGTCCCAGACCTTCTCGAGCAGCATCGTGCGCGTCACGACTTCGCCGGCATGGCGCAGCAGGTATTCGAGGATCTTGAACTCCTGGGCGAGCAGCTCGATGCGCCTGCCCGCGCGCGTCACGGTGCGCGCCAGCAGGTCCATCTCGAGATCGCCGACCACGAGCGACGTCGCCGCGACGATCGGCGGGCGCCGCGACAGCGCGCCGATCCGCGCCTTGAGCTCGGCGAAGGCGAACGGCTTGACGAGATAGTCGTCGGCGCCGGCCTCGAGGCCGGCGACACGATCGTCGACGCCGCCCATCGTGGTGAGGAACAGTACCGGCGCCTTCATGCCCGAGCCGCGCGCGGCCTTGACGAGCGACAGCCCGTCCATCTGCGGCAGCATGCGGTCGACGATCAGCACGTCGTACTTCTCGCCGGTCGCGAGGTAGAGCCCGTCGCGCCCGTTGTCGGCGTGGTCGACCACGTGGCCGAGCTCGCGCAGGCCCTTGGCGATGTACCCGGCGGTCTGCTTGTCGTCTTCGACGAGGAGTATTTTCACGGCGCCCGTCTAACCGGCGCCGGGGGCCGGCGCAACGTTCCCCAACTATACAAACATTCAATCCGGCGGCCATCCGGGCGCTACGGGGCAGAGCCCATATTCCCCGCACCCCCAAGGAGGAGGTTGTTCAGACCATGACGAAGACCAAGACCATCCTGGCCGCTCTGGCGGTCACCACCGCGCTGACGGCTCCCGCGCTGATCGCGCCGATGTTCACCGCGCCTGCGGCAGTGGCCGGCCAGGTCGCGTCCGGCGTGCAGGACTTCTCCGACCTCGCCGCCAAGGTGACGCCCGCGGTCGTCAACGTCGCCGTGACCATGAAGGTCGGCGCCGGCGACGACGAGGACGTGCGCGCCTCGGGCCCGCAGGACAAGCAGATGGAAGAGTTCATGAAGCGCTTCGCCGAGCGCTTCGGCCAGCCGATGCAGCCGGGCGCTCCCGACGGCAAGCGTTCGCAGCGCAAGGGCCAGGGCGTCGGCACCGGCTTCATTGTCGATGCCAAGGGCACGATCGTCACGAACTTCCACGTCGTGAACAAGGCCGACTCGATCACCGTGACCATGGCGGACGGCACCAAGCTGCCGGCCAAGCTGCTGGGCGGCGACGAGAAGACCGACCTCGCGGTGCTCAAGGTCGAGAGCGACAAGGCCCTGCCGTTCGTCACCTTCGGCGACGCCACCAAGGTGCGCGTCGGCCAGCCGGTGATGGCGGTCGGCAATCCGTTCGGCCTCGGCGGCACCGTGACCACGGGCATCGTGTCGGCGCGCGGCCGCGACATCCAGTCGGGCCCGTTCGACGACTACATCCAGACCGACGCCGCCATCAACCGCGGCAACTCGGGCGGCCCGCTGTTCGACATGGAAGGCAAGGTGATCGGCATCAACACCGCGATCTACTCGCCGACCGGCGGCAGCGTCGGCCTGGGCTTCGCCATCCCGTCCTCGCTGGCCGAGCCGGTAATGGCCCAGCTCCGCGACAACGGCCGGGTCGAGCGTGGCCTGCTCGGTGTGCAGATCCAGCCGGTGACCAAGGAGATCGCCGAGAGCCTGTCGCTCAAGGCCGACAAGGGTGCCCTGGTCGCCATGGTGAGCCCGGACAGCCCGGCGCTGGCCGCCGGCGTGAAGTCGGGTGACGTGATCCTGAGCGTCGACGGCAAGAACGTCGAGGGCATCAAGGAGCTGACGCGCACGATCTCGGCGACGAAGCCGGGCAGCTCGGTGAAGCTGGGCATCTGGCGCGACGGCAAGGACATGAGCCTGACGGCCAAGGTCGGCGACCAGAAGGACGAGGCTGCGATCGTCAAGGCCAAGGCCGACGGCAAGGCGGCCGAAGCCGCCAAGCCCGCCGCCTACGGCGTGTCGCTGGCGCCGCTCTCTCCGGAGGCGCGCAAGCAGCTCGGCCTCGATGGCGAGATGAAGGGCGTGGTGGTCGCCGAGGTCGAGCCGGGCAGCCCGGCCGACGACCAGGGCCTGAAGGCGGGCGACGTCCTGCAGCAGGTCGGCAAGGACAGCGTCGACAGCCCGAAGATGGCTGCCGAGAAGCTCAAGGAAGCCACCAAGACCGGCAAGCCGGTCCTGATGAAAGTGTATCGAGAGGGGATGACCCGCTTTGTCGCTATCTCTCCCCGGGCGGCCTAGCAAACCTCTCGAGAGGCCGGCGATGGCCCCCCGCCATCGCCGGTTTCCCTCTTTTCGAGCTTGGGAGGCGCGTCGAACCGGCCCTCAATAGCCGGGCGGCGTGTCACGTAGGGGGCGGAGGCTCGCGGTCCTTTTATGGTCGGACTGCGGGCCTCTGTTGTTGCAGAGCCGGCATCACTTCCGCCGCGAACAGCTCGACCGAGCGGGCGGACTCCTCGAACGAGAGATCGCCGAAGGCCATCCGGCAGAGGCAGTAGTTGATGCCCGCGACCGCGTTGTCGCGGTTCAGGCGGTCGCGCACCGTCGAGGCCGAGCCGGCCACGATGTAGCCGCCGTCCAGAGCGCTTTCGAACTCGGCAGGGATCATCTGGCGCGGCAGGCCGACGCCGTGGGCGCGCCACAGATGGATCAGGGCGTCGTACCAGAGGACGAAGGCGCGTCTGGCCGCCGACTGCGCCTCGCGATCGGTGTCGCCCACGACGACGTGCCGGCTGAGGCCGATCAGCGGCAGGTCCTGGTCGGCGCGACCCAAAGACTTCCAGGCCGCGCGATAACGCGCCGAGAATTGGCCGACACCCTCGGCCATCAGGCCGACCACGGTGTTGCAGCCCTGCGCCGCCAGGCGGTCGGCGCTCTCCAGCGAGTTGGCGCCGTACCAGAGGGGCGGATGCGGCCGCTGCACCGGCTGCATCTCCATCGGCACGTCCTCGAACGAGAAGTACTTGCCTTCGTGGGTGAGCCGCGGCTGCGTGAGGCCCTTCAGCAGAACCTCGAGCGCCTCGGCGAACCGTTCGGGTCCCGTCGCGGGATCGACGCCGTAGTAGCCGACCTCGTAGGGCGAGATGCCGCGACCGACGCCGAGCTCCAGCCGCCCGCCGCTCATCTGGTCGAGCATGCAGACCTCGTCGATCAGCCGCAGCGGGTGATGGAGGTTCACGGTGTAGACAAGCGGCCCGAAGCGCAGCGTCTTCGTGCGCTGCGCCACAGCGGCCAGGAACACGCTGGGCGAGGGCGCCATGCCGAGCGGCGTCGCGTGGTGCTCGGCCAGGTGATAGGCGTGGAAGCCGTGCTTTTCGTAGAGTTCGACGAGCCGCAGCCGGTCCTCGAACTGCCGGCCGAGATCGTGGCCGGCGCGATCCATGTGGTCGAAGACACCGAACTTCACTGCGGCTCCGTCGCGCGGAAGGCGGGTCGATCGGCCAGCCGGGCGGCGAGGGCGCGCAGGCGCGGCATCTCGGTATCGGTGTCGATCCCGAGCCCGCGCGCCAGGCGCTCGGCGACGAAGGCGGCGATGTCGGCATGGGTGAGGCGACCCAGCAGCAGGTAGGACGAGCCCGGCTGCAGCAGGCCGTCGACCGCGCGCAAGGCCTGGCGAACCTGGGCGAGGCAGTCGTCGATCCAGGGCTGGTGCACCTTCTCCGGCGGATGGTGGTTGCGCTCGTAGGCGGCGGCGAGGGCCTTGTCGCAGGCGCCCATCATCAGTGCCGCCACGCGCAGCACGGCGCGGCGATCGGGGCCGGAAGGCGGCATCAGGGCGCGTTCGCGGCCGTGGACCTCGTCGAGATGGTCGATGATCGCGGAGCTGTCGACCAGTGTCTCGCCGTCGTCGAGGACCAGCGCCGGGATACGGCCCAGCGGGTTGGCGGCGCGCACCTCCTCGCGATTGCCGAAGCCCGACAGCGCCTGCAGGCGGTAGGGGATGCCGTAGAGTTCCAGCGTGATCGCCACGCGCCGCGTGTAGGGCGAGCGGGTCACGCCGACGAGCTGCATCTAGAGAGCGCGCCTCTTGGACGAGATCACGCCGCTCGCGATGCCGTGCCACTCGATGGTGCCGGCGAGCCGCGAATGCTCGATCTTGGGGCAGCGGTTCATCACCACCTTGAGGCCCGCCTGCTCGGCGCGCTCGGCGGCAGCCTCGTTCACGACCCCGAGCTGCATCCAGACGACCTTGGCGCCATGCCGGATGGCGTCGTCGGTGATCGGGCCGGCGGCCTCGGAGTTGCGGAAGATGTCGACCATGTCGGCCTTCACCGGCAGCTCGTCGAGCGCGCCGTAGACCTTCTGGCCGAGGATCTCCTGGCCCGCGGCGGCCGGGTTGACGGGCATGACCTTGTAACCGCGGTCGAGCAGGTATTTCGCAGCAAAGAAGCTGGGGCGATTCCAGTTGGCCGACAACCCGACCATGGCGATAGTCTTGGTCTCGCGCAGGATCCTGCGCAGATACTGGTCGTCGTAACGGTCGCTGAAGACGGCGGGCATGGGGGAAGTATACATGGCAGGCCCGAAACTCTTCGAACCGATTTCCATCCGCGACGTCACCCTGAAGAACCGGGTCGTCGTGGCGCCCATGCATCAGTATTCGGCGGAGAAGGGCTTCGCGACCGACTGGCACCTGATGAACGCCGGCCGCTATGCGGCGGGCGGCGCGGGCCTGGTGATCATGGAATCGACCAAGGTCGAGCGGCGGGGCTGCGGCACGGTGGGCGACCTCGGCCTGTGGGACGATGCCTTCATCCCGGGCCTCAGGCGCTGCGTCGAGTTCATCCGCTTGCACAATTCGGTGCCCGGCATCCAGCTCGGCCATTCCGGCCGCAAGGCCCGGCGCTTCCGTCCCTGGGAAGGCGGCGCGCCGCTGAAGCCGTCGCCCGACATCGACGACTGGGACGATTGGGAACTGGTCTCCTCGTCGGCGCTCAACTCGCCCGACACCGACCCCACGCCACGCGCGCTCACGACAGCGGAGATTCCCGAAGTGGTCGAGCGCTGGGGGCAGGCGGCGCGGCGCGCCCACGCGGCGGGCTTCGACGTGCTCGACCTCCACATGGCGCACGGCTACCTGATCCACCAGTTCCTCTCGCCCTTCTCCAACGTGCGCAACGACGAGTATGGCGGCAGCGAGCTCAACCGCATGCGTTTCGCCATCGAGGTGGTGGAGAGCGTGCGCGCCCACTGGCCGGCGTCGAAGCCGCTGTTCGTGCGCCTGTCGGTCGAAGACGACGCCGGCTGGGGGCCCGACCAGAGCGTGGCGCTGGCGAAGATCCTGAAGCCCAAGGGCGTCGACGTGATCGACTGCAGCTCGGGCGGCATGCGCGGCTCGCCCGTGGTGAGCGCGGGGCCGGTGACCTACGGCTACCAGGTGCCCTATGCCGAGCGGCTGAAGAAGGATGCCGACATCCTCAGCATGGCGGTCGGCCTGATCGTCCATGCAGACCAGGCAGAGCAGATCCTGCAGCAGGGCAGGGCCGACCTGATCGCCCTGGCACGTGAGCTGCTTTACAATCCCAACTGGCCGATGGACGCCGCGCAGAAGCTCGGCGTCGACAGACAGTTCGGCTCCGTACCGCCGCCGCAAGCCTACTGGCTCGCCAAGCGCGCGCAGTCGGTCAAGACCGTGGTGCCGTCGACCTACATGAAAGGCATGAACGTCGACTAACGAATCAGGAGTGCGGGATGGACAGCGTTGTGCACGATGGCGTGGATATGACCGAGGCCGAGTGGCAGGCGCGCTGCGACCTCGCGGCCCTCTATCGCATCACCGACCTCTTCGGCTGGACCGATACGATCGACACGCACATGACGGTGCGCATCCCGGGCGAGCCGAAGTGTTTCCTGATCAACAACTACGGCGACCTGTTCGACGAGATCACCGCATCGAGCCTGGTGAAGATGGACATCGACGGCAACGTCTATGCCAAGGACGGCAAGTTCAACGCCGCGGGCTTCACCATCCACAGCGGCGTCTACAAGGCGCGGCCGGACGCAAACTGCGTGATGCACACCCACACGCGCGCCGGCACCGGCGTCTCGGTGCTGAAGAAGGGCCTGCGCCCGATCAGCCAGGACGTGCTGTCGGTGTGGGACGACCTCGTCTA
>CAYQAY010000117.1:0-8410 GCA_964415585.1 uncultured Reyranella sp.
GGCATCTCGTCGTAGAAGTCGACCTGCATGCGCATCGAACCCTGCGGTTCGACGCGATGGGTCTGCTCGGGCAGCACCAGGCCGGGACGCTCCGGCGTCAGCATCGTCTCCTCGTCGGCGACGACCAGCTTGAGCGTCCCTTCGATCACGCGGATCACGCCCCACACGCCCGCCTTGGTCCGATGCTCCCGGCGGAGGGCGGCGGGGAGCGTCGTCTCGTCGAAGACGGGTGACGAACGATAGGGCGTGGCCATCTCAGGCCGCCTGCCGGATTTCGTCGGCATGCACAGGGTAGGGCGCCACGTCCCGCGGCGCGACCACATTGCCGGCCAGCTCGTCGGCGAAGCGGTGGTTGACGTCGCGGTGATGGGCCTCGTCGGCCCGCACTACCAGGACCACGTCGCGCAGCGTCGCGTCGTCCGGCAGCTTCCAGTAGTGCCGCGCGATCGCCGGTGCCGGCACGTTCGGGCTGCGGCCCTCGTCGATCTCGGCGAGGTAGTGGGTATAGCTGATAACCGCCTCCTCCTCGAAGTAGCCGACGACACGGTGCGCCGTGCGCGGGCTCACCAGGTAGAGGCCGAAGAAGGCCAGGTAGAACACCCACTGCACGCCCAGGATCACGCAGCGCTCGAACAGCGTGGGCTTGGCCACGTGGATGAACGTCATGAGGTGCATGCGCTCGTTCTCGGCCTCCTCCATGAGCGTGCGGATCCAGCCGTCGTCGTCGCACATGTTCCGCAGGCACCGAAGATGGGTCAGCGTCGCGCCGACCATGCCGGGCACAGCCGCGACCGTCTCCAGCACGATGGCGCGGTGGCCGTAGCGCCTGGCGAAGAAGGTGTCGGCGCAGAAGCGCAGGACCTTGGTGAAACCGAACGCCAGCCGGTCGCTCACGCCCCTGGCCTCGTGATGGACGCCGAGATCGACGGCGGGAATCTGCTGAAGCGTTGCCATGACACTCCTCCTTCGGATCAGACGGTCTCGAGCTTCAGGCTGAGCGCCAGCTTGAAGCTCTCTGCGATGCGATGCGCCTTGGCCTGCATCAAGACCGCGATCTCGGCCGGCATCTCGGCCTCGGTGGCCTCGCGCCACAGGGCCAGCCAGCGTTCGAACATGGCGGGCGTCAGCCGCGCGCGGTGCTTCAGATGGGCGGCCATCGGCGTGCCCTTGTAGCGGCCGCTGGTCAGCATCAGGGAGGACCAGAAGGCGGTGAGCTTCTCGAGATGCTCCGGCCAGTCGTGGACGGCGTCGTCGAAGACCGGCCCGATCAGCGCATCGGCGCGGACGGCGGCATAGAACCGCGCCACCAGCCGGGCCAGCCCTTCCTCGTAGACACTTTCGATGCGGTCCATCGGAACTCTCTAATCATGTATCTTGCGTACATGTATGGCTTGGGCTTAAATATGTAAAGAGAATATAAGTATTGTGAACGCCCGTTCGCCACTGTGTCGCAGGAGCCGTCTCGATGCGCCTGACCCGCTATACGGACTACGCCATGCGCGTGCTGCTCTATCTCGGCGCGCAGCCCGACCGCATCTGCTCGATCGGCGAGATCGCCAAAGCCTACGGCGTCTCGCAGAACCATTTGATGAAGGTGGCGCACGATCTCGGGAAGGCAGGCTATGTCGAGGGCGTGCGCGGTCGCTCCGGCGGCATTCGCCTCGCCAGGCCCGCCGACCGCATCAATGTCGGCGCAGTGGTGCGCCGGACCGAGGAAGGCTTCGAGCTGGTCGAATGCGAGAGCTGCATCATCGCGCCGGCCTGCGGCCTCGTCGGCGTGCTCGACGAGGCGCTGGCGGCCTTCATGGCCGTGCTCGACCGCTATACGCTGGCCGATCTCCTGAAGAAGCGCGGCAAGCTGCTGCGCCTGTTCGACCTGCCGCTGGCCTCGTAGCCCCCTTCGCCCCGTAAAACGGGGCACTTCCCCCATGTGAATGGGGGAAGAGTTCGATTCCCTCCCCCGTTCACACGGGGGGCTATCGCATATCGCTTTCTTCTCCTCCCCCATCACATGGGGGAGGTGCCCGCGTCTGCGCGGGCGGAGGGGGCGTCACGCGTTGCCGGTGAGGCGCAGCACTTGGTCGATCGTCCAGCCGACCGGCTCGCCCAGCAGCCAGCCGATGATGTTGAGGTTGTAGCCGAGCTGGCCGCCGACCAGCGGCGCGACGAACAGCAGGCCCAGGATGATGAACATGCCGTACGGCTCGAGCCGGGCGAGCGGGCGGGCGAGGACGTCCGGCAGCAGGCCGACCGCGACCCGGCCGCCGTCGAGCGGCGGCAGCGGCAGCATGTTGAACACCGCCAGCACGATGTTGATCAGGATCGCGTTCTCGAGGTTCAGCACGGTCCACTGCTCGGCCGCGGGCGGCAGCAGGTAGGCGAGGTGGGCGAGGCCGCCTGCCGCAAAGGCCAGCGCGACGTTGGTCGCGGGACCGGCCGCCGCCACCCAGACCATGTCGCGGCGCGGATTGTTCAGGGCCGCGAAGTTCACCGGCACCGGCTTGGCGTAGCCGAACAGGAACGGCGCCCGCATCAGCAGCAACGCGCCCGGCAGCAGGACCGTGCCCACCGGGTCGATGTGCTTGAAGGGGTTGAGGGTGACGCGGCCCTGGTCGAGGGCCGTCCTGTCGCCGAAGCGCCAGGCCACGAAGCCGTGCGCCGCCTCGTGCATCGTGATTGCCAGGATGGCGGGGATGATCCAGGTGGAGATCGTGTAGAGGGTTTCGTTCAGATCCAGGTCCACGGCCTTGTCCCCACCGGTGCTTCGTCCACGCTTCGCCGATGCATCTTCGGGGCCCTGCGGCGCGTGGGCAAGATGAACGCACTGCGGCAAGGGTTGCTTTGCGTTAGGCTACTTGCATCGAGGGGTCTCGAGTTTGATCGGAGACAAAAATGCATGAGGCCTTGAAGCCAGTAACTCTGATGCTGAGCGCGATGGTGGCTTTGGTTTCTTTGACCGAGGGTCACGCAAGAGACCTAACGGAGTTCAAGCCGGAGATTGTCATCGAGTGCCGAAGGAAGGGCACGGCTGAGGTGGCACAAAATTGCCAATTGTTCTGCCACAATACGTCGGTCACTGTGACGCAGCCCGGGTCTCCGAGCGTTACATGGCCTGGTTTCGGGTATCGATTCTCGCGAATTGAATTCTATGCACGGGACAATCGGCCCAGCGAAAACTGGTTGGTGGCTTTGGAAGGCAGTCAGACTGGCGATGTATCGGGGATCGCGCCCTACGTCAGCTTTTTGACCATCGGAGCATCGAGCATTTGCAGGTATATGCCCGGTGACCCCGCACTTGAGCTGAAGTTGGTGAAGCACTACTGAGCCATGCTGGAGTAGTTCCTTGGTCATCAGACTCGTCTCGGCGGTCATCTGTTGTCTTCTCGCATTTGGGGTATTGCCATCTTCCTTATGGGCCCAGCAGAACGTGCGCGTGCCGGTCGAGCAGGGCGGCCGCACCGTCCAGCTCGCGGCCCAGTACTTCCGGCCCGCCAACGCCACGCAGCCCATCGCGGCCGTCGCGATCTTCCACGGCTGCGGCGGACCGGGACAGAACACCGCCCGCATGGCGGGGCTGCTGGCCTCCTGGGGCTATGCCGCGCTTGTGGTCGACAGCTTCTCGGCGCGCGGGCTGAAGGACATTTGCGGTCGCAACTGGCCGACGCAGGCTGATGCCGAGGCGCGCGCCGGCGACATCGACGCCGCCCTGGCTTGGCTCGCGAAGCAACCCGGCATCGATCCTCGGCGGCTCGCCTACATGGGCTATTCCTACGGCGGCGGTGTGGCGATGCTGCGCGCATTGTCGGGCCGCATGGAAGATGCGACGCCCTCGCTCGCCCGTGCCGTCGTGCTGGTCTACCCCGACTGCGCGCTGGCCAGCCCGCTGGGCACGCGGCTGCGCGCGCGCCAGCCCATCCTGTTCGCCATGGGCGCGCTCGACGACTGGACGCCGGTCGCGCAGTGCAGGGCCGTTATCGACCGCATCGCCGCCGGCCGCGATCTCGTCGAGACGAAGGTCTACGAGGGCGCCCATCACAGCTTCGACGCGCTGGGCCTGCCGGTGCGCTATCTCGACGGCGTCGGCAACCGCAGCAAGCCCGGCGGCTGCTGCGGCGCGCACTACGGCGCGCACGAGCCGGCATGGCAGCAGTTCGTCGTTGACGTGAAGGCGTTCCTGGCCAAGAACCTCGCCCCCTGATCTTCAACATCGCCTCACCCTGAGGAGGCGCGCAGCGCCGTCTCGAAGGGTGGGCAACACGCAAGGTGCTCGTGCTCATCCTTCGAGACGCACGCTTCGCGTGCTCCTCAGGATGAGGTTGGAGGGTTTAATGCCAAAGACGGTCTGGCACTGCCACATCGCGATGTCGCTCGACGGCAAGATCGCGCGCGCTGACGGCTCGTTCGACTGGCTGGAAGGCCATCCGGCAGAGGAGTTCGGCATCGAGGCGTTTCTCGAAAGTGTCGATGCGATCCTGATGGGCCGCGGCACCTACGATGCCGTGCGCCACATGGGCGAGTGGCCCTATCCGGACAAGGCCGTGATCGTGATGACCGGCCGGCCGCTCGTCGATGCGCCGCCGGGCGTCGAAGCGCGCTCTGGCGATCTCGCGGCGGTCGCGGTCGAGCTGGAGCGGCGCGGCTACGCCAAGGTGTGGGTCGAGGGCGGCGGCCAGGTGATCCGCGGCATGATCGCCGCCGGCAAGCTCGACGTGCTCGAGATGGCCATCGTGCCCATCGTGCTGGGCGACGGCATCCCGCTCTTCCCGCCGGGCACGCCGGAGCTCAGGCTCGCGCTGAGATCCTGCGCGCCACGCAGCGGCGGCGCCCTGCACGTCGCCTACCAGGTCTTGCGTTAGCGCAGTCGTCAAGCTGCCGCTCCATCCAGCCGCCGCCCTCGGCGGTGCCGTCCCGGCGGTTTGCCTGTAGGGTGAGCCCCGGGGAGAGGGGGCGAGACATGGCCGAAACGACGTCGTCGGAACAGCGGCACGGGCCGATGCGGCTGTGGAGCGTCTCGGCGCTCGGCATCGGCTCGATGGTCGGCGCCGGCATCTTCGCCCTGCTCGGGCAGGCGGCGCTGATGGCCGGCAGCGACGTCTACTTCTCCTTCGCCATCGGCGGGATCATCGCGCTGCTGTCGGGCTACTCCTACTCCCGCCTCGCCGCACGCTTTCCGAGCTCGGGCGGCATCATGGACTATTTCGACCGGGCCTTTCCGTCGAAGATCGTGGCCGGCGGTCTGTCGGTGCTCTACCTCGTCACGCAGGTCGTCTCGATCGCCATGATCGCCAAGACCTTCGGCGCCTACGCCGACCGGCTCCTCCTGGGCGACGAGTCGGCGCCCTATGTCGCCAGCATCTTCGCTTCCGGCATCGTCATTGCGCTCGTCCTCATCAACATGGCGGGCTCCGGCGCGGTCGGACGCATCGAGGAGCTGCTGGTCGCGGCCAAGCTGATCATCCTGACGGTGCTGCTGCTGGCCGGCGTGCCGAGCATCGATCCCGGCCTGTTGAGCAAGGGCCCGGCGATCGGGCCCGCCACGCTGTTCGCCAGCGTTGGGCTCACCTTCTTCGCCTATGCCGGCTACGGCATGATGACCAACGCGGCGGGCCATGTCGCCAACCCCGCCGTGACGATCCCGCGCGCCATGTTTCTCGCGATCGGGATCGTGATCGTCCTCTACATCGGCCTGTCGGTGATCGTGCTGGGCAACATCACACCGGCCGAACTCGCCCGGTTCTCGAGCACGGCGGTCGCACAGGCCGCCCAGCCGGTTCTCGGAAACGCCGGCTTCGTCATCGTCTCGATCGGCGCCCTGTTCGCGACCTCCTCGGCGATCAACGCCAGCCTCTTCTGCGCCCTCGAAGTGTCGAGGGGGCTGGCGGAGAAAGGGCAGTTGCCGGCCGTGTTCGCCCGTGCCGCCTGGGGCCGGGGCACGCGCGGCCTCGTCTGGTCGGCGGGCGCCATTCTCGTGATGGTCAACCTCTTCGACCTCGGGGCCATCGCCCAGGTCGCGGGCGCCACCTTCCTGATCTCCTATCTCGGCGTGTTTGCCGCCCACTGGCGGCTGCGCGGGGAGGCGGGCGGCTCGCGCCTCGTGATCCTTTGCGGCGCCGCGCTGATGACGGTGGTGCTCGTGGCCTTCCTGCACAGCCTGTGGTCGACGCAGCCGTCGGCGATCTGGCTCACGGTGCTGGCCGTGGCCGGCAGCCTCGCGGTCGAGTGGCTGGTGCAGCGCCGGCGCGATGCCGCCCGATGACGCCTGGCCAGCGATCTGTCAGGATGAGCGCTCTCGAGGAGTTTCCAGGTCCGATGTAGTCGCAGGTTCGATCCCATGGCCAACCGGACGCTCCGCCTCGCGCGGGCGTGGCGTGCTGGCGCGTCGAACCCTTCAGTCACTGCATCGGAGTCCTTCATGATTCGCAAAGCCACCGCCGCGGACCGGCCCCGCATCTACGAGGTGCGCATGGCCGTGCGCGAGAACACCCTGGGCGACGCGTCGCGCGCCAAGGTCGACGAGGTCGCCGCCTGGATTTTCGCCAACGGCACCTTCTGGGTGTGGGAGGAGGCGGGCGCGGTCCAGGGCTTCGCCGTCGCCGACATCCGTGACGGCACGATCTTCGGCCTGTTCATCCATCCCGACTACGAGGGCCGCGGCATCGCCCGCGCGCTGCTGCCGCTCGCCTGCGCCGATCTTGCCGCGGCGGGCCACGCGGTCGCGACGCTGACCACCGGCCCGGGCACGCGCGCCGAGGCCTTCTACCGCAGGAACGGCTGGCGCGAGACCGGACGCCAGGACGACGGGCAGATCATCTTCGTGAAGGACCTGTGACCGCGAGACTACCTGCAGGGCAATTGCCCGCGGCCCGCCCGGCGTCGACGATGCCTGCCATCGCAGGGGAGGCCCTAACGCAACGCGGGTTGATCGTCGTCGTGCTCGTGCTCTTCGGCGCCCTGAGCGCCAGGGCGCTGTGGCACCACGGCTACCGGGGCATCGTCGAACCGCATTTCCAGTCGTGGGGCGCCGGACGGGTCTTCGCCGACCTCGTCATCGCCCTGACGCTCGCCATGGTCTGGATGTGGCGCGATGCGCGCCGGATCGGCCGCAATCCCTGGCCCTGGCTGGTCGCGACTGTCCGCGGCTCTTCCTTTGTCATCGGAGCGCGCAACTCCAGTTGCGCTCATCCTCATGAGGCGCAACTGGAGTTGCGCGCTCCGATGAGGAGATCACATGCCAGAGGGTCAAGACTTCATGCGATTGGCATAAGGCGGCGTCGCGCTCATCCGACGGCGCGCCGCAGCGCCGCCCGGGCGAGCAGGCGCGTCGAATCGAGCGTCGGCAGGCTCGAGTTGGCGTCGTCGATGATCAGCGGGATCTCCGTGCAGCCGAGCACGACGGCATCGCAGCCGCCCTGCTTCAGGCGGTCGATGATCCTCTGGAACGTGGCGACGCCGTCCGTCGTGAAGCGGCTCATGACGAGCTCGTCCATGATCACCCGGTCGGCCTCGTCGCGCTCCGCCGGCGTCGGCTTCAGCCAGGCGAGTCCCGCGGCCTCGAGCTTCTCGGGGTAGACCTCGCTGTCGACCAGCCAGCGCGTGCCGGTGATGCCGATCTTCCGGAAACCGCGCGCGCGGGCCTCGGCCGCCACGATCTCGGCGATGTGCAGCCAGGGCAGCGGCGAGCGCGGCAGCACGTGGCCCATCGCCTGGTGGATGGTGTTGTCGGGACAGATCAGAAAGTCGGCACCGGCCCTGGCGAGCTTCCCGGCCGAGGAGAGCATCAGGTCTGCGACGCCCGCACGGTCACCGGCGTCCAGCCGCGCGACATAGTCGGCGAGCGAATGGGTGTGCAGGGAAACCTCGGGATGGGCGTGCGGCCCGAGCAGGGCCGCGCCCTCGACGCAGATGGTCCTGTAGCAGAGCGCCGCGCCCTCGGCGGAGCAGGCGACAATTCCGATATGCTGAGGCATTAGAAAAAATCCGGTCGGATGAGTTGCAGGTTCGGCAGGGATAAGCCTATAATATCCTATATACTGGCGATGCTTGTCAGTTCATCGGCCCGCCCGGCTTTACCGCGGTGGGCCGTTTGCGTTTTCCGGTTCATCTTCAAAACCGCCACGGTCCTGACCGTGGATCAGACAACCGCCAAAGCCCGCGCCTCCGACGGCCGTTGGAGAGGCGCACATCAGAACGCTGGGAGCTACCACGCGCGCGAGGGCAACGAACAACCAAGTACGGCCCGATGTGCCTGCACTGCCGGCACGGCAACGAACAACGAAGTCGCGCCGCTCGAAGCGCGACGTGCGACAGGTGCTACAAAACGGTACGTCCGGGTGTAGCACCTCGAAGCCGAGAAATCCGCGCGGATGCTGGATCGAACCGCCGTCGCGACGTTGTCGGGACAGCGGTGCGC
>CAYQAY010000118.1:0-8286 GCA_964415585.1 uncultured Reyranella sp.
CGCATCAACATCGGCGCCTGCTCGCTGGGTGGCGCGCGCGCCTGCCTGGAGACGGCGTCGCGCTACGTGGTCGAGCGCAAGCAGTTCGGCAAGCCGATCGCCGACTTCCAGGCGACGCAGTTCAAGCTCGCCGACATGGCGACCGAGCTCGACGCGGCGCGGCTGATGATCTGGCGCGCGGCCTCGCTGCTCGACGCCAAGTCGCCCGAGGCGACGCAGGCGGCGGCGATGGGCAAGCGCTTCGCCACCGATGTCGGCTTCCGGGTGGTCAACGAGGCGCTGCAACTGCATGGCGGATACGGCTACTTGAAGGACTTCCCCATCGAGCGCTATCTCCGCGATCTGCGCGTGCACCAGATCCTCGAAGGCACCAACGAGATCATGCGCGTGATCATTTCGCGTCGTCTGCTGATGGGTTGATTGGAATGTCCGAGCCTGAGATCTTGTTCGAGGTGAAGGACGGGCTGGGCGTGATGACGCTCAACCGGCCGAAGGTCCTGAACTCCCTGTCGCACGGGATCATCCTCGAGATGGAACGCGTGATGCCGGTGTGGCAGAAGGACCCCGAGATCAAGGCGGTGGTGCTGCGCGGCGCCGGGGACCGCGCCTTCTCGGCGGGCGGCGACGTGGCCGGCCTCTACCGCGAGATGCGCGACAATCCTGCGGGAACCCTGCGACGCGACTTCTTCCGCGACGAGTACATCGTCAACCGCCGCATCTACCGCTACGCCAAGCCGTGGATCTCGCTGATCGACGGCATCAACATGGGCGGCGGCGTCGGCCTGTCGGCGCACGGCTCGCACTCGATCGTCACCGAGAAGTACCTGTTCGCCATGCCCGAGACGACGATCGGGCTGTTCCCCGACGTGGGTGGAGGCTACTTCCTGACGCGCCTGCCGGGCGCGCTGGGCACGTTCCTGGCGCTGACCAGCTATCGCCTCAAGGCGGCGGATGCGCTGTGGGCCGGAATCGCGCATGCCTTCGTGCCGAGCGCCAGGATCAACGACCTGCAGGCCGCACTCGGTGCCGCCGACCTCTCGGGCCCACGGGCCGACGAGAAGGTCGACGCAGTCGTGGCGAAATTCGCAGGTGACGCGGGTGATCCGACGCTGCCCGCGCTGATGCCCGAGATCGACCGCTGCTTCTCGGCCGAGACGCTGCAGGAGATCGTGGCGCACCTGAAGGCCTCGAACAGCGAGTTCGCGCAGAAGCAGCTCGCCGCCCTGATGAAGCTCTCGCCGCTCTCGATGGCGATCACTCTGGAGCAGCTCAAGCGCTGCGCCAACCGGTCGTTCGAGGACACGATGACGATCGAGTATCGCATGTCGCAGCGCTGCATGCAGAAGGGCCACGACTTCTTCGAGGGCGTGCGTGCCCTCTTGATCGACAAGGACCAGAAGCCGCAGTGGAATCCGCCGACCATCGAGGGCGTCACTCGCGCCATGGTCGAGGAGCATTTCAAGCCGGTCGCAAACGACCTGACTTTCTAGGGAGAGAAACGATGGCCAAGATCGCCTTCATCGGCCTCGGCAACATGGGCGGCCCGATGGCCGCCAACCTCGTGAAAGGCCAGCACCAGGTATCGGCCTTCGACCTGTCGGCCGATGCCGTGAAGGCGGCGGTCGAGAAGGGTGCCAGGCAGGCCGCTTCGGCGGCCGAGGCGGTGAAGGGCGCGGAGATCGTCGTCACCATGCTGCCCGCCGGCAAGCATGTGCGCGAGGTCTACGAGAAGGACGTGCTGCCCAACGTGGGCAAGGGGACGCTGCTGATCGACTGCTCGACCATCGACGTCGACAGCGCCCGCCATGTCGCGGGCCTCGCGGCGAAGGCCGGCCTCGACATGGTCGACGCCCCGGTCTCGGGCGGCGTCGGCGGTGCAACGGCCGGCACGCTGACCTTCATGGTGGGCGGTCCGGATGCATCGTTCGCCAAGGCGCGGCCGATCCTCGAGAAGATGGGCAAGAACATCGTCCACACCGGCGCAAGCGGTGCGGGGCAGGCGGTCAAGATCTGCAACAACATGATGCTGGCCGTGTCGATGCTGGGCGTCGCCGAAGCCTTCATGCTGGGCAAGCGCCTGGGACTCGATTTCCAGAAGCTGTTCGACGTCACATCGACGTCGTCGGGCCAGAGCTGGGCGCTCACGACCTATTGCCCGGTGCCGGGCCCGGTCCCGACCTCGCCCGCCAACCGTGACTATGCGCCGGGCTTCACGGCGGCGATGATGCTCAAGGACCTGATGCTCGCGCAGCAGGCGGCCAATGCCGCCGGTGCCTCGACGCCGCTCGGCGCCGAAGCCGCCCAGCTCTTCAACATGTTCGTCAACGCGGGCAACGGCGCCAAGGACTTTTCCGGCATCATCAAGATGCTGGACGGTAAGTGAGCCTGACACTCTACGACCTGAAGTCGCTGGACGGGCGACAGCTCAGCCCGTTCGGCCAGCGTGTCCACCTGGCGCTCCGGCACAAGGCCCTCGGTCTCGACAAGGTCGAGCTGGTGCGTTTCGTCGACAAAGAGGCCATCGCCTTCGCGAAGTCGCAGACCGTCCCGGTGCTGGTCGACGGCGACAGGGTCGTGGCCGATTCCTGGCGTATCGCCAATCATCTCGAGGACGCCTATCCCGAACGGCCGTCGCTGTTCGGCGGCGAGGCGGGCCGGGCGCTGGCGCGTTACTTCAACAACTGGTGCGGGCTCTGGCTGACGCCGGAGATCGCGAGCTTTATCCTGTTCGACATGCTGCAGCACATCGACGAGGAAGACCGTGCCTACATCCGCCGGACGCGCGAGCCGCGCTTCGGGCCGCTGGAGGCGCTGAACGAGACGCGCGAGGCGCGGCTGCCGGCCTTCCGCAAGGCCCTCGATCCGCTGCGCCTCACCGTGAAGCAGAACGGCAACCTGCACGGCGCCCGGCCGGGCATGGCCGACTTCATGGTGGCGGCGTCGTTCCATTGGGCGGCGCAATCGAGTGAATTTGCGCTGCTCAGTCCCGACGATCCGCTCTACTCGTGGAGCAGACGTGTCAACTCGCCGGCTTGATCGTAGCGATCGTGGTGCGTGGAATAGGCAGGGCGAACGGAGCCTGCTTGCGGCCGCGCAGGCCGAAGACGTCCCCGCGTGTCCGGTCCACCGAAACTATGTAGAGGACGGCCGGATCGAAGCAGCGGGTCGTGACACGGCCGGCGATGGCGTTGCCCGAGGAGTCGATGTCGGTGAACGGCATGCAGATGAAGAGTGACGCCTTGCTTGCACCCGGAGGCGTCCGCGACATCACGCTCCATGTCGCGGTCTGCACGTACTTGCCGCCGGTCGCCCAAAAATACACGACATGGTCGGGCGAGAAGTAGAAGACCTCGTTACCGATGCCCGGCCGGTTGCGCAGGTAGGTCATGTCTGTGATCTGGGTAGTGGTCTCGGCAGCGGACCATGCCCGCGCATCGCTCTGTGCCGTATCCGTGAGGCTGACATACTCCAGTCGGGTGGATACGTTGGGGGGCTGGGTCGGTCGTTGACCTGAGGCGCCGGCCTGTTCGCCGGTGCAAGCCGACATTAGGAGTGCCAGTCCGACGAACGCAACGCTCGGCACCAGCTGCCTGCGAATTTCTTGTTTTTCCACTTACGTCTTCCCCCAAGAGTTGTGGAGGCAAGACTAGTTGCGGAGCCGGGGTGGTGTCTATCGTCTTGCCCGCCATTCCACCGGGCGGCCTCGACCGACCAATTTGCGCTGCTTGCCGACAGCGATTCGCTCTACTCTCCGCTCACATCGTCAACGGACCCGGCATATGATCACGCTCTACGACCTCGTCTTCCAGGAGGACCGCCGCCCCAGCCCGTTCTGCTGGCGGGCCAAGTTCGCGCTGGCCCACAAGGGCCTCGACTACACCAACGTGCCGATGGGCTTCACGGAAAAGGAGAAGATCGCCTTCGCCGACTCCAAGACCGTGCCGGTGATTCAGGACGGCGCGAAGCCGGTGAAGGATAGCTGGGCGATCGCCGTCTATCTCGACGAGATGTATCCGGAGAGGCTGCTGCTCAAGAGCGAGATGGGGCGCTCCTTCGCGCGCTTCATCAACGGCTGGGCCGACGTCGTCGTCAATGGCGGGATCTTCCCCATGGTTGTTGGCGACCTCGTCGACCGCGTGCGGCCGGAGGACAGGGACTACATCGAGGAGTCGCGCGGCGCGCGGATCGGCACGAAGGACTTCGCATCGTTCCAGAAGCAGGCGCGGGAGAAGGGGCTGGCGGCGTTCCGCGCCTCGCTCGAGCCCGCGCGCCGGGCGCTGCGCGAGCAGAAGTTCCTGTCGGGCGCCGAGGCGGCCTATCCGGACTACATCCTTGCCGGGACTTTCATGTGGCCGCGCACGATCAGCCCGTTCGAGCTCCTGGAGGCCGACGACCCGGTCTATGCCTGGCGCGAGCGCATGCTCGACCTGTTCGATGGGATGGCCCGCAAGGCCAAGACTGCGTAGAAAGGACGGAGAGGTTCGTGCCGGACGCCAAAGACAAACCCTTCGATCCGGCCGAGCACCGCTTCGGGCCGGCCCACTGGTTCGAGGACCTCGAGGTCGGCCAGAAGTTCTACATCAACTCGCGCACCCAGACCGAGGCGCTGTTCTCGGCCTTCCAGCTCGCGAGCGGCGACAACCATCCGATTCACTACGACCGCGAGTACTGCAAGGCGCTGGGCCACCGCGACATGCTGGCCCACGGGCTGCAGGTGGCGATCCAGGGGGCGGCGGGCGGCGGCATCTTCCCGCACATCGTGGGCGAATCGCTGATCGGCTTCCTCGAACAGTCCTCGCGCTTCCTGAAGCCGGTCTATGTCGGGGACACGCTCTATCCGATGCTGGAGATCAGTGACCTCAAGCCCGGCCGGACGACAGGAGTTGCGACCCTGAAGCTCACCATCCACAACCAGAAGGGCGAACTGGTGTGCGACGGCGAGCACAAGTACCTTGTGAAGAAGCGGCCTCGATAGCGGCGGCAGGAGGACAGACAATGATCGGCGTCATCGCGAAGCTCACCATCAAGCCCGGCACCAATGCCGATTTCGAGGCGACGATGAGGTCGCTGCAGGCCAAGGTCCATGCCGACGAGCCGGGCAACAAGCTCTACGCGCTGCACAAGACGGCGGACGTCAACGTCTACGTCATGTTGGAGCGCTACGAGGACCAGAAGGCGCTCGAGGCGCACCGGGCCGCGCCGCACTTCAAGGAACTCGGCCGCAAGCTAGGCGACTATCTCGCCGGCCGCCCCGACGTCCAGGTGATGGAAGAGATCTAAGGGCTCCGCATGGACGGACTGGTCCACCGCCACACCAAGCCCGGCACCGCCCCCGGCACGCTTGCCGGGCGGGCGCCCGTGCCCGACGAGGCGCTGGACTTCACGCTGGTCGAGTACACGTTGGAAGAAGTCGAGGTGGTGCACGGCGTCGAGGTCGATCAGTGCCGCTTCCATCTCGGCACCCCGGGGCACACCTGGATCGACGTCGCCGGGCGGCCCAGCTCGGACATGCTGCGCAACCTCGGCATGGCGTTCAACCTGCATCCGTTGGCGCTCGAGGACGTGTTCCACGCCAACCAGAGGAGCAAGCTCGACCTCTACGAGGGCCAGGGCTTCATCGTGCTGAACGATCCGGCCTACGAGGATTGCGAGCTCAAGAGCCGCCAGGTCAGCATCTTCTTCGGCGAGAACTACGTGATCTCGTTCCACGATCACAAGGCCGACATCTTCAAGCCGGTGCGCGATCGCATCCAGACCGCAGGTTCGCGTCTCAGGACTTTCGGCATCGACTATCTCGTCTATGCGCTGATCGACCTCGTCGTCGACCGCAAGTTCCCCCTGATAGAAGCCCTGTCGAGCCACGTCGAGGAACTGGAGGACGAAGCGCTCGAACGCCCGACCAAGGACACGCTGGCGCACATTCATCAGGCCCGTCGCGCACTCGTTGCCTTCCATCGTATCGAGTGGGCGGAGCGCGAAACGGTGCTGGCGCTGATGCGGCCCGAAGTGCCTTTCATCATGCCTGAGACGCGGACTTACTTGCGCGACTGTTTCGACCATGCGGTGGCGGTGCTCGATCTGGTCGAGAGCTACCGCGAAATGACCAATGGCCTGATGGAAATCTATCTCATGGACTCGTCCAATCGCATGGCCGAGGTCATGAAGACCATGGCGATCATCACCGTGTTCTTCATGCCGCTCAGCTTCCTCGCAGGCATCTACGGCATGAATTTCGAGACCCAGATCGGCAATATGCCCGAGCTGGGCTGGAAGTACGGCTATGTTTTCTTCTGGGTCATGGTGGTGCTGATCGTCAGCAGCATCTTCCTGTGGCTGAAACGCAAACGCTGGATCTGATGACCTATCGCATCTACGGCTCCGAGCTGTCGCCCTATTCGGTGAAGGTGCGCTCCTTCTTCCGGCTGAAAGGCATCGCGCACGACTGGATTCCGCGCTCGCCAGCCGTGCAGGCGGAGTTCCAGAGATACGCCAAGCTTCCGCTCGTTCCTCTGGTCGTGACGCCAGATGGCGAGGGTGTGCAGGATTCCACGCCGATCCTCGAGCGCTTCGAAGCCTCGTACCGGGAGCCCTCGGTCGTGCCGGCCGACCCGGCGCTGGCCTTCGTCTCGGCACTGCTCGAGGAATACGGCGACGAGTGGGGCAACAAGTGGATGTTCCACTACCGCTGGCGCTACCAGCCCGATATCTGGTCGACGTCGGAGCGCATTGCACGGCAGATGATGGGCGAGCAGGGCACGCTGGCGGTGGCGCAGGCGCGTGCCGCCGTCGCCGAACGCATGACGGGGCGGCTGGGATTCGTGGGCTCCAACGAGAAGACGCAGCCGTTGATCGAGGCCTCCTTCAAGAAGGCGCTCGGCCTGGTCGAGGCGCACCTCGCGACGCGGCCCTATCTGCTGGGCGCGCGACCGGCGATGGCCGACTTCGGCCTGTGGGCGCAGCTCTACGAGGCCGCGACCGATCCTACGCCCGGCGCGATCATGCGCGCCTCGGCGCCGAAGGTTATGGGCTGGGTGCAGCGTATGCTGGAGCCGAGCGCAGAGGGCGAGTTCGAGTCGCTGGCCGCTCTGACGCCGACCCTGATGCCGCTGGTGAAGGACGAGGTCGCGGGGCTGTTCCTCCCGTGGTCGCAGGCGAATGCCGAGGCGATCCAGCGCGGCGACCGGAGCTTCACCTTGAAGCTGGGAGGCACCGACTGGTCGCAGGAGCCGCAGAAGTACCACGCCCGCTCGCTTGCCGAGATTCGCCGCAAGTATGCGGCGGCCCGGGGCGCGGCCGGTTTGGAGCCGCTGCTCGAACAATCGGGGTGTCTGCGCTGGCTAGCGTAGGCTGGTCGCGATGAGGGTGACGCCGGAGAGGGTGAGCAGAGCCAGGATGACCCGGCGGAACTGCGTGTCGTCCAGGCGGCCGTAGAAGGCGAGGCCGATGCGCGCGCCGATCAGCGTCGTCGGCACGGCGATCGCCGCCCAGACGAGGAACGTGCGGTCGAGGAAACCCGCGACGCCCGCCGAGACCACGGCGAGGAACAGCACGCTCATGTTGAAGGGCTGGTTGACGCCGCGTTGCTCGTCCTTGCCGTAGCCGCGGAGCTGTGCCCAGATCGCGGGAGCGGGTCCGCTGAGGCTCGCCATGCCGCCCAGCACGCCGCCGACCAGCCCGACCGCGGCGTCGGCCGCCCGGCCGCCGCCGGTGACGATGGGCGGGCGGCGGACGAAGGCCATCCAGGCACTGTAAGCGACGAGAAAGGCGCCAACGCCGGCCTTCAGGGGATCGGGTCGCAAGTGATCGAGCAGCAGGGTGCCGAGGGGCACGCCGATGATGCCGGCAGCCAGCATTGGCCAGAGCCGCGGCCAGCGCACGCCGCTCCAGATCCGCGGCAAGGATTGGATATGGCCCGCGACGCCGCAGAGCGCGGTGAGGGGGGCAGCGGTGACGGGAGACATGGCCTGAAGCCAGAAGCCCAGCGCCACCAGCGCGTAGCCGGTGCCGCTCAATCCGTTCACGAATCCCGCGGCCAAGGCCCCGGCGACGACCAGTGCGATGTCGCCGGCCGGTGGCAGCAGGTCCACGCCGTTACGCCCCCGCGCTGAAGGCCTGGATGCCGGTCATGGCGCGCCCGAGGATCAGGGCGTGGACGTCGTGCGTGCCTTCGTAGGTATTCACCGCCTCGAGGTTCATCACGTGACGGATCACGTGATACTCGTCCGAGACGCCGTTGCCGCCGTGCATGTCGCGTGCGACGCGGGCGATGTCGAGCGCCTTGCCGCA
>CAYQAY010000119.1:0-8137 GCA_964415585.1 uncultured Reyranella sp.
GCTCTCGCTGCTCTACCAGCCGGGCACGACCTGGGAGTATTCCATGTCGACCGACGTGCTGGGCCGTGTCGTCGAAGTCGCGTCGGGCATGCCGCTCGACAAGTTCATCGAGGAGAGGATCACCAAGCCGCTCAAGATGGGCGACACCGCCTTCGAAGTCGGCGCGGACAAGAAGGCGCGGGGCGCCAGGCCGATGAAGGAGGGACCGAAGAACGAGCTGCCGTCCATTCCCGACGTCACCGAAAAGTTCGCCTGGCGTTCGGGCGGTGGCGGCATGGTGTCCACGGCGGCCGACTACGCTCGCTTCCTGCAGATGTTCGCCAACGGCGGGCAGCTCGACGGCGTGCGCCTCGTGTCGCGCAAGACGATCGATCTGATGACGGCCGACGCGCTGCCGCCCGACATCAGGATGGGCGCCGACATGTTCCGCTTCGAGGCCCTCGAGCCCAGTGCCCGCATGGGCCAGGGCTTCGGCCTCGGCTTCGCGGTGCGCAACGTCCAGGGTGTCAATCCTCTGCCGGGCACCCCCGGTGATTACTATTGGGGCGGAGCCTACGGCACATACTTCTGGCATGACCCGCGCGAGCGCATGTACGTGATTTTGATGATGCAGTCGCCCGCGGCCCGGCTGCGCTATCGCTTCCTGCTGCGCGACCTCGTCTATCAGGCGATGGTTAACTGACGGGCTCCGGTGGAGGATGCCGGCCGCGATGTGGCGAAGGCACCGGGCTTGCCGGGCCCGCCTACGCCTTGAGCTTCATCCGTCCCAGAAAGTCGCGCTTGCCGAGCGGCACGCCCTTCACGCGCAGGATGTCGTAGGCCGTCGTTGCGTGAAAGAAGAAGTTCGGCAGCGAGAAGGACTGTATGAAGCCCTCGGCGGTGAAGGGCAGCTTGCGGTCGCCGATCTCGAACATGACGTCTTTCCCCATCAGCCCGTTGACGTCTTCCGGCTTGACCTTCTGGAGGGACTCGCGCGCGCCGGTTACGGCCTTCTGGAAACCGGCATAGTCGGTGGCGGGAACGGGCGACGGCGGCTTGAACGTACCGGACTGGATGCCGTGAACGGCGCCCAGCGAATGATGGATCGTCGAGTGGATCTGGAACTTGAGCGGAAGCATGTCGGCATGCAGGCGTTCGTCGAGAATCGCCGCCGTGTCCGCCTTCTGTCCCTGAAAATGCTCGGCGCCCTTCGCGAGGACGCCCTCGAGCGCACCGATCGTCTGCAGGTAGGTTCCGACGCTTAGGTCGTAGAGTGAAATGGCCATGACTCGCACCTCTTTCCCGGGTAAGTCGCTTGCTTAGCGGAAACCGCTCTTTCCTCATAGGCCCATTAGCGGTTCGTCGTTCGTCGTCACGCTCGGATCGGCTAGGCTCCGCGCCGACGCGAGACGCCTCGGAGGACGCAAGCCATGATCGACCTTCACTACTGGCCGACGCCGAACGGCTGGAAGATCTCCATCATGCTCGAGGAATGCGGCATGCCCTACAGGCTCGTGCCGGTGAACATCGGTACGGGCGAGCAGTTCAAGCCGGAGTTCCTCAAGATCAGTCCCAACAATCGGATGCCTGCGATCGTCGATGACGATCCGCCGGGTGGCGGCGCACCCGTCTCGGTGTTCGAGTCGGGAGCCATCCTACAGTACCTCGCGGAGAAGGCGGGCAAGTACCTGCCGAAGGATCTGCGCGGCAGATATGAGGTCCTGCAGTGGGTGAACTGGCAGATGGGCGGCCTGGGGCCGATGGCCGGTCAGGCAAACCACTTCAATGTCTATGCGCCGCAGTTCAATCCGGCCGAGGCTCTCGCCTATGGCCAGCAGCGCTACAGCAACGAGGTCAATCGCCTGTTCGGCGTGCTGAACAAGCGCCTCGGCGACCGGCCCTTCGTGGCCGGCGAGTATTCGATCGCCGACATCGCGATCTGGCCATGGGTCGTGGGCTTCAAGAACTTCGGCCAGAAGCTCGAGGACTTCCCGAACCTGAAGCGGTGGTTCGAGGAGACCGGCAAGCGTCCTGCGGTGGCGAAGGGCAAAGCGGTCGGCGCCGAGCTGCGCAAGACGCCGGGCATCAACACCGAGGAACAGCGCAAGATCCTCTTCGGGCAAACGGCCTCAGTCGTTCGCTGACTGTCGAACAAGCTTCCCTTGACGCTCCGCCGACGGAGAACCACGTTGGCGGAGCTCCGCGAGAGGGGCGGGAGGCTTTGTCATGCAGTCGCAAGAACGAGATCTCATTTCCGGTCTGTTCGACCGCCTGAAGCCGTTCGAGGCGCAACCGCGGGACGCCGAAGCGGAGGCGATGATCAGGGGGTTGACCGCGCAGCAGCCGGCCGCACCCTATCTCCTGGTGCAGACGGTGCTCGTGCAGGAGCAGGCGCTGAGGGCCGCGCAACAGCGCATCACCGAGCTCGAGGCGAAGACAGGAGCGGCAGCTCCGGCTGCCGCCGCGGGCTTCCTCGGCAGCGCCCCCAAGATCGGCCCGTGGGGCTCGGCGCCGGGGGCTGAGTCCGTCGCGCGCCCGTCGGTTCCGCCGACGCGCTCGCCTTTGCAGGCCGCAGTGACTCCGCAGCAGCAGGGCGGCAGCTTCCTGCGCACCGCAATGGCGACGGCTGCCGGTGTCGCGGGTGGCGCCCTTCTGTTCGAGGGCATCCGCAATCTCATGGGCAACAATTCCGGGGCCGGCGGCGGCCAGCAACAGGCGGCGACGGGCAACGGCCAGACTCCGCCGGAGTTGATGCCGCCTGGTGAGCAGCAACAGGCCTACAGTCAGGAGCCTGCTGCGCAGCAGGACTACGATACCGCATCACTCGACGACGCCGGCAGCATGGAAGACGATAGCTGGGCCTGAGGCCGTAACCTTTCCGCAACGAACGAGAGGACTGACGAGATGATCGAGCTTCATACTTGGGGTACGCCGAACGGCCGCAAGATTTCCATCATGCTCGAGGAATGCGGGCTGCCTTACAGCGTGCACAAGGTCGACATCTCCAAGGGCGAGCAGCACAAGCCCGAGTTCCTGAAGATCAGCCCGAACAACCGCATTCCCGCGATCGTCGATCCCGACGGTCCAGGGGGCAAGCCGTACAGCCTGTTCGAGTCGGGTGCGATCCTGATCTACCTGGCCGACAAGACGAAGAAGTTTCTGCCGGCCGACGGCGCCAGGCGCTACGACGCGCTGCAGTGGCTGATGTGGCAGATGGGCGGGTTCGGGCCGATGCTCGGTCAGGCACACCACTTCCTGCGCGCTGCGCCGACCAAGATCGAATACGGCATCAAGCGCTACGTCGACGAAGCCAAGCGCCTCTACGGCGTGCTCGACAAGCAGCTCGCGTCCACCGCCTTCGTGGCGGGCGACGACTACACCATCGCCGACATGTCGATCTTTCCGTGGGCAGCCCGCCACGAGTGGCACACAGTGAACCTCGCCGACTTCTCCAACGTGAAGCGCTGGTACGACGTCCTGAATGCCCGGCCCGCAGTAGCCAAGGGCATGGCGGTGCCGTACCTGAACTGACATGAGGAAGGTCGCCGCCGCACTTGGCCTTCTGACGCTTTCCGCCTGCGCCCCGTCGGGAGCACCTTCCGTCTGCGCGGCGCCGTTGAAGCCGGCGCTCGAGATCAATCTCTATTTCGGGCGCGACAAACCGGCGGGCGGCGAGGTGAGCGAGGCGGAGTGGGCTTCGTTCGTGGCGGAAAGCGTCACGCCCAGATTTCCCGCCGGACTGAGCGTGTTCGATGTGGAAGGTCAGTTCCGCGAACCGGCCGGCCGTATCGTGCGTGAACGCACCAAGCTTCTGGTCGTCGTGGTGTTCGACGCACCGGCACACCAGGCAACGGTTTCGGCGGTCGTCGAGGCCTACAATCGTCGTTTCGGCCAGCACAGCGTCTTCCGCGTCGAGCGGCCGGCCTGCGCCGGCGCCTGACGGGACTGCAACGACCCACCGATACGCGCTAGGATTGTCGAGTTTCACAGGCATCGAGGAAAGGCAAACGCATGAACAAGGACGCGAAAGCACGGAAGGCCGTCGCGCTCGCAACTCCGACCGATCTCGGCGCCAATGCGACCAGGGATCTCACGGGCGGCCTCAACATCCTTCTGGCCGACGTGGCCGCGCTCTACTGGAAGACCAAGAATTTCCACTGGCACGTGTCGGGGCCGCATTTCCGCGACTACCACCTGCTGCTCGACGAGCAAGCCACGCAGATCGACGGCATGACCGACGTCATCGCCGAGCGCGTCCGCAAGCTCGGCGGTACGACCATCCGCTCGATCGGCCAGATCTCGCGCCTGCAGCGCGTCCTCGACAACGACGCCGACTACGTGACGCCACTCGACATGCTGGCGGAGCTGCGTGAGGACAACCGGCAGCTCTGCGTCCATATGCGGACGCTCCACGAGCTGTGCGACGAGCACAACGACGTCGCCACCGCCAGCCTGATCGAGAACTGGATCGACGAAGCCGAGCAGCGCGTGTGGTTCCTGTTCGAGGCGGGCCGCCGTACCGAGGGCTGACGCGTTCAGGATCGGCGCACCATGGCCGGGGTGAGGTGGCGCAGGCTCGGCGCGCCTACCTGCATCATCGCCGCGCGCAGCTCCTGGTTTAGCAGGTCCAGCACGCGCTCCACGCCGGCCTGGCCGAAGGCGCCCAGCCCCCAGAGATAGGGCCGACCGACGCACACCGCAGTCGCGCCGAGAGCCAGCGCCTTGACGATGTCGGTACCGCGGCGGAAGCCGGAATCGATCAGCACCGGGATGCGGCCGTCGACCGCCTCGACGATCTCGGGGAGGGCGTCGATGGTCGATCGTCCGCTGTCCTCGGCGCGACCGCCGTGATTGGAGACGACAACGGCGTCGAGCCCGTTGTCGACCGCGAGTATCGCGTCCTCGGCCGTGAGGATGCCCTTCACGACGATCCTCGTCTTCACGATATCGCGCAGGCGCTGGAGGAACTCCCATGTGAGGCGTATCGCGCCGGTGCTGACGAGGCCGCTCGTGTCGAGGTCCGCGAAGTTGGGCTTGCGTCTCAGGAAGCTGGTCAGACCGGCACCGTGACAGGAGCCGCAGCTCGCCGTGTCGGTCCGCCACAACCTGCTCATGGTTTCCCAGTTCTGCCGCGCCAGCACGTCGACGGTCACCACGATCACCTCGGCACCAGCCCGTTCCGCGCGCCGGGCCAGCGCTTCGCCCACGGCCGCCTTGTCCGTCGGGTAGAGCTGGAACCAGACCGGCTGCCCCCGCGCGGCAATCGCGTCCTCGATCGACGTCGTGGCGACGGTCGATAGCATCTGGAGATGGTTGCCGGTGCGGGCGGCGCGTGCGACGGCGATCTCGCCGTCCTCGTGAAAGGCGCGGTTGGAGGCGGTCGGCGCCAGCACGATCGGAGTCGGATAGGTGCGTCCGAACATCTCCATCTGCGTGTCGAGGGTACCGACATCGACCAGGCGCCGCGGTCGAAGCTGGAACTTGAGGAACCCCTCGCGATTGGCACGGAGCGTCACTTCGTCGTCGATGCCGGTCGCCATATATCCGAAATGAGCGGGCAAGACGTTCTTCTTCATCACCGGCTCGAAGTCGAACACGTTGATCGCCTCGCGGGGCGAGCCGATCAGCCTGTCGAGGGTGCGGGTACCCCAGACCGAGGGATCGGGCAGACGAGTCTCCTGCGCCAGCGCCTCCGCGGCTGAAGCGGCGAACGGGCTGGCAGCGAGGAACTGCAGCAGCCGGCGCCGGCTGCTGACGCGCAAGGATGTCCTGCTCAGCGCTCGGCCCATTTGATCATCTTGTCGATAAAGGCGTCACAGGCATCCATCTGCGATCTTGCAACGAATTCGTTGGGCTGGTGGGCCTGCGAGATGTCGCCCGGACCGCAGATCACTGTCGGGATGCCGTGACTGCGGAAGATGCCGGCTTCCGTGCCGTAGGGCACGGCGTAGGTACGGTTGCCGCCGGTCCACTGCAGGGCGAGTTTGGCGGCCTCCTCGTTTTCCTGCGGCAGCAGGCCAGGCACGAAGGAGCGGCGTTTCATCGTGATATGGGCATCGGGATGCCTGGCCTTCATCCTGGGCAGCAACAACTCGGCGATGTACTTCTCGGCGCGCCGCTGCACCTCCCAGGGATCGTCTCCGGGCAGGGTGCGGTAGCCCCAGTTTAGCGTGCATTCGCGCGCCAGGATGTTGCCTGCCGTGCCGCCGGTCACGATGCCGACGTTGATTGTCGTGTGACCGGGTACGGTGTCGATGTCGGTGCGCTTGCGCTGCGCCAGCTCGACCTGCAGCTCGTTCAGCCAGTGGATGAAGTCGCCGGCGAAATGGATGGCGCTGACACCGAGGTGCGTCATGGAGGAATGGGCCTCGACGCCGGTGAAGGTGGCGATGATGCCGCCGCCCGCGTTCTGCGCGTTGACCACGCCCATCATGGTGGGCTCGCCCACGATCACCGCCTGCGGGCGCGGCACATTGCCGATCAGCTTCTCGACCAGGGCCGGCGCGCCGAGGCAGCCGATCTCCTCGTCGTAGCTGAAGGCGAAGTGCATGGGCACCTTGAGCTTCGCCTTCTTGAGCGCCGGAACGTGCGCCAGGCACACCGCGATGAAGCCCTTCATGTCGCAGGTGCCGCGCCCGTAGAGGTTGCCGTCCGGTTTCTCGGTCAACGTCCACGGATCGGACGTCCAGGGCTGGCCATCGACCGGCACCACATCGGTGTGGCCCGAGAGCACGATGCCGCCCTCGGTCGCGGGGCCGATGGTGGCGAAAAGGTTGGCCTTGGTGCCTTCCTCGTTCGGCACCAGGGTGCTCTCGATGCCGTGCTCGCCGAGATAGCCCCGGATGTACTTGATCAGGTCGAGATTGGAGTTGCGCGACGTGGTGTCGAACGCCACCAGGCGTTGCAGCATGTCGATGGAAGGGGAACTCATGGCCGGCACCGTCGCATGCTTCAGGCTGGGTCGCCAATAGCCTGAAAAGACTTGCGAAATTGCACTCTCGTTTGACACCCCGCCATGCCGCCGCTAGAACCGCCGCGCATCCGTCGTGGTTATGGTCGCCGGGGTCTTGAACGGTCCGCGGAGGGGTGGCCGAGTGGCCGAAGGCGGCGGTTTGCTAAACCGTTATACGGGGATAACCCGTATCGTGGGTTCGAATCCCATCCCCTCCGCCATCTATCTGCGCCACACTGCGGGCGCCACGGACGAACGACGACGGGAGCTTGGCTGGGATGCGGTTTGCGTTGCTGTTGCTTCCGTTGCTGCTGGCAGGTTGCGAGCAGCCGAGTTCCTGGAAGGCCGGCGGCTGGACCGACCCGGCCCTGATGCACAAGATCAACCGGGCCTACGAGGCGCGCGACAATTGCCTGGAGCGGCACGTCGTACCTTCCGACGCGAACAATTCCAGCGCCCAGGCGATCGCCGCGGCCGCGGCCCTGTCCTGCCAGTCCGAGACCAATGCGCTGATCGCCGTCAGCAATCCCTACGGCGATCCACGCGTTACCGCCGCCATCATGCGCGACTCCGATTTCCGCGCCCTGCGCTACGTACTCAAGGCGCGCGGCCAGTAGCCCTCAGGTGCGCCGCCAGAACGGCGCCCGCTTTTTCACCGGATCGAGCAGTGACCAGTCGCCCTGTTCCACGACGTGGCCCTTGGGGAAGGGCGCGCGCGGCTCCTGTCCGAGCGAGAGCATGACGCGATCGTCGCGGTAGTAGCAGAGCAGGACCACGCGATTGAGAGCGAACAGCGCCGGGCCTCCCTTCGCCTTGAAGGTTGCAGCGACATCGCGTCGGCGCGCCGCATCGAGGGCGGCGAAGCTGCCGCCGCTCAGTTCGCCGAGCAGGCGCAACGAGGCGCGCGCATCCTCGGTGTCGCGCTCGAGGCTGTTCACGATGTCGGCGAAGATCGCCTCGTCGTCGGCCCCCGGCACGCAATAGGCGGTACTGGCGGGGATCATCTCGGCGACCAGCGCCTTGAGGTCTCGCAGCTCGGCGCCGGTGAGGATCTCGGTCGTCATTCGAACAGGGTCCCGTCGCTCAGCCGCGCCTTGATCGAGTGGGCGATATAGAGAGCCAGTGCCTGGATCGTCGATGTCGGATTCACACCACCGCTCGTCACCCAGATGCTGCCATCGACTATGAACAGGTTTTTCACGTCGT
>CAYQAY010000120.1:0-1663 GCA_964415585.1 uncultured Reyranella sp.
TCGATACTGAAGCGAAAGTAGTTCCGATAGTCCGCCAATTCATGTAGCCGGCGGCGATGGGCAGCGTCGTCGCTGTTCTCGAACGTGAGCATGTCGATCAATTCCTTGATCTTCACCTGATCTGGATCGCTCGGGTTGGGATTACTCTGCATGAGAGCCGTGGCTTTGGGTGCCACGATATCGAGGCGGTCGATCAGATAGCGGATTGTCTCCTTGTCCTGGTCTCGTTCCTGGCGGATCTGATAGGCCTCTCCCATGAAGACGCTACCGCGCAGCGCACGATTCAAGTCGTCCTTGGTACGCTCCACGGAATCGATGTTGCTGCTCAAACGACTGAGAAAGTCATGGACCATGGTTTCGACGAGGGCCGAGACAGCCTTGTCCACTTGGCCCTTAAAATTGCGCAGCACCGTCTCCGTAAGATGCCGATGGCGCTGGTTGATCCAGTCGTAAACGGTACTGGTGTGCTCGCTTTCAATGACCTGCGTCCATTCAAATCCCGGATGGTGATCCGGGTTGGCCTGGACATAGTCTTGCACGGCCGCCATCAGTCTGCTTACGGCACTCCGTTGACTCGCTCGTTTGTCCTTGCGGAGCGCTTCAAAGTAAATTCGTGCCTTGGCCAGATGATCACGTGCCGCTCGTTCCTTCCGATAGCTGGCACGCGCACGCCCAACAAATCGCTCCAGACCGACCGGCGGATCATGCCTCGGCAGCCGCAGCTCAAGGTTGGGGAATGCCTCGTACGCCTGGGTCGCCGCCTGCTTGCGCACGTCAGTGTTGGTGTTCATTGCGCCTCGTCGTTGACCTATCTTGTCTATCAGCTCCCTTTCCTTGGCGTTCTCGTCACGCTGTTCCTGCTGGTAGGCTTTCAAGAGAGCCTCGCTCTCCCGCTTTTCTTCCATAACCCCTTGAGGCAATTTGGCTTCGAGTTCCGCGATCAACACAGCCTGCCGCTTGCTCTCGGCCTCCGCGGCTTCCATCCTTGCCAAAATACTGAGCGCGCCAGTCCGGTTGACGACAAGCACGGTGTCGGCGCGTCGAAGCGCCTCAAGCACCGCGAGAAGACGTGTCTCCTTGTCCTTGGCCGCGCGCAGTCTGGGTTCCAATTCCTCGTGCTCGAGAGTCAACTGGGCCAATTGCTGATCGCGAACCGACTTGCCCAGCCGCGGAAGCGCCTGCAGACGCCTGTACTCGATGCCCCGACCGTGGGCGTACTTGCCGTCCATCGACGCGGCAAGATCGCCCTTGCGAATGTCGCTTGCCGACCGGGCACGAACGATTCGGCCTAATCGGACATTGAGAAAGGCTCGAGCATAGCTGTTGTCCGTCGTCACCACCTCTGCCAGCGTTCCGGATCGAACGACCTGGTCATAGGACGTAACGTTCTCCGACTGAACGAGCTTGGTGGGCGTGGCTTTGTAGTTGGCGTCGAAATGGCCATAGGCCCGATCCATGAATCGTGGCTCTACAATCACCGCGTCGACCCAGTCGCCAAGTACCGATTCGACAATCGCTCGCCAGGAGGCAAAGTCCGGAGCGACGTCGGCCACCTCCGACAAACTGTGAGCCGGTATGTTCATGCGCGCCATATCGGCCAGGAAGTCCTGCGTCTCCTTCGACATGTAAGTGCCACCCGAACGCAGGTTCTTGAGTTGCCGTT
>CAYQAY010000120.1:1763-7793 GCA_964415585.1 uncultured Reyranella sp.
GCTTGGAAGGTCTCGATTTCGATGGGAATATCATCGAGCAGAAACCGCTTCACAAAATCAGTGACGCTGGTGATCTGCTCGATATCGAAGGACAGAGCCTGTCGCATGGCGGCACGCGCCCGATCCGGGTCGAGCTGTGTGCCGCGGGCGTTGGCATTGATGATCGAAAAGAGCTGCCGTAGAAAGGCGCGGTTGCTCTGCCGCTGGAAGGTGTGAACCGTATTGCCCTTGCGACGCTGCTCGTCGAGAAAGCTGGACCATGCTTTCTCCTTGAAGCGATCGGGACGCCCTTCGATGAAATCATTAAAGCGGAGAATCGTGTCCTCGACGATGAACAATCCAAGGACGGATTCCTCGTTGACCGCCTCCTTGGCTTCGAGACAAACGCCGGCAGTGCATCGCCTGGAACCGTCAGCCGCTTCAAAACCCAACGCGATGTACGTCAGGCAAGCGTCGCGCTCATAGCCCATCCCATCGTCCAAGAGGCCCAAGCAGGCTTCACGAATCGTTCTAGTGCTCCGGCCGCCCTCCGAGACGCGGCTGTTGAGATCGAGGTAACGCCTGTTCATCCCGGTCATCACGATCTGGATCGCGTCGAGCAGCACCGACTTTCCCGAACCGTTGCCGCCCAAGAAGACGGTGTGACCTTGTCCCTCGATCGGGAAGTCCTGTGCATAGAGATAGAAGTTCACGGCCGCGATATTGCGCAACACGAACAGCGGGATCATCGCGGTGTCTCCGGCAGTGCATCCGACTCGGCGGCGCCGTCCGAAGCGTGCTCTTCCTGCTCGTCGCTGTCTTTGGTGCTGGACGACCCGCCCCATGCCTCCAGGCGCGCCAAGAAGGACTCGTCGACTGCTTCGGTAATGGTCGGCCGGATCGTGATATCTGCCGCCACCTGAAGGGAGTGTGTCTGATCGAACGCAATCAGGCCCTGGCGCTTGAACGTCGTCAGGATCGCGCGCAATTCACCGGGCTTGAGGTTCCGTGATCCCATGGACGAGAAAACCGTCTGGATTTCGTCCTCGTCCACGAGGATTTCGGCGGTGGAATTGACGAAGTAGCCCTTTTCGGCACCTTCATTGTAGAGAAGACGCAGACACAGAAGGACGATCGTCTCCTGCGTCGGCACTCGCATGTTGTTGAAGGCCGTCGGGCTGACGTACCCGACATAGCCCCACCCATCATTGAAGATGAAGCGAAAGCCGAAGCTTGCGAAGAGATCCTTGAAATAATCGAGGTTGCTGACGATACGGTCGAAATGGCTGCCACCCCCCGGATCCCCACGCGTGATGAATTGACGGTACAGCAGACGGTTCGCCGTCTCCGTCAATTGCTCGGCAGTGACATTGGGGTCCTGGTTGGCTTGGCGCGCCGCCCAGCGCGAGACGATCATTGCCCGTCCTCCTTGCGGCGGATCAGGAGGCTCGGCCCGGTGACAAACCGGCTCTGTTTCGCGGAAGTCCCCTTGCGAATCTCCAGCCCGGGTAACGAACCGATCGAGCCACTCCGGATTTCGTATAGAATTGCCACATCGCGGGCGGTCTCCGGCACGAACTGATCGAGGTCGAAGAAGCCGTCGGCGGTCACCACTGTGCGCAGCCGTGCCGCGACCGCATTCGGCGTCACGTCCATCGCGGCAACGTAGGAGTCTAACATGCTCTCTCGCAGCAGATCGGCCGGATCGATCGTCGTGGGCCGGCGCAGTTGTGGTTCGACCGGGTCGCGGGCCCTCTTGGGCAGGGCGAGCGTTGCCGTCGAATAGGGCACGGGTATATCGACCAGAGGCGTGATGCACGTGGCACTTCCTGCGTCGAGCTGAGCGAAAGCTAGGCGAATAGCGCTTCGAAGCGCTTCCTCACGAACGTTGCGGGCGGTTTCCTGATAGCGCACCGTCGTAGCAATCCGACGTTCCAGCTTGTGCGAGAACCGATCGATCAGATCGAGCTTTTCGCCCAAACCTGCGAACACGTCGCGTATCCGTGTGAGATCCTGAAGGATCTGCGCTCGCGCAGCGGCGACATCGCTGGCGAGCGCCTGATCGGCGAGAGCGACGGCGGCCCGTGAGATCTGTCCCTCATCATTCATGAACCGTTCGGTATTGGTCTGAATACTACGCTGGAAACGCATCGGATTGTAGGCAGATGCCTTGAGGGCACGATAGTTTTGCAGAAGCAGCTTCTCTACGAAACGATCCATGAATTTCGTCAGCAGATCGGCCAGGCCGTCCGACCGCATCAGATCTTCCTCGATGCGGTGGAGCGACGTGACCACGCCATCAATCGAGCGCCGCAGCTGCACGGCTTGGCGGCGGGCGCTGGCGATGTTCATGACTTTGCCGGCGGGATCTTGATAGGCAGCGAGAATGCCACTGTCGATGAGACTCGATTCGGCCGAAATATCGACCTTGAGTTCTTCCTTCAGCGTGATGAGGGCCGACAGCAGGGCGTGAGCTTCCCGCGACATGTAGACTTCGACCGTCCGCCGGTTGGTGACCTCCAGGAGCCAGCCATCCTCGCGCAAGCGGGCGTAGAGGAGATGCTCAGCGATTTCTGCCGGGCCGGCTGCATCGGCGTCGTCGGCCGGCGGCGAGTAGTCCGGATTGTCGAGCACTTCGCGGATGACCTGGAGGACTTCCGCCCTTTTGGGGGCGAACGCGAAATCGTCAAAGAATTGCTCGAACAGGCGTTCCAGGACGGCGACGTTGCGGACATGCGCCGACGCCGACAGCGCCCGGAACAGCGTAAATGGAATGACATCGAGCAAGCTCATCGGCCGACTTCCCACCGGACGGCTGGTTTGTTATATCATAAGTTAGCACAAACTAATAAATGCAGTCCGTATGCCCCGCCCCCAGAAATACACCGATTCCGACATCGCTGCCGCCATTCAAGCTCTCGTCGCTGAAGGCGAGGACGTGAACCCGATGCGGGTGAGAATGCGCCTGGGTGGCGGCAATGTCCGCCGCATCAAGGCGATTCTCGCCGATCGTGCGAATTCTATCCCCCCTCCCCACGGCGATCCGACGGCCCTTCCAGAGGCCTTGTCGCGTGAGGTTCAGCTCCTTTTCACCGAGACTTCCCGGCAGATTACCGCTTTGGCGCAGAAATGCTGGGAGGCCGGCTCGGTTGAATCCGCCCACCATGCCCGACGCGAGAGTGATCGGCTGCGCCAGGAAATCGCCGGCCTCAAGACAAGTCTGGCAACTTCGGCCGACCTCGTCGGCCGGCTCGAGAGGCAAGGCGAGGAAAAGGATCGAGTGCTGGACGACCGCGTTGTCGAAAACACCAAGCTGGCCCAAACCTGCGAAGGATTGCGCGCCGCCTTGCGCAACGCCGAAAGCGACCTCCGAGCCTCTCAACGGGTCATAGACAACCTTGAGCGCAATCAGGGCCAGGATCGGGAGGAGATCCGCGCTTTGCAGAAGCGTATCGAAGGGCTGGTCGGCGAGATTGCGGTATTGAAAGCAAGATCCAGCGCTTCCAAACCTCCGAAGCCTGCAGCCACCCGCCGAAGAGTCAGCTGAGATCGCCGAGGGCTCGCGCCCGGTCATGTCGCTGCCGTGGAAGGGCCGTCTGTGGCGGCCTTAATGTACAATCTGCTGAATGTCACATGCTCCTTCAATGAGGCAGGTCTGTAGGTCCCTGAACCGGCACATTGCAGAACCGCCTCCAGCCGAAACCGCTCCTCGACGGTCGGGTGAACCATGGCTTGCTTGTTGATCGGCCGCGGCGCTGCCTTCCAGCCCAGGCCGGTCGTGAAGCGGCGCAGCCATCCCGGAAGGCGGCCGTCCAGCAGATCCTGCATCCCGGCAACCTCGCAATGCTGAAGACCATCGGCGGCCGGAAAGAGCTGGAGGGGAATGCCAACCTCAGGCGTTCCCACGAGGTGGTGGCCGCTCACCATCACAGGCCCGATCTTGAGACCGTCAGGGACTCCAACTGCTTCCTCGATCATCCATCCCAGTGCCACATCGGAGAGACGCGACTCCGTCTCCGGGTAGCTACCGCCGATGTCGGAGTGGTTGCCCGCGAACCAGATCTGCTTGAAGGTCGGGATGCCGTTGCGTTCGGTCTCCATTTCAGCCGTAGGGCCCCAGGGAACGCGAGCAAAGTCTTCCCGTGTTTCATCGATCGCGTTTGCCGAGCGTGCATACCCTACGAACCGACTGAGCAGGCGGTCGAAGTGTTCGCCCTTCCATTCGGCGAGATGAGTCGATCGATCGCCCGGATTCGGAAAATCCTTGATGACCTTCCTGATGGACTTGCGCTGGCGCCAATGCATGAGGGCGCCGCCCAGAACGGCAGCGGCCACAACAAGTGCCAGCACCGACCACCAGAAAGCAAAGCCCAGAAGGAACAGAATGCCGCCGATTGCCAACGACGGGATAATAGAGAGGACCGCCGCGAGCACGCCCGCCCCCATCACGAGCGATACCTTGATGGCGATTGCCAGCGCGCCTTTGACGCCGAGCGCCGCGACCGTGTCGAACACGCCAATGAAGTAGGGCGCTGCGTTGGAGCGATGGACTTCACCGGATTCGTGGTCGGCGCCATACTCCGCACGGAAGCGCCGAGCGAGTTCCAGGCGCTCCTCCTCGAACGTGGCGCGCGGATGGCCCGCGCCATGCTCCAGCACGTCATGAACCGCCTCGTGAGCGATATCGCGGGTCGACTTCCTGAAACGCTGCAGGGGCCGGTCGCCCTGTCGAGTCGGGACCCCGCAGAGCATCAGAAGATTTGCGAGGCTGCGCGCGGTATAGGCGCCGCGACTGAATCCGAAAAGGAAGATCCGGTCGCCCGGTTCGTAGTGGTTGATCAGAAATTCGTAGCAGTCGACGATGTTCGTCGTGATGCCGCGCCCTGACACCGAGGCAAGGGTCTTCTGTATCCAGCGTACCAGGCCAGTCATGCCCGTTGCCGTCGTCTCGGTGCCCAGACCAGGATCGTAGAATGTCACCTGATCCCTTGGATCGATGGCAGTTTCCGGGCTGACCCTGCAGGCACGATACATCTTGTAGATGTTGCTCATGCGTTGCTCGGCACGGACGCCGCCGTCCTGGCCGGTCCCGTCGGAAAAGATGATGATGTTCTTGGCCAATGCGTCCTCCCAAGAAGGAACACTCAACCGCTGCGGGATCGCTCAAGATCGGCGGTCTCAGTCGATGGTGAACGAGGGTTGGTAGGTCTTGTGTCCCCGGCGGTCGAAGTCGAACTCATAGACGATGCAAGGGGCAATGCCCTGATGGTGCTGACCAAGAAAGAACAGGAGACTGTTGGGACAGGCCGCAAAGATGTGGACCACGGCGTCCGGATTAGCGGCCTTCACCTCCCGAACGCAATTGGACACCTGTTCTGCGAGGGCGGAGGCGTGTTCGCCGCCGGTGACGCTTTGCTGGCCCGGTCCAGCGGGCATGGCAAAGGAAATCACTTTGCCTACGTTGGGTAAGTTGGCGGCGATGTAGGCTCGCGCCTGAGGGGTGGCCGGTTGAGATACGCTGATCGCAATGGCGATCTCGTGCCCGCGACTTGCCAGCGATTCTTCCGCGACTTCGAACCGCGCCCCTTTTGCCGCCGACCCGTCATCCGCGCGCCACACCCGCGTCCCCACCCGTCCTTTCTGAACGAGATGCGTCTCCACACCGGATTTCAGGTCAAGGACGCTGCCCGAGAGAAAGGCGATCGACGCGTGGGCATCCAATACCAGACGCAGCTTTGGACTCCGCCTCGCCGCCTTCCTCAAGAACGCTTCCACCATCGGCCTGATGTCGCGCTGCCATTCCCGATCGTCGCGCAGGTAGCGCTGGCGGAACTCGGCCGTGAGCAGAAGTGTGTCTTCCGGCGCCGCGCCGACGATGTCGGCGGCGATGCCGAGGAAGCTCCGGATCGCGATCGGCAAGAACGGATCGAGATCGGCTGGCGGCTCGGCAAGCAGGCCTTCCTCCCGGCACAACCTCAAGAACAATTCGCGGGTCAGGGTGTTCAGCCCGCGTACCTTCAGCTGACGTGCCAGCTCGTCGTAGCGGAAATC
>CAYQAY010000121.1:0-7452 GCA_964415585.1 uncultured Reyranella sp.
CTGCCGACATTGACTCGGGAGGCCGCCTGCGTATATTCCGCCCTCCTCCGGCGGGTCCTGCGGGCCCGCCGCGCTCTTTCGTGCTTTGCGGCATTTCGGGCCGGAAGCCTGCAGTCGGGTGTCATCATGATCGCCGTTATCCGCACGGGTGGAAAACAATACACGGTCGCCGCCGACGACCAGCTCACGGTCGAAAAGATCGAGGGCGAGGCCGGCGCCAAGGTCGAGTTCACCGACGTGCTGATGGTCGGCGACAGGGTCGGTGCGCCGACCGTGGCCGGTGCCAAGGTCGTGGGCTCGATCGTCAAGCAGGCCCGCGGGCCGCACCTGATCGTCTTCAAGAAGCGGCGCCGCCAGAACTCGCGCCGCAAGAACGGTCATCGTCAGGACCTGACGGTGGTCAAGATCGAACAGATCGTCGCCTGAGCTAGAGCGACCGGAGACCAACGATGGCACACAAGAAAGCAGGCGGCTCCTCGCGCAACGGCCGCGACTCCGACGGCAAGCGCCTGGGCGTCAAGCGCTTCGGCGGCCAGAAGGTCCTGTCGGGCAACATCCTCGTCCGCCAGCGTGGCACCAGGATGAGCCCCGGCGAGAACGTGGGCGTCGGCCGCGACCACACTCTGTTCGCCACCGCCGACGGCGTGGTGTCCTTCCGCACCCGTTCGGGTGGCAAGGTCGAGGTGAACGTGCTGCCGGCGCCGGCCAAGAACCCGGCCAAGATGGCCGCCGAATAGCCGTTCCCATCCGATCGGATTGCGAAGGGGGAGCGGCTCGCCGTTCCCCCTTTTTCGTTTCTGGACCCAGGCTCATGAAATTCCTCGACCAGGCCAAGATCTACATTCGCTCCGGCAACGGCGGCGCCGGTTGCGTGGGCTTTCGTCGCGAGAAGTTCATCGAGTTCGGCGGACCGGACGGCGGTGACGGAGGCCGCGGCGGCGACGTGATCGCCGAGTGCGTCGACGGCCTCAACACGCTGATCGACTACCGCTACGCCCAGCACTTCAAGGCCGAGACCGGCCATCACGGCATGGGCAGCCAGCGCACCGGCGGCAAGGGCAAGGATATCGTGCTGCGCCTGCCTCGCGGCACGCAGATATTCGCCGAGGACAACGAGACGCTGCTCGTCGACATGACCGAGATCGGCCAGAAGGTCGTGCTCGCCAAGGGCGGCGACGGCGGCTACGGCAACCTGCACTACAAGACCTCGACCAACCGCGCCCCGCGACGCGCCGACAAGGGCTGGCCGGGCGAGGAAAAAGCGCTGTGGCTGCGCCTGAAGCTGATCGCCGACATCGGCCTGGTCGGCCTTCCCAACGCGGGCAAGTCGACATTTCTGGCGAGCAATAGCAATGCACGCCCCAAGGTCGCCGACTACCCGTTCACGACGCTTCATCCCGGGCTCGGCGTCGTGAAGGTGGGCCAGCGTGAGTTCGTGATGGCCGACATTCCGGGCCTGATCGAAGGCGCGCATGAAGGCGCCGGCCTCGGCACGCGCTTCCTCGGCCATGTCGAGCGCTGCCGTGCCCTGCTTCATCTCGTCGACGGCACCCAGGACGATGTCGCCGGCGCCTACAAGACCGTGCGCGGCGAGCTGCGCGCCTACGGCGGCAATCTCGCGCGCAAGAAGGAGATCGTGGCGCTCAACAAGACCGACGCCATGACTGAAGAAGACATCGAGACCAAGCGTGCTGCGCTTGCCAAGGCGAGCCGCAAGACCGTGTACGTCATCTCCGGCGTCTCCGGCCAGGGCGTGCAGCCCCTGCTGCACGAACTGATGAAGCTGGTCGAAAAGCAGACGGCCAGGGAAGCGGCATGAGCCCCCTCGCGGCCACCCGCCGCCTGGTCGTGAAGATCGGGTCCTCGATCCTGGTGGACGAAGCGAAGGGCGAGGTCCGGCGCGACTGGCTGAACGCACTGACCGACGATGTCGCACGCCTGCACCAGAAGGGCTGCGAGGTCGTGCTGGTCTCGTCCGGCGCGATCCGGCTCGGCCGCACCAGCCTGAAGCTCGCCGCCGGCGCGCTGCGGCTGGAGGAAAGCCAGGCCGCCGCCGCGACCGGCCAGATCCGGCTCGCCCAGGCCTACCAGGAATCGCTGGCACGGCACGGCATCACCGTCGCGCAGATCCTGCTGACCCTGCACGATTCGGAGGAGCGCCGCCGCTATCTCAACGCGCGTCAGACCATGGCGACGCTGCTCGGCCTTGGTGCGGTGCCGGTGATCAACGAGAACGACACGGTGGCGACCGACGAAATCCGCTTCGGCGACAACGACCGTCTCGGCGCGCGCGTCGCCGAGATGATCTCGGCCGACACGCTGGTGCTGCTCTCCGACATCGATGGTCTCTACACGGGCGACCCGAGGAGCGACTCCTCGGCGACGTTCATTCCCGAGATTCGTGAGATCACGCCGGAGATCGAGGCGATGGCGGGGGTTGCCGCCTCCGAGCTGTCGAACGGCGGCATGGTCACCAAGCTGATGGCCGGTCGCATCGCCATGGCCGCGGGTTGCTCGATGGCGATCGCCGACGGCCGCAAGGTCGGTGCCCTGGGTGCGCTGATCGACGGCACAGCGCGCTGCACTTGGTTCCTGCCCGAGGGCTCGCCTCTCTCGGCCCGCAAGAAGTGGATCAGGGGTTCGCTCAAGACTTCGGGCTGGTTGGTCGTCGATGCTGGGGCAGCGAAGGCGCTTTCGTCAGGAAAGAGCCTGCTGCCGGCCGGCGTCACCTCGGTCGCGGGTGATTTCCGGCGCGGCGACGTGGTTGACGTGCGCGACCCCGACGGCCGGGTGTTGGCTCGCGGGCTGGTCGCCTACGCTGCCGAGGATGCCCGACGGATCGCCGGCCGCAAGAGCGCAGAGATCGAGAAGCTGCTGGGCTTTCGCGGCCGTGACGAGATGGTCCACCGCGACGATCTCGTGGTCGAATGAGCTATACTGGAGCGGCCATGAACGTCCAAACCAAGCCTGCCGGAGACATCGCTGCCCTCGTTGCCGAGCTCGGCCGCCGCGCGAAGGCGGCCGCGGCCGCGCTGCGCACCGCCTCGACCGAAGCCAAGAACAAGGCGCTGTCGGAGGCTGCGCGCCTGATCCGCGACAGCAAGGCCACGATTCTCGCCGCCAACGCACGTGACATCGAGGCGGCCAAGGCCGCCGGCATGTCGAGCGCTCTGCAGGACCGCCTGCTGCTGAACGACGCGCGCATCGAGGCGATGGCCCGGGGCCTCGACGACATCGTGGCCCTGCCCGACCCCGTGGGCGTCACGATCGAGGAGTGGCAGCGCCCGAACGGGCTTTCGATCAGCCGTGTGCGCGTGCCGATCGGCATCATCGGTGTGATCTATGAGGCCCGCCCCAACGTGACGGCCGATGCCGGCGCCCTCTGCATCAAGTCGGGCAATGTCGTCGTCCTGCGCGGCGGCTCCGACAGCTTCCATTCCTCGCGTGCCATCGTCGAGCTGCTGCGTCGTGCCTTGAAGGATGCCGGCCTGCCCGAGGATTGCGTCGCCCTGGTGCCGACGACCGACCGCACCGCTGTTGGCGAGATGCTGAAAGCGATGGACTGGCTCGACTTGGTCGTGCCGCGCGGCGGGCGTTCGCTGATCGACCGCGTGACGCAGGAGAGCCGTGTGCCGGTGCTGCGCCACTATGACGGCATCTGCCACGTCTATGTCGACCGTGACGCCGACATCGCCATGGCGCGTGAGCTGGTGGCCAACGCCAAGATGCGCCGTGTCAGTGTCTGTGGCGCCGCCGAGACCCTGTTGATCGACAAGGCTGCACTCGACACGCACCTGATGCCCGTTCTCTCACGCCTGCACGAGCTCGGCTGCGAGGTGCGCGGCGACGCCGAGGTGCAGAAGCGCGATCCCAGGGCCATTGCGGCCACCGAGAAGGATTGGCGCACCGAATACCTCGAGCCGATCATCTCCGTCGCGACAGTGGATGGTGTCGCGGGCGCGATCGACCACATCGCGCGCTACGGCAGCCAGCATACCGAGTCGATCGTGACCCAGAACGATGCCACGGCCCGGCGCTTCCTGGACGAGGTCGACAGCGCCATCGTGATGCACAACGCCAGCACCCAGTTCGCCGACGGCGCCGAGTTCGGGCTGGGTGCGGAGATCGGCATCTCGACCAACCGCATGCACGCCCGCGGGCCGGTCGGGCTGGTAGAACTCACGACCTACAAGAATATCGTGCGCGGCAAGGGCACGCTTCGCCCGTGAGGCTTCGCTCGTGACGATGCTGCATCCGATGCCGGGCGTGTCGCGCGCGACGACGCGGCGCATCGGCCTGCTGGGCGGCTCGTTCAATCCGGCGCATCCGGGCCATCGTCACGTCAGCCTCGAGGCCCTGCGTCGCCTCGGGCTCGATGAAGTGTGGTGGCTGGTCTCGCCACAGAACCCGCTCAAGAGCGGCGATGGCATGGAGCCGTTGGCGACCCGAGTCGCCCGGGCCCGCCAGCTCGCCAATCACCCGAAAATCCGTGTCGATGCGCCCGAGCTGCATCTCGGCACGCGCTACACGCTCGACACGGTGCAGGCGCTGAAGCACGTCTATCCGCACGCCAGGTTCGTCTGGTTGATGGGCGCCGACATCCTGCCACAGCTCGTCGACTGGGCGGGCTGGCGCGACCTGTTTGCCTCCATCCCCATCGCCGCCTTCGCCCGCCCCGGCTGGGGGTATTCGGCGCTCGCCGCGACGGCCCCACGCACCTTCGCCCGCAACAGACTCCACGCGGCCCGCTCCCGCCGCCTCGCCTCTTGCGAGCCGCCGGTCTGGTGCTTTATCCCGAGTAGGCTGGACAGCCATTCCGCGACGGCGCTTCGGGCCGTCCGGCCCGAACGTAGCAGATCGAAAGGAAAGACCATCTCCGACAAGCCTCGCCAGCTTCCCGACCGAAGCAAAGCCACCGACGCCCTGCTCACGCTGGTGCGACGCTCGCTCGAGGACGACAAGGCCGAGGACGTCGTCGTCATCGACCTCAAGGGCAAGTCCGCCTTCGCAGACTACATGGTCATCGCCTCCGGCCGTTCCAACCGCCAGGTCGTGGCGATCGCCGACCACCTCGCCGACAGGCTGAAGCAGGCCGGGCACGGCCATACGCCGGTCGAAGGCAAGCAGGGCGGCGACTGGGTGCTGGTCGATGCGGGCGACATCGTCGTGCACGTGTTCCGGCCCGAGCCGCGCGCATTCTATGCGCTGGAGAAGATGTGGGCGCTGGAGAACGAGGCTGCTGCCAAACCGGTGAAGAAGGCCGCCGCCAAGCCGCGGCGCAAGCGCGCCTGACTTGAAGATCACGATAGCTGCCATCGGCCGCGCTGCACGCGGTCCCGAGCGCGATCTGTACGACCACTATGCCGGCCGCATCCGCTGGCCGCTCACGCTCCGGGAGCTCGACGAGAAGCGCAAGCTGCCACCCGCGCAGCTCATGCAGCGCGAAGGCGAGCTCCTGCTGCAGGCCGCCCCCGCCGGCGCCATCCTGGTGGCGCTCGATCGCCGCGGCAAGGTGCTGGATAGCGAGGCCTTCGCCGCCCGGCTCGCGCAGTGGCGCGACAGTTCCGCGTCGGACGTGGCCTTCCTGGTCGGCGGCGCCGACGGGCATGCCGAGCCGCTCTTGAAGAAGGCCGCTCTGGTCCTGTCGTTCGGACCGATGACGTGGCCCCACCTGCTGGCCCGCGGCATGCTCGCCGAGCAGATCTACCGGGCCCAGCAGCTCCTGGCCGGGCACCCCTACCACCGCGCCTGAGAGGGCCGGCGGAGCGTCGATTTTGCCTCTGTTCTGACGAAAAACAGGGGCTACATTGCAGGTCATGCGCGCCCTTCCCCGGTGGCTTCTGGCCGCTTCCGCCGCCGTCCTCTTCGCCGCCACCGCCGCGGCCCAGACCACGCCGGTACAGCGACCGGGGGCCAATCCCGTGCGCTCGATCCCCTACGTTTCGATCATGGGCGAGGACGGCAAGCAGCGCCACTACGAGACCAACGCCATCCCCCTTTTGTTCAATCGCGCCTGCTTCGGGTGGCGCATGTACCTCGGCGGCCCCAACCGTGTCGTCTCGCTGAAGGAGGTTCTTACGACCTCGCAGCCGGCCGAGCAGGTGATCGCCGGTCCCGAGACCGAGGTCAGCGCCGACAAGACGCGTGCCACGACCCGCATGTTCGAGACTGTGCAGGACGGCGTGCTGCAGCGCTCCTGGTGCATCATCCCGGGCGATCCGCCTGGCACCTACACCTACGACATCACGATCGACGGCGAGCCGCGCGGCGAGTTCGTCTTCTGCGCCATCGAGGTGCCGGACCAAAACCCCAACACCGACCCGCGCGAACTCTCCTGCCCCAACAAGTTCAACGCCGTGGAGCGCGAGCGTCCCAAGACGCGAAAGGCGACCTGATGGCCTCGCGTACCATTCCGCGACCGGCACTTCTCTGCATCCTCGATGGCTGGGGTCATCGGACGGCAACCTCGTACAACGCCATTCTGGGCGCCAGGACTCCCAACTTCGACCGAATGGTCGCGACCTGCCCGCAGGGGCTGATCGACGCGTCGGAAGGCTTCGTCGGCCTGCCCAAGGGGCAGATGGGCAACTCCGAGGTCGGCCACATGAACTTGGGCGCCGGCCGCGTCGCCGTGCCCGAGCTGCCGCGCATCGACAACGCCATCGAAGACGGCTCGCTCGCCCGCCATCCGATCCTGCTCGACGCGATCGCCGGCCTGAAGAAGAGCGGCGGCGCCTTCCATCTGATGGGGCTGGCATCCCCCGGTGGCGTGCACGCGCATCAGGATCACCTGGTCTTCCTTGCGAACATGATCGCGGGTGCGGGCGTGCCGGTTTGGATCCACGCCTTCCTCGACGGTCGCGACATGCCGCCCCGCAGCGCGCACGAGTGCCTCGACCATATCCAGGCAGGCCTCAAGGCCGATCTGCCGATCCGGTTCGCCACGGCGGCGGGCCGCTTCTATCCGATGGACCGCGACAAGCGATGGGAGCGTGTTGCCCTGGGCTACGACGCCATCGTCGACGCCAGGGGCAACCAGCATGCCGCAACGCCAAAGGAGGCGATCGACAAAGGCTACACCGCGAATCTCGACGACGAGTTCGTACTGCCAACCGTGATCGACGGCTATACCGGCATCAAGGACGGCGATGGCCTGCTGATGCTGAACTTCCGCGCCGACCGCGCTCGCCAGATCCTGACCGCCCTGCTCGATCCGCGTTTCGACGGCTTCAACCGTGCCCGCGTCGCGAAGTTCTCCGTTGCCGTCGGCATGGTTGAATACTCGGCAGCCCTCAGCCCGTTCCTCAAGACGCTGTTTCCGCCCGAGGTCATCAAGATGGGCCTGGGCGAAACGATCTCGCGCGCCGGCATGAAGCAGCTCCGCATCGCCGAGACCGAGAAATATGCGCACGTCACGTTCTTCTTCAACGGCGGCGAGGAGCGCGTGTTCGA
>CAYQAY010000122.1:0-7304 GCA_964415585.1 uncultured Reyranella sp.
TCGTACCGATGTTGCAGTGCGGCTTCGTCCGCTCAAACTTCGCCTTCGTCATGGTCCTCGTCCCTGGTCAAATCGGTTTCGTTCGATCGGCGGGCCTCAGCCCGCCAGCTTGGCGACGACTTCGTCCGCCACGGCCTGCGGTACAGGTGCGTAGTGGTCGAAGGTCATGGTGTAGGCCGCGCGACCCTGGGTCATCGACCGCAGCGTGTTCACGTAGCCGAACATATTGGCGAGCGGCACCATTGCGTTGATGACCTGCGCGTTACCACGGGCTTCCATGCCCTGGATCTGCCCGCGGCGGCTGTTCAGATCGCCGATGCAATCGCCCATGTAGTCTTCCGGCGTCACGACCTCGACCTTCATGATCGGTTCGAGAAGCTTGCACTGGGCCTTCTGCAGGCCTTCCTTGAACGCCGCGCGGGCGGCGATTTCGAACGCCAGCACGCTCGAGTCGACGTCGTGGTAGGCGCCGTCGATCAGCGAGACCTTGAAGTCGATCACCGGGAAGCCGGCCAGCACGCCGGTTTCGCGCGAAGCCTCGAGGCCTTTCTCGACACCCGGGATGAACTCCTTCGGGATCGAGCCGCCGACGATCTTGCTCTCGAAGCTGTAGCCCGAACCCGGCTCGCCCGGCTCGAACACCAGCTTCACGCGGGCGAACTGGCCCGAGCCGCCCGACTGCTTCTTGTGGGTGTAGTCGATCTCCGCCTTGCGGCCGAGCGTCTCGCGGTAGGCCACCTGCGGGGCGCCGACATTGGCCTCGACCTTGTAGGTGCGGCGCAGGATGTCGACCTTGATCTCGAGATGGAGCTCACCCATGCCCTTGATGACGGTCTGGCCGGTCTCCTGGTCGGTCGTCACGCGGAAGGTAGGATCCTCCTGCACGAGACGGCCCAGCGCTTGGCCGAGTTTCTCCTGGTCAGCCTTCGACTTCGGCTCGATGGCGAGCTCGATGACGGGCTCCGGGAAGTCCATCTTCTCGAGGATGACCGCATTCTCCGACAGACAGAGCGTGTCGCCGGTGGTGACGCTCTTGAGGCCGGCCAGGGCGATGATGTCGCCGGCGCGGGCTTCCTTCACATCCTCACGGTTGTTGGCGTGCATCAGCAGCATGCGGCCGATGCGCTCCTTGCGGTCCTTCGTGCTGTTCAGCACGCCGGTGCCAGACTCGAGGACGCCCGAGTAGACGCGCGCGAAGGTCAGCGAGCCGACGAACGGGTCGGTCATGATCTTGAACGCCAGAGCCGACAGCGGGGCGTCGTCGCTCGACGGCAGGGTGATCGGCTCGTCGGAGCCCATCTTCACGCCCTTGACGTCCGGCACGTCGGTCGGTGCCGGCAGATAGTTCACGACAGCGTCGAGCATGGGCTGCACGCCCTTGTTCTTGAAGGCGGAGCCGCACAGCACGGGGACGAACGCGTAGGAGATCGTGCCCTTGCGGATGCACTTGATCAGCGTGTCGTAGTCCGGCTCCTCGCCGTCGAGGTACTTCGTCATGGCCTCGTCGTCCTGCTCGACGGCCATCTCGATCATCTTGGTGCGGTATTCCGCGGCCTTTTCCTTCATGTCGGCCGGGATCTCGACGATCTCGAACTTCGCGCCGAGCGTCTCTTCCAGCCAGATGATCGCCTTGTTCGAGACGAGGTCGACCAGGCCCTTGTACTCGGCCTCCGAGCCGATCGGAAGCTGCGTCACGAGCGGCTTGGAGCCGAGACGGTCCACGATCATGTCGACGGTGCGATAGAAGTTGGCGCCCGTGCGGTCCATCTTGTTGACGAAGCAGATGCGCGGCACGCCGTACTTGTCGGCCTGGCGCCACACCGTCTCCGACTGCGGCTCGACGCCGGCGACGGAGTCGAACACACAGACCGCGCCATCGAGCACGCGCAGCGAACGCTCGACCTCGATGGTGAAGTCGACGTGACCGGGCGTATCGATGATGTTCACGCGGTAGCTGGTGTCCTTGAACGGACCCGACTCGACCTTCCAGAAGCACGTCGTCGCGGCGGACGTGATCGTGATGCCGCGCTCCTGCTCCTGCTCCATCCAGTCCATCGTCGCGGCGCCGTCGTGGACTTCGCCGATCTTATGCGACTTGCCGGTGTAGTAGAGGATGCGCTCGGTCGTCGTCGTCTTGCCGGCGTCGATATGCGCCATGATACCGATGTTGCGGTAGTGCGCGATGGGAGTGGTGCGAGCCATGGAGGGGGCTTTCTCGGAGGGGGGCCTGGAGGACGCTTACCAGCGGTAATGCGCGAACGCCTTGTTGGCGTCGGCCATCTTGTGGGTGTCCTCGCGCTTCTTGACGGCGTTACCGCGGCGGTTGAATGCGTCGAGCAGCTCGGCGGAGAGCTTCTCCTGCATGCTGTGGCCGGCGCGGTCGCGCGCGGCCTGGATGATCCACCGGATGGCCAGCGCCTGGCGGCGCTCGGGGCGGACCTCGACGGGAACCTGGTAGGTGGCGCCGCCGACGCGGCGCGAGCGGACCTCGACGGCCGGCTTCACGTTCTCGAGCGCCTCGTGGAAGGCGGGGACCGGATCCTGCTTGAGCTTGGCCTCGACCTCGTCGAGCGCGCCGTAGACGATGTGCTCGGCGACCGACTTCTTGCCACGCTCCATGAGCGTGTTCATGAACTTCGAGAGAACGATATCGCCGAACTTGGCGTCCGGCAGAACTTCACGCTTTTCGGCTGCGCGACGACGGGACATGTGTTCCTCCGCGCCTTACTTGGGACGCTTGGCGCCGTACTTCGAACGGCGCTGTTTGCGGTCCTTGACGCCCTGCGTATCGAGGGTGCCGCGAATGATGTGGTAGCGGACGCCCGGAAGGTCCTTCACGCGGCCGCCGCGGATCATGACGACCGAGTGCTCCTGCAGATTGTGGCCCTCACCCGGGATGTAGCTCACCACCTCGTAGGCGTTGGTGAGGCGCACCTTGGCGACCTTGCGCAGCGCCGAGTTCGGCTTCTTCGGTGTCGTCGTGTAGACGCGGGTGCAAACGCCGCGCTTCTGCGGGCAGGCCTGCAGCGCCGGCACCTTGTTGTGCGACTTGAGTCCGTGGCGCTGCTTGCGGATAAGCTGATTGATGGTCGGCATCGATTTCCGGTTTCCTTAACGCCGTCTCGGTTCCGCCCAACATCGGTCTACTGGCGCAAAGCGAATGCGCGGGCATGGCGGCAAGAGCGCAGCCCCGCGCGAGGAAAAAGCTTCGCGGCCGAATGGCCTGACTTGTAGCGGTCCTCGACGTCAGGCTGCGTCTTGGCTTTTGGCCAACTACCAGCCCCCCGGCGAGGTGGCGCGCTTATATGGCCGCGTTATCTGCAGGTCAAGCACGGCACGCGGGTTTCCGCTTTGATTTCGTTGGTTATTCCCGCCCGGCCGGAATCAATTCGTTCCTGACTCGGTGTCATCGGCCAGCGCAAGAATCTATCAACTATATCTGGTAGGCCTGCCTCGATGTCGCCACAAGTTTACTTGGCGCGCCGTCTGCGTTATGTGCATCGCCATGTCGCGCCAGTTCAACCGTCTTCCGACCTCGGCTGCCAAAGGAAACTTTGGGGCAGGCGAAGTCGTGCGCGTTCATCCGATCTAGAACCCGACTTCAGAACCTGACCCCGCCGCGAAAGCCGGGGTCAGCTCAACAGGTCCCGCCTTCCCGGCCAACGGAAGCGAGACCGAGATGCCACCCAGACCGCTGATGCCGCCGACGCCGGTGCTTCACACGCCGCGACTCGCCCTGCGCCCGGTGCGGAGCAAGGATGCCCCCGTCATCCAGCGCCGCTTCCCGCGCTGGGAGATCGTGCGCTGGCTCGACGCCACGGTGCCCTGGCCCTACCCGGCCGACGGCGCTGCCACCTATGTGGCGGGCTGCCTCGAGGAGATGTCCCGCGGCGAGAAGTCCCACTGGGCAATCATCCCGAAGTCCGGCCCGGCCGACCTGATCGGCGTCATCAGCCTGTGGCCCGACGATGGCATCAGCCGCAGCCAGCGCGGCTTCTGGCTCGATCCGGAATTCCAGGGCCGCGGCCTGATGAGCGAGGCTGCGGAGCGCATCACCGCCTACGCTTTCAACAAACTGGGCTGGGAACATCTGTGGCTGACGAACGCCCAGGAAAACCACGGCTCGCGCCGCATCAAGGAGAGGCAGGGCGCTCGGCTCGTCGACCTCCTGATCGCCGACTACGTCGAAGGACGTGGCTCGCAGATGGTCTGGCTGCTGATGCGGAAGGACTGGGCGGTCCGGCAGGCAGCCTGAAAAAGAGAAGGCCGTCGCCTGCGGCGACGGCCTTCGTTCCTTAGGTGCAGAGCAGCGATCAGTCCGCCGCGCGTTCCTCTTCCAACGTCGGGACCGGCTGATCCTCGCCGTCGGCACCGGCGGCCAGAATCGCCCGGTCGCGTTGCGCGGCGATGGCCTTGAGACGGTTGACGACGCCGCCGGTACCCGCCGGGATCAGGCGGCCGACGATCACGTTCTCCTTCAGGCCCTGCAGGGTGTCCACTCGGCCCGAGACGGCCGCCTCGGTCAACACGCGGGTGGTCTCCTGGAAGGAGGCCGCCGAGATGAACGACTTGGTCTGCAAGCTCGCCTTGGTGATGCCCAGCAGGACCGGATCGGCCTTGGCGGGCTTGAGCTTCTCGGCCAGGAGCTTGGCGTTCTCCAGCTCGAACTCCTGCTTGTCGACCTGCTCGCCGATCAGGAAAGTCGAATCGCCGGCCTCCGTGATCTCGACCTTCTGCAGCATCTGACGCGCGATCGTCTCGATGTGCTTGTCGTTGATCTTCACGCCCTGGAGTCGATAGACCTCCTGGATCTCGTTGACGAGATACTCGGCCAGCTTCTCGATGCCCAAAACGCGCAGGATGTCGTGCGGCACCGGGTTGCCGTCGATCAGCAGGTCGCCACGCTCCACGAAGTCGCCTTCCTGGACGGCGATGCGCTTGGTCTTCGGGATCAGGTACTCGACCGGCTCCGCACCCTCGCCTTCCGGCACGATGAGCACGCGGCGCTTGTTCTTGTAGTCCTTGCCGAACTCGATGCGGCCCGCGATGTCGCAGATGATCGCGAAGTCCTTGGGCTTGCGCGCCTCGAACAGCTCCGCCACGCGCGGCAGACCGCCCGTGATGTCGCGGTTCTTGCCGCCCTCGCGCGGGATACGCGCGAGGATGTCGCCGGCGTGGACATCCTGGCCGTTCTCGACAGAAAGCACCGAGTCGAGCGACAGCAGGTAGCGGGCCTCCTGCCCGTTCGCCAGCATGATCGGGTTGCCGTCGGCATCGTGGATGACGATGCGCGGACGCAGGTCGCCGCCGCGCGGCTGCCCCTTCCAGTCGACGACGACACGGTTGGAGATGCCGGTCGAGTCGTCGATCACCTCGCGCATCGACACACCCTCGACGAGGTCGACGTAAACCGCCTTGCCTGCCTTCTCGGTGATGATCGGCAGGGTGTACGGATCCCACTCGGCGAGCTTCTGCCCCTTGGAGACGGGAGTGTCGTTATCCACCAGCAGGCGCGCACCGTAGGGCACGCGATGCTTGGCGCGCTCGCGCTGGGCGCCGTCGATCAGCACCATCTCGGTGTTGCGGCCCATAACGACCGGAACACCCTGGCTGTTGATGACGACGTTGCGGTTGCGCACCTGGATGGTGCCGTCGTGGCTCGCCTCGATGTTCGACTGCTCCGCGCCGCGCTGCGCGGCGCCGCCGATATGGAAGGTACGCATCGTGAGCTGGGTGCCCGGCTCGCCGATCGACTGGGCGGCGATGACACCGACCGCCTCGCCGATGTTGACCTTGGTACCGCGGGCCAGGTCGCGGCCGTAGCATTTGCCGCAGACGCCGGTCTTGGTCTCGCAGGTCAGGACCGAACGGATACGGATCTCCTCGATGCCGGCCTTGTCGATCTGCTCGACCGTGACCTCGTCGATGAGGTCGCCCGCCTTGCAGATCAACGTGCCGTTCACCGGATCGACCACGTCGTCGAGCGCGGTGCGGCCGAGGACGCGCTCGGAGAGCGGCTCGATCACGTCGCCGCCGTCGACGACCGCACGCATCGTGAGGCCGCGTTCGGTGCCGCAATCCTCCTCGAAGATGATGCAGTCCTGCGCCACGTCGACCAGACGGCGGGTCAGGTAGCCCGAGTTCGCCGTCTTGAGCGCCGTGTCGGCCAGTCCCTTGCGGGCGCCGTGGGTGGAGTTGAAGTACTCCAGCACCGAGAGGCCTTCCTTGAAGTTCGAGATGATCGGCGTCTCGATGATCTCGCCCGAGGGCTTGGTCATGAGCCCCCGCATGCCCGCAAGCTGCTTCATCTGCGTGGTCGATCCGCGCGCACCGGAGTGCGCCATCATCCACACCGAGTTGACCGGGCGGCCGGGACGGGGCGTCGAAATGCCCTTCATCATCTCCTCGGCCACGCGATCGGAGCAGCGCGACCAGGCGTCGACCACCTTGTTGTACTTTTCGCCCGACGTGATCAGGCCGTCCTGGTACTGTTGCTCGTACTCCTTCACTTCCTTCTGCGTCTGCCCGACCAGCTTCTCCTTGGCGGCCGGAATGACGAGGTCGTCCTTGCCGAACGAGATGCCGGCACGGCACGCGTGATAGAAGCCGAGGCCCATCAGCCGGTCGGCAAAGATCACCGTCTCCTTCTGGCCGCAATGGCGGTAGACGGAGTCGATGACGTTCTGCAGATCCTTCTTGGTCAGCAGACGGTTGATCAGCGAGAACGGCAGGTTCTCGTGACGCGGCAGGATCTGCGCCAGCAGAATGCGGCCCGGCGTGGTCTCGACCACGCGGGAAGCCAGCACGCCCTTGTCGTCATAGGCTTCCAGGCGCGCCTTGATCTTGGCGTGCATGGAGAGCGTGCGACTGTGCAGCGCGTGCTCGAGTTCGCCGATGTCGGAGAACAGCGAGCCTTCGCCTGCCTCGCCATCGCGTTCCAGCGTGATGTAATAGATGCCGAGCACGATGTCCTGCGATGGCACGATGATCGGCTTGCCCGACGCCGGCGACAGGATGTTGTTGGTCGACATCATCAGCACGCGCGCCTCGAGCTGGGCTTCCAGCGACAGCGGCACGTGGACCGCCATCTGGTCGCCGTCGAAGTCGGCGTTGAAGGCGGTGCAGACCAGCGGATGGAGCTGGATCGCCTTGCCTTCGATCAGAACCGGCTCGAAGGCCTGGATGCCGAGACGGTGCAGCGTCGGCGCGCGATTCAGCAGCACGGGATGCTCGCGGATGACCTCCTCGAGAATGTCCCACACTTCCGGCCGCTCCTTCTCGACCATGCGCTTGGCGGCCTTGAT
>CAYQAY010000123.1:0-7240 GCA_964415585.1 uncultured Reyranella sp.
CCGGGCGGCGGCACCGACACGGTGAGCCGGCTGATGTGCGACCAGCTCACGAAGCTGCTCGGCCAGCAGTTCGTGGTCGAGAACAAGGGCGGCGCCGGCGGCAACATCGGCACCGCCGAGCTGGCGCGCGCCGCGCCCGACGGCTACACGCTGGGCCTGATCACGGTGGCCAGCCACACGCTGAACCCGATGCTCTATTCGAAGCTGCCCTACAATCCGGACAAGGACATCGTGGGCGTCTCGCGGGTCGCGCTGCTCGCCAACCTGCTGGGCGTGACGCCGTCGCTGCCCGCGAACAACGTCGCGGAGCTGATCGCCCTCTGCAAGAAGGATCCCGGCAAGTACTCCTTCGCCTCGTCGGGACCGGGCACGTCGCTGCATCTCAGCGGCGAGCTGTTCAAGAAGATGGCGGGCGTCGACATCATCCACGTCCCCTACAAGGGCGCGGGGCCGGTCTATCACGACCTGATGGCCGGCACGGTGAACATGATGTTCGCCAACATGCCGTCGATGCTGCCGCACGTGCGCGCCAACAAACTGAAGGGACTGGGCGTCACCTCGGCCCAGCGCTCCAAGGCCGCGCCCGACATCCCGACGATCGCCGAGACCGTGCCGGGCTACGTCGCGACCTCGTGGTACGGCATCGGCGCGCCGGCCGGCACGCCGGAGCCGATCCTCGCCAGGCTCGAGGGCGCGATCGGCGAGGCGCTGAAGAGTCCGGACATCCAGAAGCGCTGGAACGACGATCTCGGCCTCGACATGCCGCCGCCGGGCCGCAAGGGCTTCGACGAATTCGTGGCCGAGGACCGCAAGCTCTGGGCGCCCGCCGTCCAGGCCTCGGGCGTGAAGCTCGACTGATTTCTGGACACCATTTCTGGACACATTTCTGGACAGGGCCGGCATTTCTGGACACGTCCTGTCCAGAAATGGGGAGAAAAGCGTTTGGAATCAGCGGGCCGATTTCTGGACACCGATTTCTGGACAGCGCAGGCGTCCAGAAATGGCGTCTCCTAGACGAACTGGCGCACCGCGGCGATCACCACCAGCCCGCCGGCGGCCATCACGGCGCTGCCGAGCGATATGACGTAGAGCGCGCGGCCGGGCGAGAGGCGGCCCATGTGGGCGGCGATCCAGAAGAAGGGGTCGTTGACGTGGCAGATCGCGATCGAGCCGGCGCCGACCGCGGCCGCGGCGAGGGCGCGGCCGGAGGCGCTGTCGAGGCCGAGCGCCGGCAGCATCGGTTCCACCATGCCCGACGCCGTCAGCACGGCGGTGAGCGTGTTGCCCTGCATGGTCTTCACGACGGCGGCCGCGAGGAAAGGCGTCAGCACGCCGTAGCGCGGATGCAGCACCTGCTCGGCCAGCAGCTCGGCCATGCCGGTCTCGTCGAAGACGCGGGCGAGGCCGCCCGACGCGCCGACCGCCAGCAGCAGCGGCGCCCAGGAGCGGCCGGCGAGCGCCGAGGGTTCCCAGCGGCGGGCGAACACGATGGCCAGGGTGATGGCGATGGCCGTCAGCATCAGCGGCTTGGAGATGCCGATGTAGAACTCGCGCGCGCCGCCCTTGCCCAAGGGCTCGCTGGGCATCTGCGCGACCGACTGCAGGACCAGCAGGCCGATGGGGATGCCGACGCAGAGCCAGGTCCAGTCGAGCCGGCCAGGCGTGTCGGACGAGGGCACCTGGCGTGCGACGTGCCACCAGCCGAGCGCCACCGCGACGGCGGCGACGGGCACGGCGATCAGGAGCTCGGTGCGCACCGTCGTCTTCATCACCGAGATCGCCGCGACGGCGAGCGGCGAAGGCGCCACCAGCGAGGCGACGGCGAGAAGGGTGAGGGCGAGGCCGAGTGCACGGCGCGGCGCGTCCTGGCCGGCGGGCTGCAGCAGCGCGAGGCCGCCCGGGGCGGTGGCGCCGAGGCCGGCGGCGACGCCCATCGCGGCCGAGGTGCCGGTGCCGAGCGGCGTGCGCAGCAGGAGCGCGCCCACCAGGGCGCCCGCGACCACCAGCAGGCCGGCCTGTTCCAGCGCCGTGGTGAAGCCCAGCCCGAACGCCTTGCCGACCGACTGGAAGGTCATGTCGGCGGCGATGCCGTAGACCACGGTGGTGGCGACGATGGCGAGGAAGACGGGCAGGCGGACGCGCTGCACGAGGATCACGATCAGCGCGACGGCGATCGGCAGCAGGAGGGAGGCGAGAATCATGTCGGGACGAACCTTACTGGCCTGCTACAGTCGCGTCATGCGCCTCCTCGTCGCTCTCCTTTTCCTGCTCGGCTTGGCAGTGCCGGCGGCCGCGCAAAACGGGCTGGTCCGCATCGAGGGCAAGAACTTCGTCGAGGCCGACGGGAGCGTCCTGCGCCTCAAGGGCATCAGCCTCGGCAACTGGCTGATGCCCGAAGGCTACATGTTCAAGTTCGAGGTCGCGAAGTCGCCGCGGCTGATCTACGGCGCCTTCGACCGGCTCCTCGGAGAGGCGCGCGCCGAGGCGTTCTGGCGGCAATATCGCGACACCTACGTCACCGAGGACGACATCCGCTTCATCAAGTCGGCCGGCTTCAACATGGTGCGCGTGCCCCTGCACTGGCGGTTGTTCATGGCGTCCGACGGCGAGCTGGGCGGCGAAGGCTGGGCACTGCTCGACCGCGTGGTCGACTGGGCCGCCGCAGCCGGCCTCTACGTGATCCCCGACCTGCACGCCGCGCCGGGCGGCCAGACCGGCATCAACCACGACGACGGGCCGGGCTATCCGCTGATGTTCTACGTGCCGCGCGACCGCGACCTCACGGTCAAACTGTGGGCGGCGATCGCCCGGCGCTACCGCGGCAATCCGGCGATCCTGGGCTACGACATCCTGAACGAGCCGGCCGCGCCCTACCACGACGTGGCGACGCTCAACGCGCGGCTCGAGCCCTTCTACAAGCGGGCGACGGCGGCGATCCGCGAGGTCGATCCCGAGCGCATCGTCATCCTGGCGGGTGGGCAGTGGAGCTCGAGCTTCGCCATGTTCGGCCCGCCCTTCGCGAAGAACCTCGCCTACACCTATCACTCGTTCTGGGCCTCGACGAAGCGCGACTCGATCCAGCGGCACCTGAACTTCTCCAACCTCCACGACGTGCCGCTGTTCCTCGGCGAAACCGGCGAACTCACCGACGAGTGGAACGAGCGGTTCCGCCGCCTGCACGAGCAGCACGGGATCGGCTGGTCGTTCTGGACCTACAAGAACCTCGACACGCCCTCGACCGTGATGTCGATCCCGCGCCCGGAGGGCTGGAACCAGCTCGCGGCCTTCGCCGACGGCAAGGGGCCGAAGCCCGCGCCGGAGGTGATCGACAAGGCCGTGGCGCAGTATCTCGACGGCATCCGGTTCGCCAACGGCACGGTGCGCTGGAGCTATCTCCGATCGCTGGGATTGAAGGAAGGACCATGAAGATCTGCGCTATCCGCGAGACGATTCTCATTACCCTGTGTCTCGTCGTGGCAAGCCTGCCGGCCGCCGCGCAGACCGGCGCCACGGCCTCCCGGATGAAGCCCGCCAAGCGCGCGCTCTACGAGTGCATGGTGCAGGCGATCGGCAATGACGGCCTCCGTGAGTCTGTCGACGTCGCCGGCAAACCCAAGAAGAAGGGCGAGATCGAGGGTTCGTGCGACGGCAGCACCGCCGAGGCGCTGTTCAAGGCGATGGAAGGCCACTCGCTGGAGGACAAGAACGCCGTCACCGGCGTTACCTCGCGCCGCTCCGGCAAGGCGCTGTGGTGCGCGGTCTTCCCGCTGACGCCGCCGTCCTATTCCTGCACCTTCATGATGGAAGCCTCGCAGCCCTTCGTCGACGCGATGCGCTAGGCGGCGTCCCTCAGCACCAGATCGGCCGCCTTCTCGCCGATCATGATCGTGGGCGCGTTGGTGTTGCCCGAGGTCAGCGTCGGCATGATCGAGGCGTCGGCGATCCTGAGGCCGGAGATGCCGTGCACCCGGAGCTTCGCATCGACCACGGCCGCCGCATCGTTGCCCATCTTGCATGTGCCGACCGGGTGATAGGTCGTCTCGGCGGTGGCCTTCACCCAGTCGATGATCTCGGCGTCGGTGGTGCGCTCCCTGCCGGGCGCCATCTCGCCGAGCTTCAACGGGGCCATGGCCGGCGCCGTCATGATCGAGCGGGCGATCGCGATGGCGCGCACGGTCAGCGCCGCATCGACCGGCGCCGAAAGGAAGTTGAACCGGATCGCCGGCGCCGCCGCCGGATCGGATGAGACGATGTGGATGTTGCCCCTGCTCTCCGGCCGCATCGGGTGGGCGTAGCAGGTGAAGCCCGACTGGCGGGCGATGCGCGGGCCGTTCGGGCCGGGCTCGGTCAGCATCGGCACCCAGCCCAGCAGCAGGTCGGGCGCGGCGAGCCCTTCGCGCGAGCGCACGAAGGCGCGAATCGGCGCGCCCACCATGCCGAGGAGTCCTTCGCCCGAGAGCAGGTACCGCAGGCCCTGGCGAACCCAGCCGAGGCCGCGCGCCGTGTCGTTGTACACGTAGCCCGGCGCCCCGACGCTCCAGCGGGTGCGGGGCGCGTAGTGGTCGCGCAGGTTCTCGCCGACGCCCTGAAGGGCGTGGCGGACCTCGATGCCGAGTGCCCTCAGCCGGTCCGGCTGGCCGATCCCCGAAAGCTCGAGGAGTTGCGGTGAGTTGATCGAGCCGGCGCTCACGACGACATCGCGGCCTCCGCGCGTCTCGTGGATGTCGTCGCCGAGGCGATAGCGCACGCCGGTGCAGCGCTTGCCGTCGAAGGTGAGGCCGAGCGTCAGGGCGCCGGTCTCGATGCGCAGGTTGGGGCGTTTGCGGACGGGATCGAGGTAGCAGTGCGCCGTGCTCATGCGACGACGCGAGGCGATCGTCGCCTGGCTCATGGCAATGCCGTCCTGCTGCGCGCCGTTGTAGTCGGGGTTGTACGCGATGCCGACCTGACCCGCCGCCTCGATCACCGCCCGATAGAACGGGTCGCGCGCCGGCGGATCGGTGACGCGCAGCGGCCCGTCACGGCCGCGGAAGCGATCGTCGCCGCCGCCTTGGTAAGTCTCCATCTTGCGGAAGAACGGCAGCACGTCCTCGTAGGCCCAGCCGTGGTTACCCATCTGCGCCCAGGTGTCGAAGTCCTGCGCCTGACCGCGCACGAAGGCGAGTCCGTTCAGCGAACTCGAGCCGCCGAGCAGGCGGCCGCGCGGCACGGGGATGCGGCGGCCACCGGTATTTGCCTCGGGCTCGGCAGTGTAGAGCCAGTTGACCGCGGGGTTGGCGATCATCCGCGCATAGCCGACGGGGACGATCGACCAGGGCGACCCGGCGGGGCCCGCTTCGAGCAGCAGGACCTTGTGGCGCGGATCGGCCGACAGCCGGTTGGCGACGACGGCGCCCGCGGAGCCCGCGCCGACGACGATGTAGTCGTAGTCCATTGCCTCCATTGGTCGCCTGACATGCGGCCCTGTCAACGAATGCGTCTCGACCTGCGACGCGCCGGGAGCGAAGCTCTCCACGAAAATGAAGGAAACGCCCCCTCACTGGATGCAACGCCTGCCGTTCTACTACGGCTGGGTGATCATCGCCGTGGCCTTCGTCACCATGGCCATCGCGGTCACGGCGCGGACGGCCTATTCGCTCCTGATGCCGCCGCTGATCGACGAGTTCGGATGGGATCGCGGGCTCGCGGCCGGCACCTTCTCCTTCGGCTTCCTGGTCTCGGCGGTCCTGAGCCCGATCGTCGGTCGCGTAATGGACCGCCGCGGGCCGCTGGTCGTCATCGAAAGCGGTGTGGTGCTGGTGGCGGCGGGGCTGCTGCTGGCGCCCGCCATCGAGACGCCGCTGCATCTCTACCTCACCCTCGGCCTCGCGGTCGGCTGCGGTGCCAATCTCATGACCTTCACGGCGCATTCGCAGTTCCTGCCGAACTGGTTCGTGCGCCGCCGCGGCCTCGCCATCAGCCTCGCTTTCTCGGGTGTCGGCGTCGGAGCCATCGTGTTGCTGCCGTGGCTGCAGTCGATCATCGAGGGCGAGGGGTGGCGCGCCGCCTGCTGGGTGATGGGTTTGCTCGTGCTGTTGGCGCTGGGTCCGCTCAATCTCCTGGTGCGGCGCCGACCGCAGGATATCGGGTTGCGGCCGGATGGAGAGCGTCAGGAGATGGCGGCGGTCGGTACGCGCGAGCCGTCCAACGTCGTCGACGCGGCGTGGGCCTCCGTCGAATGGACGCTCGGACGCGCGGCACGCACAGGCCGGTTCTGGTGGATCGTCGTCGGCTTCTTCGCGGCGCTGTTCGCCTGGTACGCCGTGCAGGTGCACCAGACCAAGTACCTGATGGAGGTCGGGTTCGACCCGCTGACTGCCGCCTGGGGGCTGGGCATCGTGAGTGTCGTCGCCATCCCCGGCCAGATCGGCCTCGGGGCGCTGTCCGACCGTGTCGGCCGCGAATGGATCTGGACGGTGGGCTGCACCGGCTTCGCAATTTGCTATGCCGCGCTGATTGCGCTCGAACATGCGCCGTCGCCCGCACTGCTTTGGCTGATGGTCATCTCGCAGGGTGCGCTCGGCTACGCGCTGACATCGGTCATGGGCGCGATCGTCGCCGAGATCTTCGAGGGCCCGCACTTCGGCTCGATCTTCGGCACGATCACCATCGCGCTGATCGGTGGCGGCGCGGCCGGACCCTTCGCGGCAGGCGTCATCCACGATGTGACGGGCAGCTACCGGCCGGCATTCGTCGTCGCCATCGCCTGTTGCGCCGTGTCGGCCGTCGCGATCTGGATCGCCGCGCCGCGCAAGGTGCGTCTGGTGCCCGGCCGGGTGGCGAGCCGGATCGCCCGCCGGGCCTGACCCTCAGCCGCGCCCACGTCAGCCGCGCAGCACCTTGCCGGCCTTCGCCTCGGTGAGCCGGCCCTGTTCCCAGGTCACGGCGCCGTTCACGATGGTGTACTCGACACCGCGCGATGGCATCACGATGCGCTTGGCCTTGCCCGGCAAATCGAAGCGCCGTTCGCCATGGTTGCTCGAGCCGATGCGCGAGGGGTCGAAAATCGCCACGTCGGCCGGCGCGCCCTTCACCAAGCGGCCGCGATCCTTGAGGCCGAACAGATCGGCCGGATCGGAGGTCAGTCTGCGGATGCCTTCCTCGAGCGTGATCGCCTGCTTCTCGCGCACCCAGGTGCCGAGGAGATAGGTCGGGTAGCCGGCGTCGCACAGCATGTCGACATGCGCGCCGCCGTCGCCCA
>CAYQAY010000124.1:0-7062 GCA_964415585.1 uncultured Reyranella sp.
CTGCACGCCGCGCCGGCGCGATCCTCTCGATCGATCTCGGTGCCATCGCCGCCAATTGGCGGGGCTTGCGCGACGCAGGCCGCGCGACCGGCCGACCGGTCGACTGCGCCGCCGTGCTCAAGGCCGACGCCTATGGCTGTGGCGCGACGATCGTGGGTCCGCGCCTCGCCGCAGAAGGGTGCCGGCAGTTCTTCGTCGCCCATATCGACGAGGCTATCGCGCTGCGCGGCGTATTGCCCGACGTGCCGATCTATGTCCTGAACGGCCTGCTCTCGGGCACCGAGCCCGACTTCGTCGAGTGCAGGCTGACGCCGGTGCTGAACCATCTCGGCCAGCTCAACGCCTGGCGCGCCGCCGCGCAGCGTTACGACCGGCCGCTCGACGCCGTGGTCCACATCGACACCGGCATGCACCGGCTGGGCTTCAGCGCGGAGGATGCGCAGGTTCTGATCAACGAGCGCGGCCGGTTGCGTGGCCTCAGGCTCGCGCTGATCATGAGTCATCTCGTGGCGTCGGAGGAGGCCTCCAATCCGGTCAACGGCGAGCAGCTCTCGCGCTTCCGCACCTTCGTGCGCGCCATGCCCGGTGCGCCGACCTCGCTCGCCAACTCCTCCGGCATTTTCCTCGGGCCCGACTACCATTTCGACCTGCTGCGGCCGGGCGCGGCCCTCTACGGCATCAATCCCCTGCCCGGCCAGTCCAACCCGATGCTGGGCGTCGTGACCCTGCAGGTCCGCATCCTGCAGACCCGCCGGATCGATGCCTTCCAGACCGTGGGCTACGGCGGCGCCTGGCGGTCGGCCCGGCCGAGCCGGGTGGCCACGATTGCGCTCGGGTATGCGGACGGCTATTTCCGTAGCCTCGTCAACCGCACCCACGTGCATCTCGCCGGACACACAGTGCCCGTCATCGGCCGCATCTCCATGGATCTCGTGACCATCGACGTGTCCGACGTCCCCGAAGAGCTCTGCCAGCCCGGCATGACGGTCGAGGCGCTGGGTCCGCACCTCACGCCGGACGACCTTGCTGAGCACGGGCGCACCAACGCCTATGAGGTCATGACCGCGCTCGGCCGGCGTTACCATCGCGCCTACATCGACAGCTTCGCCGGCGCCGTCCCGGAATCCTCCGGAGAAGCGCCGTTGGGGGACTCCGCGTGACGGTTCCGCTGCTGACCGTCCTCGGGCGCATGACGCTCGCCTTCCTCGAGGCGATCGGCAGCGTCTCGTCCTTCGCCTTCCAGGCGTTACGCCAGGCGGTGCAGCCGCCCTGGTACCGCCAGCAGATCCTCCGGCAGATCATGGAGATCGGCTACTACTCGCTCCCCGTGGTCGGCCTCACCGCGATCTTCACCGGCATGGTGCTGGCACTGCAGAGCTACACCGGCTTTGCGCGCTTCTCGGCCGAGAGCGCCATCCCCAATGTCGTCGTCGTCTCCCTGACGCGCGAGCTGGGGCCGGTGCTGGCGGGCCTGATGGTCGCCGGACGGGTCGGTGCGGCGATGGCGGCCGAGATCGGCACGATGCGCGTCACCGAGCAGATCGATGCGCTCACCACGCTTTCGACCAACCCATTCAAGTACCTCGTCGTGCCGCGCCTCATCGCGGGCATCGTCACCCTGCCGATCCTCGTGCTGGTGGCCGACATCATCGGCGTGCTGGGCGGGTTCATCGTCGGCGTCTACAAGCTCGACTTCAACGACGCGGCCTATCTCCGCAACACGGTCGACTTCCTGCAATTCCAGGACGTCTTCTCCGGCCTCGTGAAGGCGGCGGTCTTCGGCTTCCTGATCACGCTGATGGGCTGCTATCACGGCTACACGTCGAAGGGCGGCGCCCAGGGTGTCGGCATGGCGACCACCAACGCGGTGGTGTCGGCCTCGATCCTCATCCTGACCTTCAACTACTTCATCACCGAAGCCTTCTTCGCGCGCTGACCCGCCGGCCATGGCTTCCCCCCAAAACTCGCCAAAGATCTCACTGAGCGGCGTGACCAAGGCCTTCGGGCCCAAGAAGGTGCTGCAGGGCGTCGACCTCGACGTCGCGGCCGGCGAATCGATGGTGGTGATCGGCGGCTCGGGCTCGGGCAAGTCGGTGCTGTTGAAGTGCATTCTCGGCCTCATGAAGCCCGACCGCGGCTCCATCAAGGTCGACGGCGAGGAGACCTGCGACCTCACCGACAGCGGCCGAGGCCGCGTCATGCGCAAGTTCGGCATGCTGTTCCAGGGCGGCGCGCTGTTCGACTCGCTGCGCGTCTGGGAGAACGTCGCCTTCGGGCCGATCCAGAGCGACGGCCTGGCGCCCGAACAGGCGCGCGAGATCGCCGTCGCCAAGCTCGGAGCGGTGGGCCTCGGCCCCGAGATCGGCGAGCTCTATCCGTCGGAGCTGTCGGGCGGCATGCAGAAGCGCGTGGCGCTGGCGCGTGCCATCGCCCGCGAGCCCGAGATCATCTTCTTCGACGAACCGACCACCGGCCTCGATCCGATCATGGCCGACGTCATCAACGAGCTGATCGTGAAGTGCGTCAGCGACCTCGGCGCGACGGCGATCTCGATCACCCACGACATGGCGAGCGCCCGCAAGATCGGCCATCGCATCGGCATGCTCTACGACGGCAGGCTGATCTGGCAGGGTCCAGTGGCCGACATCGACCGCTCGAACAACGCCCATGTCGACCAGTTCATCCACGGTCGGGCCGAGGGCCCGATCCGGATGCAGGTCCGCAAGCTCTGAGCCGCCTTCCATGGCCCGCCCGCTGAAGCGCTTCGTCTGCCAGAGCTGCGGCGCCGTCACCAGCAAGTGGAGCGGCCGCTGCGAGAGCTGCGGCGAGTGGAACACCATCGTCGAGGAGGCGGCGCCCGCGCCCGGTCCGGCCGGCGGCGGCCTTGCGCGCGGCGGCAGAGGGCGTTCCCTCGAGTTCGCCGGCCTGCGCGGCGCGACCCCGCAGCCGCCGCGCTACATGAGCGGCATCGCCGAGTTCGACCGCGTCTGCGGTGGCGGCCTGGTCAACGGCTCGGCGCTGCTGATCGGCGGCGACCCCGGCATCGGCAAGTCGACCCTGCTGCTGCAGGTCGCCGCAGCACTCGCCCGCCAGAACACCGCCTGTGCCTACATCTCGGGCGAGGAGGCGCTCGACCAGGTGCGGCTGCGCGCCGAACGGCTCGGCCTCGCCGATGCACCGGTACAGCTCACCGCCGCCACCTCGGTGCGCGACATCGTCGCGAGCCTCGAGCGGCCCGACGCACCCAAGGTCGCCGTGATCGACTCCATACAGACCATGTGGCTCGACACGGTCGACAGCACGCCGGGCACCGTCACGCAGGTCCGCTCCTCGGCGCAGGCGCTGGTCGAACTCGCCAAGCGGCGCGGCATCGCGGTCTTGCTGGTCGGTCACGTCACCAAGGACGGCGCGATCGCCGGGCCGCGCGTGCTCGAGCACATGGTCGACACCGTCCTCTACTTCGAGGGCGAGCGCGGCCACCAGTTCCGCATCCTGCGCACCGTGAAGAACCGCTTCGGCCCAACCGACGAGATCGGCGTGTTCGAGATGAGCGACCGCGGCCTTTCCGATGTCGCCAACCCCTCGGCGCTTTTTCTCGCCGAGCGACGGGGCCACGTCTCGGGCGCCTGCGTGTTCGCCGGAATCGAAGGCACCCGCCCGGTGCTGGTCGAGATCCAGGCGCTGGTCAGCCCGTCTTCGCTGGCCACGCCGCGCCGTGCCGTGGTCGGCTGGGATTCCAACCGTCTCGCCATGGTGCTTGCCGTGCTCGAGGCGCGCTGCGGCGTCACGGTCGGGGCGAACGACGTCTATCTCAACGTGGCAGGCGGCCTGCGGATCAACGAGCCGGCGGCCGACCTCGCGGTCGCGGCCGCCGTCGTGTCGTCGCTGGCCGACGAGCAGGTGCCGGGCGACATGGTCGTGTTCGGCGAGATCGGCCTCGGCGGCGAGGTGCGCCCCGTCAGCCAGCGCGACGCCCGTCTGCGCGAGGCTGCGAAGCTCGGCTTCCGCAGTGCGCTCGTGCCGAAAGGCCGCGCCGGATCGGGCCCCGCGCCGCGTGCGCCGGAGGGCATCGCCATTGACGAAATCGAGCATCTGTCGGACCTTGTCGCGCGTTTTCAGCCGGCAGATCGGCCCCTCAAGCGCGGGCGCCGCCGCGAGGATCAGGACTAGGAGCGTACGGGGGCGATGGAGCAGCTCGGCATCACGGTTTTCGACGTCGCCGTCATCGCGGTCGCCATTTTCGGCGCGGCCATCGGCATGTCGGCGGGCTTCGCCCACGCCGTCCTGTTCATCGCCTCCTGGATCGGTGCCGGCTGGGTCGCCTGGCGCTTCTCCAAGGTGGTGCAGCCCGAGGTCGAGCAGATCGTCGGCAGCACCGAACTCGCCTACTTCATCTCAATGCTGGCGGTGTTCGTCGCCGCCCTGATCGTGCTGATCATGCTGACCAACGCACTGTCGCGTGCCGTCCGGGCGAGCCCGCTCGGCAAGCCCGACCGCATCCTGGGGGCGGGCTTCGGCGTCCTCTGCGCCTGGGTGGCGATGGGCACCGCCTTCCTGTTCTACGGCTATCTCGGTCCGCGCGCGCTGCCGCCGGCGGTCGAGGGCGGCGCCACCTTCCCGATGATCCGGGAGATGGCGACCTTCGTGGAGCCGCAGTTGCCCACGGGATTCCGCAACCGCCTGCAGCGTCCGGGCATGGACAGTGGCGCCATTCCAGCGCCGTCGCCGGCCGCTCCGGCCACGCAAGCGGCGCCCACCACGGCACCCTCGCAGGGCGGAGAAACCAAACCGCCGCAGTGAGTTATCCTTGATGGCGCGCGGGGGCCTCACCAGTTATAAACCCGCCGTGCTCAGGACCCCGGAACGACCCGACCACGACCTCGACAAGTTTCACGAGGAATGTGCGTTGTTCGGCATCTATGGCACTTCGGATGCCGCGGCCCACACCGCGCTCGGCCTCCACGCGCTCCAGCACCGCGGCCAGGAAGCGTCGGGCATCGTCACCTTCGACGGCCGGCATTTCCACAACCACCGCGCCGCCGGCCTGGTCGGCGACATCTTCGGCACCCAGTCGATCATGGCCAAGCTCACGGGCTATTCCGCGATCGGCCATAACCGCTACGCCACGACCGGCGGCTCGTCGGACCGCAACATCCAGCCGATCTTCGCCGATTTCGACTTCGGCGGCCTCGCCCTGGCCCACAACGGCAACCTCACCAACGCCTACCTGCTCCGCAAGGAGCTGGTCCGCATGGGCTGCCTGTTCCAGTCGACCACCGACACCGAGGTCATCAACCACCTGATCGCCCGCTCGAACTACTCGACCGTGCAGGACCGGCTGATCGACGCGCTCGGCCGCGTGAAGGGCGCCTACTCGCTGCTGCTCCTGACCAACGAGGCGCTGCTCGGCGTGCGCGACCCGATGGGCGTGCGGCCGCTGGTGATCGGCCGTCTCGAGGACGCCTGGATCCTGACCTCCGAGAGCTGCGCGCTCGACATCATCGGCGCCCGCTTCGTGCGCGACGTCGAACCCGGCGAGATCGTGATCGTCGACGGCCAGGGCCTGCGCTCGATCAAGCCCTTCGCCAGGCAGCAGCGCCGTTTCTGCGTCTTCGAGCACATCTACTTCGCCCGCCCCGACTCGAAGGTCGAGGGCATCGGCGTCTACGACGCCAGGAAGCGCATCGGCCGGGAACTCGCCAAGGAGAGCCCCGTCGCTGCCGATGTCGTGGTGCCGGTTCCCGACTCGGGCGTGCCGGCGGCGATCGGCTACGCCCATCAGTCGGGCCTGCCGTTCGAACTCGGCATCATCCGCAACCACTATGTCGGCCGCACCTTCATCGAGCCCGCCGACCACATCCGCCATCTCGGCGTGCGCCTGAAGCACAACGCCAACCGCGCCCACATCGAGGGCAAGCGGGTGATCCTGGTCGACGATTCGATCGTGCGCGGCACCACGTCGATGAAGATCGTCGAGATGGTGCGTAACGCCGGCGCCCGCGAAGTGCACATGCGCATCGCCGCCCCGCCGACCACCGACCCGTGCTTCTACGGCATCGACACGCCGGAGCGCGACAAGCTGCTCGCCTCGCGCTACGACGTGCCCGGCATGGCGAAGTTCATCGGCGTCGATTCGCTGGCCTTCGTCTCGATCGACGGCCTCTACCGCGCGATGGACATGCCGGCCGGCCGCGACGCCAAGGCCCCCGGCTTCTGCGACGCCTGCTTCACCGGCGACTACCCGATCTCGCTCGACGACGTGACCGGCGTCGAGGATCGCCAGCTCTCCCTCCTCGTCGAAGCGAACTGACCGATGAGACTCGCCGGCCGCCTGGCGCTGATCACCGGCGCATCCCGCGGGCTGGGCGCGGCCACCGCGCTCGCCTATGCGAAGGAAGGTGCGCACGTCGTGCTGGTCGCCCGCACCGTCGGCGGCCTCGAGGCGGTCGACGACCAGGTCAAGGCCGTCGGCGGCTCCGCCACGCTGGTCCCGCTCGACGTCACCGACGGGCCCGGCCTCGACCGCCTGGGCGCCGCGCTGCACGAGCGCTTCGGCCGGCTCGACATCCTCGTGGGCAATGCCGGCGTGCTGGGCACGCTCTCGCCGGTCGGCCATTTCGAGCCCAAGGTCTTCGAGGAGGTGATGGCGGTCAACGTCACCGCCAACTGGCGCCTCATCCGCTCGATGGACCCGCTTCTGCGCCGCTCCGACGCCGGCCGCGCGATCTTCGTGACCTCGGGCGCGTCGCGGAAGATCCTGCCCTACTGGGGCGCCTATGCCGCCAGCAAGGCCGCGCTCGACATGCTGGTCGGCGTCTGGGCCGCCGAGGTGGCCCACACGGCCGTGCGCGTGAACCTCTTCAACCCCGGCCCGACCCGCACCGCCATGCGCCGCCAGGCCTTCCCCGGCGAGAACGAGTCGCAGCAGACGCCGCCGGAAGCGCACGCCGAGTCGCTGATCCGGCTCGCGCTGCCCTCGTGCACCATGAACGGCCAGTGGGTGGCGGGCGACGAGGCCCTGCACGCTCCGAAAACGGCGTCGTAAACCCCGACCCGAACCCC
>CAYQAY010000125.1:0-6656 GCA_964415585.1 uncultured Reyranella sp.
GGTGGACGACGATCATGGGCGGCGCGGTCCATCTCGTGATTTTCGCGGCCTATCTCGTCACGACCGTGATTCCGTGATCCTTCCTCGGGAGGGGTCGTCGGGCCTGCGAGCTTGAATGTTGCCGACCCCGCAGCTGACACGGCAGGCGGATGTCTTTGGAACAACGAATGTTGTCTCCAGCGCATCTTGCCTCCGACGCTCTGCAAGCGCTGAACCGTCGTTGCGCACTATCGCACAGATTCGCATCTGTCGGTCGGCGATATCCGACCGGTGGCCGACCGGCAAATGAAGATACTCTTCCTCCATCCGCCGCATTGGCATGGCGAGAGCAGGGACATTCCGGCATGCAGGTAGGCCGAGCAGAGCTCGGCCACCGGCCCGCTACAAGAGAGGGATGAGTCCTGACGTCGTGAACGGCGACGCTTTGTCGTCCGTGGGTATCGTGCGCTCGGGCATCCGTGCAGTTGGCCTCGCGCCTGCACCATCCGCCGTCCTGTTTGGGTGGTGAAGAGGCGCCCAGAGCGCGAGCCGCTCATCATGAGCGCGCGATCGGGCCATCACGCCTCTCGGGCAGTGAAGAAGCGGCGGAGGGTCGCGGCCGGCAATGCTCCATGCAGCCTCTCGTGGCTGGCGAGGGTGAAGGCCAATTCGTAGTGCTCAATCGCGCGCTGCCTCGATGTGTAGATGCGCGTTCCCGGTTTCGCCGCGGTGCCCAGCGCGACAACCAATGCATCTCCGATCGGCTCGGGCATGTCGGCGACGTCGGCGCCGGCCTCCTCGAGTTGCTGACGCAGGCGCTTCCATCTTGCCTCGCGATCGTCGGCCGCTGACGGCGGAATGAGAAACAGCACGCGTCCGCGGACGTCGGATTCGAGAAGCCGTCGGGCCTCCCATGTGAGGCCGGGCGAATCGTTGACCAGGATGACGACGAGCGCCGCCTTGTCGATCAGTTCCTGGACGCGCGCCTGCCAGTTGTCGTGCGTGAGATACTCCCGAGCCGCTCCTATGGTCTTTTCGGTCTCGCCGGGGCGGCCGATCGTGATGACCGGTCCGATATCCGTCAGGGCTATGGTCAACGCTTCCTCGAACGAACCCTCGGCACCGATCCGGTGCCGTACGAGCGGCCAGAGCGGCGGCTTGATGAGGGATCTGGCCAGCATGTGGTCGTCGCGGAACGACCGGAGAAACAGGACCGGCGCTCGCGGGTCGGATGCCAGCACCTCGCCAAGCCTCGGCACGGCGTCGCGATAGGCCCGACGCACGAGATCGTGACCGACGAGCAGGAGCACGACGCTCAGCACGAGGAAGCCGATGGCTATCACAGCGCCCACCTCGTGGCTCGCGGCATGAGCTGCGGTCCCGATCGGGACCATCCAGAGCGCGAACACGCCGGTTGCGACGATCGCGAAGCCGGCTGCGAGGCGAGGCCGGGATGCGGCCCTGAACAGAGCCTTGAAGGATGCACGGCGCCAGCCGCGGAACGGTAGGTCCAGTCCGCCCTTGCGGAGTGCGCGGCGAAGGGCCCGGAATCTGTGCGCGGCCACGATCTGGGGCACGCCGAGAGCGAATACCGACAGGAGACCAAGCAGCGGGGGGAGGCCTGTCCTGATGTCGAACGAGTCCCGTCGGAAGTCGTAGTCGGCTCCCCAATCGGGGAAGAGCACCAGAAGGAACAGCCCGACTATCCACCCCAGGAGCATGCTCCATCCGATAGCGACTAACTCGGTGACCACGATCACACGCCAGACACATGCGAAGAAGTAGACGATCGGGATCATGATCGTCACTGAAAGGGTCATCGGCAGGGTCGCCAGAATGATATCCGTCGCTTCCGAAAGGTACTCGACTCCTCCCGTCAAGAGAGTGCCTCCAACGGTGAAGACCACATAGAAGGCGAACACGCCGATGCCGATGTTCGCGGATTTCACGATGGCCTGTGTGGCGCGTTCGACGTCGATCCTGATCACTGCAACCTCGATACGAGACGGGGGTGACGGAACCTGTTGCGGACGCAAACGATCATGGGAGATCGCCGGACTCTTCGCGCAACCGGAAGAGCGGCTGATTGCCGAAGTCCTTCGCGAGGCTTACATGTCCGAGATAGTCGCACCGCAAGGGGGCCGGGGGGCACAGGGCGAGCGCCGCCGCGAACGGCTCCGTGACCCAGATCATTCCCGGCTCCGTCACGGGTTCGATTCGCGCAGCCTTGACGACCTGCGTTCCCATGTAGGATCGGTCGCCGCGCACCGGATCGACAATTCGCTGGACCGGCCCGAAGTGGCCGCCAATTCGCATGGAGAAGGGGCCGGGCAGGCCGAGCGACCGGTAGTCGAGCTCTTCGAGACGGTGCTGGATTTCCGTGGCGCAGTGGGCCGCTTCGTCGACGCTGTCCATGATGGCGAAGAAGGCGTCCCCCCAGGTATTGCTGGCCAGCAGATGGTTCTTTCTCTTCCGCAGGGCCTCGCCGATGGTGCCGAGCACCCCCGCCACGTAGGCGCCGATGTCGGAATCCCTCAACCGGCTGAAGCCCTTTATGTCGCCGAAGAGGATCGCGGCGTTGATCCGGTCGCCGCGTGCGGGCGGCGGCTGCCACGCTAGCGGCGTCGAGGGCCGTGGGGGCACGTCGCCGGGATGGATGACGCTCAGCTCATGGCCCAGCGACGACCAGAAAGCAACGTCGGTTGCCGCGCCCGCCACCGCTCCTTCCTCGGGAGGTACGCCGTCCCATACGGCGAGCATCCGCGCGCTGCCGCCGACCGTGCGAGCACGAACCACGGCGCGCCCCATCACGAGCCGCGAGCAGTAGTGGAAGGCCGAGGCGTCGTCCGAATACCTGTCGTCCGTCGCGAACTGGAGGGATGTCGCGGCATCGAGGCAGCGCCCGAAGCGGGCGCGCCACGACTCGCCCGAGGGCAGCACGGATTCCCGGACGAAGTCGTCGAGCGAGAAGGGCAGGACGACGTTGACCTCCACGCCGAGGCGCAGCAATTCCTCGGCTATCAGTATGTCGCTGCCGGCCGCCAGCGACCCGTAGGCGGCGAGCGGGCGGCGCTCGTTCAGCTCCCTTTGGACGCGTGCCTTCACGCCGCTTTCGTTCTCCTCCCGGAATCTGGGGCCGACCATGTGGCCCGTGTAGACGAGGACGGGCGGCGGATGCAGCGGATCGAGAACCGAGCGTTCGATCCCGTTGTACCGGCACGTCCGTTCGAGCTGCCGGCGGGTCGAGGCGAGGTCCTGCCAATTGGTGCTTCGACCGCCGATGAAGCGGGCGATCGCGTCGATGGCGGCATGTGCCTCGCTCGGTTGATTGAGGATGAGCCGGGCTTCCGCAGATGTGGCAAGCTCCCAGTAGCCCAGACGGTCCCTGGCGATTCCGTCGAGGCACCGAAGAGCGGCTTCCGCCGCTTGCCTCGCGGCCGGCCCGTCTCCGCTCCAGAGGCTGAGAGCGGCTGCGTTGATAGCGGGGTAGTGAGCTTCGCCGGGTCGGACTGCGGCGTACTTCTCGTAGAGGATCCGGTATCGCTCAGCGGCATCCTTCAGGCCGGAGAGTCGCTCTTCTCCTGTCATCCCAAGGGCCCGGTCCTTGGCGAGACGTGCCTCCAGTGCAGGAAGGTCTATGTCCAACGGGGGCGGTGCTTCACTTGCCCCTTGCAGGCCCAGTGCGCGGAAGCGCTTCCAGGCAAGGTCCGAGGCTCCCAGTCTCGCGAGCGTCAGGACGCTCAGGTAGCGGAGATGAAAGTCGCCGGGCCATCGTTCCAGTGCTCGCACCGCAAGGTCGTAGGCGCCGAAGGAGTTCCCGGCGGCCGCCAGCCTGCGCGCTTCCCCCTGAATGTCATCGAGGCTTGACCGATCGATGTCTGCAACCATGGTAGCAAGTCGAATTGCCTGCGAGGAACCTACAGGATGATGCCGCCCGGACGTAGGATGCTGCCAGGCCGGCGACGAGCGGTGTGAAAAACCGGGATCATGGCTCGCGGCCTTCCTTCGCTCACCTGAAGCCGCACTCGGCCTCGGTCACGGCCCACATCGCCCGGCGGTTGTCCTGCTGAAAGCAGCCATTGTTCCAGGTGCCGCTGTAGGTGTTGTTGCTGATTCGGGCCGTGCCTTGGCCGTTCGGTTTGTCGTTGCGCCATTCGCCATCGTAGCGATCGCCGTCCGCCCGGGTTAGGACGCCCCGGCCCTGCCGCTTGCCGTCGCGCCAGTCGCCCTCATAGCGGCCGCCGCTGAAGACGAGCACGCCGCGGCCATTGAAGCTACCGTCTCGGAACTCGCCCTCGTAGCGGGCGCCGCGGGGCAAGATGAGCACGCCGCGACCATTCTCTTTGTCGTCGCGCCACTCGCCCTCGTAGCGCATGCCGTTGACCAGGGTTGCGACGCCGCGGCCCTGCCGCTTGTCGTCCGCGAACTCGCCCTCGTAGCGGTCGCCGTTGGACCAGATGTACACACCGCGACCCTGCCGCTTGCCGTCGCGCAGCGTGCCGTCGAAGCGACCGTTCGGCCTGCCGCTCTTGGACCACTGCGCGACGCCTTGCCCGGAGGCAAGTCCGTTCAGGCAGGCGCCCGACCAGGTGACTGTTTCGTCGCGCTGCGGGCAGGGGGCCCACAGCCGGCAGCCGGTATCCTGGGCGGCGGTCCAGCCCGCCTGGCACTGCGCGCTCTGCGCCAGCGCCGACCCCCCGCCGGCCAGGCCGGCGACGAGCAGTGTGAGAAGCCGGATCATGACTTGCCTGCGCTCACCTCGCTCATCTGAAGCCGCACTCGGCCTTGGTCGCGCCCCACATCGCGAGACGGTCTCCCTGCCGGAAGCAGCCGTTGGTCCAGGTGCCGCTGTAGATGTCGTTGCCGCTGCGAGCGATACCCTGGCCGTTCGGCTTGCCGTTGCGCCATTCGCCCTCATAGCGGCCGCCGCTACCAACGAACGAGCCGCGGCCGTTGATGTTGTCGTCGCGGAACTCGCCCTCGTAGCGGTCGCCGTTGGCCCAGGTGAGGATGCCGCGGCCTTGCCGCACGCCATCACGCCACTCGCCGTCGTACCGACTGCCGTCGGCTTCGGTGAAGACGCCGCGGCCATGCCTCTCGCCGTTACGCCATTCGCCATCGTAGCGGCTGCCGTTCGTCCAGGTAAAGACGCCACGGCCTTGTCGCTTGTCGTCTACGAACTCGCCTTCGTAACGATTGCCGTTGAAAAAGATGTAGACGCCGCGGCCCTGCCGCTTGCCGTCACGTAGCGTGCCTTCGAAGCGCGCACCTGGCTGGCCACTCCGGAACCACTGCGTGACGCCCCGTCCGGACGCAAACCCTGTCGGGCAGGCACCGGACCAAGTGACTGATTCGTCGCGTTGCGGACAAAGGTTCCACACCCTGCAGCCGCTGCCTTGCGCGGCGATCCAGCCCGGCGGCCCGCCGGGGCAGTCGGCGGTTTGCGCAACCGCCGAGGTCGTGCCGGCCAGGCCGATGCCGACCGTCGCAAGAAACCGGATCATCACTTGCCGCCCGCTTCGCTCACTTGAAGCCGCACTCGGCCTGGGTCACTCCAAAGGTCGCCCAATCATTGCCTCGACGAAAACAACCGTTGCTCCAGGTGCCCTCGTAGACATAGCCGTCGCGATAGGTGGCCTTGCCCCGGCCGTTGGGCTTGCCGTCCCGGAATTCGCCCTCGTAGCGATCTCCATTGGTCAGGGCGTGGATGCCACGACCGGACAGCTTGCCGTCCCGGAACTCGCCTTCGTAGCGGTCGCCATTGGGCCAGGTATAAGTGCCGCGGCCGGTGCGCTGGCCGTCGCGCCATTCGCCGTCGTAGCGGTGGCCTGTCGGCCATGTGAACACGCCGCGGCCGTTCGCGTCGCCGTCCCGGAATTCACCCTCGTAGCGTATGCCGTTGGCATCGGTGTAGACACCGCGGCCGCTCGGCTTGCCGTCCCGCAGCGTGCCTTCGAAGCGTCCGCCTGGCTTGCCGTTCCTGAGCCACAGCGTGGTGCCCTGTCCGGAAGCAACCCCGTTCAGGCAGGCACCCGACCAAGTGACTGCTTGGTCCTGCTGCGGGCAAGCGTTCCACACTCGGCAACCGCTGCCTTGGGCGGCTGTCCAGCCCGCCCGGCACTGCACGCTCTGCGCCCACGCCGACGCGCTGGTGAGGCTGGCGACGACCAACACGAGACTTCGAACCACACGATTCTCCTGAACCGTGCTGAAAATCTAACGCAGGCTCGATCTGGATAACAACGGGTGGCCCTCACCGATCGCATTCGCACCAGTGCCGGCCGGCATGCCGACCTCTCGCGATCAGGGCGATGGCGACCGGTCGGCCGCCAAGGTTCGCTTCCCCAGCAGGCCGGACGGCTACGTGCGGGCGAGCATGTGGGGGGCCAGCAAGTACCGTTTGGCGCCCGAGCCGGCGAGCCGCGCTCAACGCTACAGGCGCCATGCGCTGCAATGCCCGAGAGCGCCGTGAGCTCCTGTGCTTTTGCATGCATTGCCAGCAGCCGCGCGGTCGACGCACGGCAGCGATGCGCGGTTCGACTTGCAGGTTCAGCAGGAAATGATAGGGTGTTTCCGCTAGCGTGATCCCGGTGCGCCCGCCCCGAAAGAGAGCGGGCCTACTCGGGAGCCGGCGGCACGGGATTGCGCCGGCCGAGCGCCCACGACAGCCACGCCGT
>CAYQAY010000126.1:0-6394 GCA_964415585.1 uncultured Reyranella sp.
GGGGCTTTCGGAGGGGCGGACGCTCGGGCCGCCAGCCTATAGGAAATATAGGCATATTCCTGCCGAACCTGCAAGTCCCGTCCGGCATCCCTGCCTTGCAGAAACGACGGGCCGCGGGGCCCTCACCGCTCCGGCAGGCCCGCCTTGCGCAACCCCTGGGCCAGATGCTCGCGGTCCGCGGCGCGGGCGAACGGCAGGGTGGCGAGCGAGGCCAGCGTGATGTCGGGCCGCGTGCGCCGGAGATCGGCCACGACGGTGCGCGCTTCGGCCAGCCGGCCGGCCCCCGCGAGGCCGGCGGCGTACACCATCATGCCCAGCCACCAATCGGGCAGGACCTGCACGGCGCGGGCGGCATCGTCGACCGCCGGCCCGTAGCGCCCGGCGAGGTAGTGGGCGAGTGCCAGGCCGAAATAGCGGTGCGGGTTCAAGGGATCGCCGGGATTGATTTTCAGCGCCCGCCGGTTGTTGGCGATCGACTCCTCGGAAGCGCCCGCCCAGGCCAGCACGGTGCCGAGCGTGCCGTAGGCCAGCGAGAAGCTGGGATTGATGTCGAGCGCGCGCCGGAGCGAGACCGCAGCACGCTCGTGCTGTCCCGCCATGAGATGGGCGAGCGCCTGGACCCAGTGGGAGAACTCGTCGGCATCCTCCGCCAGCACGGCACGCTGCGCCAGCGACGCGACACGCTCGAACACCGCCTCGTCCCACGGGACATAGCCCTTGTAGGCCTGGTGCCAGGTCGCGGCGGCGAGCAGGCGGCAGGCCTCGCCGTTTGCCGGATCGAGTTGCAGCGCCTTCTCGGCGCTCGCCACCACCTCGGCCAGCCCGTCGGCGGTCGCGCGGTAGAGCCGCTCCCAGGATCGCGCCAGCAGGTCGCCGAGCGGTGCCGCCGACGCGGCCGCGGACTGGGCCTTGCGCGCCGCCGCCCTGCCCTCGCTGACGATGAGCTGCACCTGGACCGAGGCCACGACGCACTGCGTGAGATCGTCCTGCAGCTCGAAGCCGCCGCCGGCCGCACGGTCGAACGTGGCTGCCCAGAGCTGGCGGCCGGTGGCGGTCTCGGTGAGCTGCACCGAGAGCCGCAGACGCCCGTCCGCCTGGCGCAGACGGCCGCTCACGACGTAGTGCACGTCGAGGTCGCGGCCGACCTCGCGCGCATCGACGGTGCGCCCCTTGTAGGTGAACATGGTGGAGCCGGCGATGACCCAGAAGGCGCGGATGCGCGACAATCCCGCGATCACGTCCTCGCCGAGGCCGTCGGCGAGCCGGTCGAGGTCGGCCGCCTCGACGGCGCCCGTGGCGGTGCCTGCGGTCGCAAAGGGCAGGACGGCGATCGATGCCCGCACGTCGGCCGCCTCGGAATCGGGCGCCGTACCGGGCGACTCGTCGGCCGCCTGCGCCGCCTCCGCCGACACCGGCACGTCGATCACGTAGCCGCGCCGCGGCACGGTCTTCAGGATCCGCGGACCGGCCGGGCCCAGGGCGCGCCGGATCTCGCTCACGCACTGCGCCAGCGATTCGTCGCTCACCGTGACGCCCGGCCACACCGCCTTCATCAGCTCGTCCTTGGCGACGGTGCGGCCGGCGCTCTCCAGCAGGTGGCGCACGACGTCGAAACTCTTGGGCCGCAACGCCAGCTCCCCGGCGGGCCCGAGAAGGCGGGAGCGGTCGAGGTCGAGGACGAACGATTCGAAGCGAAGAAGCCTGGATGTCATGGCACCGGCACGGGCAAGGGCACGGGCACGGGCACGGGCAGGTCGCTCGGTCTCGCCCTCCAGCTTTCAGGAAAATTTGAGACTCTCCTGATGTCGCCTTCAAGACGCGCGCCGGGCGATGCCCTATCTCCGCGGCCCACCGAGCGACGGAGACACTGACGATGGACGGACTTGCCGAATTCACCTGCCAGGGCCATGGCGACACCTTGCTGTCCGCCGCCCGGACTGGCAATCCCGACGGCGAGGCCGTCGTACTGCTGCACGGCTACAGCGACTCGTGGCGCTCCTACCTGCCGCTGATGCGAGAGTTGCCGCGCTCGCTCGACCTGATCGCCCTGTCGCTGCGCGGCCACGGCGACTCGGGCCGGCCCGAAGGGCCCTACGGCACCGAGCCGATGGCGCGCGACGTCGTGGCGGCAATGGACCGGCTCGGCATCGCCCGCGCGACGGTCGTGGGCCATTCGATGGGCAGCCTGGTCGCCCAGCGCCTGGCCCAGGACCACCCCGATCGCGTGAACCGCCTGGTGCTGATCGGCGCCTTCGCCACGCTCGCGGGCAACCCCGAGGTCGACATGCTGTGGCGCGACGCGGTGTCGGGACTGACGGATCCGGTCGATCCGGTCTTCGTGCGGTCGTTCCAGCAAAGCTCCCTCGCCCGGCCGGTGCCCGCGGACTTTCTCGCCGGCGTGGTCGAGGAGAGCCTCAAGCTGCCGGCCCGGGTCTGGCGTGCCGCGCTCGACGCGATCCGGCGGGAGGATCGCACCGCCCTGCTCGGCCGCATCGAGGCCGAGACCACCATCGTCTGGGGCGACCGCGACGGCTTCAGCCGCCGCGCCGAGCAGGAGCGACTGGCGCGGTCGATCCCTCGCGCGCGACTGATCGTGCACCAGGGCACCGGCCACTCGCCGCACTGGGAAGACCCGGCCCGCACGGCGGCCGACATCGCGGCGGCGATCGGCGCCGCACGGCAGGCCGCCGCCTGAGCAACTCGCAAACGAAGGAGAGAGAGTCATGATCAAGGACAGGCAAGGATGCGCCCTCACCGGCGCGACGGCAGAGACGGCCGATCTCTATGGTCGCGCGGTCGAGGCTTTCAACCTCTATCGCGACGACCCCATCGGCCTGCTCGGGCAGGCGATCGAGGCGACGCCGCGCTTCGCCATGGCGCACATTCTCAAGGGCCACCTGCTGGCTCTGTCGACGGAGCCCGCGGCGACCGCCCAGGCGAGGGAGACGATCGGCGACGTGAAGTCGCTCGAGCTGGACGACCGCGAGGCCGGGCACCTGGAGGCGCTCGGGCACATGGTCGCCGGCGAGTGGACCCGGGCGGCGGTGACGCTCGACCGTCTGAGCATGCGCTTTCCCCGCGATCTGGTGGCGCTGCAGGTCGGCCACCAGATCGACTTCTTCCGCGCCAATGCCCGCAACCTGCGCGACCGCATCGCCCGTGCCCTGCCGGCCTGGTCTCCCCAAACGCCAGGCTACTCCATCGTGCTCGGCATGCTTTCCTTCGGGCTGGAGGAAACCGGCGACTATGTCCGCGCCGAAGAAGCCGGCCGCCGCGCCCTCGACCTGCAGCCGCTCGACGGCTGGGCGCACCATGCCGTGGCCCACGTCATGGAGATGCAGGGCCGCGCCCAGGACGGCATCGGCTGGATGATCGCGCGCAAGCCCTTCTGGGCGGACGACGCCAACTTCTTCAAGGTCCACAACTGGTGGCATCGAGCGCTCTGGCACCTCGACCTCGGCCAGGTCGAGGACGCGATGGCGCTCTACGACGGCCCGATCCGCGGCGCCCGCAGCGCGGTCGCGCTCGACATGCTCGATGCGAGCGCGCTGCTGTGGCGGCTGCACCTGTCGGGCTACGACGTCGGCCTGCGGTGGACCGAACTGGCGACGGCCTGGGACGCCCACGCCGACGGCCGCACCTACCCGTTCAACGACTGGCACGCCGTGATGGCCTATCTCGGCGCCGGCCGCTCGAAGGACGTCGCCCGGATCGCCCGGAGCTACCACGAGCGCACCGCGACCGGCAGCGAGGCCGCGGCCTGGGGACGCGCCACGGCCCTGCCGCTGATCGAAGGCTTTGCCGCTTTCTGGCACGGCGACCACCGCACGGCGGTCGAGCTTCTGCACCCGGCCCGCTTCATCGCCAACAGCTTCGGCGGCAGCCATGCCCAACGCGACATCATCGACTGGACGCTGACCGAAGCGGCCCTGCGCGGCGGCCTGCGCGACGTCGCCGACGCACTCGCCGCAGAACGGCTGGCGCTGAAGCCGCACAGCCCGGTCAACCGGGCCTTCCTGGAGCGGGCCCGAGGCGCTGCCGGCGCGCCGAAGCTGGCCGCCTGACGCAGCGTCGGCGGGGCGGGGTCGGCGGCCGTCGATCCCGCCCCGTCGGCCACTGCCTGTCTGCCTTGCAGGAACGGCCTTCCTTGCCAGGACGGACGGGTGTTGACTGCACGGCATGCAGATCGAGCCGCTGACCCGCCATATCGGCGCCCGGATGACGGGGATCGACTCCCGCAGGCCGCAGACGCCGGCCGAAGTCGCGGCGATCGAGGCCGCGATGGACCGGCACGCGGTGCTGGTGCTGCCCGGACAGGACCTGACCGACGAGCAGCAGCTCGCCTTCACGCGCAACTTCGGTCCCCTGCAGGAAGGCGCCAACACGACGCTGACCGCGACCACGCTGCGCCTCGGCGCGGCCTTCGCCGACGTCTCCAACCTCGACAGGAACAACGAGCGGCTGCAGCGCGACGACCGCCGCCGCATGGCCGCGCTGGGCAACCGGCTGTGGCACTCCGACGCCACGTTCCGTGTGGTCCCGGCGCGCTATTCGCTGCTCTCCGGCCGCATCGTCACCACCGACGGCGGCAACACCGAGTTCGCCGACATGCGCGCCGCCTACGACGCGCTCGACGCCGCGACCAAGGCCGAGATCGAGGACCTGGTCTGCGAGCATTCGCTGATCTACTCGCGCGGCCAGCTCGGCTTCACCGACTTCACCGACGAGGAGCGCCACCGCATGCGGCCGGTCCTGCACCGGCTGGTGCGGAGGCATCCCGTCACAGGCCGCAAGTCGCTTCTGCTGTCGGCGCATATCGGCGCCATCGTCGGCTGGCCGCGGCCCGAGGCGATGGCCTTCGTGCGGGACCTGATGGAGCACGCCACGCAGCCGGAGTTCGTCTACGTCCACCGCTGGACGAGGAACGACCTGGTGATCTGGGACAACCGCACGACCATGCACCGCGTGCGCCGCTTCGACGATCTCAACATCGTGCGCGACATGCGCCGCACCACGACGATGAGCGAGGGCCCGACGGTGGCGCAACAGGTGGCCTGAATTCGTCGTCTCGACCGAAGCGCCGCAGGCGCGTAGCGGAGAGACCTTCCGTCAACGGAAAGCCGGCAATTCGTGGACAGAAGGTCTCTCCACTTCGCCGCGCTTCGCGCGGCTTCAGCGCGGAGGTTACTCCGCGCGAGTCGAGACGACGGGATGTCTGGTCAGCGCCCTTTGATCTCCGCGTCCTTCTTCGGGATCAGCTCGTAGGGCAGCGCGAACCCCGGCAGCGCCATGAGCCGCGCCCGCCACGCCGCCAGGTTCGGCCGCGTGTCGATCGAGAGGCCGCCCTCGTGGGCGAACACCATGCGGCCCCAGCAGCCGATGTCGGCGATCGAGCAGGCGTCGCCCACCAGCCACTCGCGCCCCGCCAGCGCCCGGTCGGCGAAGTCGAGCGCGGCCTCGGCGGGCGGGCGGAACCAGTTCACGATGTCCTGCGACACGTCGGGCCGGAAGCGGGCGAAATGGCGGACGCGGGCCACGTTGGTGACGGCGTCGTTCTCCCAGGCGAGCCACTCGCGCGCCTGCCAGCGCTGTTGCTCCGTCTTCGGCTCGAAATGCCCCGTCGTGCGCGCGAGATAGTCGAGGATCACGTTCGACATCACCAGCGTCAGCCCGCGGTGCTGCAGCACCGGCACCTGGCCGTAGCGGTTGATGGCGAGATGGGCCGCCTCCTTCTGCACGCCGTTCTTCAGGTTGACCGTGCGGAAGGAGAACGGCAGGCCGGCCAGCGCCAGGAACAGCATCGGCTTGTAGCTCGAGCTCGACGTGAAGCTGCCGTGCAGGACGAGGCGGTCTTCGGTCATGCGGACTCCGGACGGATCGATCAGAAAGGAATGGCGATGCCGGGTTTTGCGACCTTGGCCAACTCATCGGTCGGGACTTCGCAGGTGAGATCGAGGCCGACGAAGCCGAGAAGGCCGCCGAACTCCAGACGGAGGCCGTGCGCGTTCGCACTCCAGACGGCGTCCGGCACCAGGCCGGCGAATCGCCCGCGCGGGTAGCTCTGCCGGAAGAGCATGCCCTGCCCCGGGATCGGCGCCTCGAGCTGCGCGAACGCCTGCCAGCAGCGATCGGCCACGCGCGCCAGGTCGACCAGATCGCCGAGCCGCACGTCGCGCCCGGTCCGGGAATCGACGTTCAGCGCGGCGGCCGACGCGGCGCCCTGCGTGCCGCAGCAGAACCAGTTGGCCATGCGCGCGGACAGCAGGTTTCGCGACCGATACAGGGTGACCGTCACCGCGCCGGCTGTGCCGTCGATCTCCTCCGCCCGCGTGCTCGCCCACTCGTTGTAGCGGCGTTCCGCCTCGCCGCGTGCCGGATCGAACAGCGGATAGGT
>CAYQAY010000127.1:0-6172 GCA_964415585.1 uncultured Reyranella sp.
TGACGGCCAAGGACGGCTGGGAACTCGCCGTCAGCCAGGCGACGCGGCTGCCGGTGCCGACGAACTAGGGCCGACCCGCCGGGGGCGATTTCTGGACGCCTGCGCTGTCCAGAAATCGGTGTCCAGAATTCGGCCCGCTGATTCCAAAGGCTTTTCCGGGCATTTCTGGACAGCGACTGTCCAGAATTCGGCACCTGTCCAGAAATGTGTCCAGAAATCCATGTTCGGAAATCGGGGCGGTGCCGTCGGTCCCCGGCAGGCGCGGGAACGGCCTTGTGCCTGGAACACCCCGACGCCGCCAGCCAGTATTCGCCGGCCGAGAGCGGATAGGCGCGCACGACGTCGCGCGGATCCTCGACCACCAGCACCGCGGCCGTGCCGAACACGGCCAGCTCCTCGTAGGCGATGGCCAGCGCATTGTAGAGGTTGGAGCGCGCGATGGTGCGCATCATGCGCGCCGCCACGTCGTCCAGCCAGGCGCGCACCTCGGGCACCGCCGACAAAGCGGGGCTGCCGAGACCCAGCGTGAACCACGGCCGCGCCGGCGAGGTGAGCCCCGCCATCAGGCCCGAAGACCAGCGTGCGCGCCGCCAGCATGGCCGTCGAATCGAGCAGCTTGCCGTTGACCCTGGCGCCCTTGGCGCGGTGCGACGGCAGCAAGTTAGGGCCGCGCCGCGGCAGGATGAAGTCGCCCAGTTCGCGCCAGTGCGCGTGCCAGGTCTGGCGCTCCTGGTCGAGCGCCTTCAGGCGCCGCTCGCAATGGCGGCGCAAGTCTGCGTGTTCCATGATGTGTCCTTTGAAAGGTAGATGGACGTGGCAGTCGTTGCGCGGCAAGGTTGTGACGTGGTTGAAGCCTTGTCCGACGCAACTACCGGGTGTCTCCGCAACAGCGGACGCTTGTTCGCGATCTGCGCCCGGCTGTCATCGCAGGCAGTGATGTGACCATTCCCAATGGAAGGCGTCCTCAACCCTTGCCTCTCGACTGGGTAGACCTTGGCAGTGGACGCGCGCTCCCTCGCGATGTGGATCGCGTACGGAAACGCAGCCTATTTGTGCTGGCAGTGGCCGCTTCATGGCCATTCGCCCTTCTGATTGCACTGAGTATCTTTCCGGCGAGCGCTTTGCTGGCCATTGCCGGCACCTTGCACGACCTCGGCCTGCTTCACTTTCGACAGATGTCGCTTCAAGACTGTGGCGAGCGGTGCTGGGCGAGGGCCTATACGCTAGTCAGCGCCAGCTTCATGTGGGTGGGCGTCGCAGTCGTTGGCGCATTGGCGCTTCGCGAAAGCGTACGCTGGTTCAATGCGTGCGAAGACGCCCTCCGGTGCGGTGGATCTCCCTTTGGTTTGACCGCACAGGGCGCCATCGCCCAGCGACCGACACGATGGGGACATGTGTTTCCAGTGGGCATGGTGGTGGCCTTCGCCCTCATCGTGTGGCTTGGCGGCGTGATCCATGACACCGCCGGTGCGGACTGGCGTAGAGGCCTACGGGGCGTGCAATCGCCAGCCTTGCGCAGCTTCCTTTACACCGGCGTCCTGGCAATCGTGCAGGTCCTAGCAATCTACCTAGTGGCCGCCGCTGCTTCTGTGGTGCTGTACATCCGAAAGGCTCGGCATGCTGAACCTGAAGGCTGAACGCTTTCGACGTAGTGCCGTGGCGGCTATCGCGCTTCTCCCGAGTTTGCTGCTCATGGTGCTCGGTGGATGCGACGACAAGTCCGCCGGGCTTTTCGATACGCTGTCCCCTCCGACAAGCCTTTCAAGCCAAATACTGAACATCAGACGCGTAACAGAAAGTGGGGTTTTGCTGCAGAATGCCTTCTACAAAGAAAGCAGCCTGAAGCGCGTGTTTGGGGGCACTACCGCAACATTGGGTCGATCATCCATCAATGGCGTCCTGACCGGCGCAATCGTATCCGGCTTTCCCCACTGGCCAGATGTCGATGGCGACGCTCCGAAACACATGAAGATAGAACTGAGCCGTTCGTTCGACATTGACGGCAATGCGCGCACCCTGCTGCGCCTGACAGGGATCTCAACCACGACGCTCACCCGAGAGCAAGTGACCCGGCTGATGGGTAGCCCCGGGGAAGACGCGACACCGCTATCCGTTCCTCACGGCATCGATGGCCGCACTCTCGCCGGGCCCATCCGATTCGGGAATCTGCGGATCATCTACACTCTTGGGAATCCAAGATTGATGCGCTCGATCGCATTTACGTACAACAGCGACGCAACGCTTCTGGCAGTTACTTCAGCCAGCAACGAAGATCTTCCCAACTTCTGACCTTGTTGCCCAAGGTGCTAGGCGCTGTCCCCGTACCAATACTCTTCATCGAACTCGGCGAAGAGGTCGTACTCGGTCTTGTAGAAGGCCTGACTGCGCGGCAGGTCCCAGGCGGCATTGGTGACGGGCAGCGCGAAGGTGAGCGCCAGCGCGTCGCCTATGTCGGGTGACGCCAGCCTGCGCTTCTTCATGTCTTCCTTCTTCTCGAGCTGGATCTCACCCTTGCCGTTGTAGCCGTACTCGACCGCCGACAGGTCGGCGCGCAGCTCGGGATCGTCGGGCAGGCTGGCGTCGGCCAGCCACTCCCGCAGGTTGCCCCACATCTCGGCGCGCTTGTTGGCGTAGAGCGGCTTGGCGCCGTCCGGCCCCCAGCGTTCCGCCGCGCCGCCGAAATTGATGCCGAAGACGAAGGGCACGCCCAACTGGCGCAGGCGATCGACGACGCCCGCGCCGACGCCACCCTCGTCGACGAAGACGGCGCGCACCTGCTCGGCCGCGGCACGCTCGGCGACGCGCGCCGCAAGTTGCATCAGGTCGAGGCCCTGATGCTTCTCCATCGGCCAGGAGCGCACGTCGCGGCCGCGGCGCAGGACGATCGGTCTCGATGTTGGCGGTCACGACGCCGCGGGTCGAGGGCACGGTGGCGGTGGCCCACAGCATCAGCCAGGCGACCAGCGCCGACTTGCCGACGCCGTGGCCCGAGGCGACGGCGATGCGAACGGGGCCTTTTCCGGCACGGAGCTGGTCGCCGACCTCGCGCAGGATGTCGGCCTGCCACGCCTCCGGCCCGTCGTGACCGGCGAGCGCGCCCTCGCCCTCCCCCTTTCCATCCCAGGGAAAGGCCCAGCGCACGAAGCCCAGCGGATCCCAGCGCAGGCGCTGGATCGCTTCCTGCTTACGGGCGGCGGCGCTTGTCATGCGGCGGCTCCTTAGCTTGCTCTGGCGGTTGCTCCGGCGTTTGCGCGTTACGGCGCGCCTCCTCCTCGCGGCGATGCGCCTCGAAGCGCGGCTCGGCGGCGGCGAGGCGCCTGGCGAGATCGAACGGCAGCGGCGAGCTGCCGGCGCGGCTCTTGTCGCCGTAGGTCTCGGGGCGGTGCGCCCGCAGCAGGAACTGCAGCAGACGGTTGTCGTACTGGCGGACCGAGCCGACCTGCCGGCCGCCGCGCCAGACGGGACGCTCGGTGCCGTCGAGGGCGCGCTTCATGGCGTCGTCCTGCAGGCGCTCGACGCCGAGCTGCAGCGCCTCGTCCCAGCGCGCGGCGAACGCTTCGTCCTCGGCCTTGAGGCGGTAGAGCATGCGCCGGTCGAGCCCGGCGCGCGCAGCGGCGTAGGTGACCGAGCCGGTGCGACCGAGATGGAGGCAGAAGGACTCCAGCGCGTTGGTGTGCGGGTGGGGGCGCGGTTTCGGCTGCGGGGCGGGCGCGGGCGCAAGTGCGGGCGGCCGCTTCTTTCGGCGGGGCATGGGTGAGACTCCGAATGGGTGTTTCTCCCCCGTTTCGGGGGAGGTGCCCGCATCACCGCGGGCGGAGGGGTCAAATCGGCGTTGACGATTGACGTACCTCGTCAACACCGCTAGATCGGTCGTGTGATCCTGAGCTATCGCGACAGACGCACCAGGCAATTCGCCGACGGCGAGTTCGTGCGTCCGTTCCAGGGCTTCGCGCGGCAGGGCTGGAAGCGTCTCGATGTCCTGAACGCCGCCACGTCGCTCAACGATCTGGCGGCGCTGCCCAGCAATCGCCTCGAAGCGCTGAGAGGCGACCGGGCCGGACAGTATTCGATCCGCATCAACCAGCAATGGCGCATCTGCTTCGAGTGGCCGGCCGGCACGCCGGGCCCCTCGAATGTCGAGATCGTCGACTACCATTGAGGAAGGAAGACCCGATGAGCAGGCCCCCGATCCATCCCGGCGAGATCCTCGCCGACGAACTCGATGAACTCGGCATCACGCCGACCGAACTGTCGCGCCAGATCGGCGTGCCACCGAACCGCATCTCCCAGATCATCCAGGGCAAGCGCGCGATCACCGGCGACACGGCGCTGCGGCTCGGCCACTGGTTCAAGAGCAGCGCCGAATTCTGGCTCAATCTTCAGACGGCTTACGATCTGCGCGTGGCGGCCAAGGAAGCGGGCCGCACGATTGCCAAGCTGCCGACACGGCCGGCGAGGCGGGCTGCTTGAAGTTGCCCGGTTGGACTTTGGACACGGTTCACGAGTTCGCCCGCTAAGTCCTTGAAAGCGCCACCTCACCTACCCCGCCGGCGCTGGTTACAGAGCCGGTGCGGCCGAGATGAAGGCAGAAGGACTCCAGGGCGTTGGTGTGCGGGCGGGGGCGCGGTTTCGGTTGCGGGGCGGGCGGTGGGGCGGACGCAGGTGTCGGCAGCCGCTTCTTTCGGCTGGGCATCGGTGGGGTCCTCGGTGGGGCCCACCCTTCGAGACGCCCGCTGCGCGGGCTCCTCAGGGTGAGGGCTATAGGAAATTGGCCTCGCCCTGAGGAGCGGCCCGAAGGGGCGCGTCTCGAAGGGTGGGGTTCGGACGTGAAAAAAGCCCGCATTTGCGGGCCCGGACGCGTGTTTCTGCAGGATAGTCTATTTCTTACCAGATTCCTGCTGAACCTGCAAGAGGGGTCCCAAGATTTTTTCTGGGGGCCGTCTTGAAGCCGTCCGGGGGTCGCCTAGATCGAATTCCGGCGGTCGCCCTCCGGGGGCCGCCCTTCGCAAACACATCGCTCAAACGTGGAGGATGAACATGCGTACCGTCTACGATTTCTCGCCCTTCTACCGCGACACCGTGGGCTTCGACCGGGTGTTCGACATGCTGGACAGCGTGGCCAGCCAGACCGGCTCCTCGGGCTATCCGCCCTACAACATCGAGAAGGCCGGCGAGGACGCCTACCGCATCGTCATGGCGGTGGCGGGCTTCGGCGAGGCCGAGCTCAACATCACCCAGAAGGAGGACGAGCTGCTGGTCACCGGCAAGGCGCAGCCGGCCGCCGAGGAGAAGGAGTTCCTCTATCGCGGGATCGCCGGCCGCGAGTTCGAGCGCCGCTTCCAGCTCGCCGACCACGTCAAGGTGACGGGCGCCAGCCTGGCCAACGGCCTGCTGACGATCGAGCTGAGGCGCGAGATTCCGGAGGAGAAGAAGGCGCGCGCGATCCGGATCGAGTCCGGCGCGGCGCCGCGCATCACCCGGCAATAACGACAAGGGCCCGGAGCCCATACGGGGGAGAGGCGTCCCGCCGCCGCTGCAGCCGCAGGGACGGCGGGCGCCCTGCTCTCCCTTCCCTTCCACCCCATCCGTTCCAGGAGGTTCGTCATGATCGCAAGGTCGGCAGCCACCCGGCCCGACTTCTTCACCGACCCGCTGCCCCAGGCCGACGGGTCCGCCGCCTTCCCGCCCGCCTATGCCAAGGCCCTCGCGGCCGCGGAGCCGCCGCGCGGTCGCGTCCTGATCGTCGAGGACGAGGTGCCGGTGGCGCTGGAGATGCAGAAGACGCTGCGCGACGCGGGCTACCGCATCGTCGGCCCGGCCGGCAGCCCGAGCGAGGTCGAGCGCCTGGTGCGGCGCGGCAACCTCGACGCGGCGGTGATCGACGCCGATTCGCGCCGCAGCGCGCCGTTCGCGGTGGCCGACTGGCTGGCCGCCGAAGGCGTGCCCTTCGCCTTCCTCGTCGCCGATGCCGACGTGCTGCCGCACGAGCACGCGCACCGGCCGCGGATCGGCAAGCCGTGGCGGACCGAGGCGCTGCTCGACACGGTCGAGCAGATGGTCGAGGGCCGGCCGGGCGCGACGCCGGCGCAGATCCTGCCCTGGCCGCGACTGTTCCCGCAGCTTTAGGCTCATCATTCTTCCCTTCCCCTTGGCGGAGTCCGCCAAGGGGAAG
>CAYQAY010000128.1:0-6172 GCA_964415585.1 uncultured Reyranella sp.
TAGATTTCCCACGGCGCACCGGCGGGTTGCTTGCCGTTGGCCTTCATCCAGTCGTGGATGGCGTTGTAGGCGTTCTCGCTCGTGGCCTGATCGCCGACATGGACGGTCGTTGCGACCCTGGCCTTCGGAAGCTCGGTCGCGATCAGCTCGCCGTGAGACTTCGCCGGCTCGGCGAGCGGAAAGCCCGACTCGAATTCGAGAACGCCATCGGCGAACCGATAGGTGCGCGTGAAGGGTGCGCCCGCCGGCTGCAGCCCGGCCTTCTTCAGGTGGCTGCCGACGGCGCCGATGTTGCCGCCGATGGCCTCGCCCGCCTGCTCGATCTTGACCTTGCCCTTGATGACGAGAGCGGGCCGGGCGTCATGGTCGAGGACCTGGATGTGATACTTCACGGCTTCGCTTCCCCTCGTGGACGTGGTTGCATGCGCGGCCGATGCCGCCCACGAACTCATCCTGCGCAAGGGGCGCCAGACGCGATTGTAAAAATCCGACCTCGCCCGGAGGCCGGACCGGCTAGTCTGTCGAGGAAGGTGGAGGACCGCTCGGCGTCGTGAAGTGGTCCGACATGACATGGCTGCTGTTCAGGTATCGCATCGGGCTCATCCCGGAGAACTTCGTGAAGTCCCGGATGAAGTGCGACTGATCGTAGTAGCCGCAGGCGGCCGCAGCGTCGGCCAGCGTCAGCGTGTCGGCCTCTTTGGTCATCGCCAGGAACTTCTGAAAACGCATGATGCGCGACAGCGTCTTCGGCGCGATGCCCACCTGCTTCTTGAACTTGCGTTCGAGCTGGCGCTCGCTGAAACCGATGAGCTTGACGAGGTCCTGCACCGAGTATTCGCCGTCCGACCCGACGATGTACTGGCAGGCTTGACGCACGAAGATGTCTTCCTTCGATTCCTGCGTCAGGCGCTCTTCGAGCATGGCGACCATCGCCGCCAGGCGTTCCTCGTGGGAGCCGGCGCGAGCGATCCGGTCGTGGATGGCCGCCGAGAACGCCGGTTCGAACTCGGCGAAATCGACCACCCGGTCGACGATCGCGTCGTAGGGCACATCGAAGAAGCGCGCGGCGCCCGCTGCCTTGAAGCGAACCGATATGACGCCGATCTCGCCGACGGGTTTCAGCACGATGCGCTCGGTGAGCTGACCGGACATCAGGACCCGCGCCTGGCGCTGGTAGGCGCCGGCTTCGAGCTTCAGGAACGCGTCGCCGAAATGAACGATCAACTCCGTCTTGCCGTCGGGCACCACGAGCTGCGGCTCCGGATCGCCGTCGCCTCCGGGTCCGGTCAGGATCCAGACGCAGTCGACGAACGGCGCGAGATGGGCGGGTGGCGGCAGGGTCTCGTAGAACATCGGGGAGCTTCTTCCGGTCGGCGTCTTCCCGCATCCTGCCGGAGCCCGAACGCGGCAGCCACCTGGACGCTTCTATGGCATAGGAAGCCGGACATCGAGGGAGCCCCATGAAGATCGTCTATTCCGACAAGCACGCCGGCCACGACCCGCAGACCTTCATCGTCCGCGGCGTGAAGCAGCGGAGCGCCGAGCAGCCCGAGCGCGCGACGCGCCTGCTGGCCGCCGCCACCGCCGCCGGCCACCAGATCCTGCCGCCGCAGGAATACGGCGCGGCACCGGCCGCTACCGTGCATACGCCCGACTACATCGACTTCCTGCAGGTCGCCGCCCGCGACTGGGCCAAGCTGCCCGGCGCCGGCCCCGAGGTCGTGCCGAACATGCACCCCGCCCGCGCCCACGCCTCCTACCCGAAGGCGTTGGCCGGCCGCGCCGGCTGGCACCAGGCCGACATGGCCTGCCCGATCGGCCCGCACACCTGGGAGGCGGCCGTTTCCGCGACCGAGGTCGCCGCGACCGCGGCCGACATGGTGCTGAACGGCGAACGCCACGCCTATGCGCTCTGCCGGCCGCCGGGCCATCACGCCTATGCCGACATGGCGGGCGGCTTCTGCTTCCTGAACAACAGCGCAGTCGCCGCGCAGCGCCTGCGTGCGAGGCACCAGCGTGTCGCGATCTTCGATGTCGACGTCCATCACGGCAACGGCACGCAAGCCATCTTCTACGAGCGTGACGACGTGCTCACCGTGTCGATCCACGCCGACCCCGCCTGGTACTACCCCTACTTCTGGGGCCATGTGCAGGAGCAGGGCGCGGGCAAGGGCCAGGGCTTCAACCTCAACCTGCCGCTGCCGCTCGGCTCACCCGATCAGCCATGGCTCGAGGCGGGGGACAAGGCACTAGCCCGCATCCGTGAGTTCCAGCCGACCGCGCTCGTGGTCGCGCTCGGCCTCGATGCCAGTGAGAGCGATCCATTGCAGGGGCTCAAGGTGACGGGCGCCGGCTTCCACGCCATGGCCGGGAAGATCGCGCGCCTCGGCCTGCCGACCGTGCTCGTGCAGGAAGGCGGCTATCTCGGCGACGATCTCGGCCGCAATCTCGTGCAGTTTCTCGCCGGCTTCGAGAAGGGGCGAGACGCCGCCGGAGGCTGAACGCCTCGCGTTCAGCCGACGCCGAATTCTTTTCCATTCCCGGTCTTGACGCCGCGACGGCACCAACCCAGCTCCTCTCTGTCCGGATCCGGGCCCCTCTGGCAAAGCTGACGTCGGCGTTTGCGATGTCGGATCCTTCATCTGGTCGCGTGTCCGCCCCATGGATGCACGACCTCACTGAGGGTTATGCCGTCATGAAACCGTCATGCCCGGGCTGAGAAAAGGCCGCGCCCGTCCGAAACCGCCCGAACCTTCCGCTCGGGGCCGCACAGAGGCTCAGGCACGCGGCTTGCTGGCGAAGCTCGCCAGGTTGCGCGCCGCCGTCGCGCGCGAAGGAGCCGCGACTCACGACAAATGGCTGACCGCCATCCGGCGGCCGGCGTTCCGGGCCGCGGCGTCCAACCTCGCGCACTACCTCGCGCTGCGTCGACACGATCTCAGCCGCATCCAGCCGCAGCTCTCGGCGATCGGCCTGTCGTCGCTCGGCCGCAGCGAGGCAAAGGTGCTCGCGTCGATCGACGCGGTCGTTGCCACGCTGGCCCGGCTGGCCGGTGAACCGCCGCCGCCGTACCCGTCGATCGCAAGCCTCCGCTACGGCCACGAAGGACTGGCACGCGACAAGGCCGTGCTGTTCGGCCCGGATCCGGCAGGACCGGATACCCGCATCATGGTGACGCTGCCCACCGAAGCCGCAACCGACCCGCGGCTGGTGCGCGGGTTGATCGACGCCGGCGCCGACTGCGTGCGCATCAACTGCGCGCACGATTCGGCGACCGTATGGCGCGCCATGATCGCCAACGTGCGCAAGGCCAGCGCCGCGACCGGTCGAACGTGTCCCGTTCTCATGGATCTCGCCGGTCCGAAATGCCGCATCGAGTCGGTCTGGCCGCCGCCTCACCCGCGCGTCTTCGTCGGCGACCGCATCGTCCTGCAGGCTGCTCGGCCCTCGAGACCCGACGGAAAGTCCCGCGGCGCCACCCTTTCCCACCCCGAGATTCTACCCCTGCTGTCGAAGGGGGACACGGTCTGGATCAACGACGGCAAGATCGGCGCGCGCGTGGAGCGGCTGACGGGCGGGAGGGGCGACGCGATCCCCCTGAGGGTCTTCAGTGCCCGACAGAAGGGCGCACGCCTGCGCATCGGCAAGGGCGTGAACTTCCCGGAAACCGCCATCGATCTTCCGCCGCTCACCGCGAAGGATCTGCGCGACCTCGACTTCGTCGCCCGCCATGCCGACATGGTCGGCTTCTCTTTCGTACAGACGCCGGCCGACATCGCCTGGCTGCAGCGTGAGCTCGCCGCGCGCCGTCGCGCCAGGGTGCCGCTGGTGATCAAGATCGAGACGCGGCTCGCCGTCCGCAATCTTCCCGAACTCATTGTTCAGGGAGCCGGCAGGCAGCCCCTGGCGGTCATGATCGCGCGCGGCGATCTTGCCGTGGAGCTCGGCTTCGAAAGCCTGTCCGAAGTCCAGGAGCAGCTACTCTGGCTGTGCGAGGCCGCGCACGTCCCGGTGATCTGGGCGACGCAGGTCCTGGAGGGGCTGGTACGGACCGGTGCGCCGAGCCGGGCCGAAGCGACCGACGCCGCCATGGCGCAGCGCGCCGAATGCGTCATGCTGAACAAGGGGCCGTTCCTGGCGCAGGGAGTCGAGTTCCTCGACCGTGTGCTGCATCGCATGGACCGCCACCAGCGCAAGAAGTCGGCGCGTCTCGAACCGCTGACGCTGTGGACCGGGCCCCGCCCGAGGATGTCGAAGGCAGCCGGCGGGACATCTCCCTCGCGGCGGCCGGACCGCCGCCGTGGCCGACGGACTTCGCCGGATTGAACGACTCTCCGCTCCGCCGCGGGGCGTGGCATAGTCGCCGACCACGAGACCAACCAAGGAGCCCCGACATGGCACGTACGATCGCCGACCTCATGGCCGAAACCCTGCGCGCCGCGGGCGTCGAGCGCATCTACGGCGTCGCCGGCGACTCGCTGAACGGCTTCACCGACTCGCTGCGCCGCATGAAGGAGATCGAGTGGGTGCACGTGCGCCACGAGGAGGCCGGCGCCTTCGCGGCCGGCGCCGAGGCGCATCTCACGGGCAAGCTCGCGGTCTGCGCCGGAAGCTGCGGCCCCGGCAACATGCACCTGATCAACGGACTGTTCGACTGCTACCGCAGCCGCGTCCCGGTACTGGCCATCGCCGCCCACATTCCGAGCGCCGAGATCGGCGGCCACTATTTCCAGGAGACGCACCCCGAGCAGCTCTTCGGCGAGTGCGCGCACTATGTCGAGACGGTGAGCAACCCCGAGCAGATGCCGAGGGTGCTCGACAAGGCGATCCGTATCGCCGTCGCCGAGCGCGGTGTCGCCGTGATCGTGATCCCGGGCGACGTGGCGCTGCTCGAGACCAAGGCGAAGGCCGCGACCTGGTTCGCGCCCGAGCCACCGGTGGTGCGGCCCTCCGACCCGCAGCTCGACCGGCTCGCGAAGCTGCTGAACGAGGGCAGCAAGATCACCATGATGTGCGGCGGCGGCTGCGGCGGCGCCCACGACGCCGTGGTCGAGCTGGCGCGCGCACTCAACGCGCCGATCGTGCATTCGCTCCGCGGCAAGGAGCATGTCGAGTACGACAACCCCTACGATGTCGGCATGACCGGCCTGATCGGCTTCGCCTCGGGCTACGCCGCGATGAAGGAGTGCGACACGCTCCTGCTGCTCGGCACAGACTTTCCCTACCGCCAGTTCTATCCCGAGAAGGCCAGGGTCGCGCAGGTCGACATCCGCGCCGAGAGTCTCGGCAACCGCTGCCGCCTCGACATCGGCGTGGTCGGCGACGTGCGCGACACCATCGCCGCCCTGCTGCCCCGGCTGAAACCCCGCACCGACCGCAAGTTCCTCGACGCCGCGCTGGCGCACTACAGGAAGGCGCGCGCCGACCTCGACGAACTGGCCGAGGGCCGCGCCGGCGGCAAGCAGATCCATCCGCAGTACGTCGCCCGCCTGCTGAGCGAGCTGGCCGATGACGACGCGGTCTTCACCTGCGACGTCGGCACGCAGTCGGTGTGGGCGGCGCGCTACCTCAAGATGAACGGCAAGCGCCGGCTGATCGGCTCGTTCAACCACGCCTCGATGGCCAACGCCATGCCGCAGGCGATCGGCGCCCAGGCCTCGCACCGGGGTCGCCAGGTGATCTCGATGTCGGGCGACGGCGGCTTCGCCATGCTGATGGGCGACTTCATCAGCCTCACCCAGCTCGGCCTGCCGGTGAAGGTGGTGGTGCTGAACAACGGCACGCTGGGCTTCGTCGAGATGGAGATGAAGGCCTCGGGCTTCGTCGACACCGCCGTGGAGCTGAAGAACCCGAACTTCGCGGCGATGGCCGAGGCGATGGGCGTCAAAGGCTTCAGGGTCGAGGACCCGCGGAAGCTCGAAGGCGTGCTGAAGGAGGCTTTGGCCCACAAGGGGCCCGTCCTCGTCGACGTGGTGAGCGCCCGCCAGGAACTCGCCATGCCGCCCAAGACCACGATCGAGCAGGCCTACGGCTTCAGCCTGTTCCTGATGCGCGCCGTGATGGATGGCCGCGCCCGGGAGGTCATCGATCTGGCGAAGACGAATCTCAGGCTTTGAGTGCCTGCACTGCCAGCAGCCATGCTCGCCCATCGGCCGAGCCATGCGCCGATGGA
>CAYQAY010000129.1:0-5992 GCA_964415585.1 uncultured Reyranella sp.
CCTAGGCCCGCGCCTTCAGGAGGTCGCGGATCTCGGTCAGCAGTTCCTGCTCCTTGGTCGGCGGTGCCGGCGGTGGCGGCGCCGCTTCCTCCGCCTTCATCACGCGGTTCATGCCCTTGATCACGATGAACAGCACCCAGGCGATGATGATGAAGTTCACCGTGACGGTGATGAAGGTGCCGTAGCCGATCGTGGCGCCGGCCTTCTTGGCGGCGTCGTAGGTCGTCGCCTGACTGGCGGCCGTCGTCAGCCCGATGAAGTAGTTGGTGAAGTCGAGGCCGCCGAAGATGCGGCCGATGATCGGCATGATGATGTCACCGACCAGCGAGTCGACAATCTTTCCGAAGGCGACTCCGATGATCACGCCGACGGCGAGGTCAACGACGTTGCCCCTCAACGCAAATTTCTTGAATTCCTGGAGCATCGCTCTCTCCTCCTGTCAGGACACGCGCAGCCAGACCAGCAAAGCAGAAACGGTGATCACCGAGAAGGCCGTCGACAGCAGTACGGACGCAGTGTTCTTCTCGACCGAGATGTCGAACTGCTTGGCGAGCACGAAGGCGTTGGCCGCGGTGGGCAGCGCCGCCATCAGTAGCGCCACCCTGCCGGCAACGGAGTCGAGGGGCACGAAGAACGGCAGGATCAGCAGCGCGGCCAGCGGCTGGAGCACCAGCTTGATCAGCGTGGCGAGGCCTGCCTCGGCAAGCCCGCTCTTGATCGACTTGTCGGACAGGAAGAGCCCGATGGCGAACAGCGCGCAGGGCGCCGCCGCCGCACCCATCAGGTCGATCCATTTCTCGACCGGCACGGGCATCGGCATGCCGATCCACGACACGAAGATGCCGAGCGCGATCGACATCGGGAGCGGATTGCGTGCGACGTTGAAGGCCGCCCGCAGGAAGGTCATCAGCGGTCCGTGTCCCGCCGCGACCTCGAGCTCGATCAGTATCACGCCGAACACCATCGAGACCACGGCGGTGACGATCACGCTCAGCATGGCGGGCGGCAGGCCGGCCTCGCCGAAGGCTGCGAGGCAGAGCGGCACACCCATGTAACCGACATTGCCCCACGACGCGGCGATGCCCTGCAGGCTCATCGCTGCGAGACCGCCGCGCGAGACCAGCCGCGTCGTCGCCATGCCGACCACGAAGGTCGCGACCACCGCGATGCCGAAGCCCGCCATCAGGGCGGGATCGAGCACTGCCGCCACCGGCGTGCGGGCCAAGGTGCCGAAGAACAGCACCGGGAGCGCGAAGTAGCTCACGAAGGCGTTCAACGCCCCGGTCGCCTCGCCACCCAGGATTCGCCAGCGGCCGGCCAAGTAGCCCGCCAGGATGACGCCGAAGATCGGGAAGGCGACGTTGAGGATGGCCTGCAAGGCTCGCCGACTGCAGTTGGACTAAACTATTAAGAATTTGACATAAATGGTACAAATCGCATAGCTTTTTGACGACATAGCGAGGCCGCCCCTGCCCCTCATGCCAAGCGGCCCGGGAGAAATCAGATGCGTTTGTTCATCGCCGGCATTGCCGCCCTGGCTGCGGTCGCCTTTGCTGCCCCGTCCTTCGCGCAGGATGAAGCCCAGCCTACGCCTACGCCGGCTGCCAAGCCGAAGTCCGGCACGGCTGCCTACTGCAACAAGATGAAGAGCGCCTCGCAGCGCAACGCCTGCCTGAAGAACATCAAGGTCGCCAAGGCGCAGCCCTCGAAGAAGGCCAAGAAGCCGGCCGCGACCCCGGCGCCGAAGTCGCCCGACGTCGGCCAGCTTGCGCCGTCCGCGCCCGCCGCCCCGACTGCTGCGCCGTCCGGGCCGGTCTCTGTGCCGCCGCTGCCGTCGAAGACGATCTGATCCTTCTCGGCTAGTCTCCGCTCTCCCAACGACGGGAGAGCGACATGGCCCATTCGGCCAACCTGATCTCGACGGAAGACCTTGCGCGCCAGCTCGGCGCGCCGGCGCTACGCGTGTTCGACTGCACGACCTATCTCAAGCCCGGCCCGGACGGCCGCTACATCGCCGAGAGCGGCCGCGCCAACTACGACGTGGTTCACATCCCGGGCGCGGCTTATCTCGACCTGCAGGCCGACCTCTCCGACAAGAGTTCGAAGTTCCGCTTCACATTGCCCTCACTGGCTGAGCTGACCGAGGCCTTCGCCGCCAAGGGCGTGGGACACGGCACCTTCGTGGTCCTCTACAGCCACGCCTCGCCGGTGTGGGCGAGCCGCATCTGGTGGATGCTGCGCGCGATCGGCTTCGATGACGCGGCGATCCTCGACGGCGGCCTCGACAAGTGGAAGGCCGAGGGCCGCCCACTCTCGACCGACGCCACGACCCATCCGCCGGCGACGCTGACCGTGCGCGGGCGGCCCGAAATCTTCGTCGACAAGGGCGCGATCAAGGACGCGATCGGCGACAACGCGACGCTGACCCTGAATGCGCTCAGCCACGACCAGCACAAGGGAGCGGGTGGTGTGGTCTATGGCCGCGCCGGCCGCATAGCGGGCTCGTCGTGCGTGCCGGCCGCCAGCCTGTTCGGTCCGGACAAGACGTTGAAGCCGATCGCCGAGCTGCGCGCGGCCTTCGAGGGCGTCGGCGCTGTGCCCGACAAGCGCGTGCTGGTCTATTGCGGTGGGGGCATAGCAGCCACGCTCGATGCCTTCGTGCTCACGGCGCTGCTCGGCCATAGGAACGTATCGGTGTACGACAACTCCATGCAGGAATGGGCCAACGACCCGTCGCTGCCCATGGAACAGGGCTGAGGGAGGAAGACGTGGCTGCCTACATCATCGTCGAGGTCGAGACGACCGACGAAGCGCTCATGACCGAGTACCGCAAGCACACGCCCGGCGCGGTCGCCAAGTTCGGCGGCAAGTTCATCGTGCGCGGCGGCAAGACCAGGACACTGGAAGGCGGGTGGACGCCGTCGCGGGTCGTGGTGCTCGAGTTCCCGACCTACGAGAAAGCCGAGGAGTTCTACGACTCGGAGCACTACAAGCCGATCCTCGCCATGCGGCTCAAGGCCGGCAAGTCCAAGGCGATCCTCATCGACGGTTACAATGGTTGATGCGGCCGCCTGCAAGGCGGTCGGCACGCTCTACAATGCGCTGATGACGGCTCTCGTGCTGGGGCTCGTGACCCGGCGCGGCGAGGACACGGCGCGAGAGTACGTGTTTCGCCATTTCCGTCGCCAGCACCTGGAGAAGTTCCTCCCCGGCCTGCAGAAGCTCGGGCTCGCGGACGAGCACGACGCGCCGGCCTGCGCACTCTACCACTACCATTCCAACGCGCTGGGCGGCGTGAAGACCGGCTACCTGCGCGAGAGCGACAGCAAGGCCTGGGTGCGCTATCCACCGCCGCGCTGGATCTGGAAGGGCACGGCGATCGCGGCCGTCCCGCACTCGGTCTCGGCGGCCATGCTGCACGGCTGGCACGGCCACAACGGCGTGTCGCTGGGTAACGACCGGCTGGGCTTCGTCTGCACCGGCATGACGGTCGACGGCCTGCCCGGTCTCGAAGGCTACTATTTCGACTACGGCCGGCCGATCAAGAAGGATGAGCGCGTCCGCTTCGCCTACGGCACGGAGGCCATGCCGCGGGTCGACTGGGCCAGCCAGCCGAAGCTCGAGAACGCGAGCTGGCCCGAGGATCGCAAGCTGAAGACCTTCCGCTCCTACGCGCTGGAGTATGTCCGCACCATGCTGCCGACCCTGCAGGAACTACTGGGGCCGGAGGACACGAAGAAGGAGCTGGGACGCGTCGCGCGCCTTGTCGGCCTGCAGTTCCACGAGGAGACGGCGCACGAGATGGACCTGCCGACCGACGTCGAGCGCGGCGATCTCCAGAGCGCCCGAGACTTCGCGCGCTGGCTCGCGGCGGTGATGCAAGCCGCCGGCGAGGATGTGGCGAGCGCAGAGAAGGACGGTGTGGTCACCGTGCGCATGGCGGGCTGGCGCGCGGTGCGTGATCTCACGCTCGCCGATCCCGTCGCCGCCTTCGATGCGTGGAACGAGCTCTGGCTCGGCGCGGCCGCAGCGCACGACCGCTTCCTCGACGTTCAGACCTCGCGTTCGCTCGCGGACAAGGGTTGGACCATCGCCTGGCGTATCGCACCGAGGTAACCCTTCGGCAACGGCCGCCCGGCGATCGTGCCGCGGAGGTCGTCCAGCGCGACCCAGCGCGTTTCATGATGCTCATGGCTCAGCACGACCTCGGCTGGACCCTCGAGCTTGCAGGCATAGGCCACGATGCGCACGAAGCGCTGCGGCAGCACCTCGAACAGGTGCTCGTCGACAAACGCGCCGACGCTGACGGAAAGCCCCGTCTCCTCGCGCACCTCGCGAACGAGGGCCGCACGATGGTCCTCGCCGGGACCCGGGCGCCCGCCCGGCAGGTCCCACTCGCCGCGCTCGTTGAGCAGCAGCAGCACGCAGCTGTCGTGGACCAGCACGCCCTTGATGGAGAGAGCAGGACCGCTCATGTCAGCTCGACCTTAGCGCAAAGAAGAAGGGCCGGGGATCGCTCCCCGGCCCTCTCCACTTTTTTGTATCGGATGGACCTAGAAGTCCATGCCACCCATGCCACCGTCGCCACCCGGCGGCATCATCGGGGCCTTCTTCTCCGGCTTCTCGGCGACCATCGCCTCGGTCGTGACGAGGAGGCCCGCCACCGAAGCGGCATCCTGCAGCGCGGTGCGCACGACCTTGACCGGGTCGATGATGCCCGCCTTGATCATGTCGACATACTCGCCCTTCTGGGCATCGAACCCGTGGTTCGCGTCCTTCTGGTCGAGCATCTTGCCCGCGACCACCGCGCCGTCGTAGCCGGCGTTCTCGGCGATCTGACGGACCGGCGCCTGCAGCGCACGGCGCACGATCTCGACGCCGACCTTCTGGTCGTCGTTCGCGGTCCGCAGCTTGTCCAGCGCGCGGATCGAGTACAGCAGGGCCGAGCCGCCGCCGGCGACCACGCCCTCTTCCACCGCCGCCTTGGTGGCGTGCATGGCGTCGTCGACGCGATCCTTCTTCTCCTTCACCTCGACCTCGGTTGCGCCGCCGACCTTGATGATCGCGACACCGCCGGCAAGCTTGGCCAGGCGCTCCTGGAGCTTCTCACGGTCGTAGTCCGAGGTGGTCTCCTCGATCTGCGCCTTGATCTGGGCGATGCGGGCCTGGAGATCCGCCTTCTTGCCCGAGCCATCGACGATCGTGGTGTTCTCCTTCTCGACGATGACCTTCTTGGCCTTGCCGAGCATGTCGAGCGTGACGTTCTCGAGCTTGATGCCGAGATCCTCGGAGATCAGCTGACCGCCGGTCAGGATCGCCATGTCCTCGAGCATCGCCTTGCGGCGGTCGCCGAAGCCCGGCGCCTTGACGGCGGCGATCTTGAGGCCGCCGCGCAGCTTGTTGACGACCAGGGTGGCGAGAGCCTCGCCCTCGACGTCCTCGGCCACGATCAGCAGCGGCTTGCCCGACTGCACCACCGCCTCGAGCACCGGCAGCATCGCCTGCAGGCCCGACAGCTTCTTCTCGAACAGCAGGATGTACGGGCTGTCGAGCTCGGCGATCATCTTGTCGGCGTTGGTGATGAAGTACGGCGAGAGATAGCCGCGGTCGAACTGCATGCCCTCGACGACGTCGAGCTCGGTGTCGAGGCTCTTGGCCTCCTCGACCGTGATCACGCCCTCGTTGCCGACCTTCTTCATAGCCTCGGCGATCATCTTGCCGATCGACTTGTCGCCGTTCGCCGAGATGGTGCCGACCTGGGCCACTTCGTCGGAGCCCGTGATCTTTTTGGCGCGCGCCTTGATGTCCTCGACGGCTGCCTCGACGGCGAGGTCGATACCGCGCTTGAGGTCCATGGGGTTCATGCCGGCCGCGACCGACTTCACGCCTTCGCGCACGATCGCCTGGGCAAGGACGGTTGCCGTCGTCGTGCCGTCACCGGCGATGTCGTTGGTCTTCGAGGCCACTTCGCGCACCATCTGGGCGCCCATGT
>CAYQAY010000130.1:0-5970 GCA_964415585.1 uncultured Reyranella sp.
CCGCGCGGATGCTGGATCGAACCGCCGTCGCGACGTTGTCGGGACAGCGGTGCGCCTGTCGCCTGCCTGCCAAGAACTCAGCCCTTCGCGCGCGGATGGGCGGCGCGGTAGACGGCGGCGAGGCGGGCGGCGTCGACATCGGTGTAGCGCTGGGTCGTCGAGAGGGAGGCGTGGCCCAGCAGTTCCTGGATGGTGCGCAGGTCGCCGCCGGCGCCCAGCAGGTGGGTGGCGAAGGAGTGGCGCAGCGCATGCGGCGTCACGCTTTCGGCGAGGCCCAGGCCACGGCGGATCTCGCGGACGCGCTTCTGCACGATGGCCGGATCGAGGGCGCCGCCACGGGCGCCGACGAAGACCCGGGACTTCGGCGCGGCGGCGGCGAGCCAGGGGCAGGCGTCGCGATAGGCCTTGAGCGCCTGCAGGGCCTGCGGCAGCAGCGGCACCAGCCGTGTCTTGTTGCCCTTGCCGGTGATGGCGAGCGTGTCGCGGCCGCTCTTCAGCAGCTCGTCGACCTCGCCCTTGGTGAGCGACAGCGCCTCGCCGATGCGCAGGCCGGCGCCGTAGAGCAGGATCAGCACGGCGGCGTCGCGCAGGTCGATCCACGGCGCGCGCTCGCGGTCGGGCGCCGCCTCGAGCAGGTCCTCCATGTCGCGTTCGCTGAGCGCCTTGGGCACGGAGCGTGGCAGCTTGGGCGTCTGGATCGAGGCGACGCTCGCATTGTGGGCGAGGCCGTTCTTGTCGAGGAAGCGGAAGAAGGAGCGCACCGAGGAAAAGGCGCGGGCCGTCGAGGTGCGGGCCAGACCTTGCCGGCTGCGCTCGGCCAGCCAGGCGCGGAACTCGGCAGGTTTTAGCTTGGCCAAGGCGTCGAGCGTCGGCGCGCTGCCGAGGTAGCCGGTCATGAAGCCGAGGAACGTCGCAACGTCGTGCTCGTAGGCGGTGAGCGTGTGGGCAGCGAGCCGCCGCTCGCTCTTCAGCCAGTCGCGCCACGCGGCCTGGGCCCCTTGAACGCTCGAGGGGGCGACCGTCATTGCGGGCATTACTCGGGCAGGTCTAGCCAGGCGCGGGTGGTGTTCTCCAGCACCTTGGCGAGGAAGAACAGCAGTTCGGTCGACATCTCCGGCCCGAAGGCCTGGCCGTCGCGGGCGCCGAAGCACATGACGCCGTCGGGCGAGCCCGAGGAGACGCGCAGCCGCATCAGCACGTCGGACTTCACGAAGCGGGCGACGTCGCCGAAGAAGGCTTCCTCGCCCACGATGTCGGAGCGCAGGCGGGCATGCTTGTCCGGGCCGATCGCCGCGTCGATGGCGCCGGGCGCCAGCACGTAGACGCCGCGCACCGGCACGCGCTTGGGCGCATCGGCGTTGGCCTCGATGGCCAAGGTGATGAAGTCGACGTCGAGCAGCTCGGGCAGCTCGTGCGTGACGACGTGGATCATCTTCTCGAACGTCGTCGCCTGGATGATGCTGATGACCGCGGCCTGGACGCGGTTCTGGACGATCTGGTTCTGCTTGGAATTGGCGATGATCTCGGTGCGCTCGGTCTTGAGCTTCTCGATCTCGCCGCGCAGGCGCTTCAGGATCGCCTGCTGCATGTCGATGACGCCCGGGCCCGAGACCTTCGGCGTCACGCCCATTTCGGACGCGAGCTCGGCGTGCTTGTCGAAGAAGTCGGGATGGGCCTTGAGATAGGCCACGACGTCGTCGGCCGTGACCACCTTGACCTGCCGGCCGGAGCCGTCGGGAGCGGGGATCGTGCCGTCGGCGCTCATGGGCTTGTCCTCACAGGATCGACTGGCCCGTCTTGGCCCAGTCGTCGAGGAAGGCCTTGAGGCCGTTGTCGGTCAGCGTGTGCTTGAAGAGCTGGCGCAGCACGTTGGGCGGCACGGTCGCGACATGGGCGCCGAGCTTGGCGCCGGCGATCACGTGCTGGGTATGACGGACCGAGGCCACCAGCACCTCGGTCTTGAGGTGCGGATACTGCCGGTAGATCTCCATGATCTCGGCGATCAGGTGCATGCCGTCCTGGCCGATATCGTCGAGGCGGCCGACGAAGGGCGAGACGAAGGTGGCACCGGCCTTGGCGGCGAGCAGTGCCTGGGCGGCCGAGAAGCACAGCGTGACGTTGACCATCGTGCCTTCGCCGGTCAGCGCCTTGCAGGTCTTGAGGCCGTCCGGCGTCAGCGGCACCTTCACCGCGACGTTCCTGGCGATCTTGGCGAGCTTGCGGCCTTCTTCCAGCATCGTCTTGTGGTCGGTCGCGACGGTCTCGGCACTGACCGGGCCGGGGACGATGGCGCAGATCTCCTTGATGACGTCGAGCATCTGGCGGCCCGACTTGGCGATCAGCGAGGGGTTGGTCGTCACACCGTCGAGCAGCCCGGAGGCGGCGAGGTCCTTGATCTCGGCAACATCGGCGGTATCGACGAAGAACTTCATATAAAATGCCTCAATGGACAGTGGTCCGGACCGCCCTGCTGCCACAATTTCTAGCGATTCCGCCCCCCAGCCACAAGCCGACGGGGCTGCGTCGGAGCGCGGGGAATCGGTGGAAAACACGATCAAGGTGCTGCTGCCCCTACCGCTCGCGGACGCCTACGACTACCGCGTGCCGGATGGCATGAACGTGGCGCCGGGCCACTTCGTGATCGTGCCGCTCGGCAAGCGCGAACTGGTGGGCGTGGCGTGGGGTGCGGGCTCCGGAGACGTGGCGTCTGCGAAGTTGCGCGACGTGATCGACATCCTGCCGGCCCCACCGATGGCCGACGCGATGCGCCGCTTCGTGGACTGGGTCTCGGCCTACACGCTGACGCCGCCGGGCGCGGTGCTGCGCATGGCGATGAGCGTGCCCTCGGCGCTCGAGGCGCCCAAGACCGAACTCGTCTATCGCCCGGCCGAGCGTTCGCACGACAGCGACCTGAAGTTGACCGCCGCGCGCCGCCGCGTGCTCGATCAACTGAAGGACGGCCCCGCCATGCCGGCGGCCGAGCTGGCGCATCTCGCGGGCGTCGGCACGTCGGTCGTGAAGACCATGGCCTCGATCGGCCTGCTCGAAGCGGTCGAGCGCACGGTGCGTCGCTCCTTTGCGCAACCCGACGGCCTGCGCGACGGCCCGACGCTGTCGCCGGCGCAGAAGGCCGCGGCTGACCGGCTGGTCGAGAAGGTGAAGGCGCACACCTTTTCCGCGACGTTGCTCGACGGCGTGCCCGGCGCGGGCAAGACCGAGGTCTATTTCGAGGCGATCGCGGCGGCGCTGGCGGCCGGCCGGCAGGTGCTGGTGCTGCTGCCCGAGATCGCGCTGACGGCGCAGTGGCTGAAGCGCTTCGAGGATCGCTTCGGCGCGCCGCCCGCGGCCTGGCACTCCGGGCTGACCAGCCTCGAGCGGCGGGAGACCTGGCGGGCCATCGCCGAGGCGCGCGTGAACATCGTGGTGGGAGCCCGCTCGGCGTTGTTCATGCCGTTCGCGAAGTTGGGCCTGATCGTCGTCGACGAGGAGCACGACCAGTCGTTCAAGCAGGACGAGGGGGTGGTCTACAACGCCCGCGACATGGCGGTGGTGCGGGCGCGGCTCGAGTCGGCACCGATCGTGCTGGCCTCCGCGACGCCCTCGCTCGAGAGCGTCACCAACGTCGCAGCCGGCCGCTATACGGCGCTGCACCTGCCCGGCCGGCATGGTGGCCACCGGCTCGCGACCCTGTCGGCGGTGGACATGCGCCGCGAGCCGCCGGCCCGCGGCCGCTGGCTGTCGCCACCGGTGGTCGAGGCGATGAAGCAGACCATGGCCGCCGGCGAGCAGACGCTGCTGTTCCTCAATCGCCGCGGCTACGCGCCGATCACGCTCTGCCGAGGCTGCGGCAAGGGGCTGGAATGTCCGCAATGCTCGGCCTGGCTGGTCGAGCATCGCTTCCGCCGGACCCTGATCTGCCACCATTGCGGCTACAGCGAGCCGCCGGCGCGCGACTGCCGGCATTGCGGCGCGGTCGACCAGTTCGTGGCCTGCGGGCCGGGCGTCGAGCGCCTGGCCGAGGAGGCGCTGGAACTCTTTCCCGAGGCGCGGCTGGAACTCTTCACCTCCGACAGCCTGATGAATCGCGACGAGGCCAATGCGGCGGTCGAGCGCATGGAGAAGGGTGAGATCGACATCCTGGTCGGCACGCAGATGGCGGCGAAAGGGCATCACTTCCCCAACCTGACCCTGGTCGCGGTGATCGACGCCGATCTCGGCCTGAACGGCGGCGACCTGCGCGCGGCCGAGCGCACCTTCCAGCTTCTCTACCAGGTGGCGGGCCGCGCCGGCCGCGACGGAAGGCCGGGCCGGGCGCTGATCCAGACGCACAATCCCGAGCATGCCGTGATACAGGCGCTGGTCTCGGGCGACCGCGACCGCTTCGTCGAGGCCGAGCTGCACGACCGCTCGCTCGCCGGCATGCCGCCCTATGGGCGCCTCGCGTCGCTCATCGTTTCCGGTCCCGATCCGGCGGCGGTCGACAATGTCTGCTCGGCCTTGGCACGCCGTGCGCCGCAGCAGGAGGGCGTCTCCGTGCTCGGCCCGGCCGTGGCGCCGATGGCCCTGCTGCGCGGCCGGCACCGCCGTCGTTTCCTGCTGAAGGCCAGCCGCGACATCGCCGTCCAGCCGCTCCTTCATGGCTGGCTCGAGCACATCGGATTGCCCGGTTCAGTGCGCCTGCAGGTCGACGTCGACCCCTATTCCTTCCTGTGACACAACGCGCCGAAAAACCGCGGTAATACAGGGCTTTGCCAACCTTGCGTCGGGAAAAACCGCATGGTAGCAACGCGCGCTTTTCCGGGGTGGGGCGGCAAGCGACAGACGCGTTCTGCTAGGAAAAAGTTCGTAGATTCAATGGCTTGCCGGCCGCACCCTGCGGCAGGGGAGAGGCTTCCGACGTGTCAACCGCATCCTCCGCCGTCTCCGGCGTCGCCGGACGCTATGCCAGCGCCCTTTTCGAGCTGGCGGATAATGCCAAGTCGCTCGATCAGGTCGCCCAGGACCTCACAACCCTCCGCAAGCTCGTCTCCGAGAGCGCCGATCTCGCCCGCCTCATCGCGAGCCCCGTGATCGGCCGCGACCTGCAGGGCAAGGCGCTGCTTGCCGTGCTCGATGCCGCCGGCATCAAGGGCCTGACCCGCAATTTCGTCGGGGCCGTCGCGGCCAACGGCCGTGCGCGCGACCTGCCGGGCATGGCCTCGGCCTTCCTCGCCGAGCTGGCCGGCCGCCGTGGCGAGACGACCGCGACCGTGACCTCGGCCGTGCCGCTCTCGCAGGCTCAGCTCGATCAGCTCAGCGCCGCGCTCAAGGGCGTGCTGGGCGGTGCCAAGGTTTCCATCGACGCGCGCGTCGAACCCGACATTCTCGGCGGACTCGTCGTGAAGGTCGGCTCGCGCCTGTTCGATTCGTCCATCCGAAGCAAGCTGCAGCGCTTGCAGCTTGCCATGAAGGGAGTTGCCTAATGGATATCCGTGCCGCCGAAATCTCGGCCATTCTGAAGCAGCAGATCGCCAACTTCGGCACCGAGGCCGAAGTGGCCGAGGTCGGCCAGGTCCTCTCCGTCGGTGACGGCATCGCGCGCGTCTACGGCCTCGACAGCGTCAAGGCCGGCGAGATGGTCGAGTTCCCCGGCGGCATCAAGGGCATGGCGCTGAACCTCGAGAGCGACAATGTCGGCGTCGTGATCTTCGGCGAGGATCGCACGATCCGCGAAGGCGACACCGTCAAGCGTACCGGCGCCATCGTCGACGTCCCGGTCGGCAAGGGCCTGCTCGGCCGCGTGGTCGACGGTCTCGGCAACCCGATCGACGGCAAGGGCCCGATCCAGGCAACCGAGCGCAAGCTCGTCGAGGTGAAGGCGCCCGGCATCATTCCGCGCAAGTCGGTGAACGAGCCGATGCAGACCGGCCTCAAGGCCGTCGACTCGCTGGTGCCGATCGGCCGCGGCCAGCGCGAGCTGATCATCGGCGA
>CAYQAY010000131.1:0-5844 GCA_964415585.1 uncultured Reyranella sp.
TTCGAGACGCCACGCTTCGCGCGGCTCCTCAGGGTGAGGGCTCTCGGACCTACCGCCCCTGAACCGCCGACTTCCGTATCGGAAGCCGCAACAGTCGGCTCAGGGGGAGCTTCACTTCTCGAGAACGTGGGTGACGAGTCTTCGACTGCCGTCCAGGGCCGCATCGAAGCCGATCCGCTCCTCGGCGCGCGCGAAGGAGACGGCATCGACGAGCTGCTCGTACTCCCGGCGCCATTCGACGTCGCGGGCAAGCCGCTCCGGCATGTCGAGCAGCATCGTCTTCCAGTCCACGTCCCTGGGCTTCGCTCGACGAGCGTCGCTCTCTGCCGTCTCGCGCGCGAGACTTGCGAACCGATCGTCTGCTGTCGCCAGTATTTCGAGAGCTGCCAGGTCGTGCAGATGCCGGACGATGGTCGGATCGTCCTTGGGCGATTGCCGGTCGCGGGCGTAGGCACGCCAGCTCAGAGCGCTCAGCTTGTCGGCGGCCGTTTCCACGGGATCGACGCATCTGAATGCTGCGACTTCGGCGTCTGCCGACCGTGCCCTTGCGACCAGCGACTGCAATGGTCGCGCGAGCGCAGGTAGAGCCGGGTCGACGAAGCTCATCTCGACCTTCAGTCGCCGGCGCAATGCCCGGTCGATGGGGAAGTGCGCTTCGTAGGTGAATGTCGCGGAAAAGAATCGGCCGTCGTTTCCGACATCGGCCGTTCCCTGGATGATGAAGTGCCGGTCGGCGAGAGCGTCGAGTACGGCGGCGCGGTAGACTCGCCGCAACTTCCTGGCTTGCGCGACAGACAGGGCTTGCGGCGTCATCACCTTGAAGTCGATGTCCTCGGAGAAGCGCTTGATCAGGTCCCAACCCTTCGAGAGCGACGTACCGCCGGAGAACACCGGTATCGCATCGGGCACATGTACCGAAGCGATGGCGCCAAGCGCCCGGACGGCGTGCCAGTCTTTCTCCACGAGGCTCTCGTCCACCCCGAGCGCGCCGGCGATGCGCTCGATCAGGACCGGATCAGCCACGCTCGAAGCGGATGTAGTTGCCATCGAAGCCGATCTTGCGTCGTACCCGCTTGGTGACGGCGACTACGCGGCCGGCAGGCACTTGCGTCGTCTCGCCGGCATTGTAGGCACGCTCCAGGCGTGTTGGCCGCGTCTCGACGCCAAGTCGTCCGAGCGCCTCGACCGTCAGAGTTCGCAGCCCCTTGATCGGTGCAGGCCTGCCGTTGAAAGGCGATGTTCCCGCGCGCGTGTAAAGTCCCATGCCGATCTTGATGAGATGGCCATTCCCGATGAGCTTGCGCAGGCCTCGTCCGACTTGATCGTAGTCGGCGAGATCCTCGAAATCCGCACGCAGGAAGACATCGCTTTGCTTGCGTTCGATGCGCTTCAACAACTTGGCCTCGAGAGTCTGCTTTGGCATCGGTATTCTCCAATGTCAAAATACGACATTCATTGACAGATTTCAATGTGAAATCAATTGATAAGATGTATTCACTTGTGGTCGGCGGTGCGCGAGGCGAAGACCAGGCGCTCGGCCTCGCGTAAGTGCGCCGTCGGGTAGTCGCGAGCTGCGAACGACCGGGACTGATCACCTCACCCTGAGGAGCGGCCGGTAGGCCGCGTCTCGAAGGGTGAGCGCGAGCACCTCGTCTGCAGCCCACCCTTCGAGACGCCACGCTTCGCGCGGCTCCTCAGGGTGAGGGCTCTCGGACCTACCGCCCCTGGAACGCCGGCTTCCGCTTCTCGACGAAGGCCTGCACCGCTTCCTTGTGGTCGGCGGTGCGGGAGGCGGAGACCAGGCGCTCGGCCTCGCGGAAGTGTGCGGTCGGATAGTCGATGTGCAGCGCGTCGTCGAGATTGTCCTTGATCAGGCGCAGCGCGACGCGCGGCCCGTCGGCGAGAGACTTGGCGAAGGCGAAGGCCTCGTCCTGCAGCCGGGCGTCGTCGACCACGCGGTTGAACAGGCCGATGCGTTCGCCGCGCTCGGCATCGACCTTCTCCGAGGTCAGCATCAGCTCGCGGGCCCGCATCGGGCCGACCGTGCGCGTCAGCAGCCAGGCGATGCCGTAGTCGCCCGACAGGCCGATCCTGGCGTAGCCCGTGGTGCCGAACGCCGACTTCGCCGCGATGCGGATGTCGCAGGCCAGCGCGATGGCGAGGCCGGCGCCGGCCGCCGCACCGGGCAGCGCGGCGACGGTGGGCTTGCGCACGGCGACCAGCGCGCCGGTGAGATGCGTCTGGCGCCAGCGCAGGTCGGAGAGCCGCTCCTCGTAGCTCATCTGCCCGCGCGGGCCGCGACCGCCCATGCCCTTCACGTCGCCGCCGCTGCAGAAGGCGGTGCCGGCGCCGGTGATCAGCAGCGCGCCGACGTTCGGATCGTCGCCGCGCGCCTTGATCTGGTCGCGCAGCGCGCCGGTCAGGTCGGGCGACATGGCGTTGCGCGCCTCGGGACGGTTGAGCGTGATGACGGCCACGCCGTCGCGCACGCTGCACAAAAGTTCGGTTGTGCCGGTATCGATTTCCATGGAACCTCTCTCTCATGACATTCCCGGTCACCGAACACATCGTCAAGACGGCCCGCCACACCACGGGCTATCTCGCCTGCGGAGCGAAAGACGGTCCGCTGCTGGTCTTCTGCCACGGCTGGCCCGAGCTTTCGCTGTCGTGGCGGCACCAGCTTCCGGTCTTCGCCGCGCTGGGTTTCCGCTGCGTCGCGCCCGACATGCGCGGCTACGGCCGGTCGAGCACCTACACGACGCACGACGCCTTCGCGCAGGAGGAGATCGTGGCCGACATGCTGGAACTGCTGGCGTCGCTCGGCCGCGACAAGTCGGTATGGATCGGCCACGACTGGGGCAGCCCGGTCGTCTGGAACATCGCGGCGCACCATCCCGAGAAGACCGTCGGCGTCGCCAGCCTCTGCGTGCCCTATCTCTCGACCGGCTTCACGCTCGAGAGCGTGGTGCCGCTGGTCGACCGCGCGGTCTATCCCGAGGCGAAGTTTCCGGCGGGCCAGTGGGACTACCAGTTTTTCTACGAGGAAAATTTCGACAAGGCCTGCGCCGCCTTCGACGCCAGCCCGCGCAACATGGTGAAGGCGATGTTCCGCAAGGGCGATCCGACGCGGGTCGGCAAGCCCGCGCCCACCGCCATGATCCGCATGGCCGGCGGCTGGTTCGGCGGCGGCGCCTGTCCCGACGTGCCGCGCGATCCCGACGTGCTGACCGAGCAGGACATGGAGGCCTATGCCGCGGCGCTCGCGAAGAACGGCTTCTTCGGCCCGGACTCCTGGTACATGAACCACAAGGCCAACGGCGCCTATGCGAAGCGCGCGAAGAACGGCGGCAGGCTCGCCATGCCGGTGCTGTTCCTGCACGGCGCCTACGACACGACCTGCGAGACGATGAGCTCGAAGCTCGCCGAGCCGATGCGGCGGGACTGCGCCGACCTCACCGAGGTCGTGGTCGAGTCGGGCCACTGGATGGCGCAGGAGAAGCCGGTGGCGGTGAACGCCGCGCTGGCGAAGTGGCTCGCGGCGAAGCTGCCGGACTACTGGCAGGGCTAGAGTCCCGCCTAGAGCAGGGCTATCGCAATTCTCCCGTCGTCCCGAGCGGAGCCGTCCGAAGGACGGCGCAGCCGAGGGACCTTGCCTCTTCAATGAAGACCATCGATTCTGAAGCGAGGTCTCTCCACTTCGCGCCGGAGCCTGCCCCGAGGGCATCCGAGGGGGCGCTTAAGCGCGGAGGTTACTCCGCGCGAGTCGAGACGACGGAAAAATTCATATGCGACAGCCCCGCGTCTTGCAGGGGAGGACGATGACTCCGAGTCGGTCGGAATGACTCCAGGCCGCGTCGCGCACTCGTCCGATGTCACGTGCTGGTCATCGCCTTCGCCTCCCGGCTAAGGTCCGCGCCTGAAATCATCCAGGCGGAGAGCGGACATGGCCGGACGGCTGCAGGGCAAGGTGGCGGTGGTGACGGGCGCGGCGCCGCGCGGCGAGGGCGTCGGCAACGGCATGGCGACCGCCATCCTGTTCGCGCGCGAGGGCGCCAGGGTCGTGCTGGTCAACCGCAGCGCCGGGCGCGCCGAAGCGCTGGCGAAGCGGATCAGGGACGAAGGCGGCGAGGCCTCGGTGTTCGCGGCCGACGTCGCCAAGGCCGACGAGGCCGAGGCGATGGCGGCGTTCGCCGAGAAGACGTACGGCCGGCTCGACATCCTGCACAACAATGTCGGCATCGGCGGGCCGGGCACGCCCGAGACCGTGACGCTCGAGACCTGGAACAAGGTGCTCGAGGCCAACCTCACCACCACCATGCTCTGCACCAAGGCCTGCCTGCCGCGCATGAAGGCGGGCGGCGGAGGCTCGGTGATCATGGTGTCGTCGATCGCAGGCGCGCTCGGCCTGATGGGCAGCGCCGGCGCGGTGGCCTATGCGACCGCCAAGGCCGGCCTGCACGGCTTCACCCTGTCGGTGGCGGCCGACTATGCGACGCAGAACATCCGCGCCAACTGCATCGTCGTGGGCTCGGTGCACACGCCCATGGTGGCGCATCTCGGCGACGAGGCGCGCGAGCGCCGCCGGAAGATGGTTCCCATGCAGGTCGAGGGCACCGCCTGGGACATCGCCCACGGCGCGGTCTATCTCGCCTCCGACGAATCGCGCTGGGTGACGGGCGTCCTGCTGCCGATCGACGGCGGCCTCGTGGCGCTCAGGGCCTGGCCGCGATGATCGGCTTGCGTTGCCTGCTGTAGGGATCGCGGCGCGGCTGAATGAGCGTTCACATTTTGTTCTCTTCGGGGGTTGCAGGTTCAGCAGGAATAGGCTAAGAAAAGGACTATAGTCGCGGGACGTGCGTTTCGCGGCTTTTTTCGTGCCTCATCGGAGCGCGCAACTCCCGTTGCGCTCTTCTCCATCACCGACCGGCGGGCCATCGGCCCGCCGGTTTTCTTTTGCCCGAACGGAGAAAACCAATGGCAAGCATCCGCATCAACGGCGTGCCCGAACCGCCGGCCCCCACGGCGCCGGCCCACGAGCCGTGGCCGTCCGACGACCCGGTGTCGATCCGTGCCGACGAGCTGTTCGCGCGACAACTCGACACCGCGTTCTCGGCCGGCATCCGGACGTTGCTGCACGATCCCGAGACGGGTCTCTCGTCGCTCACCGGCGAGGCCGCGCTTGAAGCCGTCGCCGGCGTCTATCCCGCCCTGGAGGCACTGAAGCAGCGCACGATGGCCGATGCGGTCGGTCCGCGGCAGAAGGCGTTGCTCCAGCCGCTGATCGACACGCGTCTGGACTGGGCGGCAGGCACCATCGGCCGGCTGGCCGAGCGTGCCACCGTCGAGGTCGACGATCTGAGTGTAGCGGAACGGCTGGCCGGGCTGCGGCAGGATGCCGAAGCGTCGTGGCACGATCCGGCCCATCTGCAGAAGCTCGGCCGCGCGGCGGTGGGCGAGCTGCGCTGGCAGGGCGAGCGGCGCGGCTGGGACGACGCCGAGACCGAGGCGCGGGCGCGCAACGGCCTCAGCGACCTCTATGCCGGTGCGGTCGAGGCGGCGATGGGCCGCGACCTCGACAGTGCGGCGAGCTTGCTGGCGCATGCCCGCGAGGTCATTGCGCCCGACCGTCTGCAGGCCATCGACCGTCGGCTCACGCGGGCGCGCGAGGACGGGGCCCTGCGTGAGATCGACATGGCACTTGAGGATTTGCCGCTCGATCCAGCCGCGCCACCTTCGCTCGTAGCTTTCAGCGAGCACGTCGCCGGACGGACACCGAGCGACGCGACGGAGCAGGTGCGTGGTCGCTTCGCCGAACTGGCGACACATGCCCACCGCCGCGCCGAG
>CAYQAY010000132.1:0-3234 GCA_964415585.1 uncultured Reyranella sp.
TAGCTGGTGTGGGTCACCAGCCCGGCGGCCGGGCGCCACAGGTGCAGCGCCACGCCCGGCGGATCCATGACCAGGGCGAGCTTTGCCGCGTCGCGCAGGTCGAGCAGGACCTGGTGGGCGGTGCTGGGCGCGATCGAGGCCATGGTGCCGGCCCAGCGCACCTGGATCGGCCGGTGGACGTGGCCGCACAGCACGCGCTCGACATTGCCGTGGCCACGGACGAGTTCGGCCAGGCGCTCCCCGCCCTCGGTGAGGCGCAGCTCGTCCATGGCCCCGATGCCGCAGGCGAAGGGCGGGTGATGCATGAAGAGAAGCGTCGGCCGATCGCTCTCGCCGAGCCGCGCCTCCAGCCAGTCGAGCCGCTCGGCGCAGAGCGCGCCGTGCGCCTTGCCCGGCACCAGCGTGTCGAGCGCGATCAGGCGCAGCGGCCGGTCCTCGATCGTGTACTGCAGGAAGCCCGAGGTCGGCAGCCAGGCGTGATCCGCGAACGTCTCGCGCAGCGGATCGCGCGCATCGTGGTTGCCGGGGATCAGGTGGAACGGCATGGCGAGCCGCGCCAGCACGCGCCGCAGGTTCGCGTATTCCTCGGGCTTGCCGCCGTCCACGAGATCGCCCGTCACCAGCGCCACGTCGGGCCGGGGATCGAGCGCGTTGACGTGCGCGACCGCGCGCTCGAGGAAGCCCTGCGTGTCGATGCGGCCGTAGAGCAGCTCGCCCTCGCGCTTGAGGTGCGTGTCGGAAATCTGGACGATCAGCATCTTGTCCTCGTACAACTCCTCCTCTCTCCAGAGCACAGCCGAGAAACCGACTCAACGGGAGACCGTCACGTGAGCATCCCCGTCATCGAGCAAGCCCGCATCCAGGCGCAGGTCCTGGTGCCCCTGGTGAAGGCCCTGCAGGCCGAGCTGGGCGAGGCGCGCGCCAACGACCTCGTGCGCCGCGCGCTGGGCGAGACCTACCGCCGCTTCGGCGAGGACTTCTGGCGGGCGAAGACCGGCGGCGAGCCGGGCGAGGCCGATGTCGGCAAGGCGATCGGCTCGGCCTTCCGGACCTACGCCCGCGGCGACGCCCTCGACTACACGGTGATCGAGCAGTCGAAGGATGCGTTCGCCTTCGACGTCACGACCTGCAGGTACGCCGAGTTCTACCAGGCGCTGGGCGAGCCCGAGCTGGGCTTCCTGCTGGTCTGCGAGGCCGACTTCGCCACCGCCGAGGGCTTCGGCCCCGACATCGGGCTGACGCGCACACAGACCCTCATGCAGGGCGCCGGCCACTGCGACTTCCGTTACCGGCGACTCACACCCCGCTCTTGAGGTGGAACGGCAGCTCGGAGAGTTCCGGCGCCACGTCCCTCACCTCGTCGAAGAACACGATGACATACGGTGCCGACGGCTAGGATTCGGACGACGGCTGAACGATAATGTCCCTGCAAGGAGAGCCATCATGATGCTCACAGCCGTTCTCATCCCCGCTCCGGAAGGCGGTTACACGGCCAGCAATCCCGAAACAGGCACGACCACGCAAGGCGAGACGATCGAGGAGGCCGTGGCCAATCTGCGCGAGGCGACGACGCTCTACCTTGAGGAGTTCCCTCTGGCGTCCGCCGGCAGGTCTCTGATCACGACGTTCGAAGTCGCGGTGAATGCCTAGGTGCGGCTTCCGATCGAGTTGAACCGCTTGCGGTTCAACTCGATCGGAAACGCGTCGTTCGACGGATCTCGACCATGGGCATAGTCCGTTCGGCTGAGGCCAGCCGAACGGACTATGCTTTGGCCTCCCACGCGTTTCGGGACGCGAGGCAATTCGAGCGCTCGAAAGACTCGGCTTCGAAATCCGACGGCAGCGCGGCAGCCATGTCGTCCTTCGGCGGGGCTCGACGGGCTGTGTCGTGCCCGATCACAAGGAGCTGAAGACCGGAACCTTGGCCGGTGTCCTGAAGCAGGCCGGACTTTCGATCGAGGAGTTTCTCGCTGCGTTGAAGTGAGCACGGCGAGCGGGACGCTCGCGGTCCGGAAGATCATGAGCCGCCCTTCAGATGGAACGGCAGCTCGGAGAGTTCCGGCGCCACGTCCCGCACCTCGTCGAAGAAGACGATGAAGTAGCGCGCCACGAGGCGCTGCAGGTCGGGGCCGGGCGGGTCGTCGCCGTCGGCCGAGGTCATCTCGAGCCCATCCTTGGTGCGCACCCACAGCAGGGTGCCGCGCGGCGCCTCGGCGAAGCCCTCGAAGCTCAGCAGGCCGAAGGCCACGGCGTCGCGACGGCGGGCGTGGCCGGCCAGCGGGTTGGCGCGCGCGAGGTCGCAGAGGGCGAAGGCCAGCCGGCCCGTCCCGCCCGCCGGCAGCGTCGCCTCGTATTCGCGCGTCGCCAGCCTGCCGATTTCGTCGTTCACTTCCGCGCTCCCGATGTCCACTCTCGCGCCATGACCGATTCCCGCCCCACCCTCTACCTCATCTGCGGCAAGATCGCGGCCGGCAAATCGACTTTGGCCGCCCGCCTCGCGGCGCGGCCGCTGACGGTGCCGATCGCCGAGGACCGCTGGAACGCGACGCTCTTTCCCGACGAGATCAGGACCCTCGAGGACTATTCGAAGTATTCGAGCCGCCTCCGCCAGGCCATGGGTCCGCACGTCGTCGCCCTGCTGCGCGCGGGCATGTCCGTCGTGCTCGACTTCCAGGCCAACACGCCGAGGGTGCGCGGCTGGATGAAGACGCTGGTCGAGCAGTCGGGCGCCCGGCACGAGCTGCATTTCCTCGACGTGCCGGACGAGACCTGCAAGCAGCGCCTGCGCGCGCGCAACGCGGCGGGCGAGCATCCCTACCGGGTGAGCGACGCCGAGTTCGACCTGTTCACCAAACACTTCGTCGCACCCGGCGCGGACGAAGGCTTCGACGTGATCGTGCACAGGGCGTGACCGGCACCGCGCCGGGGACGATGGAAAAGCGAAGGGGCGGCCCTGAAATGGACCGCCCCCGCCGGCAGAACTCGTTATGGACAGCTTTGCGAAAAAAGATCGTCTCGGAAAATCCACTGCTTCAAATCCGGACCTGGGTGTCCGGTGCGACGATCCTAGTCCGCCGGGCGGGAACCGGCACGACGGCTTCGTGTGTCATTTGATTTTTCAACGGGTCTGAACGGATCTGAGCACGGCCTTGTCCTGAGGAGCGGTCCGGATCGCGCACCTCGCCTGCAGCCCATGCTTCGAGACGGGCGCTCCGCGCCCTCCTCAGCATGAGG
>CAYQAY010000132.1:3334-5795 GCA_964415585.1 uncultured Reyranella sp.
GGATACCGCCGTTCCTTGCTGACGTTGCGGGAGGTGATCTTCACGCCGGGCGGGGCCTGGCGGCGCTTGTATTCGGCGCCCTCGAGCAGGCGCCAGATGCGGTCGACGACTTCGGGGTCGTGGCCCTCCTTCGCCAGCGCCTCGGTGTCGAGGTCGCGCTCGATCAGGCCCTTCAGGATGGCGTCGAGCACGGGATAGGGCGGCAGCGAGTCGGAGTCCTTCTGGTCGGCGCGCAGCTCGGCCGACGGCGGCTTGTCGAGGATGCGCTCCGGGATCGCCCGGCCGCGCGCGTTGCGCCAGCGGCAGAGCTCGAACACCGTGGTCTTGTAGACGTCCTTCAGGACGTTGAAGCCGCCGTTCATGTCGCCGTAGAGCGTGGCGTAGCCCACCGCCATCTCCGACTTGTTGCCGGTGGTCACCACCATGCCGCCGAGCTTGTTCGACACGGCCATCAGGGCGACGCCCCGCGCGCGCGCCTGGATGTTCTCCTCGGTCACGTCCTCCGCGCGATCGCCGAACAGCGGCGCCAGCATGGTGCGGAACGCCTCCATCGCCGGGCCGATGTCCACGACGTCGTAGCGGATGCCCAGCGCCCGGGCGCAGGCCTCGGCGTCCTCCAGCGAGTGCCGGCTGGTGTAGGGCGACGGCATCATGATGGCGTGCACGCGCTGCGGCCCCAGCGCGTCGGCGGCGACGGCCGCGGTGAGCGCCGAATCGACGCCACCGGAAAGGCCGATCACCACCGACGGGAAGCCGGTCTTGTCCACGTAGTCGCGCAGGCCCAGCACCATCGCCCGGTAGATCGACTCGATGTCGCCCAGCTCCGGTGCGATGGGGCCGGGCGCGATCTCCCAGCCTTTCTCGCCGCGCGAGAACTGCACCGTCGTCACCTGCTCGGCGAAGGAGGCGAGCTTCACTTTCAGCGCACGATCCGCGCCCAGCGCGAAGGAGCCGCCGTCGTAGACGACCTCGTCCTGGCCGCCGACCTGGTTGAGATAGACAAAGGGCAGGCCGCTCTCGACCACACGCCGGACGCCGAGCTGCACGCGCACGTCGGTCTTGCCGACCTCGTAGGGCGAGGCGTTGGGCACCAGCAGGATCTCGCCGCCGGTCTCGGAGATGCACTCCACGACGTCGGGGGTCCACACGTCCTCGCAGATCGGCACGCCGAGGCGCACGCCGCGGAACACCAGCGGCCCCGGCATCGGGCCCGGCGAAAACACGCGCTTGTCGTCGAACACGCCGTAGTTCGGCAGGTCGACCTTGAAGCGCCTGCCGACGATCTCGCCTCTGTCGAGCGCGACGATGGCGTTGTAGAGCCTGCCGTCCTCGTGCCACGGCGTGGTGACGAACAGCGCCGGGCCGCCGTCCGCCGTATCGGCGCGCAGCGCCTCGACCGCCTCGTGGCAGCGCCGCTGGAAGGCGGGCTTCAGCACCAGGTCCTCGGGAAAGTAGCCGGCCAGCACCAGCTCGGGGAACAGCACGAGATCGGCGCCTTGCGCCTTGGCCTCGGCGCGCGCGGCCCGCACCCTGGCGAGGTTGCCGGCGACGTCGCCGACCTTGGGATTGAGCTGGGCGAGGCCCACCTTGAGGGAGTCGGTCATTGCGCGGCGAGTGTGGCGGAACCGGCGGCCGCGATCACCCGGTTTTGAAGACGAGGCGCCCGGCCGTCCCGCACTCGTGAACGGCTGCGGCAGGATGCCGTGCCGGTAGTGTCCAGGGCTGTTGCATATTGACCCTCCCGTCGTCCCGAGCGAAGCGCAGCGGAGCCGAGGGACCTTCGCGCGACGATTTGCCGAGTGCGTATAGAAGCAGGGTCTCTCCACTCCGCCGCGCGGCGCTTAAGCGCGGAGATTACTCCGCGCGAGTCGAGACGACGGAAAGGTCAATGTCCGACCGGCCGTCCCGCTCTTCCCGGCACCCGCTTCAAAGGAGAGAGACATGAACCGTCCGCCGATCGTCGCAGCCTCCGCCCTCCTGCTCGCCGCCTGCTCGGGGCAGGGTTATTCGGTGAACCAGGAGTACGAATATCCGCGACAGGTCGCGGAGACCGGCAAGCTCTACGCCGCCCGCGACGCCTGCCTGAAGCGCAACGTTCAGCCGTTCGCCACCGGCGTCGTCGATGCCGACACGGTGGCGCGCGCGGTCGCCGCGAGCTGCGAGAGGGAGACGGCCAAGCTGATCGCCGTCAGCAACCCGAGCCGCGCCGCCGACGTCGCCGAGGCGATCCGCAAGGACAGCGAATTCCGCGCGGCCGGCTTCCTGCTGCGGGCGCGCGGCACGCCGGCGGTGAACTGACCGGCGACCGCGCGCGTAACGACGTCATCTCCTCCCCGGCAGGAACACCGCCATGCCCTCCCTCGTGCTCTTCTGCATCGCCCTCGTCCTCGCGGGCTGCAACGCGGCGAACAATTCCCAGTACCAGACGCCGGCCCGCGGCGGCTGGGACAACTTCCGGGCG
>CAYQAY010000133.1:0-5763 GCA_964415585.1 uncultured Reyranella sp.
GCCTACATTGCCGGCATCTACGAGCATCCGACGCGGCTCGCCAAGGACATCTCGCTGGCCCAAATCCACGCGCAGGTCGCGAAGGGGGCGCTGGAAGACGCGGGCCTCACCAAGGACGACGTCGACGGCTATTTCTGCGCCGGCGACGCGCCCGGGCTGGGGCCGATGTCGATGGTCGAATACATGGGGCTGAAGGTCCGGCACGTCGATTCGACCGACACCGGCGGCTCTTCCTACGTCCTCCATGTCGGTCACGCCGCCGAGGCGATCGCCGCGGGCAAATGCAAGGTGGCGCTGATCACCTTGGCCGGCCGGCCGCGCGCAGAGGGCATGGCGACCGGCACGGTGCCGCGCTCGCGCGGCGGCACGCCGACGCCGGACGAGCCCTTCGAGTTTCCCTATGGGCCCACCGTGGTGAACATGTACGCCATGTGCGCCATGCGCCACATGCACGAGTTCGGCACGACCTCCGAGCAGCTCGCCTGGATCAAGGTCGCGGCCTCGCACCACGCCCAGCACAATCCGCACGCCCTGCTGCGCGACGTGGTGACGGTCGAGGAGGTCGTGGCCTCGCCCATGATCTCCGATCCGCTGCACCGTCTCGACTGCTGCGTCATCACCGACGGCGGCGGCGCGATTGTCGTGGTGGCGCCGGAGATCGCGGCCAAGCTCAAGCGGCCCAAGGTCAAGCTGCTGGGCGCGTCCGAGTTCATCAAGACGCAGATGGGCGGCAAGGTCGACCTGACCTATTCCGGCGCGCGTTTCACCGGCAAGGCGGCCTTCGAGGAGGCGGGCGTGAAGCCCGCCGACATCAAGTACGCGTCGATCTACGACAGCTTCACCATCACGGTGCTGATGCAGCTCGAGGATCTCGGCTTCTGCGAGAAGGGCAAGGGCGGTGCGTTCGTGGCCGACGGCAACCTGATCGCGGGTACCGGCAAGCTGCCGTTCAACACCGATGGCGGCGGCCTCTGCAGCAACCATCCGGGCAACCGTGGCGGCCTCACCAAGGTGCTCGAAGCGGTGCGACAGCTCCGCGGCGAGGCACACCCCAAGGTGCAGGTGAAGAACTGCGACCTCGCCATCGCGCACGGCACCGGCGGCTCGCTGGGCCTGCGCCACGGCAGCGCCACCGTCATTTTGGGCAGGGAGTAGAACATGGCCGAACGCAAACTGCCGGCGCCGGCCGTGAGTGCCGAGACGCAGACCTACTGGGATGCCGCCGCCCAGGGCAAGCTGCTGGTGCGCAAATGCACGAGCTGTGGCCAGGTGCATCACTATCCGCGCACCATCTGTCCCTTCTGCTTCAGCGACAGGACAGAATGGATCGAGGCGTCGGGCAAGGGCACAATCTATTCCTACAGCGTGATGCGCCGCGCACCGGTGCCGTATGCCATGGCCTACGTCACTCTGGCCGAGGGCCCGCGCATGGTGACCAACATCGTCGACTGCGACTTCGACAAGCTTAAGTGCGAACAGCCGGTGAAGCTGGTCTTCAAACCGACCGACGGCGGCCCGCCACTGCCGATGTTCACGCCGGCTTAGGGCGCCACCGATTTGATGTAGCGATCGGGCCGCAGCAATGCGGCCCGGACCTTTTTCTCGGCCAGCCAGTCCCGCCCGACGCCGGGCAAGAGCACGGCATCTGGTCGAAGATGCTTCAGTAGTTCCACTTCACCCACGATGGCGAAGTGCGGGCCGATCGCGTCGTCCATCAACCGACCGTCGGCGAGACGCGGCTGCGGGAAGATCGTGCCGACCGGCGGTGCCGTGCCGCCCAGTCCCGGCTGCGGGAAGTCGAATGTCTCGGCGCCCGCCTCGAACCGCCGGTCGCGTTCGGCGGCTTTCGTGGGATCGGTCTCCTGCAGGACGGCGCCCAGCTTCACTGCGAGCTCGATGAAGGCCTGCACATGCGGGCGGCGCTCGCTTTCGTAGGTGTCCAGCAGGCCGTCATCGCCGCCACTCTGGAGAACGGTAACCAGCTTCCAGGCGAGGTTGCTCGCATCGCGCATGCCCGCGCACATGCCCTGCCCGAGGAAGGGCGGCGTCTGGTGGCAGGCGTCGCCTGCCAGCAGCAGCCGGCCCTTGCGCCAGCCTTCCTGCACGACCGAGTGGAAGGTGTAGACGGCCGCGCGCTCGAGCTGGGCGTCGGCGGGGCCGAGCCAGCGCGCCATCATCGGCCAGAACATGTCGGGCTCGGCGAGCCGCGCCGGATCGTCGCCCGGCATCAGCATGATCTCCCAGCGCCGCCGCCGGCCGCCGACATTGACCACCGTCATCGGCCGCGCAGGATCGCAGAGCTGGATCGTGTATTCCGGCAGGGCCTGGACGCGCGGACTGTCCGGATCGCAGAGAAGGTCGACCACCAGCCATGGCTGGTGCAGGCCGAGATCGTGCTGCCTGCTGTCGATGGCGCGGCGGACCAGCGAGCGCGCCCCATCGCAGCCCACAATGTAGCGCGCCGGAAGCGCGTCGAGGTCGGCGATCTCGTGACCGAGATGCAACGTGACGTTGGGAAAGCGCGCGAGACCGCGGCGCAGGATTTCTTCCAGGGCGGGCTGGTGGAAATACCAGTTGTTGATCCAGCCGTGGGGGCCCGGTCCTTCGATGCCGCGGCGGATCATCAGCGTGCGGCCTGCCGCGTTGACGAAGCGCATGCCCTGCGAAGAGCTGCGCGCAGCCGCGGCGATTTCGTCGGCGAGGCCCGCCGACTGGAAGATACGCATGACCTCGCCGTCGAAATGGACGGCGCGCGGCAGAGGATGGATGTCGCGGTCGCGCTCGTAGATGTCGACCGCGAGTCCTGCCTGGCCCAGCAGGTTGGCCAGCAGCGCGCCGACCGGCCCGCAGCCGATGATGGCGACGTCGGCGCTCAGGAGTTGAGCGCCTCCCACACCCGCTCGGGCGTCGCCGGCATGTTGATGTGCTTGCCGCCCAGCGCATCGGAGATGGCGTTCATCACCGACGGCAGGGAGCCCGCGCAGCCCGCCTCGCCGCAGCCCTTGGCGCCCAGCACGTTGGTCGTGGCCGGCACCGAGTGGTAGCCGATCTCGAACGGCGGCGCGTCGCTGGCGCGCGGCAGGGCATAGTCGGTGAAACTGCCGGTGATGAGCTGGCCTTCGTCACTGTAGACGGTGCGCTCCATCAGCGCCTGGCCGATGCCCTGCATGACGCCGCCGTGGCTCTGGCCCTCGACCAGCAGCGGATTGATGACGGTGCCGAAGTCGTTGACCATGGTGTACTTGACGACTTCGACCACGCCGGTGTCCGGATCGATCTCGACCTCCGCGACATGGCAGCCGTTGGGGAAGGCCGAGGGCGCGGCCTCGTGGACGTGGCTGACGTCGAGAGTCGTCGGCACGCCCTCGGGCAGCTTCAGGCCGCCGCGCAGCTTCTCGGCCAGCTCCATGATGCCGATGCCGCGGTCGGTGCCGACGATCGAGAAGCGGCCCGACTTGAACTCGATGTCGGCGGCGGAGGCTTCCAGCGCCACGCCGGCGATCTGTCTGCCCTTGTCGATCACCTTGTCGGAGGCCTCGATGATCGCCGCACCAGACGCCATGATCGATTTAGAGCCGCCGGTGCCGCCGCCCGCGATCAGCAGGTCGCTGTCGCCCTGGATCAGCTTGATCCTGTCGAACGGGATGCCGAGCTTCTCGGTCAGCACCTGCGCAAAGGCCGACCAGTGGCCCTGACCGTAGTCGAGCGTGCCGGTGATGATCGTGACGTCGCCGTTCGGCTCGAAGCGCAGCCCTCCCTGTTCCTTGGTCGGCGGCGCCGTCACCTCGAGATAGTCGCCGATGCCGAGCCCGCGCAGCCTGCCGCGCGCCGCACTCTCGGCCTTGCGGGCAGCGAAGCCCGCGACATCGGCCAGCTTCAGCGCCTTGTCGAGCAGTGCGGAGAACTCGCCGCTGTCGTAGGTCGTCCCGGAGGCCGTCTTGTAGGGCATCTCCGTGGGCGCGACGTGATTGCGGCGGCGCAGCTCGACCTGGTCGATGCCCATCTCGCGCGCCGCCGTCGCGATCAGGCGCTCCATGAAGTAGTTGGCCTCGGGCCGGCCGGCGCCGCGATAGGCGCCGACCGACGAGGTATGGGTGAACATCACCTTGGTCGCCACCTCGATCAACGGCGTGCGGTAGACGGCGGCGAGATTGCGGGTGACGCCCATCGACCCCATCAGCGGACCCACGTTGGCGAGATAGGCGCCGACGTTGGCGAAGCCGGTCAGGCGTACGGCCAGGAAGTTGCCGTCCTTGTCGAGGGCCAGCTCGGCGTCGAAGTCGTGGTCGCGGCCATGCTGGTCCGACAGGAAGCTGCCGCTGCGGTCGTCGGTCCATTTCACCGGCCGGCCGAGCAGCTTGGCGGCATGGAACAGGCCGGCATATTCGGGATAGGGCGAGCCCTTCATGCCGAACGAGCCGCCGACATTGCCGCTGAGCACGCGCATCTGCGCCGGCTTGATCTTCAACAGGTCGGCCATCTGGTGTTTCAGCCCGAACACGCCCTGGCAGCCGGCGTGGAGCGTGTAGCGGTCGGTGGCGGCCTCGTAGAGGGCCGTGGCCGAACGCGGCTCCATGGCGCAGACGACGATGCGATTGCTGACCAGCCGGAGGCGCGTGACGTGAGCCGCCTTGGCGAAGGCCTCCGCCACCCTGGCGCTGTCGCCATAGTGGTAGTCGACGCAGACGTTGCCGGGCGCTTCTTCGAACACGATCGGCGCACCCGGCTGGGCGGCGGCCCGCGAGTCGGTGACCGCCGGCAGGGACTCGATGTCGAGTTCCACCGCCTCGGCGGCATCGCGCGCCTGGGCCAGCGTCTCGGCGACCACGAAGGCCACCGGGTCGCCGACGAAGCGCACCTTGTCGGTGGCCAGCGAGCGGCGCGTCGGCGTCCTCATCGGCGTGCCGTCGCGGTTGGGCACCGGGATCAGCGTCTTCAGCGGTCCGTAGCCCGCGGCATCGAGGTCGGCGCCGGTCCAGACGCCCAGCACGCCCGGCATCTTCCGCGCCGCGTCGGTGGCGATGCCCCTGATCACGCCGTGTGCCACCTGGCTGCGCACCATTACGGCATGGACCTGCCGGTCGAGATGGACATCGTCGCTGTAGCGGCCCTCGCCGCGCAGCAGGGTCGGATCCTCGCGGCGCGGGACCGGCTGGCCGATGCCGAATTTCAACAAGTCGGGATTGCCGGCATCGAGGGGCGCGTTCATGGGCGGTCCGTTCGGAAAGGGTGGGGGATTTGGACGGCGATCATAGCGCAGGAAGGCACGGGCTGTGCTAGTGATTCGGCATGTCGAACCTCGATCCCGTCACGCTGACCGTCATCCAGAACGGCCTGATCCAGGTCTGCAACGAGATGGACCTCGCCTTCGTGCGCGCGGCCTTCTCGCCGGTGATCTCGGAGGGCATGGACCGTTCCGACGGCATCTACGACGCCGTCGACGGCTCGCTGATCGCCCAGGGCGAGCTCGGCCTGCCGGTCTTCGTCGGCACGATGCAATTCTCGACCCAGTCCGTCATCGAACGGGTGAAAAGCCACTATGCGGGAAAGGTCGAGCCCGGCGACGTGTTCATCGTCAACGATCCGTATCTCGGCGGCACGCATCTGATGGATGTCCGTTTCGTGAAGCCGTTCTTCTACAAGGGCGAGCTGTTCGCCTGGCTGGCCAACACCGGCCACTGGCCCGATGTCGGCGGCATGGTGCCGGGCGGCTTCTCGGCCAGCGCCACCGAGGTCGAGCAGGAAGGCCTGCGCCTGCCGCCG
>CAYQAY010000134.1:0-5634 GCA_964415585.1 uncultured Reyranella sp.
GCCGCCTGCGGCGCGCCGCCACCCATCGACAGCAGGAACAGCACGCGCGGACGGCTTGTCGCGCCCTCGAGCTTGCCGGCGAGCGTCGTCATCGCCTCGCGCCCCTTGGCGATCAAGGCGTCGGCCTCGGCGACCTTGCCGGTCACGCGACCGACGGCGGCGATCTTGGTGACGACGCTGTCGTAGTCGTAGAGGTCGGGGAGGACCATCACCTCGATGCCGGTCGCCTTGAGCTGCTCCAGTGCGCCGGCCGGCCCGGCCGCGGTCGTGGCGATGATCAGGGTCGGCTTCAGCGACAGCACGCCTTCGGCCGACAGCGCGCGCATGTAGCCGACCTGCGGCAGGGCCCTCGCAGCGTCGGGATATATGCTCGTGGTGTCGACGCCGACCAGCAGGTTCTCCACGCCGAGCGCGTAGATGATCTCGGTGATCGAGCTGCCGACCGACACGATGCGCTGTCGGTTCTGCTGCGCACGGACAGGAAGGAAGGCGACGGGCAATGCCGCGCCGACCGCCGTTCCCAGCCCGCCCAGAAGGGCGTGACGACGCTTCATCAGGAGGCCGCCTGCTTCTCGACGTGGGCGACGATGGCGCGCCATTCCTCCAGCTCGGGCTTGCCGGGCTTGCGGGCGCCGAACATCAGCAGGATGTTGCGGCCCCGCTCGTCGAAGGCCTCGATCGAAGTCACGATGCCATCCTCGGTCGGCTTGCGTACCGAGAAGACGCGCGCCACGCCGGCATCGCGCAGGTGCATGTTGAAGTCGGGATCGAGCACGTTGAACCAGCCGTGCGTGTCGACCAGCCGCTTCACCGGGCCGGTGTGGATCTGGATGCAACCGCGGTTGCCGACGAAGATCATGATCGGCGTTCCGTCGGCGGCGGCCGCTTCGAGCGCGGCGCGCAGGGCGCGCACCGGCAGCTCGCGGGCGAAGTCGTCGCCGATCAGCCGCAGCGCCTGGACACGGCCGACCTCGAATCTGCCCAGCATGCCGAAGAATTCGTGGGTGTCCTTCATGCCGCGCCAGGCCGTGCGCAGACCCTCGAGGTCGATCTCGGCGTCCGGCCGGTCGGGCGTGTCGGCGCCGCGCGGCACGATCCCCATCTCGGGCACTGTCGCGGCGGTGTGGCGCCGGACCAGCGCGTCGAAGGCGGCCATGTCGGTCTCGTCGGTGGCGTAGATCTTGTGCACCGCCTCGCCGGCGCCGTCGAAGAACTGCAGGCTCTGGCGCTCGCCCTTCTTCAGCGGCTCGCGCACCGCGAACCCGTGCTTCCAGGTGGCCATGAAGAGGCGCAGGTCGATGTCGGGCCCGAGCACGACGCCGTGTGGCCCGGAGACCTGCACGTCCTCGAAGCGGCCGTGGCGCTCGTGTACGCAATGGTCGTTGCGCGTCAGGCACATCACGCGGCCGACCGACGGCATCTCGTTCAGGAGCGCGCGGAAGTCGGTCTGGAGCGGCGTCGCGGTCTGGCCCACGCCCAGCGCCACCAGCTCGGCCTCGCTGACACCGAGCGTCGCGGCGGCGTCGCGGATCCGCAAGGCCGGCTTCTCGCCGCGCAGGCGGCTCCAGCGGGCGGCAAGCTCCGCGTTCGGGGTGGCGAGCATCGGGCTTCTCCTTTTCAACGTAGATGGAAGCGAACGGGAATCTCGACCCACGCGGCGACCGGCCGGCCGTCGCGCACGGCGGGAAGAAAATGCCAGCCGCGCACAGCGGCGAGTGCGGCGCGGTCGAGCAGCGGAAAGCCACTGCTGCGCCACAGCAGGATCTCGGCGACCGAGCCGTCAGGGTCGAGGCGCACGCGCACCAGCGCCTCGCCCTGCTGGTTGAGCTCGATGGACCGCTGCGGATAGGCGGGTGGGGTCGGTGGGAGACGGTAGCGCGGCTTGCCGTCGAACACGATGGCCGAGGACGCGCTCGCCTGCCGGGTCATGCCGGCATTGCCGGTGTCCGGCGCCGGTGCATGCGTCCACGCCGAGGCGGCGTTGGGGCGGGGCGCGGGCGGCCTGGCGGCGGGTGGCTTGGGCTTGGGTTTGGGTTGGGGTTTGGGGGGATCGGCGGGCTTCAGCTCGGCCGCCTGGACCGCCGGCACTTCCTGGGGCGGCGGCAGCTCGACCCTGATCTCGGCCTCCAGCACGATCTCGGGTTGCGGCTCGGGCGGTGGCAGGGAAGCGGCGGCCTGTTCGATGGAGGCGGCGGGTGTCTCGGGTTCGGGCGGCTGCGGCGGCTCGGCGGACTCCTCGGCCTCGGGTTCGGATACCGGCCCTTGGGTCGGTGCGGCGAGCGACAGCTCGACCATGAAAGCGGGTTCGTCGCTGGCGCTGCTGCCAGCCATGCCGGCCAGCATCAGGGGAACGAGGGCCAGCCCGTGCAACGCAAGCGACAACGCCATCGACATGCGGGCACCGCGTGTCGATGGCGCCGGCAGTCGCTCGGCGGAGAGGGCTGCCGGGACTACCATTTGGCCGTCAGGTTGATGCCGAAGTAGCGGCCGGGCTGGGCGAACAGATCGAGCTGCCGGTTGGTCGAGGCGACGCCGATCACGTCGTTCGAGTTCCAGTACTTGGCGTCGGTGATGTTGAACGCGCCGGCATTGATCTTGAAGTGTTCGTTGAAGGTGTAGCCGACGGTCGCGTCGAGGTTGAAGTAGGCCGGCGTCTGGAAGAACGTCGGATTGCTGACCATGTTGTGCTGCGCGGTCATCGTGCCGATGAGCTGCGCCACGAGTCCCGTGTCGAAGCCGTAGCGGATGCGGGCCTGCGTCGCCCACGGGCTGACCGAGTCGAGTGGCAGGCCGGTCCTCGTGTCGGTGCCCTGGGCGAACGCGGTCCAGCCCGCGACCGCCCAGTTCGGCGCGAAGCGGTACTCGCCGCGCGCCTCGACGCCCCAGATCGTGACGTTGGTGAGGTTCACGTACTGGAACAGCGTGGTCGGGCCGTTCATGCCGACGACCACCGTCTCGAGGAAGTTGTTGTAGAGGTTGTAGAAGCCGGTGAGCTGCCAGCTCGAGCCGGTTTCGTACTTGCCGCGGAAACCGACCTCGAAACTGTTCGCCGTCTCGGGCTTCAGGTTGGCGTTGGGAAGGATCTGATAGAACGAAGCGGTGTTGGTGAAGCCGAAGTTGGCGTTGTCGTAGGGCGGTGCACGGAAGCCGGTGGCGTACTGGAAGTAGGCCGAATAGGTGTCCGTGAAGTGGTAGAGCAGGCCGAGCTTGGGCGACGCCGAGATGTAGGTACTGGCGCTCGGCACGGCGTTCAGCGAGGCGCCGGTCGAGTTCCAGAAATAGCGGTCGGGGTCGGGGTTGAGGCTGTAGTAGTCGAGGCGTACCGCCGGCGTGATCTTGAGCTTGCCGCCCAGCGCCGTGATCTCGTCCTGGATGTAGGCACCGGCCTGCACGGTCTCGGTGTCGGGGAAGTTCTTGTTGGGATAGGTCTCGCCACCCACCACCTGGGTGCGCGCGCCTGTCGCCAGCGTGATCTGCCAGCGGTTGCGCGGCCTCGTCGTCGACGTGTAGGCGAAGCTGAGGCCGTAGGTCAGGAAATTGTCGAGGCCGAAGATGCTGGTGTCGGTGTGCATCTGCAGCTCGGCGCCCGAGACGTTCTGCGTGTACCAGAACTGCGAGGTGCGGGCGTTGCTCGGGCTGAGGCCGGCCGTCGTTCCCCGGAGCTGGTAGGTGTCGGCCTGGGTGTAGGTCGAGTTGAAGTAGGCGAGGAAGTTCAGTCGATCGACGAAGCCGATCGGGGCCGTGCGCTCCCACTGGGCGCTCAACCGGTAGGTGTTGGTGTAGTCCTGACCCCACTCGTCCCAGATGCGCGCGAAAAGGTTGGAGAAGATGCCGACACCGGACAGGATCTGCGTGCTTTGCTGGCCCTGCGTGTAGCCGCCGGTGAGGCGGATCGTGTCGGATTCGGTGGGCTTGATGACCAGCTTGGCGAGGAAGTCGTTGTTCCAGAAGGTCGTCGGATTGGGGCCCAGCGAGGACTGGGCCGGGTAGAACTCGTGGCCGTCACGGCGGGTGTAGATGCCGAGGAACTCGACGTTGCCCGAGCGCACGGCGCCGGTGAAGGTCTCGGCGAACTGCCGGTTCGCGCCCGAATAGGCCGCCTTCACGCTGCCGTAGACGTTCTTGCCCTCGCGCATGTAGTCGCCGGGATCCTTGGTCGTGTAGGCGACCACGCCGCCGAGCGCATCGGAGCCGTAGAGCGCCGAGGCGGGGCCGCGGATGATCTCGACGCGCTTGACGTCCTCGAGGTCGGGCTGCTCGCGCGTGTAGGTGCCGGCGCCGATGTTGCTGTCGGGGAAGTCGGGCGTGCGCATACCGTCGACGATGATCAGCACGCGGTTGCCGCCGATGCCGCGGATCACGAAGTTCTGGAAGCCCGCACGGTTCGGGTTGTTGCCGACGCTGACGCCCGGCTCGTTGCGCACCAGGTCCCGGATGTCCTGCATGTTCTCGCGGTCGATGTTCTCGGGCGTGATGACCGAGACGGTCGCCGGCACGTCGTCGAGCGGGCGCCGGCTGCGCATCGCCGCGGTCGTCACGGCGTCGAGCTGCGTCGGCACGCCTGGCGTCGCCACCGGCGCCTGCCGGGCCGGATCGGCGGTCGTGGCGGCGGGCGGTGTCTGCGCGACGGCCGGAAGGGAGGGAATTCCTGCGATGGCGGTCGATGCCATCAACGCACGAATCGGGAGTCGGAATTTCATCGAGCCAGGTCCCCAGGAAGAAAAAGGACGCCTGGCTGGCGGGGCCCCTCGCGGGACCGGCGGGCTGGGCAGTTTGACCGAGGAGGGATGGCCCCTCGGGGTGTCGTCTACTTGGTCAGGATGAGCTTGTTGGAGGCCGTGACCCGCAGGCGGTAGGTGTCCGCGTTGTGGCGGATGATCAGCTCCCGCCGGCCGCTCATGAGCGCGACGCTCTCCACCGTCGGCGTGTCCAGGGCCGACGTGCTCGCTTCCGGTCTGTCGCGATCTGCTTGATTCGCCCGAATCGGACGCGTGATCTGGTTCATCCGCTTCGCATCCCTTTTTGATTTGCGATTGACTCTCATTTGCATAACACTGCAGGCCTTGTCAATGGTTCTCAACTGCAGGTGCAAGCATGGAAAGCGTGCAGGAACAAAAGCTTAAGAGTCTCGCAGACGAGCCCAGGACCGGCTGCGGCCGCGTCGAGTGTGCCTGCGCCCTGCCCGTCAGCGAGCGATTCGTGCTGTGGGCGCTGCGTCAGTGGCAGCAGGACCGGGCGCTGCCGTGCGAAGGCTCGATCCTCCATCGCGGCTTCAAGGTGGCGGGCCTGCTCGATGCTCTGCCCGACTTCGCGATCGCGATGGACGCCTTTCTCTTCGGCGCTCGGCGCGCCATCGAGATCCAGGCGCCGACCTGCCCGGGCGTGAGTCGCGACGAGGCGGTGCTGGTGGCGTTGTGCGGGCTTGCGCAGGCCGACTACGACGGCCCGCTGCTCGCCTCGCTCGACGCCTTGATGGCGCCGACCGCCTCGCGCGTCGCCGCGATCCGGCTCAAGGCGTTCGCGGTCGCGCTCGCGGGCGCGGGCCTGCGGCTCGCGCCGGCACCGGGCGACGCCGGCGGGCGGCTCCATTGAGGGCGTCCCCTGGCGTGCCTGCACTGCCAGCAGCCATGCGCG
>CAYQAY010000135.1:0-3338 GCA_964415585.1 uncultured Reyranella sp.
GCCTTCCTTCACCGTCTCGAACGCGACGCGTACAGGCAGGCCGATGCGCAGATCCTCGGATCGAGCCAGACGCAGCTGCGCGTTCATGCGCACGCCTTCCGCCAGGTCCACGGTGGCGAGGGTGTAGGGCAAATCATCGAGGAAGCCGGCATGGAAAGGGTGGTGTGTGATCGTCCAGCTATGCACTGCGCCGCGACCGGACGCTTCGATCCACTCCACCTCCATGGAATGGCAGCCAGGACACATCGGCTGCGGGTAGTGCCGGATCCTGCCGCAGCTGCGGCACTTCTGCAGCAGCAGCTTGCGCGCGTTCAGCCCTTCCCAGTACGGGGCGCTGTGCGGCGTGGGCTCGGGTACAAGCTTGTTGTATGTCTCGGTCGCGCGCATCATCCCCTCCGCATGATGGCGACGGAACCGTCGCCCATGTCGCCATAGCCGGTGACGAGACCGACCTCGGCTCCGGCCACCTGTGCCTTCCCGGCCTCGCCGCGAAGCTGGCGCACCAGCTCCGTGATGTGGTTCATCCCGACCATATGCGCCTGTGAGAGCAGACCACCATGCGTGTTCACCGGGAGCTTTCCGCCGAGGCGTATGGCGCCGCTTTCGACGAAGGGACCGCCTTCCCCCTTCTTGCAGAATCCGAGATCCTCCAATTGGCAGAGCACGATGTAGGTGAAGCAATCGTAAATCTCAGCGACGTCGATGTCGTCGTGGGTCACTCCAGCCATGTCGAAAGCACGCGGCGCCGCCTTGGCGAGGCCGAGGCGCGTCATATCCGGACGCTGAGTGATCATGCTCGGCGAGTCGGGATGCCCTTCGGCGATGCCCATCACCATGACCGGTGTCCTGCGCAGACCGCGGGCGCGCTCGATGCCGCTGACGACGATGGCGCAGGCACCGTCGCTCTCCAGGCTGCAATCCAGCAGCCGGAGCGGATCGGAGATCATGCGCGAGGCTTGGTGATCTTCGATGGAAATTGGTTTCGTCATGATCGCGTTGCCATTGAGGATGGCGTTAGCGCGCGTCGACACGGCGATCTCGCCGAGCTGGCGGCTGGTCGTGCCGTAGAGCTCCATGTGCCGCCGCGCCATCGGCGCATAGAGCTGCGCCGGCGCGATAGCGCCGAGCGGCATCTCGAACTCCCCGACCAGCCGGAACTGCGGCATCTGCTGCACCCGGGCACCGATGCGACCCTGGGAGGCGCCATTCCGACCCACCGGGATCAGCACATGATTGCAGATCCCGGCTGCAATGGCGGCCGTGGCACACTGGACCGCGGCGACACAGCTTGCGCCGCCAAGCGGCGTGGTGGCGGAGAAGCGGAGATCGCCGATGCCGAAATTGGTGACGAACTCCTCGGCAACGACAGCACTCCCGTAAGGGATCACTCCGTCGATGTCGGAGGGACGGAGCCCCGCGTCCTCGATCGCCCGGAGCGACGCTTCGAGCTGCAACGATACGACGCTGCGACCCGACTCGCGGGAATAGACGGTCTCGCCTATCCCGGTGATCGCCGCCTTCTCCCGCATTGACATGAGATCTTCCCCTCCTGTTCCTCTGTCGCGCTCAGGCTCCGATCCAGCCCTGCGCCACGGCCGCGTCGTGCCGGCACCGCTCGGGAGTGCCCAGCACCTGCCGGTCGAAGGTGATGCGCTTGAACTGGAAATGCAGGCCGAGCAGGTCGGTGAAGCCCATGCCGCCGTGAACCTCGGTGGCCAGCCGGGCGACCTCGCGCGTGACCTCGGCCAGATGCGCCTTGGCATGGTTCGCCGCAATCGCGGCCTCCTCCGGGATCGCATCCTGCGCATAGGCCGCGTACCAGACCATGGCGCGGCACGGTTCGAGCATGGTCGCCATGTCCGCGCACATGTATTTCACTCCCTGAAAGCTGCCGATGACCCGGCCGAACTGTACGCGCTCCTTGGCATAGGCGACGGCGCGGTCAAGCATGGCCTGCGCCGCCCCCAGCATGTCGGCCGCCAGCATCACCCGGCCCGCGTCGCGGACGCGCGCCGCCACCTGGAGCGGAGCATTGGACGCCTCCAGCACCTCGACGGCCGGCGTCTCCGCAAGGTCGAGGTCCACAAGCGGCCGTGTGCGATCGACGCTGCGACGCACGGTGGCAGTGATGCCCGTTGCGTCAGCGTCGAGCAGCGCGGCGCGGCCATCCGCCAGGTAGACGAGGAAGTGTGTGGCGCCGCCGCCATCCAACAGCCCATCCACCGCGCCGGAAAGCCGTCCGCCCTGGAGCCTGAGCGCAGCTCGACCGGTTTGCCCCGACATTCCGCCGAGGCCAACGCCAATCCGCATCTCGCCAGCGGCGATCCGGGGAGTCCAGATCCGTCGCTGCATATCATCAGCGGCGGCCTGGAACGCCCGGACTGCCATCACCTGGGAGGCCGCGAAGGGCGTCGGAGCGGCGTGGAAACCCAACGCCTCGGCAACCAGCGCCGCGTCGAGAAGGCCGAGCCCGGCACCGCCATATTCCTCTGGCACCAGCATCGCCTGCAGGCCGAGCTCGCCGAGCCCTTTCCACAGCTCCGCATCGAATCCGTTGCCAGGCTCGGCCAGCCGGCGCAGGACGTCGAGGGGCAGCCGCGCTGATAGGAAGCCCCTGAGAGAGTGGTCGAAGAGCTTCTGATCTTCGGTCAGTCCGAAACGCATGCTCAGGCTCCCCCCGCTTTCGGTTCGCGCGGCAAGCCAAGCCCACGCTCTCCGATGATGTTCTTCTGGATGTTCGAGGAACCGCCACCGATGATCAATCCGATGTCATACATGTAGTCGATGTGCCAAGTGGTGGCCGGATCGTCCTCCGCCGCCTCACCTTGAGGCTCGTAGGCGAGCCCGGCGGAACCCAGCACGTCGACCGCCAGGGAGGTCAGGCGGTGCGCGAGCATCGTGCCGTGATACTTCACGATCAGGCGTGCGAGGCTTGAATCGACTCCCTCCGCCTTATCGGTCAACAGACGCAGATTGTGGTAGCGGGCCGCCATCACCTCGCCTTGCAGCCGCAGCAACCTGTCGCGCCATTCCGCGCAATCCAGAAGGCGGGAGCCGTCCGGTCGCGGCTCCTGCATCATCCGGCGAATGGCTTCGAGACGGTGCTGCAGCTTGTTGGCATCACCGAGAAGCAGCCGTTCGTATTTCAAGGTGATGTTGGCAACCTGCCAACCGTCGCCGCGCCCCATCACGATCTGGTCCACGGGCACGCGAACGTCGGTGAAGAAGGTCTCGTTGAACTCCGCCCGTCCTGTCATGGTGCGCAGCGGACGAACCTCGATCCCCGGCGTGTTCATCGGAACCAGAAGGTAGGACAGACCGGCGTGCTTCGGCTTGTC
>CAYQAY010000135.1:3438-5564 GCA_964415585.1 uncultured Reyranella sp.
GTCGGCACCAGCATGCTGATGCCCTGGTTGTGGATGCCCGGCGAAACGCCGCTCCGGCTGAACGCGTCGGCGATGATCGCCATCTCGATGACATCATGAGGGGCGCCGAAGCCGCCATACTCACGTGGTATGTTTCGAGCAAAGTAACCGCACTCGAGCAGCAGCGCCTGCCACTCCAGAACCTTCCTGTCGGGCCGCTTGCGCCCGCCGCCAGGCCGGGGCGCGCGGTCGCGGTGCCGGGCGATGAAGGCATTCACTTCATCGCGTAGTGCCCGATGCTTTTCGGTCAGTGTCAGATCCATGGACGTCCTCGCTGTGCGATCCTCTGGGCGGCCCGCCTTGAACGAATACTCTTCCGCGCTCTGTCGCGAGGAATCTGGTTCCGGAACCCCACCCTGCCCGGACCTGAGCCCCGAGCACGCGCAGGCCCGCCAGGGCGTTTTCGGGCGCTACGAGCTTCGCGTGCCAGCAACGAGCTTGTGTATCCGCGCATTCTTGCCGGAGCCGCTCGACACGAGAAACTCTCCGGCGCCATACCCCGCTTCGATGGGAATACGGAGGAGCCGCCCACCCTCCGCAGTACTGGCTTCCGGCCGGACGGTGACGATCCGGGATGCCCGAGCGGCGCCGAGTGCTTCGGCCACGGTTCGGTGTTGTCCGACCTTTTCCAGGTTCAACCGCGTTGGAAACAGAACCGTGTGGCGGCCCGCATCGGCGTCCTCGCACGCCTGGCGTGGTGTCACCCAGACGGAATCGACCGATTCTCTACCGTCGTGACGCAGTAGGTGATCGAGCGGTGCCTCGGCGAGGAAGAAGTGGGTATCGAACCGCTTGGGCATGTGCGGCGGCGTTATCCAGTGGGCGAAATGCACGAGCCGGTCGAAGGCCGCAACCAGACTTTCCAGCTCGATCATATCGGCGAAGCTGAGACTGCCCGCCTCGATTGCCTGCCGGTAGGTAGCTCCCAACGCCTCCGCCCGGGCGCCGTCCAGCAGCGGCCCACGAGTGGCCGTTCGGGCGAACAGCACGCCGCATTCCTCGAAGGCTTCCCGCGCCGCGGCCGCCATCACGCTCAGCATCTCGTCGCTGATTTGGTCAGCACCGTCCGCCAAGCGGCGCCATCGGGGATCGGCGTCTCCGGCGCTCGCGGAGCCGCCGGGGAACACCAGGGCTCCTGACGCGAACTCAATCTCGTGATGGCGAACCACCATGAAAACTTCCAGCCCATCCGCGCCGTCACGCGCAAGCATCAGCGTCGCGGCGGTGCGCGGCGTCACAGGTTCGGTCACGAGCACACCTCGGAGTCGGAAGGATTGGGTCTGATCAGGTCAGCCATGGTGAGCCACGGCGGGGGCCTGATCGGCGAGGGTGGCGGATAGTCTTTCAACCGCCTCGGCGTAGTCCTTCATGAAGTCATACACGACCGACCTGACGGACTGTTCCGTGTTCATCAGGCCCACGCACTGCCCGACAAAGTAGGCAGCGATCTCCTTGGCGCCTTCGTGACCCGCCTCTGCGAGCTTGTCCACCTTGGCCATCGCCGGGCGCGTAAGAATTCCTTGCAAAGGCATCGGCAGGGGATCGGGCGCCCCCTTGGCGCCCCATGCGTCCGACCAAGCGGACTGCAACTGCCGGGTCGGCTTGCCGGTCCTGCTGCGGGAACGCACCGTGTTGGCGGAGGACGCTTCCAGCATCTTCTCCTTGACGGTCGGCGTCGTCTCTGCCTCCGTCGTCGTGAGCCACACCGACCCGCACCAAACGCCGGCTGCCCCCATCGCCATGCACGCGGCCATCTGGCGGCCGGTAGCAATGCCGCCCGCCGCCAGCACGTCGATGTTGTCGTAGTCCTGCACCGCCTGGATCACTTCGGGGACCAGCACCATCGTCGAGATCTCGCCGCAATGGCCGCCCGCTTCACCGCCCGCGGCGACCAGGACATCGACGCCCGCCTGTGCATGCTTGACGGCATGGCGCCTGGATCCGGTCAAGGCGCCGACGAGGATGCCCCGCGAATGCGCCTCCGAAATGATGGACGCGGGGGGCACACCAAGCGCATTGACGAACATCTTGATCGGATACTTGAACGCGATCTCCAGCATCTTGGCGGCGCCGCTCTCGCGCATGAA
>CAYQAY010000136.1:0-5097 GCA_964415585.1 uncultured Reyranella sp.
GTCGGCCACTGCCTGGAGCCGAACGGCACGGCGGGCGGCAGGAAGGGCTGCCTGCCGCGGCGCTGCATCTCCGAGACGATGGTCTTGCGGCCGTCGCCGCCCATCAGCTCGAAGTCCATCACCTTGTAGTTGCCGAAGAACAGCTCGCCGACCGAGCGGTCGCCGATGATGCGGGTCATCGAGACCAGCATCTCCTCGGGCGTCGTCGTGAAGCCCATCGTCTCGATCAGCATCAGCCGGTCGTTGATCGCCTCGGGGCCGAAATACTGGGCGAGCACCGAGAACAGCACGTTGTTCTGGCGGGCCACGTAGATCGTGTTCGAGGCCGCATAGGTCTTCGCCAGGTCGGGGCCGAGCATCGCCGTCCAGCCGTCCATCACTTCCATCCAGTGCTTCACCTGGGTGGAGGCCGCCCAGTTGATGATCGTCTTGATGTTGGGCGCCTGCTTCTTGGCGAAGGCCTGCAGCGCGTCGAGCGTCACCACGCCCTTGCCCAGGGTCTCGTCCATGTAGGCGACGTTGGCGGCAAGGATCTCCTTCACCACCGGCTTCCAGTCGGACTGGATGTCGTTGCTGGCGTCGAGGCCGTCGAGCGCGGTCTTCATCTGCGTGCGATAGGCAGCCATCGGCGCGATCCAGCGCTTGTCGGCGGGGTTGTTGACCGAGGGGATGGCGACCTGGCTGATCGCCATGGTGCTGTGACCGGTCGACTTCAGGATCTGGTAGACCTTCGGCACCTTGGGGGCGTCGATCGGCGCCTGGCCGGGCCGGTAGAGCATCAGCCGGCCGCCCTCGTTGGTGAACATCGCGAGGATGACCGGATGCCTGGCCAGGATGTTGCGGCGATAGATCGTCGATGCCCGGTCGTAGAGCGAGAACATGCCGATATCGAGCTGCAGGACGTCGCGCGTGGCGATGTCGCTCGGGTCGGATGCGGCGTTGCCCGCGATGTTGGCGAGATAGTCGGGCAGGTTGGCTGGCGCCTGCGCCGATGCCGTGCCGGCGGCGAGGCCGGCGGCGAGCAGTCCCGCGGGCACTTGCAGCAACAGTCTTTTCATCTTTCCTCCATTTCCGGCCCTCGGGCCGACGGGTCAGGAGTCTTCATGCCTGAATCTCCTGGTGCGATCGTCCGTATGATGTCTCGGTGCCCAACTATAGGTCTTCCTGCGGTCGCCGGTCTTCGTGAAGGAAAGGGATGATTCGGAATGTGTCGACACGATGTAAAGGTCGGCCGTCAGCAACACCGCGCTCGATCCTGCGTCTCATCGAACGGAAGGAGATGACCGAAGCGACTTGGCCTGCCAGTCTCCTGCGATGCAGCGCGCGGCGTTCCGCGACATGCCGACCTTCACCCGCATGTTCCGCCGCCGGTTCGGCATGACGCCGACCGCTGCTCGGAGGACATGAACGACCGGTCGCTACGGCTGCTGCGCTGCGAGCTGATGCAGCCGCTCGAGCGGGCCCGGGGCCTCGGCGTGGCACGTCTTGATGTTGGAACCGGTCGGACAGGACGCGGTTCCGCCGATCTTGCAGCCGGCTTGAGTGCACTTCTTCCGGTTGTCCGCGTTGTCCCGCCCATCGTAGCGGCAGTACTGCCCGCATGGGCTGTCGCGCTGACAGATGAAGCAACCGTCGGCCGAGGCAGCGATCGGATTGCTGACCAGCAGTGCGAGCACCACAGCAAGTCTCTTCATGATCAAGTCTCCTGTCGCCGGCTTGGCGAAAATCGGCATCTATATTGCGTATTAAATGTGATCAATCATGCCGGTATTGATTGGCATTCATGCCATTCTTTAAGATTAGGCACATCTAATGTCAATTTATATTGACATCATTAATGCCGATACATAGCCTCTGAATTGCGGTTGATGTGTCGCAAACTTCAGGGAGGCTTGAATGCGCAAAGCGTTGGTTCTTGCAGTCGTTGCGTTGGGTGTGGCGAGCGGCGCGGTCGCTCAGCAGGCGATGACCCCGCGTGAGGTGGGCGACAAGGTCGACTCGCTCGACGGCAAGCCGGCCGTCGTCCTGGGTGTCCTCGCTTATCGCGGCATGGGGATCGGCACCTTGGGCGAACAGCCCGACATCATGAGCGCCCCCTTCATCGAGCTCGATTTCTCCGAGTATCCGCTCGACAAGCTCGGCGCCATTCCTGCCGCCTGCAAGGCGGCGCCGGGCGCTGCCGGCGGCTGCAAGGCGGAGGTCAAAGGCAAGGTCGGCAAGGGCTCGATGAGGCCGGCCGCCCTCAAGGTCACCGCCATCGAGATCAAGTCGTAAGTCGGGTCGGGGTTGCCGTCGGGCAACCCCATCCTGTTCGCCATCGACGATTGGAGGGAATGATCATGTTCGACCGGTTCGTCTCGACGGTCTTGTTGGCCGTCGCATGTCTTGCGGCCTCCGCCACCGGAGTGTCTGCCCAGCCGGCGACCGCCGAGGGCGCCCGCGCCGTCGCGGCGCAGTTCCTGGGCGATGCTCCCGGCGACAAGCAGGCAGCGCTCGCCAAGCTGCGCCCGACAGCGGCCGACTACCGAGCGGTCTATCGCGAGCCGCTCGCCGGCAAGCTGGAGGAGGCCCAGAAGTCGCTGTGGGACAGCGGGAAGGGCCTGTCGGGCCGGCCCAACCAGACCGAGCTGGTGATCGTGTTCGCCCGGACCGACGATCTTATCGACGGCAAGCCGGTGCTCGGCGAATTCCCGGGCGGGTACAAGGACATCACCTCGCAGATGATCCGCGGCGTGCCGATCGTCCGATTCAAGCTGGTCGAGCCCGGCAAGACCGCGGGCATCGCGGTCGACGGCCTGGTCCACGTCAACGGCCGCTGGGTGCTGATCCCCAGGCCGTGGAACGTCGAGCGCACGCAGTAGTCGATCGCACGGGGAGGAGAATCCGATGTCAGCCCTGAAACTGCTCTCGGCGTCCGTGTTTTCGGTTGCCGCCCTGGCCGCCCCGTCGTCCGCCCAGCAGGCGACGCCGTGGCCCGCCACCTGCATCTGCAAGCCGACCGATCCGCGTGGCGCCAACCTGCGCTACGCGCGCTTCCAGGTCGACGACCGGAACCTCACGCTGCTGAAGGCGCGTTTCGCCGAGATCGGCAATGCGCCGATGCAGAAGTCGATCTCCGTTCCCAACAGCTGCACCGATCCCAGGATCTGCGTCGACCGCAAGCAGGTCGTCGCCGACGAAGCCACCGTGACCGTCACGGTGATGGGCCTCGCGGGCGACCCAGATCTGTTCGACGACGCCAATGTCCTGCAGCTCGACAAGCTCAAGGCCGGCGTGCCGCTGGTACTCTACGGGCCGCGGCAGTGAAGGCGTACCTGAGCGCAGCCGCGGCATGTGCGCTGGCGGCCCTGGCCTTCCCAGTGAGTGCCCAGGACGGGTTCAGACTGCCGTCCATGTGCGTATGCAAGTCGAGCGCTCCGAATGGTGGCCTCGAGACCTACTGGATGAACTTGGAGACGAGCGGCAATGACTTTGCGGCCCTGAAGGCACGTCTCGCGGAGATGGACTACCGACCGATGGGTCGGATCGTTTCGGTGTCGAGCATCTGCCCGATCACAAGGAATTGCCGGGAGCAGGACAAGCTTTCCGTCAACCATGCCGATCTCAAGGTGAAGATCACGGGTTGGATGGCCGACAAGGGCCTCGTCGTAGACGACAAGGTACAGTCCGAGTTGTTCGTTCCGGGCGCTTGGCTCGTCCTGTCGGGCGAGGCGGAATGACCGTGCGTGCCGCTACAGCCTGCCTCGTGCTCGCTGCAACAGCGGCGATACCGGCGCGGGCCGAAAACGTCGCCGCCGAGCGCCTGCAGTCGATGGGGGACGTGATGCCGGCGGCGCCCAGGGATTTCGTCCGGCAGCCGCGCCTCGGCACCTGGAGTTCGCCGTCGGCCTCGACGGCGACGGCGACCTACGAAGCCGAGGACGGGCGCGCCTTCTCCGTCGTGGTCACCTTCAGCGCCGAGAACGCGCGGCAGAATCGCGACCTCCTGAAGGACAAGACGCAGCGCGACATGTTCGGCATGGAGGCTCGAAAAATCGGGGGGCGCGACGGCCTCGCCCGAAAGCCGAGCAACACGAATGCGTCGGTGGCGGTCTTCGTCGTCGTCCTGTCCGACAGTCGGGTCGTGTCGGTCACCGATTCCTTCGGCACGACCGACCCGGCCCTTCTCAGGAGCGTGCTCGAGGCCACCGACTTCGACGCCATCGCCCGGCGGTGATCCGCGGGCGCCCGACCCGGGGCAGCGTTTCGCCCCGGCCGAGTTCCGCCAACCAACCCGAGAGGAGCCTTCGATGATCCGCGATCTCATGAAAATCGGCCTGCTTGCCGGCGCCGTAGCGCTGGTCCCCGGTCTCGTCGCTGCCCAGCAGTCTTCGACGCCGCCGCAACAGACGGCACCGCCAAAAAAACCTGGCCCCTCCAACAACAACGGCCACCCGCCGGTGCCCACGAGCCCGACCTTCGAGACGAAGGGCCTCAAGAAGACCAATACGAACGACAAGCCGGCGCCGCCGTCGATCGACAGGGACACCAGCACCCGGCGGTAGCCCCGACCGTCGGCGTCGTAGCCATTGGGGCAGCGATCGCGTAGTAGGATCGCATCATGGCTCGCCGCGTTTCAGCACGAGGGACGACCCCATCTCGCCCCTCTGCACTGACGGGAGGGCGCAGCACCGATGGCCGCCACCGTCGCAGCGAGGACACGCGGCGGCGGCTCTTCGAGGCCATGCTGGTCCTGATGGGCGAGATGGGCGACATCCCGACGATCAGCCAGATCGCCGATCGCGCCGGAGTGGGCCTGCGCACGCTCTACCAGCATTTCCCGGAGGCGACGGCGCTCTACGCCGCGACCTTCGATCATGTGATCACGACCACGCTGGCGACCATGCCGCCGGTATCGCCCGAAGGCCCGCTGTCGGATCGGATCGCGGGTTTCGTCGAGCGCCGGTCGCGGGTCTGCGAGGCCTGGGCCCCGATGTGGCGAGTGGCCCTGCGATTCGCCATCAACAACGAAGGCTTTCGCGAGCGAGTGGAGAGAGTGAACCAGCTCCTCCGCGCGCGCGCGCAGATACTCTACTCGGTCGAGCTCGCGGCACTGCC
>CAYQAY010000137.1:0-4616 GCA_964415585.1 uncultured Reyranella sp.
AGCGCGCGGGACGCGCGCGGTCCCGGAGGCTCAGACGAGATCGAGTTCGCGCGCCTTGATCTGCAGCGCCAGCACCTTGGAGAAGATGCGGCACTGCGCGAGGCCGCCGGCGAGGAACCACAGGCCGGGCTGGCCGGTCGGGCGCCACATGCCCTGCAGCTCGCCCTCCGCGTCGAAGCCCCAGACCGGGCCGATGCGGTCGACGATCGCGTCGCCCAGGATCGGGCGCACCGCCTCCTTCTGGCCCGAGTAGCCGGTCGCCAGCACGATCAGGTCGGCGGGGCGCACCGTGCCGTCCTTCATGCGCACGCCCTCGGCGCAGAAGCGCTCGATGTCGGCGAAGCGGATCAGGCCGACCTTGCCGTCGACGATCATCTGCGAGCAGCCGGCGTCGAAGTAATAACCGCCGCCCCTGTTCTGGTACATGATCTGCCAGCCCGTGCCGTCGGGGCCCGAGGTCAGCTCGAAGCCGCGGCGTTCGAGTCCCTGCAGCAGCGCGCGGTCGGCCTCGGCGTTCTTCGCCGTGATCTGCCGGTGCGCGCGGGCGTAGATCGGATAGGGCGAGGCCGTGGCGATCAGGTCGCAATCCTCGAAGGAGATCTCCTCGTCGTAGAGCGCGTAGGGCGCCTGCGCCTCCTTGAGGCTGACGACCAGGGTCGGGCCGTTCTGGATGATCGAGACCTCGGCCGCGCCGGAGACGGCGAGATCCTGCGCCACGTCGTGGCCCGAGGTGCCGGTGCCCAGCACCAGCGCGCGCCTGCCCTTCCACTCGAGCCCGCTGCCGTGATCGCCCGAGTGGCGCACGGTGCCGCGGAAGTCCGCGAGGCCCGGCAGGTCCGGCCACTTCGGCACGGTGCTGACGCCGTTGCAGAAGACGATATGGCGCGGGTGCATGGTGCGGGTCGTGCCGTCGCGCTGGAGCGTCACGGTCCAGCGCTTCGCCGCCTCGTCCCAGCCGGCGGACCTGAGCTCCGTGCCGGTCCAGACGTTGAGCTCCATCGCCTCGGCATAGAGCTCGAACCAGTTGGCCAGCATGTCCTTGGGGATGAAGACCGGCCAGGAGCGCGGGAAGGGCATGTAGGGGAAATGGTTGACGCGCGTCTCGTTGTGCAGGGTGAGCGCGTGGTAGCGGCGGCGCCAGGAATCGCCCAGCCGCTTTTCGCGGTCGATCGCCAGGGTGTCGACGCCCAGCATGGAGAGACGCGCCGCGACCATCAGGCCGGCCTGCGCCGCGCCGACCACCAGCACGGCGGGATCGCGATCCTCGTAGGCCACGGCCTTGCGCCGGCGGTCGGCCCAGTTCTCGCCGCCGAAGTTGCGCTTCCAGTCGACGTCCTGCCAGCGCCTGCCGTTCGCCGGGTCCTCGTGGCCGCGGATCTCGTCGAGCGCGGTCATCAGCGTCCAGGCCCGCAGGGTCGCGCCCCCGGAACCGCCCCCGGGGACGAGACGGACCACGGCGTTGCACGGGCCGACATTCGTTTCGAAGGTGAACAGGACCTCGAGGCAGGCGGTGCCGGCGCGCGTGACCGAGCGCGGCGGCGTGCGGCCCTTCGCGAGATCGAGGGCGCGCGGCGCCACGCGGGCGAGCGCCGGCGCCATCCGCGCGGCGATCGCCGCCGCGCCCGACGTCGTGCGCAGGTCCCAGTCGAAGGCGAGGATGTCGCGCCAGAAGCACTCCCCGGCGAAGAGCGCCGCGATGCTTGCCTCCGAGATTCGGGCCTCGTCGCCGGCGCCGAGGGCCGAGGCGAAGTCGCCCAGCCAGCGCTGCGCCGCCGCCTTCGCCGAGCCGTCGCTCAGGATGCCGTCCATGGTTCGCCTCCCGCCGGAATGGGACCGGCGGCGAAACTCTAGGCGTTGCCTGTGACGCCGGACAAGCGGGCGGCCCGGAGGGTTCTGCTGTGCGCGCCGAATCAGGAATTGGGCTTGGGCAGGGTCGTGGGGGTGATCCGCAGGATCCTGTAGCCCACGTTCTCCAGCTTCACGGCCTCGACCTGGGCTTCCGCCAGGCTGGAATAGCCGATGCCGATCTCCGCGTTGGTGCGCGGATCGACCGTCCACACCATGTGCTTGCCGAAAACTTCCTTTGTCATGGCGCGCTTATACAGAGAGACGCGGGCGCCGTACGATCTTTGTGCGGGCTTTGTGCCGGCCCACTATTGCAGTGCAGCAGCGAATTCGGCTTCCCATCGCCGGTTTCGACGGCCAAAATCGCGCCCCTGTGTGGGAAGGGCCGGTGGGACGGCCCTCTGGGTGAACGATGGCTTCGCGACTGGGACGCCGTGCCCTTCTGGGGGCGGGCGTTCTCGCGTCATGCATGCCGCCGGCAGCGATGGCCCGAACCGTCGCGCCCGTGGGCAGCCTCCTGCCGGAGGACCAGCGCGCCTTCGCGGCGGCGGTCGATCGCGCGTGGCACGTAGCGGCGTCGCAGAAGGATCCGGCGGCGCGGATCCGCATGCTGGCCGCGCGCGGCGAGGACCTGCGCACCGCGCTGGGCAACACGCTCGACTTCCAGGACTGGCGCTGCACGCTGACCTACATCGCCTTCCTGCGGGAGACCACGCTGGTGGCGCTCCACGTGCTGGGATCGAAAGGGCGCGCGCGCGCCACGATCGGCAATTTCAGTTTCGCCGGCGACAGCGCGGTGCGGATCGAGCCGGACTCGCCGCTCGGCCGCCAGGCGCGCGCGCTGCGGCTGGACATGGAAGTTTCGGCCTCGGGCTTCTTCGTGCCGGACGCGCAGCGCGGCTGCGCGGCGGCCTACGGCAAGGCTCCCTCCACGGTCGATGCGGAGTTCGAGATCCCGCTGTTCACGGTGCGCTTCACGTCGCTCGTGCCGGTGCCCCGCAGCAACGGCGCGGCCCAGGGATCGGAACAGGCGATCGTCCCGCCGACGCCCGACAGCGAGGGCTGAGGCAGGCCGTCCGTCAGGGGACCCAGGCGTCGCGGCCGGGGACGTAGGCGCGGTTGGTCTGGCGCGGGTTGCGGTTCACGAGCGGCCGCGCGTACATCGGATTGCGGAGACTCCGCACCTCGTGCTCGACCCGGAACAGCGGCCGGTTGCCGTCGAGGTCGACGATCTCCTCGAAGCGGTACTGGTGCCGGTTGCTCTCCTCGGTGATCAGGCCGCGCTCCTTCAACGCGCGATGCGGGCCGGAGAAGTCCGCGACATAGACCTGGATGTGGTGGCCGTCATAGTCCGCCGGCGCGGCATCGGTCTCGCGGAACAGCAGCGCCTGGCCGATGCCGGCCGGGACGCGCGCGACGCCCTCGGCCGCCGTCGCCGCGACGCCGAAGACGCGGCGGTAGAACGCGGCGATCGGCGGAGCCGCCCCCGGCGTCACGTCGAACTCGACATAGGCCATGCCCAGGCTGAAGGCGGCGCGGGACACGGGATCGGGATGGGCATCGTGGCAGAGGATGGTGTTGCCCCACGGGCAGGTCGTCTCGACGACGCCCTCCTGCTCCCGAAAGGCGAAGCGCGTGTGGCCGAGCAGCCTCTTCACGGTGCCGAGGCGCTGCAGCAGATGCTCGCGGTCGTCGATCACGAGGCCGACGCGGCCGCGCAGAACCTGCGCCGGCCTGCCGGTCGGGAGGTGGAACTGGCTGCGGCCGACGTTGACCCACATGTTGTCGATGCTCGTCATCATGTACGGGTCGCGCGTGAGGCCGAGCCCGCTCACGTAGAACAGCGTCGCCAGCCCCTGGTCCTCGACCCGGAGATTGACGTGCTCCAGCGCCACGATGTTGCCGACGTCCTCGGCGCTGCGGTCGTACGGCTCGGTCATGCGACGAGTATAGCCGCCGGGCGGCGGCAGGCTAATGCGCGAGCAGCAGCGGCACCGGGCAGGAGGAGATCACCTTGGCGGTGGCGCCGCCGAGCCCGAGAAAGTTCGACAGGCCGCCATGACCGTAGGCGCCCATCACCAGCAGCTCGGCACCTTGCGCCCGCGCCAGGTCGATCAGCGCGCGACCGCGGGCACGGCCGGAGAGATCGTGATGGTCGCTCGCCGTCACCTCGGCCTCGACGCCGTGACGGGCGAACCAGGTCGACAGGCCCGCCGACTCGCCCGACGCCACCACCGTCACCCTGGCGGCCTTCTCGAGGAAGGGCATGGCGTAGTCCACGGCGCGCGCCGCCTGCTGGCTGCCGTTCCAGGCGACGACGATGGACGAGAGCGTCTGCTTCTCGAGGCGCGGCGGGGCGATCAGCACCGGCCGGGCGCATTCGTAGAGCGCGGCCTGCACCGTCTCGGGCGCGATATTGTCGGGATCGGTGCCCGGGCGACCGATCACCAGCAGGTCCGCGAAGCGGCCGAGCTTCACGAGCTGTTCGAGATTTGCGCCCTCGACGTCGGTCAATTCGCCGCCGGCGAGCCGCGAGATCTCCTTCCAGGCGCGCCGCGATTCGCGCTCGCGCTCGGCCAGGCGATCGTCGGCGATCCGGGCCATGAAGGGCAGCGACTGGCTGGTGATCTCGAGCTCGTGCGGCCGGCCCTCGGCGAAGTGGACGGCGTCGACCGTACCGTCGAACAGCGCCGCCACCCGGACGGCGAGACGGAACGACGGCACGGCGTCAGGCCCGCCCTCCGAGATCGCGAGAATGTTCTTCGGCATCG
>CAYQAY010000138.1:0-4444 GCA_964415585.1 uncultured Reyranella sp.
GGGCTCCTGGAGCTGAAGGGGTGACCTGACGGGCGGACACGAAAAAGCCCGCCGGAGCGCCTGGGAACAGGACGCGGGCGGGCCGGACGGATTTGCTGGCTGGGTTGCTTGAAAGGCCGGGCGGCGGGAACGCAGGCCCGCCAAGATAGTCAATTTCCTAGCACAATCCTGCTGAACCTGCAAATCCGGATTTGCATGGCTGCCCCCTCGAAAAGGCAGAGCGGCGACAGCGGAGCTTCCTCAGCCGGCCTTTCGCCGGCGCGAGAGCGGCAGGTCGAGTTCGATCCGATCGTGCACGACCCTGGCGGCGAGCCGGCCGCGCGCGGCCTAAGAAAGCAAGTATTATTTAATACATTGACTAAATTTAGTAATATGACTAAATGACACTTACAGTCACGAGGAAACCGCCTATGGCCAACCCTCCCGCCTCACTGCCACTCACCATCCCCCACAACCCATTCCGCCCAGGTGCCGGAGTTCAACCCCTCTATTTGGCTGGCCGAACCAAGGAGCATGAGGAGTTCGGGCGACTTCTTGACCAAGCACCAGTTATTCAAAACATGATCATCACGGGCCTGCGCGGCGTCGGAAAAACTGTCCTCTTAGAAGACCTCAAACCGCTCGCTTTGGGGCGTCAGTGGTTGTGGGCGACAAACGAGATTTCGGAATCTGCCTCGTTGAATGAAGCACGCATTGCGCAGCGGCTAGTGCTTGATCTTTCAACATTGCTCGGTCCGATCCTGGTGCAGCGGCAAGAGGTATTGCCATTTGGGTTCAATTCAAAAGTTCAGATGAAGAACGTCCCGCTCACTTATCACGACCTTTGGAAGGTATACGAGGACACACCCGGCTTCCCGAGTGACAGACTAAAGGCAGTTTTGACTCTTACCGCCCGCTTGCTTGAGACAACCGCCATCAAAGGCATCGTGTTTGCTTATGACGAAGCACAGAATTTAAGTGATCACGCGGATAAGGAAGAGTACCCGCTGGCGCTACTGCTGGACGTTTTCTCTTACATGCAGCGACAAAACTTGAAGACCTCGTTCCTACTGGTGCTAACAGGGCTTCCGACCCTTGTGCCCAAGCTAAATGAGGCACGCACCTACACCGAGAGGATGTTTCACACGTTGATGCTAGAGCGGCTGTCGGATGCCGATGCCCGGGACGCCATCGTCAAGCCGATAGAAATATCCAACAGCAGCCTACAGTTCAGCGAAGCGGTAATTACTGAAGCAATTAGAGCGTCGGGCGGCTACCCGTTCTTTATCCAGTATATCTGCAAAGAAATATTCGACGCTTGGATTGGCAAGATTCAAGTAGGGCAGGCGCCGTCAGTCCCGAAGGCTGAGATCATCGCCAAACTAGATCAGGATTTCTTTTATCCCCGCTGGTCGCGCGCGACAGACCGGCAGCAAGCGTTCATGCAGGTAATCGCCACTCTGGAATCGAGGGAAGGGGAATTCACCGTTCCGGAGATTGTCGCCGCCTCTAAAGAAATTCTGCGCAACGGCTTCTCTCCCAGTCACGCTGTGCAGATTCTCGGGAATCTGACTGAACGAGGCTTTGTCTATCGTAACCGCCGCGGAGCTTACTGTTTTGCAGTCCCGCTCCTTGCCCAGTTTATTAGGCGACAAGATTGGGATCCCGAGGCCACTAAGCTTCCTCTCGATTCCGCCAGCGGGCCCAAGTCGCAACCGTAGTTGCTCGTTCCCGATCTGCCGGAGACATCTTGGCCACGCGCCGAGCCATCGGCCTATTGCGAGCGTCGGTTAGGCGAATATCTCGTCGAGCTATCGGATGGCCGTCGCAAGATACCCGATGCTATAGACCATCCTGGCGGTACATCGCGTTCACGTCGGCCTCGCTCGCGAACCCGCCGCGAGCAGGTCCTGATGCTCTGGCGACATCGCCGGCACGGCGTCCAGTGCCTGCTGCATGCGCTCGGAAAACCCGCCCATGTCCCACCCGTGGAATGACGGTGCAATGATGGCATCGGTCGACGGCGGGCTGCCCCCGGCGCTGCCCGCTGCTTGCCCTGACCGTATATTATGGTAATATACAAAATGCTTGATCTGTCGCGGATCGAAGGCTTCGACTGGGATCACGGAAATGCCCGCAAGAGCGTCGAAAAGCACGACGTCGGTCAGGTGGAAGCCGAGCAGGTCTTCTTCAACGATCCGCTGCTGGTCGTCGCGGATATCGGCCACAGCGGGCGTGAACCCAGGCTGCACGCGCTGGGCAGCACCGACGCCGGCCGGCGGCTTCATATCAGCTTCACGTTGCGCGGCGACGGCAGGCTGATCCGGGTTATCTCCGCGCGACCCATGAGCGCCAAAGAACGGATACGTTATGAGCAAGAAGCCTAAGACTGTTCCGAAATTCCGGAGCGAAGCCGAGGAGCGGCGCTTCTGGGAAACCCACGACTCCAGCCGGCACGTCGACTGGACGAAGGCCGAGCGGGTGCGCCTGCCGAACCTCAAGCCGTCGACCACCGCAATCTCGCTGCGCCTGCCAGTGTCGCTTCTCGAGCGCATCAAGGTCGCCGCCAACAAGCGCGACGTTCCCTATCAGTCTCTCATCAAGACATGGCTCGCGGAGAAGACGGGGACCGGCTGAGCGGCGGCCGCCAGCAAGTCTTTCGTCGTCCCGAGCGAAGCCGAGGGACCTTTTCTCCTCAATCAAGACCATTGATTGTGAGGCGAGGTCTCTCCACTCGTCGCTACGCTCCTCGGTCGAGACGACGGATTGACCGTCACCCCTCCCGCGTCCCTATTCGCGCGTCACGGTGTGGAAGGACTTGGAGATCACCTGCCAGCGGCCGTCGACCTTGAGCAGGGTGAGATAGTCGGTGAAGTAGCGCGGCGGGAGCTGGCACTCGACCTTGGCGAAGGCCGTCGCGGGTCCGGAGAAGTCGATCGACACGATGCGGTCGGCCCGCGCGCTGCCCTTCGCCTTTCCCGAGGGACGGCTCTCCACCATCTTGAACCAGTCGGCGCGCGGCATGTCGGCCGCCTTGCCGTCGGCGCCCGCGCTGTAGAGATGCGCGGCGGGATGGAAAGCCTCGCCGAGCTTCTTCGTGTCGCCCTCGTAGAGACCGTCGAAATAGACCTGCAGCACCTTCTCGATCGCCGCGACGTCGGAACTCATTTCTTCACTCCCTGGTTCAAACCGTCTTTGCCTCCCCCGTTTCGGGGGAGGTGCCCCGAAGGGGCGGAGGGGGTAGGCAACAAGTCCCGCTGCTCGCCCCCTTCGCCCTCGTATGACGAGGGCACTTCCCCCGCTTCGCGGGGGCAGAAAAGAGTTAATTGCGATAGCCCTAACCCATACGGGGCGAGGAGCATGAGACTCTAGATCGCGCCGTTGGGCGCCACCAGGATCTTGCCGTTGCGTCCGCCCCGGTCGGCATGGCGCAGCGCCTCCTTGATCTCCCCGATCGGATAGACCGTGTCCACCGGCGCGTGCAGCTTGCCGGCGACGACCTGGCCGGCGAGGTCGGCGTAGATCTCGCGGATCTTCTCCGGGCTGCGTTTGGCCAGGCCGCGCCCCAGCATGAAGCCGGTGAGTTTCACGCCCCGGTAGATGAAGCTGCTGCGGCCGACCTTGGGGTCCTCGCCGCTCATCGAGCCGTAGTGCACGACGGTGCCCTCGGTGGCGACGCAGTCGACGAGGCGGCCCGTGGCGGCGCCGCCGACCGCCTCGATGCCGAGCCTGATCGGCACGCCGGCCGTCTCGGTCGCCACGCGTTGCGCGAGGTCGTCGCCGTCGACGATCACGAGATCGGCGCCCAGCCCCTTCAGTTCCGCCGCGAGCTCCGGCCGCCGCACGACGTTCACGGTCCTGAGGCCGCGCTGGTGGGCGAGCACGATCAGCAGGCGGCCGACGGCGGAGTTGGCGACGTTCTGGATCACCCAGTCGCCGCCCTCGAGGTCGACGAAGTCCGACAGCATGAGCTGCGCGGTCGGCGGGTTGATGCGGACCATCGCGGCCTGCCGGAGATCGATCCCGGCCGGCAGCGGGATCGCGTCGTCGCCCTTCACCCGGCGCTTCTGCGCCCAGTTCTCGCGCTGCAGGTTGATGACGAGGTCCCCCGCCTTGACGTGCTTCACGGCCGCGCCGACGGCCGTGACGCGGCCCACGCATTCGGCGCCCGGCGTGGCCGGCAGCGGCGGCTTCAGCCGGTAGCTGCCCTTGCAGAACCACATGTCGGCCGGGTTGATCGGGAAGGCCAGCACGTCGAACACGACCTCGTCGGCCGCCGGCTCGCCGACGTCGGGCACGTCGGCGCAGCGCGCGACGTCCCACGGGTCTCCGTACCGATCGATGAGGACCTGCTTCATGGCGCCCCTCCTCTATCTCCCCTCACCCTGAGGAGCGCCCCCTCATCATTCATTGGGGGCGCGTCTCGAAGGGTGGGAACCAGTCCCGGTGTTGCCCATCCTTCGAG
>CAYQAY010000139.1:0-4193 GCA_964415585.1 uncultured Reyranella sp.
TCGCCCCGGCGCTATCGGCCGCGCGCTTCCAGCCGCAGGCGCCGTTTGCCCGTGGCGTCGCTGAGGTCGAGCGTGGTGCCGGCGATCTGCGCCGTCTTCACCGCGCCCAGCGCCTCGACGAAGCGCCTCTCCATGTCCGCCGCCGCCGGCGGGCAGGCCATCATGGTCATCGGGCCGGGCACGAAGCGCAGCCCGTCCGGATCGAGCACGTAGTCGCCCGACAGGTTGTTGCAGCCGGTGATGGCGGTGAACCTGCCGGCATCGTCGAGCCGCAGCATCGGGCGGCGGCGCCAGTCGTCGAAGTCGGGCCGGGTGCCGTCGATCTCGGCCAGGCGCCATTCCGTGTCGCGCAGCGCCGCGTTGCGCGGCGCCAGCGTCGGGCACGCGCCGTTGCGCTTGAGGCTCAGGAACTCCTCGACCGCGATCAGGTTGGGTCCGGCGAAGCGGCCGACGATCTCGACGTAGAGGCTGGCCTCGCGCGACGGCGTCGCCTCGACCCAGGCCTTCTCGAGGTCGGGCTCGGCGCCGCCCGGCGCGACGGCGTAGGTGCGGCCGGCCAGGCAGGCGGCGAACAGGCCGCCGTCCTGGGCATCGCGATAGAGGCCGGCCAGCCGGTACCTGCCGTCGAGGGGATCGGGCACCGCCACCGGCGCGAGCTCGCTGCCGTCGTCCGCCACCAGCTTGCCGCCGGAGATCTCGCGGAAGGCGCGCCGGCCGCTGTCGCCGCCGCGCAGCACCAGCCGCACGCCGCCCTCGACTTCCTGCGCCCACTGCCCGATGTCGAGCGTCTCCTCCGCGCCGGGCTTCTTCTCGCGCAGCCGGAAGGTGCCGTCGGGAAAGAGAGTGAGCGTGATGCCGGGGCCCTCGAAGGTGCGCGGCGGCTCGCCGGGCCGGCCGGCGGCGTGGCAGCGCATGGCGCGGCCTCCCGCCGTGAGCGTCGCTTCGCGGCCGCGCCCGCGCAGCTCGAAATAGGAGTCCGAGTAGGCGAAGCCGGTCCCCGACGGCGCCCGCGGCAGCTCGATGTCGGGCTGGCCCGGCACCTTGAGCGTCGCGAGGTCGCCGTCGTCGGAGAAGAGCGCCACGAAGTCGGTGCCGCCCGGGCAGGCGTACATGACGACGGGGGCGGGCGGCGGCATCGGGGTTCGCACCGGCGCCTGCTGCTGCGGCTCCTGCTGCTGCCCCGGCTGCTGTTGGGAGGGGGCCTGCGCCGCCGCGGGGACGGCGAGCAGCAGCGGGAGGAGGAGGGCGAGCGCCTTCATGTCGGGGACTCCGGGATGCGGCCGTCGGCCGACAGCAGCACGGCGACCGGCCGCGTCGTCTCGAACTGCGCCAGCACGATCAGCGCCACCACCATGATGGGCACGCAGAGGAACATGCCGACGACCCCCCAGATCGTGCCCCACACGACCAGCGAGACGATGACGACCAGCGGCGAGAGGTTGAGCGAGCGGCCCATGATGGCCGGCTCGATCACGTTCGCCGTCACGATCTGGATGGTGCCGAACACCAGCAGCACGATCAGGAAGGGCTGCAGCGTGTCGAACTGGATCAGCGTCAGCAGCGCCGGCGCCACGATGGCCAGGATCGAGCCGATGGTCGGGATGTAGTAGAAGAAGAACACCATGACCGCCCAGAAGGCGGCGAAGTCGACGCCGACCGAGGACATCACCGCATAGGCCAGCGCCGAGGTGATCGTGGCCAGCGTCGTCTTGATGCGGATGTAGAGGCGGATCTCCCGGTCGATGCGGGAGAGCACCGCGCGCACCCGCGCCTCCTGGCCGTCGCCGTGGAACAGCGCGCCGAGCTTGCGCTTGAAGTGCACCTGCTCGACGAACAGGAAGAGCGTGTAGATCAGGATCAGGCCGGCGTAGCTCACCACCGTCGCGGCCGCGCCGGCGACGCTGCCCACCGTCTCCGCCAGGCTGACGCGGGCGACCAGCTCGGAGAGCGTCGGCGCCTGCTCGAGCCCGGCCGCCCGGGTCACCTGCTCGATCAGGTGGGTGAGGCGCGCCTCGTAGCTCGGCACGGCGGCGATCACCGCCTGCACGTTGCGCCCGATGGTGCGGCCCACCACCCAGAACAGCCCGCCGATCAGCAGCACCGCCGCCGCGAGCGCCAGCGGCTGCGGCAGGCGCAGCCGGCCGAGCCGCTTCTGGCTGAACGTGTCGGCCAGCGCATCGATCATGTACCAGAGCACGATGCCCAGCACGAAGGGCAGCAGCAGGCCGCGGCCGGCGACGAGCAGGTAGATCGTCGCGGCGAGCACGATGGCCCAGAGAGCTGCGCGTTGCAGGGTCATGGCGGCACTATAGGCAGGGCCGCCGCGAGTTGGGAGTTTACGTTCGCGCGAGCAGCGCGTTTCTAAGGGGCGCGCGAGCAGCGCGTGTCTAGGGGCGCGCGAGCAGCGCGCGGCCGCGATCGGTCAGCTCGATCCGTCGCTCGCTTCCGCCACACTGCCGGATCAGCCCGTCGGCGCGCGCATCCTCCCACACCGGGAAGCGTGGGCAGGAACTCGGCCAGGCCTCGAGCACGTCCTCGCGCCGCCGCGGCCGGGCGGCGACCCATTCGAGGAACTGCACCATCATCGGCAGCGGGCTGGCGGAGGCGGAGGGCTCGCTCATGGCTCCAGTCTAGAGCATCCACTGCCTGTGGATAACTCGAGTTGCAGGTTCAGCAGGATTCTGCTAAGAAATAGCCTACACTGCACGAAGGCCCGCCCGGAGAAGTCCCGGCGGGCTTTTTCGTCGGGAATCATTGAAATCCGCAGGCCTGCGCCGTGGTGCCGACCACCGCCCAGCGCCGGCCCTCGCGGAAGCAGCCGTTGTTCCAGGTGCCGGTGAAGGTCTGCGCGTCGGGTCCGCCCGAGCGCGTGCCCCAGCCGTTGGGCAGGTCGTTCGACCAGCCGCCCTCGTAGCGCATGCCGTTGGCCCAGACGCGAACGCCCTGGCCCTGCAGCCTGCCGTTGACGAAGTCGCCCTCGTAGCGGCCGCCGTCGGCGTACATCAGGATGCCGCGCCCGGTGCGCTGGTTGTCGCGGAACGGGCCCTGGTAGCGGTTGCCGTTGGTCCAGATGTAGGCGCCGTGCCCGTGCGGCCGGCCCTCGACGAAGGTGCCGATCAGCTTGGCGCCGCTGGGAAAGGTGTAGGTGCCCCGGCCGTCGCGCTCGCCGGCCCTGAACTCGCCCTCGTAGCGCGCGCGGTTGGCGTAGACGATCTTGCCCTGGCCCTCGTAGAGCCCGTCCTTCATCTCGCCCTCGTAGCGGTCGGTGGGGCGGCCGTCCCGGGTCCATTGCAGCACGCCCTTGCCCTGGGCGAGGCCGTGCTCGCAGGCGCCCGACCAGGAGATGCCGAGGTTGGGCGCCGCGTCCATCAGCACCACGGCGCAGCCGGTCTGGGGATCCCTGACCTCGTCGGAGGGCGCCGGCGGCTGGCCAGGCTGGAGCTGCGGCACGGTCGGCGGCAGGCGCGGGACGGGCGCGGCGCCCAGCTCGGGCACCGGCCGCGAGGTCTGCGCCGCGGCCGCCCAGGGCAGGAGCGGCGCGAGCAGGGAAAGGAGCAGCGCGAGGCGAAGCATCGCGCCTCAGTCTATCAGAGATGGCCGGCCCCGGGGGGGTGTCGGCCGGCCGCCGCGCCATCGCGACCTGCGAGGCAGGGCAACGCGGGAGGCGCCCGTCCGTCGCGGGACCGACCGGGCCGCCCGTCAGCCGACCGGCGCGAACGAGTCCGCGGCGACGCCCAGCGCCGCCAGCGCCTCCTCGAGCCGCCGCACGATCGTGGGCGCGGTTTCGTCGATGCCCTCCTGGTGGGCGCCGTAGACCCGCATCATGCCGTAGGCGTGGTCGTTGCCGGCGACGAAGAACCGCCGTCGGCCCGGCATGCGCGAGGGCGTGTGCGCCCGCGCGATCAGCTCCTGCGTGTCGATCGACTTCGGCGGCGCGCCGCCGAAGTCGATGATGGTGTCCGTCGTGCCGTGGCGCGCGACGAAGCCCTGCAGCAGGCCGTCGAGTTCGTCGAGATTCGCCCGGTCGATCGCCGTCGAATAGGTCACCAGCAGCACGCGCCGCTCGGCGTTGAAGGCGAGGCGGATCATCGTCCGCCCACGCTATGCGCGGCGCGGTTGTGCCGCAACCGCCGCCGCACGCGGGTCTCGCGCCGCGCAACGGCGCCTCGCGTGGCGGGCGAGGAACGGCGCCC
>CAYQAY010000140.1:0-4162 GCA_964415585.1 uncultured Reyranella sp.
AGACCGGCACCAGCTCGTACTACAGCGCGCTCAAGGACGCGACCGAGGAGCCGGTGCTGAGGCAGATCTGCCAGAAGATCGCAGCCGACGAGTTCCGCCACTACAAGCTCTTCTATGAGCATCTGCGCCGCTGCTTGGCGCGCGACCGGCTGAACCGCTGGGCGCGGTTGCGCATCGGCTGGGGGCGCCTGGCGGAGAGCGAGGACGACGAGCTGGCCTACGCTTATTTCGCCGCCAACGCACCGCGTGACGCTGTCTACGACCGCAAGCGCAACATGCAGGCCTATGCGCGGCGCGCCTATCCCCTTTACCGACCGACTCATGTGCAGCGGGCCATGGCGATGGTACTGAAGGCGATCGGCCTTGAGCCGCAGGGTTGGCTGAACGCGCTCATGACACGCGTAGGCCTCTGGTTCCTGCGCCGCAACGCCGCCAGGCTTGCCACCCGAGGCGTTTGATTCTGGGCACCTAGAGAAGGTCCGAGAATTCCTCGAAGACGGCCTCGTAGACCGTACGCTTGAACGGCACGATCAACGACAACAGCTCCTGCTTCGTCACCCATTTCCAGGCGTCGAATTCCTTGTCGTGGGCGTGGATGTCGATGTCGGCGTCGATCCCGGTGAAGGCCAGTGCGAACCACTTCTGGGCCTGACCCCGCCAGCGGCCTCTCCAGTGTTCCGGACGGCGATCTTCGGGAACCTCATAGGTGATCCATCTCGCGCTCTCGCGCAGCAGCAGCGCCTTCGAGGTGCCAACCTCCTCGCAGAGCTCACGACAGGCCGCCTCGACCGGCGACTCGCCGTCGTCGATACCGCCCTGGGGCATCTGCCAGGAGTCGGACCGGTCGGCGCGGCTGCCTGCGAAGATCCGCCGGTCCGGGCCGATCAGCATCAGGCCGACGTTCCGGCGGAACGCCTCGGGACGGCCGGATACGAGGAAAGAACTCACGGTCGAAGCTGCGCCGGCTGGAGTTGCAGGCGAGCCATGCAGGCATCGCGGCATTCGAAGTGGCCGATGAGCGGTACGAGCGACAGGGGCGGGCTCGCCTCCCGGCGCCTGTGCCAGGCCAGGATGGCGTCGATCGCCTCGCCCTCCGGCTGGACCACGCCGAAGGCATGCCGTGGCTGACCGTCGGGCGGGCTTTCGCCGACCCAGGCCACCAGCCGGTCGAGGTTTCCGCTCACGCTGTCGCCTGCCAGCTTGTAGTCGAGAATGTCGGTGCTCCGAGCGTAACCCGTTCCGAGCTCCTCCGTAAGCCGCTGGATCGAGGCGCTACCGGGTGCGGGATTGACCTCGACCACGGCGAGACCGCGCTCGGCGATCTCCGACACAAGCGGGCGCATCGTGTCGTCCGCTTGTGTGACGCGGTCGGGCGAAGAGACCACGAGACCGGCATAGCCTTCGCCGCGCGCCAGAACGGCGCGCAATCGGCGCAAGTTCTCCGCGGCGTCGACGGCGGCCTCGATGGGCCGTACACCGCGCTCTGCCGTCCCTTGGTCGGCGATCGGCAGCATCAGGTAGCTCTCGTGGCCGTGTGCCCGCGCAAGCGCCAGCCAGCGCGGCAGGTCGGGCGTGCCGGCGAGAAAGGCGAGGCTAACCTCGGCGGGCAGTTCCTCGATCGCGCGCCGCATGGCTTCTTCGTTGGCACCGACATTGATCACAAGCAGGCCGATACGCGCCGGTGGTCCGGATGGATCGAAGCGACGGGCGTTGGCGATCCAGGGCAGCCAGCCGGACGGCGAGATCCTGGGCAGGCGAAGACCGTCAGTCGTGGTCTCGACCATGCCGGCGAGTTCTTCGGCCGGCAGCGTGCGGAAGCCTGTAGGCACTCTGCGCACAGGCAGGGGCAGCGACTGCACCGGCGCCGGCGATGGCGTCGAGGCCGCCGCCGCCTCGACGATGTGCGGCGTGTCGCCGTCGAATTCGCCGAAGACGGCTGCTGCCGTCCCGCCGATCAGTCCGAGGACAAGGAAATAGGCAGCGACCAGGCCGCGGTGGCCTGGAACCGATGCTGACCGTTGGCCGGGAGCGACCACGACGTCATTTCCGAGCGGCCGCTCAGTTGGCGCGGCCGCTGTAGAGGGAGATGCCGCGCAGCAAGTCGGCCGCGCGCAGGAGCTGATAGTCGGCAGCCTGTTCCTTCGGCGGCTCGTCCGGATCGGTCGGCGCCGTTGTCGCGGCCTTGTCGTCCTTCTTGTCGGCCGGGGGCTTACCCGCCTCCGGCTTGGTCTCGGGCTTCGCCGGCGTGGACTTGTCATTCGGGTTGGTGATCGAACGGCGCAGATTCTCCTCGCGGAAGCTCGAACGCTGCTGGATATTCTCGATCTTCGCTGGCTCGACCTCGATGTCGGGCTTGATGCCTTCCTTCTGGATCGAGCGGCCTGATGGCGTGAAATAGAGCGCCGTGGTGAGGCGGATCGCGCCGCCGCCCGTCACCTGCATGATGGTCTGGACAGAACCCTTGCCGAAAGAGCGCGTGCCGAGAATGATCGCGCGGCGGTGGTCCTGCAGCGCACCGGCTACGATCTCCGAGGCTGAGGCCGAACCGCCGTTTACCAGAACCACGATGGGCAGGCCGTTGGCGACGTCGCCGGGCTTGGCGTTCCAGCGCTGGACGTCGTCGTTCTTGCGCGCCTTGACCGAGACGATCTCGCCCTTGTCCAGGAAGGCGTCCGACATGGCGATCGCCTGGTCGAGCAGACCCCCCGGATTGTTGCGCAGGTCGATGATGTAGCCCTTGAGCTTGTTGCCAGCTTCCTTCTTGAGCTTCTCGACGGCGTCGAGCACGCCCGGAGTCGTCTGCTCGGTGAAGGAGGTGACGCGGATGTAGCCGATGTCGCCGCCCTCAAGGCGGAACTTGACCGGCTTCACCTTGATCATCTCGCGCGTCAGCGAGACGTCGAACGGGTCCTTGCCGGCCCGACGGATCGAGATCTTGATCGGCGTGCCGACCTTGCCGCGCATCTTCTCGACGGCTTCCTGGAGAGTGAGACCCTGTACCGGCTCGCCGTCGAGCGCGAAGATCAGGTCGCCCGCCTGGACGCCCGCCTTGGAGGCCGGCGTATCGTCAATTGGCGACACGACCTTGATGACGCCGTTCTCCATCGTGACCTCAATGCCGAGCCCGCCGAACTCGCCCTTCGTCTGGACCTGCATGTCCTTGTAGGTCTTGGGGTTCATGTAGCTCGAGTGCGGGTCGAGCGCGGTCAGCATCCCGTTGATGGCGTTCTCGATGAGCTGCTTTTCCTCCACCGGCTCGACATAGTCGCGGCGGATGCGCTCCAGCACGTCGCCGAACAGGTTGAGCTGCTGGTAGAGCTCGCTCTTGTCGCCGCCCGCAGCCTTGGGATCGGCCTTGTCCTGGGCATGGGTGAGGATCGGAACGGAGAAAAGGGCCACGGTCGCGGCGAGGGAGGCTAGACGCAGAAAGGTCATTTGTGTGCCTTCAGGGAAGGTCGCCGAAGGCTTTGGGCCAAGCGAACCGGGGAATTTTCAACATCGGGAACGAGGATACAGGGGCGTGTTTGGCAGGATCAAGGCGCCGTCGGCCGCCGCCGCTTCACAAATCAGGCAGAAGCCGCCGCAGCGGCGTGGGGCGTGGCCAGAACGGCCGGCCGGGCCGCCGTCGAAAGGAGCGACTTGCCCGTCATTTCGCTAGGCTGCGGCAGGCCCATCAGGGCGAGCAGGGTGGGTGCAACATCTGCCAGCTTGCCGTCACTCAACGACGTGACACCGGTGGGGGCGTTGAACAGCAGCGCCGGGACGCGATTCAACGTGTGCTGGGTGTGCTTCTGGTGCGAAACGTCGTCGAACATCTGCTCGGCATTGCCGTGGTCGGCGGTCACGAACATCACGCCGCCGGCCGCCAGGATGGCGTCCATCAGGCGGCCGAGGCTCGCGTCGACGGCCTCGACCGCCTTCGTCGCCGCGGCGAGATCGCCGGTATGGCCGACCATGTCTGTGTTGGCGTAGTTCGCGACGATCAGGTCGAACTTCCCCGAGCCGATCGCGTCGACGAGCTTGTCGGTCACTTCCGGTGCGCTCATCTCGGGCTTGAGATCGTAGGTCTTGACCTTGGGCGAGGGCACGAGGATGCGCTCCTCGCCTTCGAACACGCGCTCCTCGCCGCCGTTGAAGAAGAACGTGACGTGCGCATATTTCT
>CAYQAY010000141.1:0-4004 GCA_964415585.1 uncultured Reyranella sp.
AGCCTAGGCTATTTCCTACCATATTCCTGCTGAACCTGCAACTCCGCTGGCGCATGGCTCCGTCACGCGCGCGCATGGCTGCTGGCAATGCAGGCACGTCGCTGGCCTGCGCCTGCGCTGGCGGAATTTAGGCTTCGCTCCACGGATCGACGACGGTGATCCCGCACTCGGCGAAGTCGCGCAGGTTGCGGGTCGCCAGGCGCGCGCCACGCGAGTGCACGATGGAAGCGATCTGGGCGTCGATCTGGCTGATCGGGCGGCCGGCCTGTTTTCGAGCGGCGGCGATTTCGGGATAGGCGAGGGCGGCGTCGCCATCGAACGGCAGGACGCGACCTGCCAGGTCGACTTCGAACATCGGAAGTGCAGCCGCCAGCAGATCGTCGCGGCGGCGTCCGGGAGGGAGCGGCGCCAGACCGTAGAGGATTTCCGCCTGCGTCAACGTCGTCGTGAACAGACTCGCCGCCGCCTGATCGGCGACCCATGCCATGACCCGGGGATCGGGCTTTCGCCGCATCAACTCGGAGATGACATTGGTGTCGAGGACGATCACTCGCCGAAGTCCGCCGCCGACCGGATTGCGTCGCGCTGCACGGTCGGCAACTCGACGCCTCCCAGCGGGCGGAGGCGTCGGTGGATCGCCTGGGAGAGCCCGATCACCTTCCGCGGACTCCGGAACCCCTCTTGATCTCCGGTTCGACCGTGCCGGTATAGGCTGGGATCAGACCCTGCCGCTTCGGCTGGCCGCCGTAGCAGGGAGCGGCTGCATGACGAGGCCTGTCGAATAGCCACTCGCACCGCCGCTTGCTCCCACTTCGGGAACATTCTAGAATGCCGATATGAACGTCATCTCGAAGGCCAAGCTAAGGGCCTTCTGGACGCGACATCCGCAATCTCGCGGACCGCTCGAGGCCTGGTTCGCCGACGTGCGCCAGGCGGACTGGAGCCGGTCCGCCGACGTGAAGGCGGATTTCGGGAGCACAGTGGACTTCGTCGCGGACAATCGGGTCATATTCGACATCGCGGGGAACAAGTACCGGCTCATCGTCCACATCGCCTACCGCTTCAAGCGGGTGCTCGTGAAGTTCGTAGGCACCCATGCCGAGTACGACCGCATCGATCCGGAGACTGTCAGATGATCAACCGCCCTCTCCGCACCAAGGCTGACTATGCGGCCGCCCTGGTCGAGATCGAGCCGTATTTCGACAAGGAGCCGGCGAAGGGTTCGGCCGAAGCGGATCGCTTCGATCTGCTCGCGTTGCTGATCGAAGCCTACGAGGATCGGCATCACCCCATCGGCCCGCCACATCCGATCGAGATGATCCGCCACCGCATGCGCACGGCGGGCTACACCCAGGCCGATCTGGCGACCCTGCTGGGTTCGCGCGCACGTGCATCCGAGGTTCTCGGCATGACACGACGGCTGACCCTGCCGATGATCTGGAAACTCAGTCGCCAATGGAGAATTCCGGCAGAGGCGCTGATCAGGCCCTACAAGCTGGCCGGTGAGCGCCCGCTGGCCGGAAGATCAGGCAGCGCTCGCCGCAAAGCGGCTTAGCGGGAGATCGCTCGTCGCAATGTCCGCAGCCCGCGCTCGATCTCCGGCTCGGGCGTGCCGGCATAGCCCAGGATCAGGCCGTGGCGTTTCGGCCGGACGGCGTAGCAGACCGAGAGCGGCTGCACGACGAGGCCGGCGTCGGCCGCCGCCTTCGTCGCGGCGACATCGTCGAACGACTTGGCGAGCTTTCCCACGGGCATCGCGATCAGGTGCATGCCGCCGGGATCGGGCGCGATGGTCAGGAGTCCGGCGAGATGCCGTTCGGCCGCCGCCAGCAGTGCCGCACGCCGGATCGCGTAGAGCTGCCGCGTGCGGCGCAGATGGGCGGCGAGATGGCCCTCGGCGATGAAGCGCGCCAGCGCGCCCTGCGCCATCAGGGGCGCACGCACGGAGATGCGGTCCATCAACCGCTCGGTGACTTCGACCAGCGAGGACGGCAGGACGAGGAAGCTGAGGCGCAACGCGGGGAACATCAGCTTGGAGAAGCTGCTGAAATAGGCGACGCGCCCCGAACGGTCGAGCGCGCGCAGCGGCGCCAGCGGCCGGCCGGCGTAGCGATACTCGCCGTCGAAATCGTCCTCGGCGATCCAGCCCTTGTTCCGTTCGGACCAGCTCAGCAGCTCGAGGCGGCGCTGCAGGCCCATGACCGTGCCGAGCGGGAAGTGATGCGCCGGCGCGACGACGGCGAGCCGCGCTTCCGGAGCCCTGGCCTGGGCCACGTCTGGCGGAAAGCCCGCCTCGTCGATGCGCACCGGCACCGCGCGCACCCGGGCGGCCGCCAGCGCGTCGCGCACGCCGACGAAGCCCGGCTCCTCGATCCAGGCGGAGTCGCCGGCGTCGAGCGCCACCTCGGCGAACAGCGCGAGGCCATGGCGGATGCCCGTGGTGATGACGATCTCGCGGGCACTGCAGGCGAAGCCCCGCGCCGTGCCGAGATAGGCCGCCACCGCCGCGCGCAGGCCGGCATGGCCGAACGGATGGGCGGCCACCGCCTCGGGCGCGGGCCGGCGCCAGTCGCGCTCCAGCAGCTTGGCCCACAACGCGAAGGGAAAGGCCTCGCGGTCGGGCTGGCTGGTCGGGAAAGCGAGCGGCAAAGCCTCGGCCACGGGCGGCGGGCTGGCGGCGAGCAACGCGCGAGCCCGGCGTGCCACCGCGGGCCGCAAGGCCTGCCGTTCGCTCGATGGCACGAAGGCGCGCGGCGCGTTCAGCATCTCGTCGGGCAGGTCGGCCGCGACCGACATGGCCGCGCCCGGCCGGCCCACGACATAGCCCTCGGCCACGAGCTGATCGAGCGCCAGCACCACCGTGCCGCGCGCGCAGGCGAGATCCTGCGCCAGCAGCCGCGACGACGGCAGGCGCGTGCCGGGCTTCAGGCGGCCCTCGAGGATGGCGCGCCGCACCTGCTCGCCGATCTGGCGATGCAGCGGCAGCGCGCCTGCGGGATCGAGGGCGAGGCCGAGCGGCGGGACGCGGCGGGCGCGAGGACGATGGGCTTTCAAACTGGTCCAGTCGTTTTCCGGGAAACCGGCCCTTTCGCCTGATCCGTATCGCGGCGATGGTCCGGCCGCAAGCAAGCCCGACAGGTGAAGCCATGAGCCCGCCCGACTCCTCCTATCCCGTCACCCCGGTCAACAAGGTCAAGCGCCTCCACGAGCGCGGCCGCTACGACAAGGAGACGATCCACGCCATCCTCGACGCCGCCCTGATCTGCCACATCGCCTACGTGATCGACGGCCGGCCCTACTGCACGCCGACCGGCTTCTGGCGCGAGGGCGAGCACCTCTACTGGCACGGCTCCTCGGCCAGCCGCATGATCCGCAGCCAGAAGGAAGGCGTCGACGTCTGCCTCACCGTCACGCACCTAGACTCGCTGGTGATGGCGCGATCGGGCTTCCACCACTCGGTGAACTATCGTGCGGTGATGGCCTTCGGAAAGGCGCACGTCATCGACGACGTCGAGACCAAGCTCAGGCTGATGGACAACTTCATCGACCGCATCTACCCCGGCCGCTCGAAGCTGATCCGCCAGCCGAACAAGCAGGAGCTGAAGGCGACGACCATGATCGGCATGGAGATCGAGACCGCCTCGGGCAAGATCCGCGACAAGCACGTCGCCGACGACGAGGAGGACTACGAGAACGTAAAGGCATGGTCGTCGCTCTATCCGGTCGTGCAGACGATCGGCGCGCCGTCCGACTGCCCGCGCCAGCTTCCGGGCCTGACGCGGCCGGAGGGCATGTCCGACTTCGAGCCGGGCACGCGCCTCGACGAGTTGATGACCAGGACCTACCGGCGGACGTTCGGGGTGTAGAGTGCGTTCGCGGGGCGATCAGATCGGGTTTCGTCGGTGACCAGATCGAGGGTAGAGCGATCACCCTCTTCCCCTTGGCGACACCGCCAAGGGGAAGTGCCCTCGTCTCAGCGCCTTCTGAGGCGCGACGAGGGCGAT
>CAYQAY010000142.1:0-3941 GCA_964415585.1 uncultured Reyranella sp.
CGTTCGCCAGCGTCTGGGTCTATCCCGAGGTCGACGACGACATCGAGATCGAGCTCTTGGACAAGGACCTCCGCGTCGACACGTATCGGGCCTCCGGAGCCGGAGGCCAGCATGTGAACAAGACGGACTCGGCGGTGCGCATCACCCACATCCCGACCGGCATCGCGGTCGCCGTCCAGCAGGAGCGCAGCCAGCACCAGAACCGCGCCAAGGCGATGCAGATGCTGAAGGCCCGCCTCTACGAGATCGAGCTGCAGAAGCGCGAGGCCGAGCGGCTGGCCGCGGAAGCCGGCAAGACCGACATCGGCTGGGGCCACCAGATCCGTTCCTACGTGCTGCAGCCCTACCAGATGGTGAAGGACCTGCGCACCAACGTGGAGCGCTCCGACCCGCAGAAGGTGCTGGACGGCGACCTCGACGAGTTCATGGCCGCGAGCCTCGCCGCGCGCGTGGGCGAGGGGAACGACAAGCAGGCCGCCTGACGGCGGGCAACGGGCAACGGGCAACGCGCAACGGGCAGCGGCACACGGAACGTACCGCTGCCGGCCGCCAGCCGTGCCGCTGCCCCGCCGCGGCCGCCCGGAAAGACGAGCGGCGTCAGGGACTTGGGCCCTCCGCCCGGCACAGCGCCGCGTGTGCCGCGGCCGGGCCGCTTTTCCCGGCGCTGTGCCGCGCCACACTGCGCCGGGCCGGCATACACACCTCGCGGCGCTCGAACCCGGCATCGGCGCGGTTTTCTCCGCTTCGAGGTGCGACACCCGGACGTACCGCTTTGTAGCACCTGTCGCACGTCGCGCTTCGAGCGGCGCGACTTCGTTGTTCGTTGCCGTGCCGGCAGTGCAGGCACATCGGGCCGTACTTGGTTGTTCGTTGCCCTCGCGCGCGTGGTAGCTCCCAGCGTTCTGATGTGCGCCTCTCCAACGGCCGTCGGAGGCGCGGGCTTTGGCGGTTGTCTGATCCACGGTCGGGACCGCGGCGGTTTTGAAGATGAACCGGAAAACGCAAACGGCCCGCCGCGGTGGAAGCCGGGCGGGCCGAATGAGATGACGAATATCGTCAGCGTATCGGAAACCTAGCACGAAACCTGCGGAACCTGCTAATCGGCCGACGCAAGGCTCCTTCGAGAAGACGCATGGCTGCTAGCACTGCTAGCACCGCTGCGAGATCACACCATCGCCAGCTTCAACCGTCCGCCGCCGGAACGCGAGGGCGTCGGCGCCGGATCGGCGTCGCGGCGCGCTCGCTGCCGCCCGGCCGCGCCAGCCGACGCGCGCTCTCGCGCTCGATCGGCGCCACGAGCGCCGCGCGGACGAGGCGGGACGTGTCCTCGATGCCGGTCAAGGCCCGAGCTTTGGCGACGAGCGCGTCGTCGAGGACGATGGTGGTGCGCATGGAGATTTTGTCCCAGTGCCGGAGACACTGATTGTGCCACGGAGTGATGATCGGTTGAACTCTGGAAGATCAACAGGACTCAGAAGCAGCAACATCAGCTAGATTGTATTCGTCGCCGAATGGCATTGTGACGAATTCCCTTACCCGTCCGAACAGCCCTAGCGGCAATGGATTGATGGCAAGTGGATTGTGAATGGTTGAAAGAAGTAGCCGATCACGAGGATCTCGCTGATGTGCCTGAACAACGGCGCTGATGTAGGCAAAACGTTCATCGAGAAAGGCGAACGTTGGGATAGCGCTCGCGCCCTTTCGAGCAATTGTAAAGCGCGGCATATGCCGCGCAGGGCCATCAATTTTGCCTTCTGGAGAAATCGGAACTCCTAGCGGGCCGATCGGAAACACCGCTTCGGCCATGAGAGGAAGCTGGCTAATACCCGAACCATCAATATCCCATTGCGAAAGTCGGCATATGTTAATCGCAACAACCACGCAATCGTTTGGAGCGATAGTATTCCTTGAGCGATAGGTCTCGATTTTCTTTCGTTTGGTTTCGATTGCCGAAGTACATCTGAGCAGCATTTGCTCATGTGGCCTGCTCCATACCTTTACGGAGCCCGCTTGTGATGGTGCTAGCCAGTCCTCCGGAAGACCTTCTGGAGATGGAACTATGGCTTCGATCCAGATTGGCTTGTCGGAGTACTCTGTTCGGAAGTCAGGCCCGATTTGGCCGGAGCGCTTGCTTGTGCTGCGAAGAGGGTAGTGTTGTGAGGTCAGTTGGCGAAAAAGCATGGCCTCCCATAGAACTGACCAGAGCTTTCCTTCGTCGTTGGTTTCAATCTCGCTGACCAAGTGCGGCGGCCCGACTCCGGACTCAATGTATGGGAGCAGTAGCTTCGTATATCGTGCCCGAGCCGCTGCACTGTTCGGAAACCGCCTCTGCAACACTGCAGCGATTCGGCTTCCTAGAAGTAGTGAGGTGTTCTCCAAAGTCCCTCGCTAACTAGCAGTCGCTCTCGAGATCACCTTCAATCTTGCTCAGCTCTCGTTCATTCCAAGCAATTGCCCGACGAAGCTCCGCAAGTAGATCGAGCCTTTTCTCTTCGATATAGTATGCGAGTTCATACTCATGGCTGTAGGCAACATAACTGGTGCCTTCACCTGTTCCAGACTCGGATGAAGTTGCGTACGACTCGAAGGAACCTTCTTTGAGAATCTTGTCGCGAGCGTACTTGATGAAAGCCAACTCGGGGACTTCAAATGAAGTAGTTCGCTCCCATTTTCGAATCGCTTCCCTATGCGCCGGCGAAAGATTGCGGTCGTGATTGAGGAGCGCGTGCTGCACGGCACGAAGTGCGGCAAGGATGCCAATCATATGAAAGCGATAACCATAGCCGTGAAGCTTACCCTGGAGCATGTTCTCTAAGCCCCATGACGCAGCCTCCAGATACATGCGAGCCTGTGGCAACTTTGAAGTGTTCGCGGGTGGCATTCGTCCCCGCATTTTACACGCCGGAGACGATGGCCTCTACCTCCCCGCCGTGAACTTGTAGCTCGCTTGCAGGAACACCCCGTAGCGGTCCGTCTCGACCTCGAAGACGTTGGCCTGGTCGGTCGTCTGGGCGGCGTAGTGGGTCCACATCGACCAGTAGCGGCCGCCGATGCCGATGCCGAATTTCTCGGTCGCCATGTAGGTCAGGATCAGCTCGGCCTGCACGCCCTTGCCGGTGCCCTGGATGGGGAAGAAGAGGTTGCGCAGGCGGTGGATGTCGAGGCCGTCGTACTTCACGTAGGGCAGCCAGGCGACGTCGCCGGCGATCTTGAGGCGGTCCCAGAGCGTGGCCTCGGCCGAGACGCCGAGGCGAATGGATTGCCAGGCGTCGTTCTGGCTGATCGTGGTGGTGGTGCCGGCGATCGGCGGCGCGCAGACGCCCGAGGCGTTGGCCACGAGCTGGGTGCAGCCCATGGCGTTCATGGTCGTCTCGTAGCGGTTGTAGCCCGCGAACACGCCGACCTTGTGGTCGCGCCCGCGCAGCACGTTGTAGCCCAGGTCGCCGGTGATGTAGTGGATGGTGCCGTTTACGTCGGACTCGGTGACCTCGAAGCCGGTCGGCACGGAGGCGAGCGCCGAGGCGAGGCCCCAATCCTCGTCGTACATCTTGCCGCGACCGAGCCCGCCGCCGCCCACGAAGCCCTTCACGAAGACGCCGAACGGCGCGTCGGCGCGCGCGAACAGCTCGCCCGACTGGCCGATCACGTCGCGGTAGGTGAGCCGCGAGACGAGCTGGTTCGGGGTGCCGTTCTGGTTCTGGTAGCGGCCGGAGGAGTACCAGAAGCGCGTCCCGGCATCGAACTCCCAGCCCGGCACGAAGGGCGGCTCCCCCGATTCGGAGGCGGCCGCGGCCGGCGCATTCGCGGAGGAGGTGTCCTTCGCGGGCCCTCCGAAGCGGTAGTTGAGGCCCATCTTGGCGATGTGCAGGTTCTGCGAGATCGACGCGGAGCCGCCCGAGCCCAGGTTGGTGACGACGCCGGTCGTCGTGATGTCGGTGACC
>CAYQAY010000143.1:0-3691 GCA_964415585.1 uncultured Reyranella sp.
GCCGTCATCGGCGACACGTACTGCGGCTGCAGCCTCATCCCGTCCAGCTCCTCGAACGGCGGCGGCGGGATGTAGCCGTTGCGGCCCATGATCTGGAAGACGCGGCCGATCAGCGGCTCCAGCAGGTCGTCGTGCAGGCGCTCCAGCACCGGCCCCAGCATGACCAGCTTCTCCGCACGCCGCTCGGAGATCTCGGTGGCGGAACGCACGTCCTTCAGTTCCGTCGCCATCAGGAACAGGTCGGCATAGAAGGCCGCGCGCACCGCCTGCTGGCGGTCGCGGATGGCGGCCATCATCTGGTCGAGCGGCAGCTTGAGGTCGATGGCCGGGCGGAAGCCCTGCCCCGCCGTCTCGGGGACGTAGGTGATGCTGCCGGGTTTCTGGCTCGCGCGCTCGCCGCGCATCGACGGCGGCGCCACCATCGGCGGGTTGACCATCTTGTCGAGCGCCTGGGCGAAGCGCTCCTGCATGCGCTGCAGGCTCTTGGCGTCGGGCAGCGCCTCCATGCCGGGCGAGCGGCCGTAGACGTCGTTGCCGATCAGGTGCCAGCGCGGGCAGAAGGCGGGGAACTCCTCGAAGCCGCCGACGTCGAGCAGGGCGTCGCCGGCCCCCGCCTTCTCGTACCAGACCGAGCGGTAGGACATGCGCCATCGCGGGCGGGCTAAGCCGTCGATCGGCGCGGCGTCCGGGTTGGGCTCGATGCAGTGGACGATCTCGACCTCGCCGTCCCACTGGCCGCGATCCCATCGCTCGCGCACCTGGGTCGAGACGGCGTCGCGGCCGAAGCGCTCGACGAGCTGCAGAGGCGTCATGGTGAGCGTGCGGTAGAGCGTGTTGACGGTCAGCCGCTCCGACGCGCCCAGCCAGTACTCGCCGGCGGTCAGCGGATAGGCGCGCACGATCTCCTTGGCGTCCTCGACCACGATCACCGCGGCGGTGCCGAACACGCCCAGCTCCTCGTAGGCGACGGCCAGCGCGTTGTAGAGGTTGGAGCGCGCCATGACGCGCAGCAGGCGATCGGTCACGTCGTCCAGCCAGGCGCGCACCTCGGGGATGGCCGAGACCGACGGGCTGCCGAGGCCCAGCCGGAACCACGGCCGCGCCGGCGAGGTGACGCCCGCCATCAGGCCCGAGGCCATGGTGCGCGCCGCCAGCATGGCCGTCGAGTCGAGCAGCTTGCCGTTCAGCTTGGCGCCACGCGCCACGCGGCTCGCCGGCCCGAGGAAGGAGCCGCGGCGCGGCAGGATGAATTCGCTGAGCTCGCGCCAGTGCGCGAACCACGAGGCCCGCTCCTGGTCGAGCGCGTTCAGCCGCCGCTCGCAATGGCGGCGGAGTTCGGGGGATTCCATTCGATCTCCGTTCCGTTCGGTGGTTGTTGCCAGTTTTCAGACGCTCGGCCAGACTTCCCAACGTCCGGGGAGTAGACATGCGGAAAAAATGGACGCAGTTCGCAATCGCGATGGGTATTGCTTGGCCGGCTGCGACAAGTCTCGCTGACGACCAGCTACAAATCAGGATGGCGCGGGTCGCTATCGAGAAGCAGGATTGTTCGATTGCCAGCGCCCTCCTCGGAAAGGTTTCCGAAAAAGGGAAGTCCGAGCCCTTCTGGATCTACTATTCAGCGCTCGCGAAGGAATGCGAGGGCGACTTCTACGCTGCTCTTACGCTGATGAAGCGCTACGACGAAGTCGTACCCAACGAAGCCGTTGTCGCCGCCAAGATCGAGGAACTGACCTATATCTCAAAGTACGGTTGGCAGAAGAGTCTATGCAATACAGTGAAGCTGGTTGTCGCCGACTACCAAGGCGGCTTCGCGAAACTGCGCGGCGGCCGGGTCGGCGCCGGCACAACCAGCGAAGGCGACATTGAGTACAGCGGTCGCCTGGACATCCCAATCATTCTCTACGGCAGCTCGGCGACGGGATTCAGATCGAGCATCTACGCTCATCCCCAGCAGATTCAGAAGTCATCCTTCAGCCAGGCCATCTACGACAACGACAAAGAAGCCCTGCTTCCGGAAGTGTTCGAAGCTTATCGCAGCGAACTGATCAAGTGCCTAGGAAGAGACTTTGCCGTGCGACAGTACCGCAGGGCCGGTCACGTTCTGGACATCTGGCGAGCGGAGTCATCTGGCACCAACAAGACCTATGTGTATTTGCTCGGCCAATACAAGCAGCCCGCTTCCGGCACCTATGGCCCCTTCATCAACGTCGGCATCCGTATCGGTGAGCGTCAGCAATGGCTGGAATAGCAAGAGTCCTCGTTGTACTCGGCGGCATTCTCCTGTCAGCAGCGGCCTCGGCCCAAGACTGCCTGTCCACATCGATTTACGAACTTCAGAAAGATTGCACCGCGACGCTAAAGCAACCGACATTCTTCGGAGCCTATACTTCCATTCGGGGACCCGGCGTCATCGACCCAAGAATTCCCGCTCTGCCGAAGTTGCCAGAGGGCATGCCCGCAAGCTGCTCGGCGCCTCTCAAGACAAAGCGCGATGGCTGGAGGCACGGCGACATTTGCAACTGGGAGGAGCTTTCCAACCACTACTGCTCCCACCTGCTGGGCTGGCGAGAGAAGGTTCCCAATACCTGCAAAGCTGGCGGTCCGCCGCCCCTCTGTCCCGAAGATCATTGGATACAGGATGCTGCACGATCGTTGAGCGAGCTGGAAGAAGAGCAGGTAAAAGTAACAAGGGGACGAGCAGCGGAGCTCCTGCAGGACGTATCGGCAGCCTGCGAATGCTGGGCGACGGCTATCGACAAGGAAGCGGATACTCAATCGCAGAAGGTGGTGGAGCAGTTGCGTGTCCGGCCCGACGCGGCCGGCGGCATCGTCCTTTCGGCATGTTCGGCCCTCGGCTGCCCGCCCGGATATCTCTGCCTTCAGGACAAGTGCGTACGAAAGACTCTGGTCGATACCTCCAAGGAGGTTTTCACCTCGCTGGCCATGGATCAACTGCAATCACTTGTCACGGACCGGCCGTTGGAGGCGCTGCGTGAGCTGCTGCGATTGAGCACCTACGAATTCGAGGTGTTGATTCGCATGCTGGAATCGACGTCCATCGCCTTCGAACACGAAGTCTACAATGGGCAAGCGAAACAATACCTCAAGAAGCTGGATGCCATACGGCCCTTGATGCAAGAGTATGACAATGCTGTCCGGAGTCAGCCCGCCCGGGCAATCGGCGACGTTCGCAAGGACCTCAGCAAGGCACACGCCGAATTGACCGAAGAGTTCGCCCTTCTCAGCCGTACCTCAGGCGCCTATCTCGGCGAACTACGCCCCAATCAATGCCCCCGAGTGTTTCATGCCCGCCATCGCCGGGTCGCCGCCATTCATGCCCGGCTCAATGACGTGCTGGTCGGGATGACCCGGCCATGAGCTTCCACCTTGTTACTGAGTCTGCCTCTCAAGATCCGGGCGAAGCAGCGCAAGAGCTATAGAGAAGCGCGGCGTTGCCGCCCCATCTCGGCGATGTGGCTCTACTGGCCCAACAGCGTCTTGAGCGCGGTCGTCAACGGCGAAGGTGCACTCTGCAGGCCGAGACCCGAGGTGGCGATGGTGCTGCGATAGCCTTGCAGGCCCGCGGCACGGCGGCGGGCGTCATCACGCGCGGCGCGCACGGCGGGATCGGCTTCGGTCGGTGCGGGCGGCGGCGGGGGTGGCGGCGACGGCATCTGCGGCATCGGGG
>CAYQAY010000144.1:0-3660 GCA_964415585.1 uncultured Reyranella sp.
CCATAGCCAATCATTGAAGTCGCCCATCGCGACGGTCGCCGTGTCGACGCTTCCCAGCAGGCGCAGCAGAAGCCTCGCCTGGCTGCGCCGCTCGCGCAGGCTGAGGCCGAGATGTGTTGCGATCACTCGTAGAGGCCCGAATGGCGTGGCGATGTCGCTGCAGATGGCGCGCCGCGGCTCCCGCTCGGGAAAGGACAGATCGTGCACCGAGCTGGTCGTCAGCGGCCAGCGGCTGAGAAGGGCCTGGCCATAGTGGCCGTCCGCGGTCGAGATCGCGTGCGCGTCGGTGCCGTGCAGGCCGAGCGAGTGTCGCAACAGCCCGAATGCCTCCCGCACGCGGCGCGAATCGATCTCCTGCAGGGCCACGATGTCCGGCGCGTGCCTGCGCACGACCTCGATGACCGTCGACAGGTCGAAGCGCGGATTGCGTCCCAGCGCGCCATGGATGTTCCACGTCATGAGGCGCAGTCCGTTCACGTCGTTTTCCCCGCCCATCGCGCCACTGCTGCTTGCGCGGCAAACGAAATGCCGATCCACGCCGCCGCGGCGAGCGCCAGCACGATCATCTGCTCGGCGGTGGGATTGTCGAACAGGCCGGCGATGCGGCCGCCCATGAAGCAGAGCGCGGCCAGCCCCGGCGCCATGCCGATCAGCGTGCCGAGTGCGAAGTCGACGAAGCGGATCCCGCTTGCCCCGATAGCGATGTTGACCAAGGTGAACGGCGCCACCGGCATGACCCGCAGCGCCACGACGGCCAGCAGGCCACGGCGCTGCAGGTAGTCGCGCAGACGGTTCCAGCGCCTGCCGCCGAGCTGCGAGAGCGCGTCGCGCCCGAAGCGCATCCCGGCGCCGTACATCACGGCGGCGCTGGCGGCGACACCAAGCGCCGAATAGGCGAGGCCGAGCCAGGGGCCGAACAGGGCTGCGGTGGCGAGGATCAGGATCACGACCGGAAAGGAGACGGCCCCGCCGGCGACGAAACAGGTCACCACCACAGGCAAGGCCCAGCGGCTGCCGGTCAAGCCGCCCATCAGATCGCGCATCCGCGCCGGGTCGGCAAACTCCGAGAGGCCTGTCAGGTTCCAGGCCAGCGTCAGGCCCAGCAGAAGCAGGGCGAGGCCGGCGGCCAGCAGCGTGCCGCCGCTCGCGGAGGAACGCTTGGCATGCTGCGGCCTGTGCGCCAGCAACCGTGGAATGAAGTGACCCATGAGCCGCAACAGTCTGAGCGGCCGCGAGGGGTCGGCGATGCGCTCGGCGATGCGTGCGAAGAGGGTGCGGTCGAGCTCGCCGTCGTCGATCGCCACCAGCCTGCGACCGTTGCGCGACAGCGTGTCGGCGAGCGCGACCAGGGAGGGATTAAGCGCGAGCTCGGCGCCGACTTCATCTTCGCTCGCGCCGCAATGCTCGCCGAGCAGCCGGTTGCGCAGGCGGACGATCGTCGCACGCTCCTCGTCGTTGGCGGCTTCTATCGAAAGGTCGCACTCGGTGTCGGCACCCATCGACCGGTTGTTGAGATTGGCCGATCCGACGCGCAGGAAGCGGTCGTCGATGATCATGACCTTCGAATGGATCATCGTGTCGACGCTCCGGCCGTCCTTCTCGATCCTGGGTGAGACGAGCCGGACCCGGCCGCCGCCGGCCTCGCGCACCGTGCGCCAGAAGCGGATGCGGCCGTTGCGCATGGTACGGCGCTCGACCAGCGACTCGTGACTGTGCGGCGCCACGATCACGACCTCGAGTCGTGGATGGCGGCGAAGCTGGCGCGCCAGCCGGTCGACGATGCGCGGCGCCGTGGTGAACTGGTTCTCGATGTAGAGCGTCCGTTCCGCGCGGTCGATCGAGGCGAGGAACAGGGCCTCCACCTCGCGCACTTCCGGTTCGCCGCGATAGCGCGGCTCGGTGCGCGAGATACCGATCTCGACGTCGGTGAAGTCGGGCGCAAAGCTGGGTGGCCAGGGATCGCCTGCCGGTTCGATCGTGGGCTCGCCTTCCGTGGCATGACACCAGCGGCGGCGTGCCAGCAGGGCCAGGGCCTCGGCGGCCTTGCCGTCGACCATCATCTGCACGTCGTGGAACGGCTTGTACGGTTCGCCCGCCGGGTCGGCGCGCTCCGGCCGGTCGATCTCGTGGTCCGAGGTGTCCCAACGGCGGATCGTGAGATCCAGCCCGCCCGAGAAGGCCAGCGCATCGTCCACGATCACCAGTTTCTGGTGCTGCGAGGAACCGAACGGCACCGTCGCATCGAGGCAAAGTGTCACTTGAGGCGGCATCTGCCAGTCCAGTGCCAGCCGCGGCAGGGGCTCGCGCTGGTGGGCGTAGAGCAGCGAGTAATCCCACAGCAGCAAGTGAACGCGCAGGCCCGGCTTGCGTCTCACGAGTTCCGTCAGGAAAGAGCCGAAGGCGGTCGGCAGTCCGTCCGTGGGCGGCGTGCCGCCCATCAGCTCGGTGCGGCTGTCGATGTCCCATCCGACCACGAAGATGCTGCGCTCTGCCGCGAGAAATGCCTCGCGCACCGCGGCGAAGAAGGCGGCGCCGTCGATCAGCACCTTGGCGCGGCGGCAGGGCTCGACACGCCACACGGTGCGGCCGGGAGTGTAGAGAGCGGCAGCCATCGGCCAATCAAACGCCGCAGGGGGCGATATGATCCCGCGGAGCGTCGGCAGCGAGGCCCCGCGCATCTTCTGCGGGCCGTTTCCGTTACGGGGTCATGTCCGGCGGCAGCTATTGGCGCCTCCTGCGGGTGACCGTGGAGGGGTACATCGAGGATGACGCATTCAGTCGCGGCGCGTCGATCGCCTACTTCACGCTGTTCTCCATGGCGCCGGTATTGCTGGTGGTCATCGCGGTGGCAGGCGCCGTCTTCGGACGCGACGCCGCGCAGGGGGCCGTCGTGGCCCAGTTGAGCGGCCTGATGGGCCGGGAGACCGCATCGGCTGTCGAGGTCATGATCCGCAGCGCCAGTGAAAGCCTGTCTGGCACCCTGGCTACGATCCTGGGGCTGGGCGCCATCGTGCTGGCGGTGAGCGGCGTTTTCGGAGAGGTGCAGGCCGCACTCAACACGATCTGGAAGGTGAAGCCCTCGGGATCGGTGGTTTCGCGTCTCGTGCGTGCTCGCGTCGCGAGCCTGGGTCTGGTCGTATCTTTGGGCTTCGTCCTTGTCGTGTCACTGGCTTTCAGCGCGGCCGTCACGGCCTTCGGTGACTACCTCAAGACCCGGCTGCCCGGGACGGGGCTGGCCCTGCAGGTGGTGGACTTCGCGATCTCCGGCCTGCTGATCGCCGGCGTCTTCGCCGCCTTCTATCGTGTGCTTCCCGATCGCGATCTGCGGTGGTGCGACGTGCTCCCGGGCGCTCTGTTCGCCGCGCTGCTGTTCCAGGGCGGCAAGTATCTGATCGGCTTGTACATAGGTGAGACAGGGGTCGCTTCCTCTTTCGGCGCGGCCGGCGCCATCATCGTCATGCTTCTCTGGATCTTCTATTCCGCCCAGATTTTCCTGCTCGGTGCCGAGTTTTCGCGCGCCTGGACCAGCCGCACCCGTGGCATGCCGAGAGCCACGCCTCCCTGAGGCCCGACTGGAACCGCGCGGCTCGGCCCCCGTTTCTGCTACCATGAGACGGCTCGCCAGGATCGCGGCGTGGTTGGCCGGAGGTCTGCTTCTGC
>CAYQAY010000145.1:0-3634 GCA_964415585.1 uncultured Reyranella sp.
TCCAGCACGAGATCGGTCGCCGGCACGGCCTGGCAGGTGAAGCAGGTGCCGGGCTCGGTCGTGTCGACGTCGCCGAGATAGCGGACCTCGCCCGACAACAAGGGCACGGCGCAGCTCTCGCATTGGCCGACGCGGCAGCCGCTCGGCATGGTGAGGCCGTTCTTCTCCGCCCAGTCGAGCAGGGTGCCGTCGCCTCCCGTCCAGGTGAGGTCGCGGCCGGAGCGCGCGAAGCGGACCCGCAGCGGCCGGTCGGTCACGGCGGTGCTGGCGTCGGGCGGCGAGCGGAAGACCTCCTGGAAGATGTCGAAGGCCGGCACGCCGCGCGCCACGAGGCCGCTCACGACGTCGCGCAGCATGTCGGGTGGGCCACAGAGATAGAAGCGGGCGCGCCCGGCGATCAACTCCGCATCGATCGTGTCGGCGGTGATGCGGCCCTCGCGCGCGAAGGCGCCGGCGCGGCGGTCCGCCTCGGTCGGCCGGCTGTAGAGATCGACGACGCGCAGCGACGGGATCGTCCGCGCCAGGGCGGCGATCCGCTCGCGGAACGCGTGCTCCGCACCCGAGCGGCTGCCGTAGTAGAGCGTGACCGGCGGCGCGTCGGCGCGGCCGGCCAAGTATTCGAGATGGCCGAGGAAGGGCGTGATGCCGACACCGGCCGCGATCAGCACGACGGGCTGCGCGCCGCCGGTGGGCAGGCGGAAGATGCCGCCCGGCGCCTCGAGGCCGACCGTGTCGCCGACCGCGAGGCGCTCGTGCAGCAGGGTCGAAAGCCTGCCGCCCGCCACGTGCTTCACGGCGATGCGATAGCGGCCGGCGCGCGCCTCCTCGGGCGAGCCGCACAGGGAATAGGAGCGCCTGATCCCGTGCGCCTCCAGCACGACGTGCTCGCCCGGCGCGAAGCCCGGGAGCGGCGCGCCGTCGGCGGGTTCGAGGTCGAGCGCCAGCACGTCTGCGGTCGCCAGCGTGCGGGCCGCCACCGTGAAGGCGTGCAGCCCGGACCACCGGCGCGGGCCGGCATCCGAGGCCGGCGCGACGTCGCAGGGAAAGGAACGATGCGGCACCGATCCGCTGATCGGGTCGATGGTGCGGGCATCGATCAGGGCGTTGAAGTTGCTGCCCTCGGCGGCGAGCGGGTCGTAGCCCGGCCGGCCGAGGTCGGGGCAGTCCTGCCACCAGCCGTAGTCGGCCACCACCGTCGAGCCGTCGAGGAACGGGTCGATGCGCGCAGTGAAGCGCGCGCGGCCCACGCGCGTGCGCACCACGACCGGATCGCCGGCACGGATGCCGCGCGCCTCGGCCAGCACCGGGGCGATCGCCGCCATCGGCTCGGGTGATTTCCGCCGCAGCGAGGCGAGGCCGCGATGCTGGCTGTGGCAGAAGTAGCCGTTCTTCGCGGTGGTGAGCCGGCAGGGATAGGCCGCATCGGCGCCCATCGCGTCGACATGCGTCGGCAGGGCGGGATAGCCGTGGCGGTGCAGCCGCTCGGAGTAGATCTCGACGCGGCGCGTCTCGGTGGCGAAGCCGCGCACGCCGTCCGGCGTCTCGTCGGCATACTTGCGATACGACTGCGCGAGCGGCCGGCGGACGCCTTCCGGGCTGCGGCGCAGCTCCTCGACCGTGACGCCGAGCGGCGCGAGCTGATGGTTCCACGCGGCGTCGAGGCTGCCGCCGAAGAAACGGCCGCCGAGGCCCAGCCGGACCGCGAGGTCGAACACGATCTGCATGTCCGAGCGTGACTGGCCGACCGGAGCGACCATGGCGGGGCGGAGCTGGATCCACTCCTCGGCCTCGGGCGCGATCTCGAAGCCCGGCCGCAGCGCCTCGCGCTCCCACGGGCTGGTCGCCGGCAGCAGGATGTCGGCGAAGCGCGCGGTCGGCGACTCGAAGAGGTCGACATGCACGTGGAAGCCGACCGCCTGCAGCGCGCGCTGCGCCCGCGCCGTCTCCGCGTGCGAAACCAGCAGGTTGGCACCGAACGTCATCAGTGCGTGGATACGGTAAGGTACGCCGTCGAGGATCGCGGTGTAGAGGTCGTGCGCCGTCACCCAGCCCTGGCTGGGCGGCCCGACGGGCCTTCGGTCGAGGCCCAGCGCCTTGGCGCGCCGCTCGGGCGGGACCAGCGCACCGTAGTCCGCGACCTTGTTGATCGGCTGGCGGTTCAGCACGCGGTTGCCGCCCGGCGAGTCGAAGCTGCCGGTCAGCGCGTAGAGCACGGCGACCGCACGCTCGGTTTGCGTCGCGTTGGCGTGCTGGCCGATGCCGGACCAGCCGTGATAGCCGATGGCGCCGCGCGTCTCGCGCAGTATGCCGGCGGCGGCGCGGAGCCGGTCCTCCGGCACGCCGGTCGTCTCGGCCACGCGCGCCGGCGTCCAGGCGGCACACTGCTCGCGCAGCAGATCGAAGGCGGGGCGGCAGGCGACGCCGTCGACGGTGAAGGCGCCCGTGAGCGCGAGGTCGGCGGGCGCGTGGCCGCCCGCGAGTCGCGTCGCATCGTAGGGCAGGGCGCGTCGTGTGGCGGTATCGAACACCATCGGCAGGTCACCCTGGCGCAGGAACCTGCCGTCGTCGCTGCGGACGAGGAACGGCGCGTTGGTCCAGCTCCGAACGAAATCCTCATCGATGCCGCCGTCCTCCAGCAGCAGATGTGCGAGGCCGAGCGCCAGCGCGGCATCGGTGCCGGGCCGCACGCGCAGCCAGAGGTCGGCGTCGCGCGCCAGCGAGGTGCGCTGCGGGTCGATCACGATCAACCGGGCGCCACGCTTGCGTGCCTCGCCCAGCGCGCCGGCCTGGGCCAGCCAAACGTTCGCGGGATTGTGGCCCCAGAGGACGATGCACTGCGTGGTGGCGTAGTCCGGGTTGGGCATGCCGCAGCCGAAGGTGAAGGCGTGCGCATGGTCCTTGTGCCAGTTGCAGATCTCGGTCGCGTAGGCGGTGTTGGGGCTGCCGAACAGCCGGATGAAGCGCTCGACCCAGTCGATGCTGTCCGACAAGGGTGTGCCGCTGGGCGAGGTCACGCCGAAGGCCACCGACTCCGCGCCGAAGCGCGCCTCGAGGTCGGCGAAGCGCCGGGCGATCTCGTCCAGCGCCTCGTCCCAGCCGACCGGCCGCCAGCCCGGATCGGCGGCGTCCTTGCGATTGGTGCGGCGGAGCGGCGTCGTGAGCCGGCGCGCGCTGTGGACGATCTCGGGCGCCGCGCGACCCTTGGCGCAGATCGCGCGCCCCGTGGGATGGTCGGGCCAGGCCGCGACCGAAACCAGCCGCCCGTCGCGCACGGTGTTGCGCGTGCCGCAGCGCGAGCGGCAGAGCGTGCAGAAGCCCGCCACCTCTTGCGCCGCCGACGCCATCACACCCCTCTGCCCATGACCGCCGCATCCTGCCAGCGCCGCCCTGCCCGGGCCACCGGGCGGTGCCTGCAGTGCTGGCATCCGGGCGCGAAATCGTGATCGGAGGGGACTTGCAGGTTCAGCAGGAATATGCCTATATTTCCTATAGGCTGGCGCCCCGAGCGTCCGCCCCTCCGAGAGCCCCGCCGGCACCCGCTGCGCGGGGCTTTCTCTTGTCCGACGACCATCAGGCCGCCCCTCCCGGGCGGCCTTTTTCATTGGGAGACCGCCATGAACGTGCCGAACGAACC
>CAYQAY010000146.1:0-3323 GCA_964415585.1 uncultured Reyranella sp.
GCCGCCAGCTCCAGGATCTCCTTCACCTCGGCCGGCGTCGGAATGGGCCGCGGGTTGCGCGGTATCCAGGGCGTGCCCATCGCCTGCTCGGCGATGCGGTCGAAATGCTCGCGGCCGATCTTCACCTCGCCGAGGCTGCGCGGCATGCCGAGCCCGCGGATGAAGCGGTCGAGCACGTCGCCGGCATCCTTGCCGGGCTCGCCCATGGCGGCGGCGATCAGCGCCTGGGCCTCGGCATTGGCCGGCTTGTTCCAGCGCATCACCGACGGCAGCATGATGCACGAGGTGTGGCCATGCGGGACGTCGAACACCGCGCCCAGCACGTAGCCGATGCCGTGGCTGGCGCCCATCGGCACGCCGGCGGCCAAACCGCCCATCGAGAGCCATGCGCCCTGCTGACAGTCGAGCCGCGCCTTCATGTCGGTCGGGTCGGCCTTTACCCGCCGCAGACCGCGGGTCAGCAGCGACAGTGCATGGAGCGAGGTCGCGTTGCTGAACTCGGTCGACTCGTTGGAGCAGACACCTTCCACGCAGTGGTCGACGGCGCGGATGCCGGTGGAGAGGAACAGCCACATCGGCGTATGCCGGGTGACCTCGGGATCGAGGATCACGGCCCGCGGGATGGTGAGCGGGTGACGGTACATCTCCTTGACCTTCGTCGCTTCGTTCGTGACGCCGGCAAGGGCCGAGAACTCTCCCGCTGACAGCGTGGTCGGAACGGAGATCTGCCGCACCGTGGGCGGCTTGACCACGGCGTTGCCGCGGATGCGGTCCATGCCGTCGACGGTCGAAATGTCGTTGGCGAGGCAGAGCTGAACCGCCTTGGCGCCGTCGGTGATCGAGCCGCCGCCCAGCGTGACGATCAGGTCGGCCTTGCCCTTGCGCGCCTGGTTGGCGGCGGCCACGATGGCCGAGCGCGGCGAGTGGGCAGGCATCCGGTCAAACGTCCCGATGCACTTGTTTCCGAGAGCGCGACGGACCTTCTCGACCTCGTCGGTCTCGCGGTTCAGCGTACCGCTCGCCATCAGGAAGACGCGCTCGGCGCCGCGTGCACTCACCAGCCCGCCGAGCGCCTCGGCGGCCGGCTTGCCGTAGTGGACTTCTTCCATCTCGGTGAAAACGACGTGGCCCGATGTCAGCATTCTCTCTCTCCAGACGGTCCCGATTTGCTATCGTGGCGGGGAAACACGGCAAGGAAAAGCATGACCGGCACACGGGACGGGGCGATCGCCCGCGCAGAGAAATACTTCGACGACGGCGGCTTCCTCGAGGAACTGCAGCGACGGGTCGGCATTCCCACGACCAGCCAGGAGGCCGACTCGATGCCGGCGCTGCAGGAGTACGTCTCCGGCGAGATGACGCAGTCGCTCGAGAAGCTGGGCTACGAGTGCCGGGTGCTGCCCAACCCGCGTCAGGAATACGGGCCGTTCCTGATCGCCCGCCGGGTCGAGGATCCGGCCAGGCCGACGGTGCTGACCTACGGCCATGGCGACGTGATCCGCGGCCAGGACGACCAGTGGCGGCAGGGCCTGTCGCCGTGGAAGATCGTGGTCGAGGGTGAGAAGATGTACGGCCGCGGCACGGCCGACAACAAGGGCCAGCACACGATCAACATCGCGGCGCTGGCCTGCGTGCTGCAGGAGCGGGGGTCGCTCGGCTTCAACTCTACGATCCTGATCGAGACCGGCGAGGAGACCGGCTCGCCGGGCCTCGGCGAGTTCTGCAAGGCCAACAAGGCGGCGCTCGAGGCCGACGCTCTGATCGGCTCCGACGGGCCGCGGCTCGACCATCGCCGGCCGACCATCTTCGGCGGCACGCGCGGCACACTGAACTTCAACCTCAAGCTCACGATGCGCGAGGGCGGCCACCATTCGGGCAACTGGGGCGGCCTGCTCGCCAACCCCGGCATCGTCATGGCGCATGCGCTTGCCACCATCACCGACGAGCGCGGCCAGATCAAAGTGCCGGAATGGCGGCCCAAGACGCTGACCAACTCGGTTCGTGCGGCGCTGGCCGACGCCCATGTCGATGCGGGCGAGGGGGCGCCCGCGATCGACGAGGACTGGGGCGAGAAGTCGCTGACCCCGGTCGAGCGTGTGTTCGGCTGGAACAGCTTCGAGGTGCTGGCTTTCAAGACCGGCAATCCCGACCGGCCGGTCAACGCCATTCCGCCGAGCGCCATCGCCTACTGCCAGCTCCGCTTCGTCGTCGGCACCGATCCGCACGACATCATTCCGGCGCTGCGCCGGCATCTGGAGAAACACGGCTTCGGCCGGATCGAGGTCGAGCAGGCGCGCGACGTGATCATGAACGCCACGCGCCTCGACCCTGAGAACCCCTGGGCGAAGTTCGCCGCCGCCTCGATCGAGCACACGGCCGGCCAGAAGCCCAACATGCTCCCCAACCTCGGGGGCTCCCTGCCCAACGAGGTGTTCACCGACATACTCGGCCTGCCGACCGTCTGGGTGCCGCACTCCTATGCCGCCTGCTCGCAGCATGCGCCGAACGAGCACCTGCTGGCGCCGGTGGCGCGCGATGGGCTGAGGCTGATGACCGGGCTGTTCTGGGATCTGGGTGCCGAGGGCCGGCCGCGCTGACCCCTGCTGGCCGACAAATCCGTCCCGCCGGGTCGGGCGTATATGTGGGTGAAGGAGAAGAGTCATGAGCCGCCATCCGGCGCCGGACGAGTTGCTGCTGGACTACGCCGCAGGGGCGCTGGCCGAAGGGCCTGCGCTGGCGGTGGCGTTGCATGTCGCGCTCGACCCTGCGGCGCGGGCGACGGTGGGTCGGCTGGCGGCGGTGGGCGGTGCGCTGATCGAGGGCGAGCCTGCGGCGGCGCTGGACGAGGGGTCGCTGGAGGCGGCGCTGGCGCGCCTCGACGGGATAGCGGTGGAGCCCGCTGGTCTGCCCCGTGGCGAGGGGCCGAGGCCGGGCTTCGAATGGGCGCCGGCGCCGCTGCGGCCCTATCTGAAGCCGGGCATGGGCTGGCGCCGGATCCTGGGCAAGTTCGACGAGATCCGGCTCGACCTCGCCGGCGCGTTCCACCGGGTGTCGCTGCTCCGGCTGGAGCCGGGCCGCGGACTGCCCGAGCACCGGCACACCGGCTACGAGTACACGGTCTGCCTGCAGGGCGGCTACACGGACGCGACGGGCAGCTACGGCGTCGGCGACTTCGCGGTCGGTCCGGGGGGCGAACGGCACGAGCCGATCGCCGATCCGGGCGAGCCCTGCATCGCGCTGATCGTGGTCGAGGAACCGATCGTGCTGACCGGCCCGTGGGGACGCTGGCTCAACCCGCTGGTGAAGCGCGGCATGATCTGACG
>CAYQAY010000147.1:0-3299 GCA_964415585.1 uncultured Reyranella sp.
AGTCCTGGTCGCCGGCGCCACCGGTCTCGTCGGCCATGCCGCCATGAAGCACTTCGCCGCTGATCGGGACTGCGAGGTCATGGCCCTCTCCCGCCGCAAGCCGGCTGAGACCTACGGCGCGTGCTGGCTGCCACTCGACCTCACCGATGCCGCGGCCTGTGAAGCGCTCGCGCCGGACCTCGCGGGCGTCACGCACCTCGTCTACGCCGCTCTCTATGAGCGTCCCGGCCTGGTCGCCGGTTGGCGCGAGGAGGAGCAGATCCGCACAAACGACCTGATGCTGCGCAACCTGATGGCGCCGCTCGAACGCGCCTCTTCCGCGCTTCGCCACGTCGCACTGCTGCAGGGCACCAAGGCCTACGGCGTGCACGTGTGCCCGCTCTCGGTGCCGGCCCGCGAGAACCGGTCGGAGATGCGCGAGCAGCCGAACTTCTACTTGAATCAGGAGAGCTTCCTGCGAGAGAGCCAGCGCGGCAAGGCGTGGAGCTGGTCGATCCTGAGGCCGGTGCTGATCGTCGGCGATTCGGTGGGCAGCGCCATGAACGTCGTTCCCGCGCTCGGCGTCTACGCCGCCATGATGCGCCACGCCGGAACGAAGCGGCTCGACTATCCCGGCGGCGCCGGCCGCGTGGCCCAGGCGGTCGATGCCGATCTGCTGGCCCGCGCCATCGCCTGGTCAGGCGACTCGGAGAAGGCGCGCAACGAGATCTTCAACGTGACCAACGGCGATGTCTTCGTCTGGCCCAATGTCTGGCCCGCCATCGCCGATGCCCTGGGCTTCGAGCCGGGAGATCACGTGCCCTTGGCGCTCGACCGCGAGATTCGCCCCCGCGAGGCGGAGTGGGCGGAGATCCGCGCTTCGCACGGGCTTGTGTCCGGCACGCTGAAGGAGTTCGTGGGCCTCTCCTTCGAATATGCCGACTACACGATGGGCTTTGGCCGAGATGCGCCGGGCCCTGCCGCGATCGTGTCGACGATCAAGCTGATGCAGGCAGGCTTCACCGACGTGATGGACACCGAGACGATGTTCCGGAAGGCCATCGCCGAGATGCAGGCGAAGAAGCTTCTGCCGCCGCGCTGAGGCGAAAGAAAGAGCCCTGCAGGATCGAAACCCTGCAGGGCCCCTTGGACGCCCCCTCTAAACGCCTGGCGTCTGAATTACCTGATCGAGTCGGCGATGCCCTTGAAGCCTGCGGTGGTCTTGGCGCCGAGATCGGTGATCTGCGCGTTGCGATCGACCCACTGCTGCGCCTCGCGGGGCACCTCGTAGCCTAGTACCGTTTCCGGCAGCTTGACCTTGAGATTGCCGGTCATCGTCGCCACGACCAGGCCGAGCAGGCCGAGTTTGATGCCCCAACCGAACAGAGTCTTCATTGCCGAGAATCCCGAACTGCGAAGTCGGGCGATGATAGTTGCGGGGCATCTGTCACGACAGATGGCGGTTGGTATCAATTGTTGTGAATCTTGTTCCGGGAACGTCCCGAGAAGCTTGCGCGCACATGGTCGGCGAGATCGCGCGCCGCCGGACTCAACCCGGGTGGTGCATAGAGGTTGATGCGGAACTCCGGCAGCATCGGCAGCCTAGCCTCGCGCCCGAGGACGTCAAACCGCTCGGGTACCGAGGAGCGCAGCAGCGGCGCGACGGCGAGCCCCGCCTCGAGCACGGCGTACACCGGCTCCAGCCGGCTCACCTCGCAGACGGCGCGCCAGTCGCGCCGCACCTTGCCCAGCGCTTCGACGGCGACCGGGCGGAACACGCAGGTCGGCGCGCCGAGCGAAACCGGCAACGGATCCCGAAGATGGGCATCGCCGCCGCGCGCGCCCACCCAGACGAGTCGGTCGGTGCGCAGCGTCTCGCCGTGACGGCCACACTCGGTCTCCGTCGTCAGGGCGAGATCGACGCCGCCCGACTTCAGCGCCTCACGCACCACCTTTGAGTCCTCACAGACCAGCGACACGCGCACGCGCGGCTGCGCCTTGGCGAAGCCGCGCAGGATCGACGGCACGAAGCTGCCGACGATGTCGTAGGGAACACCGAAACGCACCTCGCCCTCGAACTGCGGCGTGCGCATCGACGACCAGACCTCGTCGTTCATCGCCACAAGCCGCCGCGCCTGGGCCAGCAGGCGTTCGCCGGCCGGCGCGAGCGCCAGCCCGCGGCCCTGGCGCTCGAACAAGCGACAGTCGAGCGCCTCCTCCAGCCGCTTGATCTGCTGGCTTGCCGCCGCCTGACTCATGCCGAGCGCCGCCGCGGCCTTGGTTACGCCGCCGGCTTCGACGACGGTCAGGAAGGCCCGCACCAGCGCCATGTCGAGATCCTTGCGCATTGCGGCCTAGTATAATGATTTCCGAACAGTCATATCAAAAACATTCGATTTTCTTATTCCTTGCTCCCGCCTAGCGTGAGGCCATGTCGACCAAGATCTCCGGCCTCTGGCTGCCGCTCATCACGCCGTTCAGGGACGGCGCCCTCGATCTGGAGAGCTACGAGCGGCTGGTGGCGCACTACCTCTCCAGAGGTGTCGACGGCCTGTTCCCGCTGGGCACCACCGGCGAATCGCCCACTCTCGACGAGGACGAGGTCGCGGCGATCGTCGAGCGCACGCTGGCGGTCGCCAAGGGCCGCGTGCCAGTGTTCGTCGGCCTCGGCGGCAACGCCACGCACAAGGTCGAGAAGTCGCTGAAGCGCCTGGAACGACTGCCCTTCCAGGGCATCGTATCGGTCTGCCCCTACTACAACCGGCCGAGCCAGGACGGGCTGACCGAGCACTTCCGCCGCATCGCCGAGGCGACCGACCGAGACGTGCTGATCTACAACATCCCCTATCGCACGGCGGTGAACCTCTCCAACGACTCGCTGCTGGAACTCGCGCAGGTGCCCAACATCGTGGGCGTCAAGGACAGTTCCGGCAGCATCGCCCAGTCGCTCGAGCTGCTGGCGCGCAAGCCCGCCGACTTCTCGGTGCTGACCGGCGAGGACGCGCTCTATTTCACCATGATGGCCAACGGTGCCGACGGCGGCATCCTCGCCGCGAGCCACGTCATGACCGAGCGCTTCGTCGAGGTCGGCCGGCGCTTCGCCGCCAACGACGTCGCCGGCGCCCGCGCCGCATGGGCGCCGCTCGCAGCGATCACGCCGTTGCTCTTCGCCGAAGCGAACCCGATGCCCATCAAGCATCTCCTGTGGCGGCAGGGGCTGATCGCCTCACCGGAATGCCGGCTGCCTCTCACGAAGATCTCCGACGGCCTCGCCCGCCGCCTCGACGCGGCGTTCGTAGGCGAGAAGAAGGCCGCCTAGG
>CAYQAY010000148.1:0-3223 GCA_964415585.1 uncultured Reyranella sp.
CGCGCCGAGCTGGCGCTGATCCTGGCCGACCTCGTGCTGCTGGCGGTGACGCTCACCGTGCCCAATCCCTTCGCGGCCGACGACTTCCCGACGGCGATGATCTACCGCTTCGAGACCTTCCCCTACTTCTTCATCATCCTGGCGCTGGCGACGCTGGGCTATTCGTGGCGCACGCTGCTCACCATGGGCACGGCGTTCGTGCCCATCTGGTTCCTCGCGACGCTGGGCGTGGCGCTGTTCGGCACGACCGACCCGGCGCTCGGCGCCGCCGTCGCGGCGGCCTTCGCCGGCGTGCCCGCGATGGCCGATCTCGTCGACCCCAACTCGGTGGTCTGGTCGATCCGCATCCAGGAGATGGTGATCTTCTTCCTGGTGGCGGCGATCCTGGCGCTGCGCGGCCAGCGCTCGAACGCGCTGCTGGTCCGCCAGGCCGCCCTCGCCGCCGAGCGCGCCAGCCTCTCGCGCTACTTCCCGCCCTCGCTGGTCGACGAGCTGGCCTCGGCGCAGAGCGACGTGGGCGCGGTGCGCTCGCAGGAGGTCGCGGTGCTGTTCGCCGACATCGTGGGCTTCACGCGTCTGGCCGAGCGCGAGGCGCCCGAGGCGGTGATGGCGCTGCTGCGCCGCTGCCACGCCGTGATCGAGCAGGCGATCTTCGCGCACGGCGGCACCCTGGACAAATACCTGGGCGACGGCGTGATGGCGACCTTCGGCACGCCGCGCGTGTCGCCCGCCGACTGTGCCAACGCGCTCGCCGCCGCGCGCGACATCGTCGACGGCATCGCCGCCGACCAGCCGTCGCTGCGCATTTCCGTCGGCATCCATTTCGGGCCGGCGATCCTGGGCAATGTCGGCACCGAGCGGCGGCTCGAGTTCGCGACCCTGGGCGACACGGTGAACGTGGCGAGCCGGCTCGAGGCCGCGACCCGCACCCTCGACTGCCGCATCGTCGCCAGCGACGCCGTCATGTCGCGCGCCGGCGACGCGCACAAAGACTTCCGCCATGTTCCGTCGCTCGGATTGCGCGGCCGCGACGCCCCGATCGACGTCTGGGTGGCGTGACATTCCACGGAGTGTCGGTCTCCGCTTGGACCAACATGAGCCTCATGCTGAGGAGGCCCGAAGCGCCGTCTGGTCGTACCCACCCTTCGAGACGGACGCCTTCGGCGTCCTCCTCAGGGTGAGGCGCATTCGAACCCGAACACCCTCATGCTGAGGAGGCCCGAAGGGCCGTCTCGAAGCATGGGAACGAGCGGCTCGCTTGAGGCCATGCTTCGAGACGCGCGGAGTTTACCCCGAGATACTCGAGGGGCGCTCCTCAGCATGAGGTACTTCGGAATCGGAAGCGGCATTCGACGAGATGCGTGAATACGATAGCGTCATACGCGGCGGAGGGGCCCGCCGGGCGCGCCGCAACCGGGGTGATATCAGCGCATCGAGACCTTGAACGGCCCGATCGCCACGAGGCCGCAGTCGAGGCCGCCGCCGTCCTGGCAGTTGCGCAGGGCCTGGTCGATCGCCTGTTGCTCGGACGCCGCGCGTGTCGCCAGTCCGATGCGGCCGTTGCGCCCCACCGCGAGCGCGCGCCAGTCGAGCGCGGTGAGATAGGCGGACTCGATCCGCTGGCGGTCGGCATCGGAGACGCCCGCGAGATCGTCCTGCGCCAGCACGTCGACGGTCTTCGCGATCTCCGGTACGCGCACCACCACCTCGTCGTTCAGCGCGTAGACGAAACAGGGACGCTGGGCGATGTGGCCGCAGCTCTGCAGCGCGGCGCGCATGGCGGCCGTATCGGTCGCCCGGTTCCAGGTGTGAAAGTTGCTGCCGTTGCGTCCGATCGCCATCGCCTTCGATGCCGGCGCCGGCATGTACCCCGAGGCGGTGGTGCGGCGCGTGCTGTCGGAGACCAGCGGCGTCTTGGTCGGATCGAGGGCCGTCGCGGGCGCGGGTCGGCCGGGGGGGACCCACGGCTGCGGCGGCATCGGCGGCGGCTTGAACGTCCACACGACATCATCGCCGACGGCGTAGACCATGCAGGCGACCTGCTGCGAGTGGCCGGGCAGGGCGCGCTTCAGCGAGTCGCTGCAGTTGGCGAGCGCCTCCTTGCGCGCCGCCGCTTCGTCGACCCGCTGCGTCGCCCAGCCATGGTGGCCGACCGGCGAGATCGCCAGCGCCTTGGCGTCGAGCGCGCGCAGGTAGCTGGCACGGATACGCTCCTGGGCCCGATCGTCGAGAAACGGGATGTCCTCGGGCACCAGCGCCAGTCGCCGCGGCGGCTCTGTTGCAGGCGCTGCAGTCGCTGCCGGTGCCGCGGCGACGGGGGGCGGCGGCGCGGGCGCGAGCAGCGACGGCAGGGTGAGCGCGGCGGCGCCGGCCGCGGCGAGAAGCGCGGCGATCGAGGCGACGAGGGCGAACCGCACCTTGCGCGCGGGCCGCACGGATGCGGGTGGAGATGCAGGCGGCAACGGCGCGCTGCCCTGCGGCGTCAGTCGATAGGCGCGGATCGGACGCGGAATGTTCTTCACGTGCTGCTCGCCGAGATCCTCGGCGCCCAGGGTGAGCTTGCCGACGAGCTGGTCGTAGACGCTGGCCGAGACGCAGACGCCGCCGACCGGCGCGATGCTCTCCAGGCGCGAGGCGATGTTGACGCCGTCGCCCAGCAGGTCGTCGCCGCTCACGATCACGTCGCCGAGGTTGACGCCGATGCGGAGCTGCAGACGGTCGTTCTCGTCGGCGAGCTGGTTCGCCGTGCGCATCGCCTCCTGGACCTCGAGGGCGCAGCGCACCGCCTCGACCGGGCTGGCGAACTCCGCGAGCAGGGCGTCGCCGGCCGTGTTGAAGACGCGGCCCTCGTGACGCTCGACGAAGTTGGCGACCGTGGCGAAACGCTGCCGCACCAGCCGCACGGTGTGGTCCTCGTCGCGCGCCGTCATCGCGCTGTAGCCCACCACATCGGTCGCCAGGACGGTCGTCAGGCGCCGGGTCTTGCCTTCGGCATTCATGGCTGCAGCCTCTTCCCCGGAGATCAGCGTGGGCCACCGCGCAGGCAGAGACAACCGCGAATCGGTGGCGGAGGCGGACGCGCAGCGCGTGGGCTCGGTCGTTCATCCCTTGTGCGATGGGCCTGCCGTCATGCGAGGAAGGCCGGGAATGAGAGGGATCAGCGCACGATGAACCGCACGATGCCGTCGACCACTTCGGCATCGGCGCCCATGAAGCCGTGCGC
>CAYQAY010000149.1:0-3117 GCA_964415585.1 uncultured Reyranella sp.
GGCTCGCGCACATCCCCGGCATCAAGGTCGTCACGCCGGGCACGCCGTACGACGCGAAGGGCCTGCTCAAGGCTGCGATCCGCGACGACAACCCGGTCGTGGTGCTCGAGGGCGAAATGCTCTACAACACCAAGGGCGAAGTGCCTGAGCACGATTACATCGTGCCGATCGGCAAGGCCGACCTGAAGCGCGAGGGTTCGGACTGCTCGATCATCACCAACGGCAAGATGGTGCTCGTCGCGATGAACGCTGCCGACCAGCTCGCCAAGGAAGGCATCAAGGTGGATGTCGTCGACCTCCGCACCGTGCGTCCGATGGACGTCGAGGCGATCGTGACCTCCGTGCGCAAGACCAACCGCGCCGTCGTCCTCGAGGAAGGCTGGGAACTCGCCGGTATCGGTGCCCAGGTCGTGGATTACATCCAGCGCGAATGCTTCGATGACCTCGACGCGCCGGTCGTGCGCGTTCACCAGGAAGACGTGCCGATGCCTTACGCCAAGACGCTCGAGAAGAACGCGAAGCCGGACCTCGCCAAGACCATCGCTGCCGTGAAGAAGGTGATGTATGTCGACTAAGGTCTTCATGGAGGCCCTCTCGCCGACGATGGAAGAGGGACGGCTGGTGAAGTGGGTCAAGGCCGAGGGCGCCGCCGTCAAGCAAGGTGACGTGCTCGCCGAGGTCGAGACCGACAAGGCCGTCATGGAGCTCGTCGCCCGCGGCGACGGCATCCTGCGCAAGCATCTGATTCCCGAAGGCACCACGGCGCCGGTGAGCTCGCTCGTCGGCATCATCGCTGGCGCCGACGAAGACATCTCCGCGCTGCTCGGCGGCGCTGCCGCTCCTGCAGCTGCGGCGCCCGCGGCACCCGCTGCAGCAGCAGCGGCGGCTCCGGCCGCAGCAGCTCCGGCAGCGGCTCCGGTTGCAGCGCCCGTCGCCGCGGCCGCGACGGCCACGGGGCGCGTGACGGCGTCGCCGCTCGCGCGCCGCATTGCCGGTGACGCGGGTCTCGACATCCGCAACATCCAAGGCTCCGGCCCCGGCGGTCGCATCGTCAAGCGCGACATCGAAGCCGCGATGCAGGGCGCCGCGCCGCGCGCCGCTGCCTCCGCTCCGGCCCCCGCCGCTGCAGCGCCGACGTTCCGCGCGGCCGCCGCGTTCAACGGCGAAGCCTTCCGCGACGAACCGCTCACGCAGATCCGCAAGACCATCGCCAAGCGCCTCGGCGAGTCCATCGGCCCGATTCCGACGTTCTACCTCACGGCCGAGTTCGACCTCTCGCGCGCCGCGGAGCTTCGCAGCGCCGCCGCCGAGCTGGGCGATGCGTTCAAGGTCAGCTTCAACGACATCATCCTGAAGGCCGTCGCCACCGCGCTCACGCAGCATCCAGAAGTCAACGCGCACTGGCTCGGCGACAAGATCCGCTACTTCAACACCGTGCACCTTGGCATGGCCGTCGCGACGGATGATGGCTTGATCGTCCCGGTGATCTTCGACGCGCAGACCAAGGGCATGGCGCAGATCAGCGCCGAGGCCAAGGTCCTCGCGAAGAAGGCGCGCGAGCGCAAGCTCAAGCCCGAGGAGTTCACGGGTAGCACGTTCTCGGTGAGCAACCTGGGCATGATGCAGATCGACCAGTTCACCGCGATCATCAACCCGCCCGAGGCCGCGATCCTCGCAATCGGCGCCATCGAGGACAAGGTGCAGGTCGGCCCCGACGGCGGCTTCGAGGTCAAGAAGAAGCTCCGCGTCACGATGAGCTGCGACCACCGTATCATTGATGGAGCGGTGGGCGCCAAGTTCCTCCAGACGCTGCGCCGCCTGATCGAGAACCCGCTGTTGCTATTGTTCTGAGTCACCAAGTTGTCAGAGGTTGGGAGCTCGGCAGTTGCAGTGCCGTTCACTCCCAACTCTCAACTCCCAACTTCCAACTGCAGTTATAAGCCATGGCAACGTTCGACCTCCTCATCCTCGGCGGCGGCCCCGCCGGCTACGTCGCCGCCCTCCGCGGCGCCCAGCTCGGCCTCAACGTCGGCGTCGTCGAGCGCGAAGGCCTCGGCGGCACCTGCGTCCTCTGGGGCTGCATCCCCGCCAAGGCGCTGCTCGAAGCCGCGTCCATCGCGCAGAAGGTCGCGAAGGGCAAGGAGTTCGGCGTCACGGCCGAGAAGGTCACGCTGGACTACGGCGTCGCGATGAAGCGTTCGCGCCAGGTCTCGGCCCAGAACTCCAAGGGCGTCGAGTTCCTCTTCAAGAAGAACAAGATCACCTGGCTCAAGGGCACCGGCACGCTGGGCCCCAACAAGTCGGTGAAGGTCACCGGCGTGGACGGCAAGACCGAGACGCACACGGCCACCAAGGGCGTGGTCATCGCCACCGGCTCGCGCGTGAAGGGCCTGCCCCAGATCGGGCTCGATCTCGACAAGACGCTCGTGCTCTCGTCCGACGAGGCGCTGACGCTCGAGAAGGCCCCCGCCACGATGGCCGTCATCGGCGCTGGCGCCGTCGGCTGCGAGTTCGCTGACGTGTTCAACGCCTTCGGCTCCAAGGTCACGATCCTCGAGGTCATGCCGCGCATCCTGCCCGTCGAGGACGAGGATTGCTCGGCCGAGCTCGCGAAGTCGTTCAAGAGGCGCGGCATCGAGGTCATCACCGGCGCCAAGCTGGGCACCGTGAAGAAGGGCAAGAACAACGTCACGATTCCCGTCGAAGCCAACGGCGAGAAGAAGGACATGACCTTCGACCTCGTGCTCGTCGCGGCCGGTCGCGCCCCGAACATCGAGAACATCGGGCTTAAGGAAGCCGGCGTGCAGACCACCGAACGCGGCTTCATCAAGATCAACGACAAGTTCGAGACGAGCGCCAAGGGCGTGTACGCGATCGGCGACGTCGCTGGCCCGCCGATGCTCGCGCACAAGGGTTCGCGCGAGGGCCACGTCGTGGCCGACATCATCGCCGGCCACAAGCATCACCCCGTGAACTACGGCAACATCCCGAACGCCACCTACTGCCACCCGGAAGTCGCGAGCATCGGGCTCACTGAAGCGCAGTGCAAGGAGAAGGGCCTGAAGTACAAGGTCGGCAAGTTCCCCTTCTCGGCCAACGGCCGCGCCCGCACCAGCG
>CAYQAY010000150.1:0-3106 GCA_964415585.1 uncultured Reyranella sp.
GGCTACGACCATGCCTGGCAGGTCGAGCATCACTTCCTCGAGGAATATTCCCACTCGCCCTCGCCCGAATCCTTCCTCGCGGCGGCGAGCCAGCGGACCAGGCAGATCCGCCTCGGCCACGGCATCTTCCAGGTCACGACCAACCATCCGACGCGCGTCGCCGAGAGGGTGGCGACGCTCGACCTCTTGTCGAACGGCCGCTGCGAGTTCGGCATGGGCGAGAGCGCCTCGATCACCGAGCTCGAGCCGTTCGGCGTCACCATGGAGAACAAGCGCGAGATCTTCGAGGAAGCCGTCCGCGCCATCATGCCGATGTTCAAGGACGGCCCCAGCGAGCACCAGGGCAAGACCTGGAACATCCCGCTGCGCATGGTGGTGCCCAAGCCGCTGCAGAAGCCGCACCCGCCGCTCTGGGTCGCCTGCTCGCAGCTCAAGACGCTGACCAACGCCGGCGAGTGGGGCATGGGAGCGCTGGGCTTCCAGTTCGTCTCGGCCGACGCGGCCCACGCCTGGGTCCACGCCTACTACAACGCCTTCGTGAAGCGGCAGAAGAAGCTCGCCGACTACAGGACCAACCCCAACATCGCACTGGTCAGCTTCTTCATGTGCGCCAGGACCGACGAGGAGGCGCGCGAGCGCGCCGACGGCGACACGTTCTTCCAGTTCGCGCTGCGCTTCTACGGCCAGTCCGCCGACCGCCGGCGGCCGCCCGCCGGCACCGTGAACATGTGGGAAGAGTACGAGAAGTGGAAGAAGGCCAACCCCGACCAGCACGCCGCGGCGCTGCGCGGCGGCCTGATCGGCTCGCCCGACACGATCCGCCGGAAGCTCAAGAAGTTCCAGCAGTCCAACATCGACCAGGTCGTGCTGCTCAACCAGGCCGGCAAGAACCGCCACGAGGACATCTGCGAGTCGCTCGAGCTGTTCGCGAAGGAGGTCATGCCCGAGTTCCAGCAGGACCATCCCAAGCTGCTCGCCTGGAAGGAGAAGGTCCTGAACCGCGAGATCCAGCTCGAGGAGATCGACACCACCGCCTTCACCGACCGCTACGGCGGCACGATGAAGGCCATCGCGCCGAAGGCTGAGGTTCGCGCAGCAGACTGAGTTGACCAACGAGCTTCATGCTGAGGAGGCTGCGAAGCAGCCGTCTCGAAGCATGGGCTGCACACACCGCGCCTGTTGCCCACCCTTCGAGACGCCGCGCCGAGCGCGGCTCCTCAGGGTGAGGTCGTTTGGTCCTTTGTACTCCCCCCGATCGCCCGCCTCACCTTCGTGTAGATCGCGTGGTGCCAGTACGGCCCGCCGTGATCGTCGAAGCCCATCACGTCGTCACGCATCGCGTAGCTGAAATCCTCCGGCCGGGCGCGGATCAGCTCGATGTTGGCCGGCAGTCCCGCCAGCACCGCATCATTGCTCGGCCCGAACAGGTGCACGAGCTTCACCTCGGCCGGCGTTGCGGCGGCGATCGCCTGCAGCAGCGCTTTCGAGACCCTGTCGCTGTAGTCGAGTGTCGGCTCGGGCGCCGTGCAGTTCTCCGGCGCGAACTTGCAATGCATGGCGATCGTGTCGAGCGTCAGCTTGCCTTCCTTGTCGAGTTGCGCACGCAGCAGCCGGTCCTTGGGGTCGAGCACCACATCGGGAAAGCTCGACGCCATCCAGTCGCGGATGCTGCGCAGCCGCGCCGGCGCCGCGACGTGCCGCTCCTTGTAATAAAAGGCGTAGCCCAGCACCACGACGTCGCCCGGCCGCACCTTCTCCTGGAGTTGCCGCAGCGTCACCAGCGCGTTGGGCCACGACCAGCCGCCCAGCGCATGGACATGGACGGCGTCCATCGGGAACGCCGCCTGCAGAAGGAAACCCAGCGTCTGCCCGTCGTTCACGCCGTCGCCGAACATGAAGGAGTCGCCCAGCACGAAGATCCGCCGGCGCGGCTCGGCGGGCGCCGTGCCGGTGAAGCGCGTGCCGTCGGCGTTGATGGTGACCTCGGTGTCGACATGCTCGCGCTTGCCGCCGCGCAGCGCGCTGTAGCGGAAGATGTAGCGGCCTGGATTCGCGCGATAGCCCTGCGCTTCGTCGGGGGAGAAGAAACCTGCGGGAAGCCGCTCCATGCGGCGCGAACGTTGCGCGTCGGGAAAGCGCTCCGGCAGAAGCGTCTGCAGGCCGGTCTGGATCGCCCCCACCGTCGCCGACCAGTGCGGCGCGTCCGGCGAGCGGGCCGCCAGCCGGTCCTGGTGGGCATGATAGAGGAAAACCGCCGAGCCGATTTCGAACGCCACGACCAGCAGCGCGGTGAGGATCAAAGAGAAGACGAACTTCCGGAGCATGCGGACGCGAGCATAGCCGACCGCGACGAAACAGGAGAGCAAGATGCATCGCACCGCCTCACCCTGAGGAGCAGTCCGCAGGCCTGCGTCTCGAAGGGTGGAACGAGCACATTGTCCGTAGCCGATGCTTCGAGACGGCCGCTCCGCGGCCTCCCCAGCATGAGGTTCTCGGCAGACGGTCCGGAGATCACTTGGCGGTGGCGAGCTGTTGCAGCGTCGGCCTACAATGTCGTCATGAAGCTCGATCTCGCGCGCCGTTGGGAACAGTTCCGCGACCTCTGCATCCTCACCAACAACGTCGCGCCTGCCTGGCTGCGCGTGCTGTTCGTCGCGGCGTGCGGCGGCCTCGTCATCCAGGATTGGGATCGCTTCAACGCCATGGCGCCCTTCACCAACCTCTACATCACCTTCTGCGCCGTGCTGGCCTTCACCTGCGCCTGGCTGATCGTCCACCTGGTCTGGCGCGCGCTCCAGATCCGTCGCGCCGAAGAGCGCGAGGTCTGAAGCCCGTCGTTCGTCGCAGTGCGCCACTGATCCGGCGCGCCGCCGGCCGCGTTTAAGGTCAGCGACGACCGACCGAAGGATTTCCGCGCGTGCCCGTGACCGCCCTCTATGCCGCCCTGCTGGCGCCTCTCTTCCTGCTGCTGTCGAGCCGGGTCATCCGCGCCCGCCGCGACGTCCGTGTGGCCGTGGGCGACGGCGGCGACGCCCTGCTCGCTCGACGCATGCGCGTGCAGGCCAACTTCGCGGAGTACGTGCCGCTCGCGCTGCTGCTGCTGGCG
>CAYQAY010000151.1:0-1385 GCA_964415585.1 uncultured Reyranella sp.
CGGGAGCCGGCGGCACGGGATTGCGCCGGCCGAGCGCCCACGACAGCCACGCCGTCAGCACGAGGCCGGCGGCGGCCAGCACGATCACGGCGGCGCGCGGGCCGATCTGGTCGGAGAGCGCGCCGGCGGCGAGCTGGCCCACCGGGCCGGTGCCGATGCAGACCGTGACGATGCCCATCAGGCGGCTCCTCACCTCGGGCGGCGCCTCGGTGAGCATCAGGGTCGACTGCATGTTGCCGAAGCCCGCCGTGCCGAAGCCGCCCAGCACGAGCAGCGCGAAGGCGAACCAGTAGGAGGGCGAGAGCGCCATCGCGATCAGCGTCGCCATGAAGAGCGCGGCGCCGCCCGAGAAGGCGAGACGTCGCGCCGCGCCGCTCTCCAGGCGCAGCACGCCGGCCGCGATCAGGGCGCCGCCCAGCAGGCCGCCGATCGGCTCGGCCGCGGCCAGCAGGCCGACCAGCGCCGGCGAGACGCCGAACGCGCCCTGGCCGAGCGGCGCGACGAGGCCGGAATAGGCGAAGGCGAAGGCGTTGGTGACGATGGTGATGCCGAAGACCAGCAGGATGGTGTTCTTCGTCCAGGCGAAGCGCAGCCCCTCGGCGATCTCGTGCGGGATGCGCAGCAGGTCGGGGCGTCGCGTCACCTGCGCGTGGGCAAGGCCCGCGATGGCGAAGGCGCCGGCGAACTGCACCAGCGCGGTCAGGGTGTAGGCGCCTTTCATGCCCAGCCACTGGAAGGCGATGCCGCCCAGCAGCGGGCCGATGGCGCGCGTCGCCGCCGAGGTGACGCTGTCGAGCGCGATGGCGTTGACGATGCGGTGCGGGCCCGCGACCTCGCCCACCATGCGCCGCCGTGTCGACATCTCGGTGGCCCACATCGTGCCCGAGACGAGGTTGCCCACGGCGACGTGCCAGACCTCGAGATGGCCCGTGAAGGCGAGCGTGGCGAGCAGAGTCGAGATCAGCGCCGGCACGACCAGCGCCAGCATGAAGATCGTCTTGCGGTTCATCGCCTCGGAGAGCGCGCCGGCGAAGGCGCCGAACAGGAGCTGCGGGATCTGGCGCAGCGCCACGACGACGGTGACGGCGAAGGCCGAGTGCGTCGCCTCCCAGGCGAACAGGCCGGAGGCGAGCAGCTCCAGCCAGCGCATCGCGTTGGCGAAGGCGCCGACCAGCCAGAGCCGCAGGAAATCGGGAAGCCGCAACAGCTCCCGCACGGGCGAGTCCATTGCAGGCGAGCCTACTCCAAGGACGCGGCGGCCAACCACAACCTCACCCTGAGGAGCATCGCTTAGCGATGCGTCTCGTCGCGCGGAGTAGCCTCCGCGCTGGGGTGAGCAGCAGATCGGTCGGTTGCCCATCCTTCGAGACGGCCGCTGCGCGGCC
>CAYQAY010000151.1:1485-2999 GCA_964415585.1 uncultured Reyranella sp.
GGGTGAGCAGCAGATCGGTCGGTTGCCCATCCTTCGAGACGGCCGCTGCGCGGCCTCCTCACGATGAGGTCAACGAATTACCGCCCGATCTGCTCCAGGTTCACGCCTGTCGTCTCGATGCGGAACCACCAGGTGACGGCGGCGCCGAGCAGCGAGGTGAAGACGAGGCCGATCAGCAGCCAGTCGGTGCCGGCGCTCGCCAGCACCAGCGGGAAGACGAAGGCGGTGATCGCCGCGCCCGCCTTGGCGAAGGCGGCGGCGAAGCCCGCGCCCTTGCCGCGGATGTTGGTCGGAAAGACCTCGCCCGCCAGCAGGTAGGTCTGCGCGTTGGGGCCGAGGTTGGTCATGAAGTTGAACAGCATGAAGCCGCCGAACAGCAGCAAGGTGCGCGCCGGCTCCTCGACGTGGCTCTGCAGCGCGGCCATCGCGAGCCCGACGGCGCAGCCCGCGAAGCCCAGCACCTGCAGCCGGATGCGGCCCACCCGGTCGGCGAGGAACACGGCCGCGACGATGCCCGCGATCAGCAGCACGTCGAGCAGCGCCGCGCCCTTGGCCGCCTCGATGTCGCGCGTCACGATGCCCGCGACGTTCTGCGAGGCCGTGATCTCGTGGCCCAGCGTGTGCGACAGGATGGTGGGCGTGAAGATGCCGATGCCGTAGGTCCCGAGGTCCTGCAGGAACCACGGCACCGAGGCCAGGATGGTGGCGCGGCGGTTCTTCCGGTCGAAGAGATCGCGCCAGCGGCCGCGCCGCGCCTCGCGGCCATGCAACGCGGAGTCGGGATCGACCGTCGGGGCGAGACGGACCTGCTTGGGGTATTGCGGCTCGCGCTCGAGCAGCCGCGTCAGCTCGTGCTCGGCCTCCTTCGTGCGGCCGCGGCTCATCAGCCACTGGCCGCTGTCGGCGATGAACAGGCGGGCGATCACGACCAGGGCCGCCGGCACGACCACGACGCCGTACATCCAGCGCCAGGCGCCGAGCGCGGGATCGAGCACGAGGATCGAGTAGCCCAGCACCGTGCCCGCCAGCGCGCCGACCGCCTGGAAGGCGAAGGCGCCCAGCACCAGCCTGCCGCGGTCGCGGCTCGGGATGCTTTCGGAGATCACGAGGTGCGCGGTGGGATAGTCGCAGCCCAGCGCGACGCCGACGCCGAACAGGAAGAACACCATCCAACCGAAGGAGGGGCTGATGGCCAGGCCGACCAGGAAGACGACGAACACCGCCATCTCGATCACGAACATGCGGCGGCGGCCCCAGACGTCGGCCAGGCCGCCCAGCGCCACGGCGCCGACCATGATGCCGGCGAGGGACGCTGCGCTCACGATGCCCTTCTCGACGGGCGACAGGCCGAATTCCTTGACGATCAGCGGCAGGGCGACGCCGGTCATGAACACGACCAGACCCTCGAAGAACTTGCCGGCGACCGCCAGCAGCCAGATCCGCCACTGCATGACGGTCATGGGGACGGTCGGCGTCGGCGTCCCGTCGGGCCAGGAGGGGGTCTGGTCGATGTA
>CAYQAY010000152.1:0-2926 GCA_964415585.1 uncultured Reyranella sp.
ACACGCGCGAGCGCAAGGTGTTCGGCCGGCCGCTGCTCGACAACCAGGTGATCCACTTCAAGCTCGCCGAGCTCAGCACCGAGGTCGAGCTGGTGCGCTCGCTCTGCTACCGCGCCTGCGAGGAGTATCTCGACGGGAGCGACGTCACGATGCTGGCCTCGATGGCCAAGCTCAAGGCCGGCCGCATGGTGCGCCTCGTCACCGACGGCTGCCTGCAATACTGGGGCGGCGCCGGCTACCTCTGGGAGTCTCCCACCGCGCGCGCCTTCCGCGACTCGCGGCTGGCCTCGATCGGCGGCGGCGCCGACGAGGTGATGCTGCAGATCATTTCCAAGATGATGGGGACGCTTCCCCGGCTGGAGAACCGCTGATGGCCGAGTTCGCCGACCGGTACGAGACACTGCTGCTGCACCGCGAGCGCTCGCGCCTGCACGTCACCTTCAACCGGCCCGAGGTGAAGAACGCGCTGAACCCGGCCCTGATCGGCGAGCTGCGCTCGGTGTTCGAGATCCTGCGCGACCGGCATGACATCAAGGTCGTGATCCTGCGCGGCGCGGGCGGCACCTTCTGCGCCGGCGCCGATCTCAAGAACATGGAGCAGAGCTTCACCGACAGGCCCAAGCCCGACGAAAAGGACCCGATTGCGGTCTGGAATCGCGGCTTCGGCACCTTCCTCGAAGCCGTCAACAACACGCCGCAGGTCGTGGTCGCGGCGGTCGAGGGCTACGCCATCGCCGGCGGCTTCGGCATCCTCTGCGTCTCCGACGTGGCGATCTGCACCGAGGGCGCGGGCTTCGCCATGAGCGAGACGGCGATCGGCATCGTGCCGGCGCAGATCGCGCCCTTCGTGGCGGCCCGCATCGGGGTGCCGCAGACCCGGCATCTCACGCTCACGGCGGCGCGCTTCAAGGGGCCCGAGGCTCTACGCCTCGGCATCGTGCACTACCTCGTGGCCGACTCCGCCGCCCTCGACGCCAAGCTCGAGGAAGTGCTGAAGCAGATCGACAAGTGCGCGCCGATCGCCAATGCGCTGACCAAGCAGGTGGTGATGAAGGTCGGCAGCGAGCCGCTCTCCGACGTCCTCGACTTCGCCGCCGATAAGTTCGCCGAGGCGCGCCGCGGGCCGGAGGCGGCCGAAGGCCTGCGCGCCTTCGCCGAGAAGCGCCCGCCGCGCTGGGCTGTCGAATGACCTTCAGCAAGATCCTGGTCGCCAACCGCGGCGAGATCGCCTGGCGCGTCATGCGCACGGCCAAGGCGATGGGCTATCGCACCGTCGCGGTGTTTTCCGACGCCGATCGCGACGCGCCGCACGTCGCCTTCGCCGACGAGGCCGTCCGCATCGGTCCGCCACCGGTGGGCGAGAGCTATCTCAACATCGACCGCATCCTCGAGGCCGCGCACGGGAGCGGCGCCGACGCCATCCATCCGGGCTACGGCTTCCTCTCCGAGAATGACGGCTTCGCCGCCTCCTGCGAGAAGGCAGGCATCGCGTTCATCGGACCGCCCCCATCGGCCATCGCTGCCATGGGCAACAAGGCGGCCGCCAAGCGGCGCATGATCGAGGCCGGCGTGCCGTGCGTGCCGGGCTATCAGGGTGCGGACCAGAACGACGCCGGTCTGGAGAAGGAAGCGCGCAGGATCGGGCTGCCGGTCATGGTGAAGGCCGCGGCCGGCGGCGGCGGGCGCGGCATGCGGCTGGTCACGACGGAGGCCGACCTGTTGGACGCCATCCGTACGGCGCGGGCCGAGGCCGAGAGCGCCTTCGGCTCGGGCGAGTTGATCCTGGAAAAAGCCGTGGTCGATGCGCGCCACGTCGAGATCCAGGTCTTCGCCGACGCGCACGGCAACGCGATCCATCTCGGCGAGCGCGACTGCTCCGTGCAGCGCCGCCACCAGAAGGTGATCGAGGAGGCGCCCTCGCCCGCCATGAGCGCCGACCTGCGCCATCGCATGGGAGCGGCGGCCGTCGCGGCCGCGACGGCGATCGGCTATCGCGGTGCCGGCACGGTCGAGTTCCTGCTGGGCGCCGACGGCGCCTTCTATTTCCTCGAGATGAACACGCGGCTGCAGGTCGAGCATCCGGTGACCGAGGCGATCACCGGGCTCGATCTCGTGGAGTGGCAGCTCCGGATCGCGCGCGGCGAACCCCTGCCGCTCGCACAAGACCAGGTAACCTTCGCCGGCCATGCGATCGAGGTGCGACTCTACGCCGAGGACGCCTACGCGGGCTTCCTGCCGCAGACCGGCCGCATCGACGTGTGGCGGCCGGCGACCGGGCCGGGCGTGCGCATCGACCACGGCATGAAGGATGGGCTCGCGATCTCGCCCTTCTACGATCCCATGATCGCCAAGGTGATCGCCCATGGCGCCACGCGGGAGGAAGCGCGGCAGCGGCTGATGCGGGCGTTGCGCCAAACCGTGGTGCTTGGTCCCACGACCAACCGCCACTTCCTGATCCGCCTGCTGGAGCATCCGGAGTTCGCCGCCGGCGAGGCGACAACCGCCTTCCTCGGCAAGCACGAATTCCCGGCTCCGGCGGTCACCGACGCGCACTGGGAGCTTGCCGCGCGCCTTATGTGGCGGGCCTCGGCCGACCGCTATCCGCCGTCGCTGCGCGGCTGGCGCAACTCCAATCCAGAGCCGACGCCGGTCCGGCTGGCGGCCGGCAGCACGGAGAAGCTGCTGCGGGTCGACGGCGGGCCGATCGCCGACGCGCCGTTCCACATCGACGGCGACGACGTGATCGTCGACCTCGATGCGCTGACGGTGCGCTTCACCGACAAGACCTATGCGCCGCCCGAGACCGCGGCGGCCGGCAGCGACGGCAAGCTACGCGCCCCGATGGACGGCCGCATCGTGTCGATCAAGGTCGCGCCGGGCGACACGGTGGCGCGCGGCCAGACGCTGATCGTGCTCGAGGCGATGA
>CAYQAY010000153.1:0-2882 GCA_964415585.1 uncultured Reyranella sp.
GCGTCGAACCGCAGGGTTCGATGCGCATGCAGGTCGACTTCTACGACGAGATGCCTACTCTGCCGGCTGCTTCTGCCTGAAGGTCGGCACGCCCTCGACGCGGTCGTCGAGCGCCTCGGCGCCCTCGGTCGGCAGGATCTTCACGTAGTTCAGCGCGCCGTCGATGTCCTCTTTCCAGACTTCCTTCGGCAGGTCGTAGACGAACTCGACGCCGTAGCCGTTGGGGTCGTGGATGTAGAGGCTGTGAGTCATGCCGTGCTCGACGCGGCGGTCGAACTTCACGCCCTTCTTCTGAAGGTACTCTAGATGCGCCAGCCAGGCCGCCCGGTCGGGCATGGTGATGGCGATGTGGTTCACGGCGACCGGCATGCCGAACATCGCCCAGTCCTTGGGCGGCGGCGGCAGGTCGCGGTTCTCGACCAGGGCGATGTCGTGATGGTGGCTGGTGCCGTCCTCGCGGACGCCCGAGTAGAAGCGCATCTTGGGCGGGTTGGGCCGCTCGGCCGTCGGCTTCAGGGCGCCGACCTGGCGGAAGCCCACGACCTCCGTCCAGAAGCGGTGCGATTCCTCGATGTCGCGGACGTTGAGCACGAGATGGTTGATGCCGCGCGGCGTGACCGGCTTGTCCATGGTTCCCTCCCCGGGATTTGGCCGATCCTCTCCCCGGACGGGGCGGGCGTCAAACGGGAGGCGTCAAACCATCACCGCTTCGGTCGCCCGTCCTCGGCCCAGGGATCGGTCAGGTCCTCGAATTCCTTGAGGTGCCTGGGCGCCCACTTGTGCTGGCGGGCCCGTACGATCCAGAGGTTCAGCCAGGGCCAGCGTCCGCGCGCGCGCTTCACCCACACGCGACCGGTCTCGAATTCGGTGGCGAGCAGATAGAGCGCGATCACGAAGAATATCCAACCCTGAAGGATCGGGATGAAGCCGCCGACCACGGACATGATCAGGCAGGCTGCGATGGCCAGGACGATCAGCGGCTTGCGCACGATGCGTCGCTGCCGGGGCTAGAGGTGGATGGGCTTTTCCCAGGCGGCCAGGGCGGCTTCCTTCATCGCCTCGTTGACCGTGGGATGGGCATGGCAGACGCGGCCGATATCCTCGGCCGAGGCGGAGAACTCCATCGCGAGGGCGGCCTCGGCGATCATCGTGCCGGCCTCGGCGCCGAGGATGTGCACGCCCAGTACCTTGTCCGTCGCCTTGTCGGCCAGCACCTTCACGAATCCCTCCGTCGCGCCGTTGGCGCGGCTGCGCGGGTCGGCGGTGAACGGATACTTGCCGACCTTGTAGGCAACGCCCGCCGCCTTGAGCTGTTCCTCGCTCCTGCCGACCCAGGCGACCTCGGGCTGCGTATAGATGATCGAGGGTACGAGATCCCAGTTCACATGGCCCTTCTGGCCGGCGATGGTCTCGACGCAGGCCACGCCGTCCTCGCTCGCCTTGTGCGCCAGCATCGGCCCGTCGATCACGTCGCCGATCGCGTAGATGCCCGGCACCGACGTCCGGAAATGGCCGTCGACGGCGATGCGTCCGCGCCCGGTCATCTTGACCCCTGCCTTGTCGAGGCCGAGGCCGGCGATGTGGGGGCGGCGGCCGATCGAGACCAGCACGACGTCGGCCTCCAGTGTCTCGGCGGCGCCACCCTTGGCCGGTTCGACGGTCAGCGTCACGCCGGCGCCCGAGGCATCGGCCCCATTTACTTTTGCGGACGTGACCTTGGCGCCCAGCCTGAACTTCAGGCCCTGTTTGGCGAGCGCACGCTGGAAGAACCTGGTGACCTCGTCGTCGACGCCCGGCGTTATGCGGTCGAGGAACTCGACGACGGTGACGTCCGAGCCGAGGCGGCGCCACACCGAGCCCAGCTCGAGGCCGATGATGCCGGCGCCGACCACGACCAGGCGCTCGGGCACCTCGGCAAGTTCCAGCGCGCCGGTCGAAGAGACGATCTTCTTCTCGTCGATCGCGACGCCGGGCAGCGGCGTCACTTCCGAGCCCGAGGCGATCAGGATGTTCCTGGTGGTGAGCGTGTCCTTCACCGCGCCGTCGTCGCCCACCACCGCGACCGAACCGGCCGCCTCGATGCGGCCCGTGCCGGTGTAGGAGGCGATCTTGTTCTTCTTGAAGAGGAAGGCCACGCCCTTGGTCGTGGCCTCGACCACCTCGCCCTTGCGCTTCATGAGCTGGGCGAAATCGAGCTTCGGCGCGCCGACCACGACGCCGTGGGCGGCAAGGTCGTGGCCCGCCTCCTCGAACAGGTGCGAGGACTGCAGCAGCGCCTTGGAGGGGATGCAGCCGACGTTGAGGCAGGTGCCGCCGAGCGTCGTGCGCTTCTCGACGACGGCGACCTTGAGACCGAGCTGGGAGGCCCGGATCGCGGCGACGTAGCCGCCCGGACCGGCGCCGATCACGACGAGGTCGAATGTCTCGTTGGCCATGCGCTTGTCCTCACACGCCGAGCAGCAGGCGCTCGGGATCCTCGATGCATTCCTTGACCCGCACCAGGAAGAGCACGGCCTCGCGGCCGTCGATGATGCGGTGGTCGTACGACAGAGCGAGGTACATCATCGGCCGGATCTTCACCTCGCCGCCGACCGCCATCGGCCGCTGCTGGATCTTGTGCATGCCGAGGATGCCGGACTGCGGCGGATTGAGGATCGGCGTCGACATCAGCGAGCCGTAGACGCCGCCGTTGGAGATGGTGAAGGTGCCGCCGGTCAGGTCGGCGATCGACAGCTTGCCGTCGCGCGCCTTGCGGCCGAGCTCGCCGATGCCCTTCTCCACGCCCGCGAAGTCGAGCATGTCGGCATCGCGCAGCACCGGCACGACCAGGCCCTGCGGCGTGCCGACGGCGACGCCGATGTCGTAGTAGTTCTTGTAGACGA
>CAYQAY010000154.1:0-2789 GCA_964415585.1 uncultured Reyranella sp.
GCGGCGGCCGTGTTGATGCTGGTCGAGGTCTCGCCCAGCAGGCCTTCCAGCCGGTAGTCCTCGCGTCCGTCGGCCAGCGCACCGCTCGCAATCGCCTGCAGCGGCACGATGGCACCCGGCCGCCGCGCCAGCCGCATCGCGACCTCGCGCGCCCGCTCGCCCTCGCCCTCGAGCAGCACGCCGGCGAGATCGTCGACCGCCTCCCAGTCGCCCCGCACCGCGACGCGTTTCGCCAGATCGGGCGGCAGGCCGGCGAGCGGCCCCGCCTCGCCCACCACCACGTCGTTGCCGGTCGCCAGCGCCGCGCCGACCTGCAGCAGCAGGCCCGTCTCCGTCGACGCCAGCAGGGCGAGGCGCCCGCGGCCGTGCAGCCGGTAGCGGTTCTGCTCGCCGACCGGCCCCGGCAGCTCGACGACGGCGCCCAGCGCGCTTCGTTCGGCATAGCGCCGGCAGCGCCCGGCGAGGTCGGCGCGCCCCCTCGCCTCCAGCCAGCCGCCGTAAGCCTGAAGGGGCGCCAGCGCCGCGCGCGTCGCGGGGATGTCGCTGCCCGGGCCCGCCGCCAGCAGGCGCAGGAGATAGAGCGGCCCGCCCGCCTTCGGTCCCGTGCCGGATTGCCGAAGTCCGCCGAACGGCTGCACGCCCACCACCGCGCCCACGATGTTGCGGTTGACGTAGACGTTGCCCGCCGCGATCCGCCTGGCCACACGGTCGACCGTGCGGTCGATGCGCGTGTGCAGGCCGAAGGTGAGGCCGAAGCCGGTCGCGTTGATCGCGTCGATCACCCGGTCGAGATCCTGGCGGCGATAGCGCAGGACGTGCAGCACCGGGCCGAACACCTCGCGCTCGACATCGGCCACGCTCCCGATCTCGACGATCGTCGGCGCGACGAACGTGCCGTGCGCCGCGCCCTCGGGAAGCGGCAGCGAGTGGACCCGAAACCCGCGGGCACGCATCCCGCCGACATGCTTCTCGATGGCCTGCCTGGCCTCGGCGCCGATCACCGGGCCGACGTCGGTCGAGAGCCGGCCGGGATCGCCGACCCCGAGCTCGCGCATCGCGCCCTTCAGCATCTCCAGCAGGCGGTCCGCCACGTCCTCCTGCAGGCAGAGGATGCGCAGCGCCGAGCAGCGCTGGCCGGCGCTGTCGAACGCCGAGACCAGGACGTCGCCCACCGCCTGCTCCGCCAGTGCCGAGGAGTCGACGATCATGGCGTTCTGGCCGGCCGTCTCGGCGATCAGCGGCACGGGACAGCCGTTCTCCGGCGGATGCTCGGCGAGCTGGCGCTGGATCAGCCGCGCCACCTCGGTCGAGCCGGTGAACACGACGCCGCGTGTCGCAGGATGCGCCACGAGGGCAGCCCCGATCCTGCCGTCGCCGGGCACGAGCTGCAGCACACCGGACGGGATGCCCGCCTCGTGCAGGAGGCGTACGGCGGCCGCGCCGGTCAGCGGCGTCTCCTCGGCAGGCTTGGCCAGCACCGTATTGCCCGCCGCAAGAGCCGCCGCGATCTGGCCGGTGAAAATGGCCAGCGGAAAGTTCCACGGGCTGATGCAGACGACCGGCCCCAGCGGCCGGTGCGCCTTGCCCTCCAGCAGCGTCTCGGCCTGACCGGCGTAGTAGCGCAGGAAGTCGATGGCCTCGCGCACCTCGCCGATCGCATTGGCCACCGTGCGGCCGCCCTCGCGCACGATCAGCCCGGCGAGCCGCGGCAGCGCCGCCTGCAGCCGATCGGCCGCCCGCCGCAGCGCCGCCGCCCGGTCGGACGGCGTCGTCGCCGCCCAGCCCGACGCCGCAGCGGCTGCCCTCTCCATGGCCTGCGCCGCCGCCTCGGGGCTCGCCTCGAACACGGTGCCCACGACATCGCGATGGTCCGCCGGATTGACGATCTCGCGGCGGGTTCCGGTCCCGTCACCGGCGGTCCAGGTCTCCGCGGCACTCGCCGCCAGCGCCTGCGCCAGCTCCGTGAGGCGTTGCTCGTTCGAAAGATCGACGCCCTCGGAATTGCGCCGGGACGCGCCATAGAGATCGCGCGGCAGGCGGATCAGCGGATGCGGCGCACCCAGCGGCTGGAGGGCGCGCGCCAGGTCGACGGGATCGGCCACCAGATCGTCGACCGAGACGTCCTCGTCGGAGATGCGGTTCACGAACGAGCTGTTGGCGCCGTTCTCGAGCAGGCGGCGCACCAGGTACGGCAGCAGCGTCTCGTGCGTGCCGACCGGCGCATAGATGCGGCACGGCCGGTTCAGCCCCTCGGGATCGACGACCTCCTCGTAGAGCGGCTCACCCATCCCGTGCAGGCACTGGAACTCGTAGCGGTCCGGCGTGAAGGCCTCGCCCGCCAGCGCATGGACGGCGGCCAGGGTCTGGGCGTTGTGGGTGGCGAATTGCGGGAACACCGCGTCGCCGGCCGCCAGCAGCCGGCGCGCGCAGGCGACATAGGCCACGTCGGTGTGGATCTTGCGCGTGTAGACCGGGAAGCCGTCGAGCCCGTCGACCTGGGCGCGCTTGATCTCGCTGTCCCAGTAGGCGCCCTTCACCAGCCGCACCATCAGCCGATGGCCGCTGCGGCGCGCGAGATCGACCAGGAAGTCGATCACGGCGGGGCAGCGCTTGCCGTAGGCCTGCACGACGAAGCCGATGCCGTGCCAGCCCGCGAGGCCCGGCTCGAAGCAGATCGCTTCCAGCAGGTCGAGCGAGAGGTCGAGCCGGTCGGCCTCCTCGGCGTCGATGTTGAAGCCGATGTCGTAACGGCGCGCGAGGAGCGCCAGCGCGCGCAGCCGCGGCAGCAG
>CAYQAY010000155.1:0-2711 GCA_964415585.1 uncultured Reyranella sp.
CACCCGGATCGAGCTCGCTGTCGACGGCGCGGGAGACCTCCTCCGGAGTCGTCTGCGCGTTGCAGTTCAGCAGGTAGCGACCGCCGTCCCAGTGGCTGCGCGGGCCTTGCCGGTGCGTGCCGGGAATCGTGCGCAAGCAGCCGTTCAAGCGCCGCGACGGGTTCAACGGCAGGCTGATGGCCACCAGGTTGGTGTTGGTGTGCGGGAACACCGACCAGTCCTGATGCCAGCCGATCTCGGCCCCGCCGTGCGGAAGCTTGAAGTTGATCTTCGAGTGATAGAACTTCACCGGACCGCCGATCAAGGCAGCGGCAATGCCGCCAAGCACCTCGCCGAAGGCAAGCTCGACGTAGACCTCGTCGAGCTCGGTCGGGCTGGCGATGCGGCGGATGCGCGGCGCATCCGGGCTGTGCCCCGGCTCCAGGTCGTAGTGCCGGGTCCCGGCCACGAGCCCGCGCCCGGCCTCTCGCAGCCGATCGGTCGTCGCGATCAGGCGCTGCAGCGCCGTTGACTCGACGACGTTGCGCAGTTCGAGGTAGCCGGTCTCGCGATAGTGCGCGATGGCGTCGGACGACGGGATCGTCATGCCGTCTCCCGTGCAGGTTGAGTGGTGATCTTGTCGCTGCCCATCTGCAGGGGCGCTACGTTCGTCGAGCGCACGTAGTCGGGCCGCGGTGCAGGCACGGCCTCGGGCTTGTTCGCGACAGTGTTGTAGACGATATAGACCTGCCAACGGTCGTGCCGGCTGAGATTGTGGCCCGAGGCATGGAGGAGATTGGGATGGAAGAAGACCACCGTACCCGGCTTGCCGACGATCGGGACCGGCTCGGCGCTGCGCTGCATGATCTCGAGCAGCGTCGGCTTGGGCACGACGAAGAACTTGTAGCCGGTGCTTTCGTCGAACTCGGGTTCGAGGTTGCCGACCCGGTGCGAGCCCGGAATGAAATAGAGGCAGCCGCCGATCTCGGTAGGCTCGTCGAGCATGAGGAGCGCGGTCGTCAGGTTCGCCTCGGGCACGCCGTCGCGCCGCCACGTCCCGTAGTCCTGGTGCCAAGCCCACACCGAGCCATCGATGGCGGTCTTCAGGTTGCATTTGGTGTGGTAGACGTAGAGCGACTCGTCGCCGAGCAGTTGCCGGGCCGGGGCGAGCAGCCGAGGGGCGCGCGCGGCGGCGTGGAACGGCGGTGAGGCGGTTGGCCCGTCCGCCTCGTGGACGCGGTAGATCGTCTTGGCCACGCCGCCGACACGTTCGCGCACGAGGTGGTCGGTGTCGATGCCTTGCAGCCGCTGGAGTTCGGCCTTCATGGCCGCGACTTCCGCCGGCGCCAGCAGTTCGGGCAGGACGATGAAGCCGTCGCGGCGGTAGCGCGCGAGTTGGTCGGTTGAGAGTTGCATGGATGGTTGCCTTGAATGACGCCGGAACTATGGCACAGCACTGGCATGCCAGTCAAGTTCCAGAACAATCCTCCCCGCTCGTTACAGGGTCGATCGGCGTCACGGCGCGACCGTGCTGCGCGAGAAGCTGTCCAGGTCGTCGATCAGGGCGTCGCTGGCCGCTACCGCCGCAGCTTCGACGCCGGAGGCGAGCGCCTCGGCCAGGCTCACATGGAGCTGCATCGTGCGTTCCGTGCCGGGCCACACCGCCTGGTGGAAGAACCAGAAGCGCCGCGAGACCGCGTGCAGCGCGGCGACAGACTGGGCGGCGATCTCGTTGCGGGCCGCGTGCGCCGCCATCGCATTCATTTCGGCATCGCACTGCAGGAAATCGGCCACCGCGCCGGCCTTCACGGCCCTGGCCATTTGCCGGGCAATCGTCGCCATGCGCTGGCGCTCGGCGACCGTGGCCCGGCGCGCGGCAAGGCGGGCGATCAGTCGGTCCAGCTCGCGACGCGTCTCCAGCACCAGCAGCTGCCGGCGAAGATCGATCTGGGTGACCACGACCCCGCGACGCGGCAGAATCTGCACGAGGTGCTCGCGCGACAGGCGCTGTAACGCTTCCCGAATCGGTGTCGTGCCGATTCCGATGAGTGCGCTGAGGCTTGCCTCCGAGACCACGCTGCCCGGCGCCAGCTGCAGCGTGACGATGAGTTCCTCGAGGCGCTGGTAGGCCTTCTCGTTAAGCGTCAAGCCCCAATCGCCGGGCGCCGCCGCGCCTTCGTCGCTGAGCGATGCTGGCGCTGTATTCCTGGTGGGAGCGCCGGGGGTACGGCCACGATGGCTCGCTGGCAAGTTGGTTTTTCGCATGAGCAGGCGAAGTGTACGAGCCGCCGCCGGACCGTCGAAGATCTCACCTGCTTTTCTGCGCCGCGAGGGGCGCACATCTCCGTGTGTTCGCCTCGCGACGCTCCCGGCGTACGGTGCCTGTTTTGCCGCGAAACTGCGCGCCCACGTTCTTCAAAGTTCTCCGTTCGCGAACCTTGGCTGGTAGGCGTCTCGGTCGTGTGAATCGCAGCAATCATTACGGAAAGTGCGCGAAGATCTTTAGCCGTGATTCGTCGCTTGGCCACAGCGAGCCCTCGCCTAGCGCTGCTGGTGATCGTTCTGGGTGAGCGTGTTCTTGCCGGCCAGCCTGTGGGCGCCGAGCCTTGCGCCCGTTGAAGGGCACAAGTTGTTAATCGCACATTCCTGGGTGTGCTCGAAGTCAGGAGCTCACCTGACGGTATGACATCGGCTGCCCGAAAGCGGTCGTCGACGGGTGGCCGCATCTGGCC
>CAYQAY010000156.1:0-2690 GCA_964415585.1 uncultured Reyranella sp.
CGCCCCCGCAGACCCCGCCGCAGCCTCCCGCCGCGACGCCTGAGCCTCCGGCGCCCAAGCCCAAGCGGCCGAGCGTCCAGGAGATCAAACAGGGCGTCATCGACCGCGCCGTGCCGGAAATCACCGCTGAGCAGGCAATGGCAGCCGCTCGCGCGCCGGACGTGCGCACTGCGCCAATCGATCCCGGCCGAACTGAATGGCGGAACTTTCGGGCGGACAAACTGGAAACGTCTGACGACGTCAAGGCACTGATCGATCATGTCGCCGAATCGAACGGCGGATTTCAAGAAGCCCGCCGCGGGACTGTGTCGTGGGACAAGACCGCGAAGGACGCCGAGAAGTACAGCATTGAGGACCTGATCGGAAGGAAGCCAAGCGAGGCGTTCAACGCGGAGCAGATTCTTGCGACCAAGATGATCATGCTTGAGCTTGGCGAGCGCGTCATCAAGGCGCGCGCACTTGTTCTCAGTGGCCAAGCCAGTGCGGAGGACATGGTCGGGTTTCACAAACTCGTCGGCCAATTGGCGGCAGTGCAGGAAACGATGGCGGGCGCAAAAGCCGAGGCCGGGCGCGCTCTTGCGATTGGCAAGCGCATCACTGCCGCAGGCGGCAGGCTGCGCGCGCGAGAAATTCTGGACACACTGGACTCAATGGGCGGGCCAGACAACACAATGAAGCTGGCGCGGCTGCTGGAAACGGCCGGAGACGATCCAGTCAAGATTGCCAACATCACGAAGAAGGGCTGGGCCGCGCGCACGAACGACGCGATCACGGAGATCTGGATCAACGGGCTTCTCTCCGGTCCGACGACGCACGTCGTCAACACCACGTCCAACGCGCTCACCACGCTCATGCAGGTTCCGGAGCGGCTCACCGCTGGCGCGCTGGGCACGGTCGGCAAGGCGATCACCGGCAACGCGGATCACGTGGCGCTCGGCGAGGCGGGCGCGCAGCTGTACGGGCTGCTCGCAGGGATGCAGGACGCTTTCACCGCGTTCGCCCGGGCAGCGAAGACGGGGCTGCCGTCGGACGCCGCGGCGAAGATCGAGACCGTCAACCGCAAGGCGGTGACCTCGGCGAACTTTGGGCTGGCCGAGGACTCCGCGATGGGCAAGGCGGTCGACCTGTTCGGCGAGTACTACGTCCGCATCCCCGGGCGCGCGCTGATCGCTGAAGACGAGTTCTTCAAGGCCGCGGGCTACCGGATGGAGATCCAGGCGCAGGCCTACCGCCAGGCAACGGCGGAGGGGCTTTCCGGCAAGGCGTTCGCGCAGCGCGTCGACGAACTCGTCCGCAATCCGTCGGAGGAGATGCACATGGCGACGGAGTCATTTCAGCGCTACATCACGTTCTCCGAGACCCTGCACGGCGACAACTGGATTCAGGGCATCGGCCAGGCTGGGCAGAAGCTCGCAAGCCTCCCGCTCGGGCGGTTCGTGCTGCCGTTCATCAAGACCCCGACCAACATCGCGCAGTACGCCATCGAGCGCACGCCGCTGGCGCCGAGCCTGAAGACTTGGCGGGACGACGTGGCGGCCGGAGGGGCGAAGCGAGACCTCGCGCTGGCGCGCATGGGTCTCGGGTCGATGGTGGCCGCGCTGGTGGCCGGAGAGACGGCAGCCGGGCGCATCACGGGCGGCGGGCCGTCCAACCCGCAGGAGAAGGAGGCGCTCAAGGCCGCGGGCTGGCAGCCCTATTCCGTGCTCATCGACGGGAAGTACTACGGATACAACCGGCTCGACCCGATGGGCGCAATCATCGGCATGGCCGCCGACGCGGTCGACACGCTTCAGTACGCCGAGGAGGAGGATTCGAAGGAGGCCGTTGCCGGCGCCGTCGTCCTCGGGTTCGCCGATGCGCTCATGTCGAAGACGTACCTGCAGGGCCTGTCCTCGCTGCTCGACGTCATCTCGCACGGCGATCGGGAGAAGACCGTCACGCGCTGGGCGTCCGGCCAGGTGGCGTCGTTCGAGCCCGCATGGGTCAACTTCCTGCGCCGCTCTGGGGACGACACGATCCGAGACCCGAGCACGGCCGACATCTACACGCAGACGATCCACCAGTTTAAGAACCGCACGCCCGGGCTGTCGGACCAGGTTCCGCCGAAGCTCGACGTCTGGGGCGAGCCGGTGAAGTTTGAAGCGGGGGCGCTGTCTCCCGTGGCGATCACGACCGCGAAGACCGAAGACGAGACCGCCGAACTCCTGCGCAACCGCATCCGCGTGAGCAAGCCGACCTCCGCGGTGTCCGTGCCGCTGGGCAAGAACGTCGAGGCGAAGGTCGACCTCCTGGCGATCGACAAGTCCGGATGGCTGTACCACGACTACCGGCAGGCCGCCGGGCGGCTGGCGAAGCGCTACGTCGGCGAGCTCGTGCGCTCGAAGGACTGGCAGGGCATCCCGGAGGGCCGCGACTCGGAGCGCTCCGGGCTCATCGAGAAAGCATTCCGGGACGCTCGCCGGGAGGCGCTCATCGAACTAATGGCCGACCGGCCGGAGATCGAGGCCGCTGCGATGGACGCGCTCGAAAACCCGGTCCCGATGGGCGGGGTGCCCATGCCGATGATGATGGAGGGCATGTAGACATGACGCCGGACCAGCGGACGAAGGTGGAGCGGCTGCGCGATCGGCTGCTCGACGTGGTGCTCGACGAGGCCGACCCGGACAACTGGAGCGGGAACACCCCGGGCG
>CAYQAY010000157.1:0-2586 GCA_964415585.1 uncultured Reyranella sp.
CCTTCTTCTCGGCCTCTTCGAGCGCACCCGCCTCGTCCGAATCCAGCGCCCGACTGGCCTCGCGGGCGTCCTCGTCGACGGTGCCCTTCTTCAGATAGTCGGCCTGGCGCTTGTTGTAGTCGGCGGTGGCGGTGTAACTGCCCTCGCCCTCGACCTTGCCTTTGCCCTGCGCGGGTTCGTTCGCCTTGGGCTTGTCTTTCTGTGTCTCCATGGGGCCTGCTCCTTGGTTGTCTCTTCGGGCAACGCAGGGCGCGGCGGATGGTTACATGATCTATCTGGCGGTCAGTGCCCGGCCGAGCGTCTGCATCGCCTTGAAGTTGGCCTCTTCGCACTCCCAGCGCCGATAGGCGGGCGATGTGGGCGGCGCGTCCGGCCGCAGCGGGGCCGCGACCGGCAGCGAGCGCACGATGTCGTCGACCGAGCGGCCGCTGAGCTGCCAGCCGAGCGGAACGCGCGCCGCCCCCTGCGGCGGGCAGAGTCGGAACTGCACGGCGGTGCCCTCGACCGCCCTGCCATCGCGGTCGCGGAAGAAGCGCCGCGCCGCGTCGTGGAAATGGCTGGGGCTCCAGATGCCGTGGCCGGAGCGCACGTTGAGGATGCCGGCCAGCGGACCGCGCAGACCGATCAACAAGTTCATCGGCTCGGCCGCATCGCACAGGCCCTCGTTGCGCTGCTTGTCGGCGTAGCAGGCCGCGAGGCTGGTCGCGCGGCCCCAGTCGCGGCTGTTGATCGCGGGATCGCTCACGATCTCGATGAAGACCGGCTTCAGCACGGGATAGGGCCTTCCCTTCCCGACCTCGTCGCGGCCCCTTTCCTCGGCGAGCTCGGCCACGTCGGCGGCCAGCTCCATCGCGGCGATCGCACCGGAATTCTCGAAGTAGCCGCCGTCGATCACATGGCCCCACGCCTTGCCGTCGGCGGTCGTCACCGTGCCGGCGGCGACCACGCCGGGGAAACGCGCGGCGTTCAGCGCCGCCCACGCCGTGTCGATGTCGCGATGCATGATCTGGTGGAGATCCCAGGAGTCGCGCACCTTGGTGCCGCCGAGCCGCAGGTCGGTGGTGATGAGGCGCTTGCCGGTCTCGACATGCGTGCCGTTCAGCAGCATCACCGGCCGCCAGCCGTCGCCCTTCCAGTGGCTGAGGAATCCCCGCGCGAAGCCGTCGTCCCTGCTGGCGGTGGCGCGGCGCCAGGCCTCGCGCCAGGTTTGCGACAGTGCATCGGCCGAATTGATGGGCGTGGGCAGCGGCGCGAAGGTGAAGAGAAGGTCGCCGTAGAAGGCGGCGGCAAACGTCGGCCCCAGCATGTCGGCCGAGAACATGGCGCGGCCGAGCGTGCCGAAGCCGCACAACCCGTCCTTCGGCTGCGCACACGGACCGGCGGGACCGGCCGCGCCCGACGAGAGGCCGGCGAGATAGGCGGTGGCGCCCAGCGCGCCACCCGACACGCCCGAGACGGCGAAGACCCGGTTGTCGAATTCGGGCAACTGGCGGGCGCGGTCGAGTACGACGGTGGTCCAGAGGGCAGCACGCACGCCGCCGCCCGCCGTGGCGACGAACACGATCGGCCGCGCGCCGCCGTCGTCCGGGTTGGCCTTCTGCCAACCGTCCCAGGCCTGGTCGAAGCTGCGCCGGCCGTCGAGCGGCGAGGCCCCGTCGAGCGCCGGAATGGTGTGGTGGTCGCGCCATGGGACCAGCATCGACACCAGGCCGCCCAGCACCAGCAGGCCGCCGATCACCGGGAAGGCCCAGAGATGCGACAGGCCGGTCGCGAGGCCGAGCGCGCCCAGGATCGAGGCGAAGGCGAGGAAAGTGACGGTGGGTGCGCCGAGTGCGGTGCCGGTGATCTGCGCGCCCGGCAGCCACCACACGGCGACCGACATCGACGCGGCGACGACCAGCGAGCCGATCGTGAGCAGGCGCGCCGGCCGCGTGAGACCGAACAGGAACGACCAGCGGTCGAGCGTCGGCGGGGCCGCCCCGGCCAGCATGGGCCGGCGGCGCGGGTCGATGAGGGCACGGCGCTTCCACAGGAAGACGGCGAGCGCCGCGCCGGCCGCGAGGAAGGCCCAGGCGGCGACGCTGCGCGTCTGGAAGAAGATGGCGCCGGCAGCGAGCAGGAAGACCACCAGGGCGTAGAGGCGCGGGATGCCGCGCACCATCCAGTCGAGCGCCGTGCTGGTCACGACCTCGCCGGTGAACATGCGGATGGTGAGCGCGCGCGTCGCCGTCGGGCCGCCGATCGGGCCGCTGATCGGGCCGAAGCGGCGGTCGAGCGCGATGCGCGCCCACAGCCAGCTCTGGATCGCCCACCAGGCGGTCGCGACGAAGAACAGGCTCCAGGCGAGCCAGTCGCCGTCGCTCTCGCCCAGCCGCACGACGAGGTCCCGGCCCTGTTCGTGGAACACCAGCATGAGCAGGCCGGCCAGGATCAGCGCCAGCGCGACGCGGGTCGGCCAGAGGGCGGCGGCCAGGAGCGACACCCCGATCCAGAGCTTCTTCATGGCCTCGAGCGTGGGCGCGACGGGAACGGAAGTCCACCCTACAACCGGGGAGGGCAGACCTCCCCTTCACGGAGCCCGGCTAG
>CAYQAY010000158.1:0-2572 GCA_964415585.1 uncultured Reyranella sp.
TACACCACAGCCCCCGACACGATCGTCGCGTCGAAGCCGTCGGTGCGCTGGATCAGGCGCCGGCCGCCCGCCGGCAGGTCGTAGACGACCTCGGGCCTGCGCAGCCGCATGTTGTCGTAGTCGATGACGTTGATGTCGGCCTTCAGGCCGGTCTTCAGCAGCCCGCGATCCCGCAGGCCGACCTCGATCGCGTTGTCGGCGGTCAGGCGCTTGATGGCCCAGGCCACGGGGAACAGCGAGCCGCGCGCGCGATCCTTCGCGCGGTCGCGCGTCCAGTGGGTCAGCGTGTAGCTGGTGGCGGTCGCGTCGCACATGATGCCGACATGCGCGCCGCCGTCGCCGAGGCCCAGCAGCGTGTTGGGCGCGTCGATCATCTCGCGCACCACGTCGAGATTGCCGTCGGCGAAGTTGGTGACGGGGAGATAGACGATCTGTTTGCCGTCGTTCTCCAGCAGCAGGTCGTAGGCGACCTCGTCGGGCTTGCGGCCCTGGCGCGCGGCGAGGGCGGCGATGCTGCGCTCCGGCGTGGGCTCGTAGTCGGGCGGATCGCCCAGCGGATACATGCGGTCCCAGCGGTCGACCATGCGGCGGCTGCGGTCGCCCGCGAAGGATTCGGCCAGCAGGCGGGTGCGGAACTCGGGCTTGCGCCATTCGGCAAGGCGCTCGGCGAAGGGCAGGCGGGCGAGGCGGTCGGCGCTCGGACGGCCGGTGAAGGGCGTCTGCGACAGTTCGAGGCCCAGCAGGACGCAGGTCGGGCGCGAGCGGACCTGGGCGGTGATGCGCAGACCCTCGCGGTTGGCCGCGTCGATCTCCGCCATGACCTCGCGCCAGCCGTCGGGGCGGGCGTTGGATTGCGTCAGCGTGATCGTGACCGGGCGGCCCGACTCCTTCGCCAGCCGGCGGAACAGCGCGATCTCGCCGTCCTGGAAGTCCGACACGACCTGCAGCCAGCCCGCGTTTGCCTCGCGCATCGCCCGGGCGATGGCGATGAGCTCCGCCTCCTCGGCGCGCAAGGTCGGGATGTGCCTGCCGTCGGCCGACTTGTGGTTGAGCGTGCGCGAGGTCGAGAAGCCCAGCGCACCGGCGCGCAGGCCCTCGACGGTCAGCTCGGCCATCCGCTGGCGGTCCTGTTCGGTCGCGGGCTCGCGGTCGGCGCCGCGCTGGCCCATCACGTAGACGCGAAGTGCTGCGTGCGGCACCTGGGTCGCGATGTCGGCGTCGTAGGCGCGGGCGGCGAGCGCGTCGAGATAGTCCGGGAAGCTGTGCCAGTTCCACGGCAGTCCCTCGGCGAGGACGATCTCGGGGATGTCCTCCACGCCCTCCATCAGGTTGATGAGCATGTCGTGCTGGTCCGCGTGGCAGGGCGCGAAGCCCACGCCGCAATTGCCGAGCACGACGGTGGTGGCGCCGTTCCACGACGAGGGCGACAGCCGCTCGCTCCAGGTCACCTGCGCATCGTAGTGGGTGTGGACGTCGACGAAGCCCGGCGTGACCAGCCGGCCGCGGGCGTCGATCTCCTCGGGGCCCTTCGGGATGGTGCCGCCGATCGCAGCGATGCGGTCGCCCGCGATGGCGAGATCGGCCTCGAAGGGATCGCGGCCGGTGCCGTCGACGATGGTGCCGTTGCGGATGACGAGGCTGGGAGACATTGGCGTTCTCCGGTATCGCACCATAAGACCGCCGGTCACGCGGGACCAGCCCCGTGGAGAGGGCGCCGGCGGTCCCCCGACGCGTTCGTTGCGCGCGGGCGCCCGAACGCGTAGCGTCCGGCGACGATCCCTTCGACGTCGAACAAAGGGTGCCGGCCGTCGGGCACCAGCATGAAAAGCCTCAAGCACCTCCTCGCCGTCGCCTTCCAGTCATCGATCGAGACGGTCCTGTCGTGGAGACGGCTGCCGCTCAGTCGATACTTTCCGCGCGGCTTCTCCTGGCCCTACGACGTGCAGCGCTTTGCCGGTACGCGGCGGGCCGAGGTCATCTTCGACGTCGGCGCGAATGTCGGCCAGACCGTCGAGCGCCTGGTGCGCTACTTCCCGCAGGCCGAGATCTTCAGCTTCGAGCCCGACCGCCGGTGCTTCGCGGAACTGCAGCGCCGCTTCGGCGGCAACGCGCGCGTCCACCTGCACGGCCTGGCGGTCGGCGCCGCGCCGGGAACGGCGACGCTGCAGCTCAACGACGACAGCCAGCTCAACACGCTGGTCGGCGCGGTCAGCGGCGCGACCTCGGCCGCGGTCGAGGTGACGACGCTCGACGCGTTCGCGGCGTCGGCCGGGATCTCCCACATCGACCTGCTGAAGATCGACGTCGAGGGCTGGGAGCTGGAGGTGCTGCGCGGCGCCGACCGGCTGATCGCCGACCACAATGTGGTCTTCGTGCTGGCCGAGGCGAGCTTCAGCCACAGAGAGCCGAGCATGCAGCCCTTCGCGAGCCTGCACGGCGAGATGGAGAAGCGCGGCTTCGTGCTCGGCGGTTTCTACGACCAGAAGCGCTACGGGCCGCGCAACGAGTTCGTGTTGTTCGGCAACGTGCTCTACGTGCATCCGGCGGCCCGCCTGAAATGGGGCGACCTCGG
>CAYQAY010000159.1:0-2526 GCA_964415585.1 uncultured Reyranella sp.
CGCGGTGATGGACGGCGTCGGGCCGGTGAGGCCGGCCGTTCGGCGAAGGACCCTACCGGAAGCTCGCCTGATAGCCGGTGGCCATCAGCGATACATGCGCCTCCAGCGGCGGTCGCAGCTCGAACGCCTTCGGTTCGCGCGCAAAATTCCACAATCGCACCAGCCGCCAGTCGGCGCGGCGCTCCTCGGCGACCGCCAGTTCGTTGCGCGTGATGTGGAACGGCGTGCGTTCCCAGCCGTTGGTCGTCTTCACCTCGATCAGCCGGTCGCCGCCGTCCGTGTCGAAGCTCTGGATGTCGAACCCGGCACCGTCGCCATCGACGTGCGACACCCAGCGGATACGCCCGGCGAGATCGGTTCGCCCGGCAGCGCGCAGGGTGGCGTGCTCGTGGGCGAGGACTCGTTCCTCGCCGGCGCGGCCCAGCGCCTGGTTGCGGGCGTCGCGTCCGGCCACGTCGTACTTCCGGGCGAGGGCCGTCATCTGCCCGAGTTCGTCCGGCGGCGGCGCATTGCTCTGCGTCGGTGGCGGGCCGATCCACAGCATCGCCTCCTCATGGAGGGCGGACGGCGACGATCCCTTGGCCGCCCTTGCCGCCGGTGCGAGCCCGCCCGGACGGCGGTCGAGCCAGCGCACCACGGCGTCGACGAGCGAGGCCTGGTAGTTGAAGGCCGGCTTGTAGCCCGGGATCCAATCCTCGCCGAGGCCCTTGAGCACGGCGCTGATGTTCTGGTGCTTGTATTCGATCGAGCCTCTCGGCCGGCCGATCGCTGCCTGGAGGAGGCGGTTGTGCCCGGCCTTGCCGTAGGGGCGTCCGGCGATGTCGTCGGCGAGCATCGCGAAATAGTCGGCGACGATCGCGTCGTTCTCGGCATCCGTCCAGTTGCCGGTCACGCCAGCAGCCGCGTCGGGACGCCGAGCGCCAGACCCGCCTCGGCGAGCCGCTGGTCGAGCGTATGCACCGTCGCGCCGTGCTCGGAGGCTATGGCGAGGTGCAAGGCGTCCCCGGCGCGAAGCCGGAGGGCATGCTGATCGGCGAATTTTGCCGCCGCCCGGAACTGCCCGCCGCTCACGCCGAGCACGGTGAAGCTCTCGGCGACCAGCTTGTTGAACATGGCGAGTGCCGCCGCGCGCTGATCCAGACTGATCTGCCCGGTCCGCAGCTTGATGGCCATGGCCGAGGACATCTCGGTCACGGTCCAGTCGCTGATCAGGAGTTGCGCCGCGTCCTGCTCGGCCAACCAGGACTGAACGCGCGGCGTCATTGCTTCGTTGGAGAGCGCCGCGACGATCAGCGACGTGTCGAGATAAAGCATCAGTAGCGGTCGCCATCCCGCATCGAGCGCACGAGATCGGCGGCATTGCCGGATTGGAACGGCATCGCCGCCGTCAGCGACCGAAGCAGCGCGGCATCGATCCGCTTGCGTGGCCCGGCCACGGCCGTGAGTCGCGCCACCGGCTTGCCGCGACGGGTGATGTCGATCGAATCGCCAGCCTCGACCCGATCCACCAGCTCGCTCAGATGGGCCTTGGCGTCCGCCAGATTGACCGCTTCCATGTCGCGCTCCTGACCATCTAGATAGTCATATAGTCCGTCCGGCCCAGGAATGCCAGCCCGACGACGGCCAGTGTGCATGCACTGCTAGCAGCCGAGCAGAATCCGCGAAGCAGGTTTGCGAAGGGCGATTCACAGGTTCAGCCGGAATCGCGCTATGTTTTCGCTATCGTCGCACGAGGCCTATCTTCGAAGGCCGAGCCGCCCGGTCACTTCGCACGGGACGGCTCCTTGTTGTGACTGGGTGGCGTTCCCGTTCTCCACGCGGGCGATGCAAGGGACCAGGTCCACGGACTCCGGTCGCGTAGCCACTCGGGGCAGGGTGTATCCCCTGTCGATCAAGAACATCGTCGTCGGTCTCCCTCATCCGGCCGTCCCGGGAGACTGTCGCACATCTGACGCGAATCGATCCTACGCGCGCAGCCTGAAACCCACTGGCGGACACGCCCGGCCGACCGACCGCATCCCCTCGGACCACGAGGGGGCGGGAACGCAAGAACCAGCCGAGCCCCCGGAAGGTCACTCCGGAGGCGCGGCGCAAAAAGCCGGGAGAAACCCCGGCCAGCCCTCCCGTCGCGCTGGGCCAACGCGCGTGATGCCATGTGGCCATCGGCCTCCTGGACCCGTGGAGGGTCCTTTGCCGGTTTCACGAGACTCGGACTCCGCGTGTGGAGCGCACAACCCCGAACAACTTCTGACACCCGTTCGGAGTGTCAGAAGTTGTTCGGCAAACAGACGACAAGATGAGGCGTCCGTGCCACCGGAACTCCTTCCGGCGTGCCCCCGAAGCTCTTCAGAGAGCGCTGCGCCTCGGCATGGTCCTGACCATGCCCTCGACCACGAAGAACGAGACCCAAAGAGCAAACGAATGCCGACGGCGAACGTCGGCCAGGACGATCGGTTCGTGACCGGTTTGCGACGCTGCCCCGGACAGGTTTCCGGACAGAACGCGTTACATTCAGGCGTCCACAAA
>CAYQAY010000160.1:0-2515 GCA_964415585.1 uncultured Reyranella sp.
CCACGTCCCCGTAGCTCAGCCGGATAGAGCAGCGGTTTCCTAAACCGGAGGTCGGAGGTTCGAATCCTCTCGGGGACGCCACTTTCCCGAGACCATCGATGGCGACTTCTAGAGTCGTCTGCGACAATGCCGGATCGCCGAACGCAATGATCGTCCTCGACTCGGCTGGTGCGATGAACGACAGCAACTGCGCCGCGTCGAACCGTCGGAGAGGCCCTCTCAAATCGTCGTTTCGGCGATCTGTTCGCTCCGTTGGCCGGAAAGGGGACGCGACCGCCCGAGTCGACGTCGAACGAGACATGCGAATTGCGGTCGTTCACGCTGGACTTGGCAGCTTGGCGACAAACTGGGCAAACAAGTGGGTCATCCGGTAGTGCCGTCCGAGCGTAAAGGACTGCATGACCGCCCTCAGAGCCCCGCTCCTGACAGCCCTCGGCATGACGCTCCTTACCGCCTGCGCCACACCTCCCGAGGCGCCGGCCACCGCTCGGTCTACCCTTGTGCTCGAAGAGTTCTTCCCGGGGCGCACGACGGGCGAAGGGGTTTTCGTCAATGCCTGGTCCGGCGCGAGGCGACCGTTCGAGGTGACCATCGACGGCACGTGGGATGGCCGAACGCTGACTTTGGTCGAGGATTTTGTTTTCGCGGACGGCGAGCGTGATCGCAAGACTTGGACGTTCGTGCGCACGGCGCCAGGAGTTTACTCGGGGACGCGCGAGGACGTCGTGGGAACCGCGCGCGCATGGACGGATGGAAAGGTCGTTCGGCTCGAATACACCGTCAAGCTCGGGGGCTGGAACGTCGATTTCTCCGACGTCCTTGCACTGGAATCTCCCGAAACGGTGCTGAACACCGCTACCGTGGGCAAATGGATGTTGCGCGTCGGCCGCGTCGAGTTGCGACTCCGCCGCGCTCCCGCGAGCTGACAAGCGGCACGAACGAATGTGTTGCCGGATTTGTCGTCGATGTGCCTTTCCGACAGGGAAGATTGACAAGGCAACCGCTGGGATACGCGCCCGAGACCGGGTTGGACGAGCGGCGCGCGTTCGAATGTCGGTCACTTCGAGGTCACACATCAGTGACGTTGTGGCGTGAACCGCGGCGCCTTCATGCCCGTATCCGATATCAGATGCAGATCGGCTTCGTGACCGACGCATCGCCGGTGCCAGTGCGCCGGCACCCGAACTTCACGTGCAACAATCGGAGTACTTCGTGATGATCAAGCACCCCACTCTCGCAGCACTTTTGGCGTCAGCTTCTTTCGCCATCGCGCTTCCGGCCGTCGCGCAGAACCCCATGGTCGGGGGTGCGCCGATGATGGCCGACAAGAACATCGTGGCCAACGCGTCGAACTCGAAGGACCACACGACCCTGGTTTCGGCTGTCAAGGCCGCTGGTCTGGTCGAGACGTTGCAGGGCCCCGGCCCCTTTACCGTGTTCGCGCCGACCGATGCGGCTTTCGCCAAGTTGCCACCCGGCACCGTCGAGGGCTTGGTCAAGCCGGAAAACAAGGCCAAGCTCACCAAGATCCTGACCTGCCACGTGGTGGCCGCCAACGCGATGTCACCCGCGATCGCCAAGATGATCAAGGACGACAAGGGCACCCATCCGGTGAAGACGGTCGGCGGCTGCGTACTGCAGGCGAAGATGATGGGCGACAAGATCACGCTGACCGACGAGAACGGGAACGTCGCTACGGTGACGATCGCCGATGTCAAGCAGTCGAACGGCGTCATCCATGTGATCGACACGGTTCTCCTGCCTAAGATGTAAGGCCTTGTCCGGGCGCGAGCGGCGGACGTCGTTTGCCGCCGCTCGGGCTCTCCGGATGGCACCGATTGGAGCACCGGGGCGGCTCGCGCGCGAGGATTTTTGGTGTTGGCAGAACGATCACGGGCGTTAAACTCTGTTGGATGCTGTCTGCCGAGGAGGCCGCCGATCTGATCGAGGCGATCGCGAGCCGCCAGGATCGTGCGGCGTTCGCGAGCCTGTACCGACACTTCGCGCCGCGGCTGAAGGCCTTCCTTGTGCGCGGCGGAGCGGATGCAGAGGCCGCGCAGGAAGTTGCGCAGGAAGCGCTGATCATGGTGTGGCGGAAGGCGGCGAGCTTCGACCGCCGGCGCGCGTCGGCTTCAACCTGGCTCTACACGATCGCCCGCAACAAACGGATCGACCTGCTGCGTCGGAGCACCCGGCCGTCGATCGAGACGGAGGACTGGCTGACGGTGTTTGGGCCGGATGAGGAGGATGCCGACAAATCCGTCCTGGCGGGTCAAACGTATACGCGGGTGAAGGAGTTGCTGGGGGGCTTGTCGGCAGACCAATTGGTGGTGATCCGGAAGGCGTTTTTCGAAGACAAGACGCATACGACGATCGCCGACGAGCTCGGGTTGCCCCTGGGAACGGTGAAATCGCGCATCCGGCTGGCCCTGGGACGGCTGCGGGAGGCCCTGGAGGAAAAAGAGTCATGAGCCGCCATCCGGCGCCGGACGAGTTGCTGCTGGACTACGCCGCA
>CAYQAY010000161.1:0-2463 GCA_964415585.1 uncultured Reyranella sp.
GCTTCGACCGGCTGCAGGACGTCGCCACGGTGCGCCAGGTGCTGGTGCCGCACGGCTAAACCTATCGCGGTCGCCTCTCGAGCGTGACTCGACGGTTCATCGCGTGCATCGAACTGATCCCTTCTTTGTCGCTGACACTTGGTTGAGGTCTGGTCACAAAAGGTTGCTTCGCACCGACTGCGCTTACGACGATGGATGACGCGGCGATGCCCGAAGAAACAAGAAATCGCTTCACCGCGTCGGCGCGCGCAAGCGCTATGGCCATGTTTGCTGGTTCATCTCCGGTGGCATCGCTGTGGCCTGTGACGGAGACAATCAATGTTGTTGGAGGTGCGCAGAACTTGGCGAAGGTGCTCAGAGTCCTTCGTGCCGCATCGGAAAGGATTGCACTACCGACGCCGAAGAAGACCATGTTGTTGCAATCCGGGCCAGGAGGGTGGTGAGGAATCCGTACTGGCTCAACGATCCGCTTCGAGGATACCCTGCCATCGACAAAGCAGACTTGGTATCCCGCGTTCGTCCAACTCCTTGCGTCATCGAATGGGAACATCGCACAGTTCGTGGTTGGTGGGCCCATGACCGCAATGACCTCGGCGAGGGGCATTCCGCGCTTTGTCACTTCTGGTTCGGCGTTGCGCCCTTCCTTGATGATTTCGTAGCTGTTGCCGAGTCGGTTGTTCTGGAATTCCAAGTGATGGTTGCTGCCACCCGTCTGAAGGCGATCGTATGTAAGGTGGCGCCATTCAATAGGTCCGAACAGATGCTCGACCTGTTGAGAGGTCATTCCGATTTGGACTCGTTCATAGCTTTTCTGTTGATCTATCGCTCCGGCGCACCCGGCCAATGTGGCGACAAGCATAAGCAAGATCAAACGCCGCATTTGAGTCGATTCCGATGCTACAACCCCTGATAGTTCGACCAAGATGCCTGAGATGAAAGCTCCAGTCGAGCGTTGGATCGGCCGATAGCGCGCTTCGGTCGACTCTCTTGGCGCGGTAGACTTGGTTCTAGCCGCACCTGCGAAGGTTTGCAGGAGTATCGACGGTGTGGTGGGCGCTGGCACCGAACGCGTTAAGGCGATGATCGAGTTCGGCCAGCATGCTAAAGGTGACCCTATGGCCGAGTTCGTTCCGCCGCCGTCGGACAAGCTCGACGCTTTGTGTCGACACTGGAAGATAACCAAGCTGACCTTGTTCGGATCGCAGGCGCGGGGCGACGCACGGCCGGACAGCGATGTCGATCTCCTGGTCGAGTACGCGCCGGACGCCGACTGGAGCCTGCTCGACATTGCCAGATTGCACGAGGCGATGGCGACGCTGTTCGGTCGGCCGGTCGACCTCGTGCGCGAGCGCAACGTCACCAATCCCTACCGGCTTGCCTCGATCCGCCGTCACCGGATGCTGCTTTATGAGCGCGGCGGGCAGGCCGGTCTCTAGTCTCTTCGAGCCCTCTTGCGTGGAGTGTCCGATTCGAAAGCCGGCGTCTTTCCCGCGCGGGACGCCGCGCTCCGGATCGCTTCGAGCAATGCGCGCTTCTCGGCGGTGCGGTTGATCCCGGAATTGGGCAGCACATAGCGATCGCCGGAAAAGCCAAGCTCGGCTTTCCGACGGTCCAGTGCCTTCTCCAGCTCTTCAATCCTGACGCGCTTCATCTGCCAGCCATTCCCGCAACGTCTCCAGAGAGGCGACGTCGCCAGCGTCCGTTCCGGCCCTGTAGTCCAGATAGGCGCCGTCCATGTCTTCGGCAAGTTCCAGTGGTGACGTCGAAGTGGAGCACCGGTGGAGGCCCTATGCTACGACTGCATCCATGAACGGTCCCCCATCTGGCATCACCATCGCCGTCGAGACGCCGCTGCAGGACGAGGTCCGCACGCTGGTCGCCGAGTTGAACGCCGTCCTGCTCGAGCTGACGCCGCCCGAGCATTGCCATCACCTGACGGTGGAGCAGATGGCCGACGACACCACGACCGTGTTCATTGCGCGCGACGGCGGCAGCGCCGTCGCCTGCGGGGCGCTGAAGCGGCACGGCGAGGGGATCGGCGAGGTGAAGCGCATGTACACGCGGCCCTCGCACCGCGGCCGCAAGATCGGCGAGCAGATCGTGGCGCGCATCGAGGCGCTGGCGCGGTCGGAAGGCCTGCAGCGGCTGGTGCTGGAGACCGGCGACCGCCACCACGCCGCCTGGAAGGTCTACGAGCGCGCGGGCTTCACGCGCTGCGGCCCGGTGCTCGACTATCCCGACGTGAAGTGGTCGGTGTTCTACGACAAGCGGCTCTGATCCGTCGTCCCGACCGAAGCGAAGCGGAGTGGAGGGACCTTGCTTCCACGACAAGCAGCCTGTCGTGGAGAGAAGGTCCCTCCACTCCGCCTCGCTGCGCTCAGCTCCGGTCGGGACGACGGAGTTAGACGTCCAGCACGAGATCGGTCGCCGGCACGGCCTGGCAGGTGAAGCAGGTGCCGGGCT
>CAYQAY010000162.1:0-2458 GCA_964415585.1 uncultured Reyranella sp.
TCGATCACCAAGGAACTCATCGAGATCATCTCGGGCGCCGAGGCCATCTAGGCCGGCTGCCAGCAATCGAAGGAAAGGGATCCGTCATGGCCACCAACAACATCGGCACGATCACCCAGATCACGGGCGCGGTCGTCGACGTTCGCTTCCAGGGCGAGCTGCCGAACATCCTGAACGCGCTGCACGTCAAGGCGGACGGCCGCCTGATCGTGCTGGAAGTGGCGCAGCACCTGGGTGAGTCGGAAGTCCGCACCATCGCGATGGACACGACCGACGGTCTGGTCCGCGGCGAGAAGGCGGTCGACACCGGCGCCCCGATCGCCATGCCGGTCGGTCCCGAGACGCTCGGCCGCATCCTGAACGTCATCGGCGAGCCGGTCGACGAGCGCGGCCCGGTCGGCAACAAGCAGACCCTGCCGATCCATCGCAGTGCGCCCGAGTTCGTCGAGCAGTCGACGGAAGCCCAAATCCTGGTCACCGGCATCAAGGTCATCGACCTGCTGGCGCCCTACGCCAAGGGCGGCAAGATCGGCCTGTTCGGCGGCGCCGGCGTCGGCAAGACCGTGACGATCATGGAGCTGATCAACAACGTCGCGAAGGCGCACGGCGGCGTGTCGGTGTTCGCGGGCGTCGGCGAGCGTACCCGCGAGGGCAACGACCTCTATCACGAGATGATCGAAGGCGGCGTCATCAAGCTCGACGGCGCCGGCTCGAAGGTGGCGCTGGTGTATGGCCAGATGAACGAGCCGCCTGGCGCCCGCGCCCGTGTGGCGCTGTCGGGCCTCACGGTCGCGGAGTACTTCCGCGACGCCGAAGGCCAGGACGTGTTGTTCTTCGTCGACAACATCTTCCGCTTCACGCAGGCGGGCTCGGAAGTGTCGGCGCTGCTCGGCCGCATCCCGTCGGCGGTGGGCTACCAGCCGACCTTGTCGACCGACATGGGCGCGCTGCAGGAGCGCATCACCTCGACCAAGAAGGGCTCGATCACCTCGGTGCAGGCCATCTACGTGCCCGCCGACGACCTGACCGATCCGGCGCCCGCCACCTCGTTCGCCCACTTGGACGCGACCACGGTGCTCAGCCGCTCGATCGCCGAGCAGGCGATCTTCCCGGCCGTCGACCCGCTCGACTCGACCTCGCGCATGCTCGACCCGCGCGTCGTCGGCGAGGAGCACTACACCGTCGCCCGTTCGGTGCAGCGCGTGTTGCAGCAGTACAAGTCGCTGCAGGACATCATCGCCATCCTGGGCATGGACGAGCTGTCGGAAGAGGACAAGCTGGTCGTGAGCCGTGCGCGCAAGATGCAGCGCTTCCTCAGCCAGCCGTTCCACGTCGCGGAAGTCTTCACCGGCACGCCAGGTGTGTTCGTGAAGCTCGAGGACACGATCAAGGCCTTCAAGGCGATCGTCGCTGGCGAGTACGACGATCTGCCGGAGGCGGCCTTCTACATGGTCGGCACGATCGACGAGGCCGTCGCCAAGGCCAAGAAGCTCGCGGCCGAGGCGGCCTGAGCAGATGGCCAAGGTCTCCTTCCGTTTGGTGATGCCCGAGCGCGAGCTGCTCGCCACCGAGGCCGACATGGTCGTCGTCCCGGGCAGCGAAGGCGACTTCGGCGTTCTGCCGGGCCATGCCCCGCTGATCTCGACCGTCCGTCCTGGAGTGCTCGAGGTCTTCCAGGGCAACAAGGCCGAGCAGCGCTTCTTGGTCGTGGGCGGCTTCGCCGAGGTGACCCCCGAGCGTTGCACGGTGCTGGCAGACGAAGCGCTGCCGTTCGAGCAGGTTACGCCGGAGCAGCTTGCCGAGCGCGAGCGTGCGGCTGAGCGCGAGCTTGCCGATGCGGCTGGCGATGCCGAGAAGGCGATGGCCGAGAAGAACCTCGCCATCGCCAAGGATTTGCGCCGTGCGCAGGCCTATTACGCCAGCCGCTGACTTCAGCGTTACTGCGCAATTTTCTGTCGAGATGTGCACCGGCCGGCCATTGAAAGGCGGGCCGGACGTCGCTTTATTACACTCAAGCGACATGTCGCCGAGGGTTCTCACTCATGGGTAACTGGACACTCGAAACGATCGCGTGGGATCGGTTCGACGCGTCGAAGGTCGATCCGGAGATCCTGCGCAATATCAAGGCTGCGGCCCTGGTGGAGCGCAACGGTGGCGACTACGGCATCTATCTCGGCCGTGTCTTCGCGGATGACCCCGCCTTCATGCAGTCGGTCGACGCTTGGGTGGTCGAAGAGGTGCAGCACGGCATGGCTCTCGGCCGCTGGGCGCAGCTCGCCGACCCGATGTGGGATTTCGACGCTGCTTTCGACCGTTTCCGCGAGGGCTACAAGCTGCCACTCGAGGCGACTGCGTCGGTCCGTGGCAGCCAGGCCGGCGAGATGATCGCGCGTTGCATCGTCGAGACCGGCACCAGCTCGTACTACAGCGCGCTCAAGGACGCGACCGAGGAGCCGGT
>CAYQAY010000163.1:0-1889 GCA_964415585.1 uncultured Reyranella sp.
GCCGCGCCGTCGGCGCGCCAGCAGGCGGCGCCGGTCATGCTGCCGTCGTCGTGGAATTCGATGGCGTTCATGCCGCCGGCCACGGTCGGCATGATCTTGAGCGTGTGGCCGCGCGCCTCGAGGCCCTCGCGCACCTTTGCCGGAATTCCGTGCTCGACCTCGAGCACCGGGCCCTCGGTCCAGAGGCGCGGCGCCTCGACCGCCTCCTGCAGCTCCATCCCGTGGTCGATCAGGTTGCTGAGCGCCTGCAGCGCCGAGGGGAAGATCTTGCGGCCGCCCGGCAGGCCCAGCGCATAGCGCACCTTGCCGTCCTTCATCGCCATCATCGGCGACATCGAGGTGGTGACCCTCTTGCCCGGTTCGATCGAGAGCGCGTTGCCCGGCCGCGGGTCGTAGTTGTTCATGTAGTTGTTGGGGATCATGCCGGTGCCCGGCACGACGAAGCGCGCGCCGAACAGGCTGTTGATGGTCTGCGTGGTGCTGACCACGTTGCCTTTGCCGTCGGCCACGGTGAGATGCGTCGTGTCGGCGCCCTCGGCGGCGGCCAGTCCCCCCTGCCAGGTCGAGGCCTTCGCGAGATCGAGGAGCGCGCGGCGCTCGCGCGCATAGTCGAGGCTCACGATGCGCTCGACCGGCACTTTCACGAAGTCCGGGTCGCCGCTCGCCTCGGCGCGGTCGGCGAAGGCGATCTTCAGCACCTCGGCCAGCAGGTGCAGCGTCTCGACCGAGCCGAAGCCCATCTTCGCCACGTCGTAGGCTTCGAGGATGTTCAGCATCTGCGCGATGTGCACGCCCGAGGCCGCGGGCGGCGGCGGGCCCAGGATCTCCCAGCCGCGATAGCGGCCGCGGATCGGCGCGCGCTCCGCCACCTTATATAAGGTGAGGTCGTCCTTGCCGACGAAGCCGCCGTTCTTCTCCATGCACTCGACGAGCAGGTCGCCCAGCGGGCCGCCGTGCAGCGCCTTCTCGCCCTGCTGCGAGACCAAGGTCAGCGCCTCGGCATAGTCGCCCTGAACCAGCTTCGTGCCGGGCTTGAGCGGCGTGCCGTCGGGCAGCAGCCGCGCTGCCGCGATCTTGCACTTCATGAGATCGGCGCCGGCATCCTCGATGCAGTCCGAGAGATAGGGCGTGACGGCGAAGCCGCGCGACGCGTGGCGGATCGCGGGCTGCATCACGTCGGCGAGGCTCATCGTGCCCCAGCGCTCCAGTGCGAGGCACCAGGCGCGCAGCGAGCCCGGCGCCGCGACCGACTTCGGCCCGACCAGGTTCTCCTGGCCCGCCACGTCGTAGACCTCGGGCGGTGCGCCGGGCACCGGCCTGTACATGTCGGGACGTCCCGAGAGCGGCACCGCGCTCATGCCGTCCAGGATGCGGTGGCTGCCGTCGCTCAGCCGAATGTGGCAGGTCGTGCCGCCGATCAGCCCGACCATCATCGGCTCGACGACGGTCAGCGCGAACTGCATCGCCACCGCCGCATCTACCGCGTTGCCGCCTGCCGCCAGCATCTCCGCCCCCGCCGCCGACGCCAGCGGATGGTTCGACACCGCCATCCCCGCGCGGCCATGCGCCGGCTGCTTCTCGCAGATGAAAGCTGTGCCCGCCCGGTCCCGCCAATTCGACATCGATAACTCTCCCACTTGGACCACCATCATATCCCTCATGCAGAGGAGGCACGAAGCGCCGTCTCGAAGCATGGGCTGCAGGCGAGGTGCTCGTGCCCACCCTTCGAGACGGACGCCTTCGGCGTCCTCCTCAGGGTGAGGCGAATGCGAGGAAACCCTCATGCTGAGGAGCGAGCGGAGCGAGCGTCTCGAAGCATGGGCTGCAAGCGATATGCTCGTGCCCACCCTTCGAGACGGACGCCTTCGGCGTCCTCCTCAGGGTGAGGC
>CAYQAY010000163.1:1989-2437 GCA_964415585.1 uncultured Reyranella sp.
GAAACCCTCATGCTGAGGAGCGAGCGGAGCGAGCGTCTCGAAGCATGGGCTGCAAACGAGGTGAGGATTTCGGCTAGGCTGCCTCGACTGCGGAGAGATTTCAGCATGGATGACCGAGCGCTTCTCAGGAAAGCCTTCCACAACCTGCGCACCCGTCCCGCCGACGAGGCGCGGGAGGCGCTCGGCAATCCCTTCCTCGTCGAGGCGCTGCGCCGCGAGAAGCTCGAGGGCCAGCGCATCGCCGCCTGGGCGCGCACCGCCGCGCTGTCGGCGACCGGCGTGCTGATCGCCTTCCAGAACGCGAGCTGGAGCATGCTCTACTTCCACGGGCTGCTGCTCGTCTTCGTCGCGCTGGGCTGGGCGCAGCTCCGCTACGCCACGGTCGGCCGGTCGCGCGCCGAGCTGGCGCTGATCCTGGCCGACCTCGTGCTGCTGGCGGTGACGCTCA
>CAYQAY010000164.1:0-2346 GCA_964415585.1 uncultured Reyranella sp.
TGATGGGGGAGGAGAGGAAAGAGTTGTTCTCCTCCCCCACGCGAGTGGCGGAGGAGGGGAGAGAGTTGTTCTCCTCCCCCACGCGAGTGGGGGAGGTGGCCGCAGGCCGGAGGGGGTCATGGCGCTACAGCACGCCCTTGGTGCTCTGCACCGCCGAGGCCTGGCGGGGATCGATCTCGATGGCGGCGCGCAGCGCGCGGGCGATGCCCTTGAAGCAGCTCTCGACGATGTGGTGGTTGTTGTCGCCGTACTGGTTCCACACGTGCAAGGTCAGCCCGCCGAGCTGGGCGAAGGCCTGGAACCACTCCTTGAACAGCTCGGTGTCCATCGTGCCGAGCTTGGGCTTGGAGAAGGCCACCTTCCAGATGAGATACGGCCGGTTCGAGCAGTCGAGCGCCACCTCGGTCAGCGTCTCGTCCATCGGGATGACGGCGCTGCCGTAGCGGCGGATGCCCTTGCGGTCGCCCAGCGCCCGGGTCAGGCACTCGCCCAGCACGATGCCGGCATCCTCGGTCGTGTGGTGATAGTCGATGTGCAGGTCGCCCTCGGCGCGCAAGGTGATGTCGATCAGGCTGTGGCGCGAGAGCTGCTCCAGCATGTGGTCGAGGAAGCCGATGCCGGTGTGGATGTCGTACGTGCCGGTGCCGTCGAGGTTGATGGCGGCGGCGATCCGCGTCTCCTTGGTCGCCCGCGCCACGAAGGCCCGACGGCCACCGGTGCCCGGTGTCGTGAGCTGGGCAATGGTGGCTTTCGCTGGTGCCTTCTTCGGAGCAGCTTTCGTCACGGGCTTTTTGCTGGCCGGGCGGGCCATCGGTCGTCCTCTGGTTTCGCGCCCCGTCATACAGGAAGCCGGGCGGCACGGTCGAGCGCCGCTTCCGCGGCACAAAGCGGCAACTAGCGCGGATGTCGAGCCCGCGCCAATGAGCGCTTCAAAGCCTCCTCGATGCGGCCCTGCCAGCCGGGACCTCCGGCGCGGAAGCCGGCCAGGACGTCGCGCGACAGGCGGATGCTGATCAGCTCCTTCGTCGGCGCCCTCTGCGGGCCGCGCCGGCGCACCCCCTGCAACTTCTTCTGCAGCCCCTTTGGGAGGGCGGAAAATCGCTTTGCTGCCTTGAAGTCCGCGCCCGTCAACTCGCGGACCTCGCCTTCGGCGTCAGTCAGTGGCTTGCGCTTGGGCATACTTCCGAACCTCTCTCCTGTTGGCCTTGCGAAAGCTGATGACTCGAACGGCGCTCGGCCGTTCCACGAAACACAAAACGTGCAGCCGCTCCTCTAGATATCCGATCGCAACGTGGCGAAGCTCGCCGTAGTCACGCCTGTCGTCGACGAAGAACAATGCCGTCGTGAAGTCGAAGTCTGCGGCCCGTTCGAAGGATAGTCCGCGCTCGCGGACATTGCGTTCGCTTTTCGCCTGATCGCAGACGATCTTCACAAATCAAATTATATATACAATTTATATCGAGGGCAAGGTCACCGCACCGCACGGTCGAGCGCCACACGCGTCAGAATGACGCCCAGGAGCACGATCAGGCCTCCGATCACGCGGGCGGCGGTCAGCGGATCGCCGAAGAAGGCGGCCGACAGGCCCACGCCCGCCACCGGGATCAGGTACATGTAGACCATGACCCGCGAGACCCCGAGCCGCTCCAGCCCCGCGGTCAGGCCGAGGAAGGCCACGCCCACCGGGAAGATCGCGGTGTAGAGCCAGAAGCCCAGCAGCCGGTCGTCGAGCCGGGCGAACTCGGCCGGCGAGTCGAAGACCAGTGCCACCGGCAGCAGCGCCAGCGAGCCCAGCAGGGTCGTCCAGGCCATCACCCGAAGCGCGCCGAGCTTCAGGTTGTAGGGCGCGCAGCGCTCGACATAGAGCGCCCAGGCGAAGGCCGCGAGCATCCAGAGGAGCGTGCCGTCGAGGCTGCCGGGGTCGATCGTGAACGCGCTCAATGAATTGTTCACCACCACGACCACCCCGCCGAAGGCGATGCCGATACCCGCCCAGCCCAGCGCCGGCAGCCACCGTCCGGCGAACCAGGCGATGACGGCGGAGAAGGCGGTGGTCGTGGTCATGACGATCGAGCCGACGCTCGGCGCGCTCCTCGCCATGGCGAGCCCCCAGCAGGCCTGGAACAGGGCGACGCCGACCAGCGACAGCAGGAACATGGGCAGCCAGTCGCGTTGCGGCAGCGCCATCGGCTTGCGCAGGAGGGCGATGGCGGCGAACAGGAAGAGGGCGGCGACCAGGTAGCGCGAGGCGCTGTAGAGCAGCGGGCTCATGACGGCGAGCACGTCCTTGGCGAACGGATAGCTCGAGCCCATCAGCATCGCCGTGACGAGCATGATGGCGTCGCC
>CAYQAY010000165.1:0-2313 GCA_964415585.1 uncultured Reyranella sp.
TCCGCCACGAGCCGCGGGTCGCCGCGCATGAGCGTGATGCCAGCCGTCTCGGTCGCCACGTCGGCGCCGCCCGCCATCGCGTACGACACGGACGCCGCGGCGAGTGCGGGGCCGTCGTTCAGGCCATCACCAACGAACGCGACCACGGCGCCGGCGTCGCGCAGTTCCTTCACGACGGCCGCCTTGTCGCCCGGCAGGACTTCGGCGCGCACGTCGTCGATGCCGAGTGCCTTCGCGACGGCCTCGGCCGCGCCCCGGCTGTCCCCGGTCAGCATGACCGTCCTGATGCCCAGCTGATGGAGCCGCGCCACCGCTGCAGCGGCGCTTAGCTTGATCGTGTCACCGAACGCCAGCAATCCCAGCAGGCGCCACTGATCGCCTTCCGATCCGACCAGCCAGGACACGGTCTTGCCCTGCCCTTCGAGCCGCCGGGCCTCGCCCAGCAGATGGCCCTCGTCCAACTGGAGCTCGTGCAGCATCCGCGTGCTGCCCAGCGCCAGTTTCCGGCCTCGGACCGTGCCTTCGACGCCACGACCCGGAAGCGCCTTCGCATCGTGGGCTTCGGGAACCGGCAGCCGTTCCTCGCGCACCTTGTCCATCACCGCCACCGCGAGCGGATGGCTGCTCGACTTCTGGAGCGCGGCCGCCAGGCGCAGCACCTCGTCACGACTGGTTCCTTCGGCCGCCGCCACCGCCGCAAGAGCAGGCTTGCCCTCGGTGAGCGTACCGGTCTTGTCGAAGGCGACCACCGTCACCGCATGCGCGACCTCCAGCGCTTCGGCGTCCTTGATGAGGATGCCGTGTCGCGCGGCGACCCCAGTACCGGCCATGATGGCCGTCGGCGTCGCGAGGCCCAGCGCACAGGGGCAGGCGATGACCAGCACGGCCACCGCGTTGATCAGTGCGTGTTCCCAGTCCCCCGTGAAGGCCCCCCAACCGAGGAAGGTCGCCAGCGCGATGACCAGGACGACCGGTACGAACACCGCGCTCACGCGATCGACGATGCGCTGGATCGGCGCCTTGGCCGCCTGCGCCGACTCGACCATGCGGATGATGCGGGCCAGCGTCGTCTCCGCACCGATGGCGGCCGTGCGAACGGTCAGCGCGCCTTCCGCGTTGATGGCGCCCCCGGTGACCTTGTCTCCGGGGCCCTTGGGCACCGGCAGGCTCTCGCCGGTGATCAGCGACTCGTCGATGTGGCTGCGACCCTCGACGATCTCGCCGTCCACCGCGACGCGGTCACCCGGCCGGATCACGACGATGTCGCCGACGATGACCTGTTCCACCGGAATGTCGACTTCCGCTCCATTCCGGCGCACCCGCGCGGTGGTCGGCCGCAACGCGTTCAGTGCGCGGATGGCGTCGGCGGTTTGCCGCTTGGCCCGGTGCTCCAGCCACTTGCCGAGCAGGACCAGCGTGATGACGGCCGCCGACGCCTCGAAGTAGAGGTGCGGCATGCCGTGCCCGGCGTGCTTGAACATGAGATACACGGACAGCCCGTAGGCCGCGGAGGTGCCCAGCGCCACCAGCAGGTCCATGTTGCCGGTCTTGGCGAGCACGGCCTTCCAGCCAGCCCGGTAGAAGCGCCAGCCCAGCCAGAACTGGACCGGCGTCGCCAGCGCCAGCTGTGCCCAGCCGCTCAGCATCCAGTCGATGCCGAAGAGCGACAGCAGCATCGGCGCGATCAGCGGCAGGGTCAGCGCTGTGCTTACCGCCACGGGCCACCAGACCGGCAGTCGAGGAGCCGCTTTGGGCTTGTCCTCCTGGAGGTCCTTCACCGCGTAGCCGGCTTTCTCGATGGCGGCCTTCAGTGCCGAGACCGGCACCGTCGACAGTGCCTGGATCGTCGCCTTCTCGGTCGCCAGATTGACGGCGGCGCTGGAGACACCTGGAACCTTGCGGAGCGCCTTCTCCACGCGCGATACGCAAGATGCGCACGTCATGCCTTCGACCCCGAGCGCCGTTTCGGTGGTCGCGACGTCGTAGCCGGCCTTGCGGACGGCCGCCGCCAGTGCGTCTGCCGTCACGGACGCCTCGGCGTTGACGGATGCCTCCTCCGTCGCCAGGTTGACGCTCGCCTCCTTGACGCCGGGAACCGCCTTGAGCGTCTTTTCGACGCGCGTGACGCACGAGGCGCAGGTCATCCCGGTGACCTGGAGCTTGATGCCGTTCGGGTTTGAGAGTGCAGCGGTGCTCATGGTGCCTGGTGTGCCGTTCATTGTTCTGCCATCTTCATGGTTCCAACGGTGGAAAGGTCAACACCACCGTTGGTGTCTGCCTACAGTCATCAGGGTCTCTTCAGCGCATCGGTTG
>CAYQAY010000166.1:0-2288 GCA_964415585.1 uncultured Reyranella sp.
GATGCGCTGGTCGATCTCGATCTGGGTGATGCCGTCCATTGCCTGCTCCTTCGTTCCCCCGTTCCGGGCGTTGTCGCATGATGCCGCGCCATCGCGAAGCCCGTTCAGGACTGGGCCAGGTCGTGCATTCCGAGGGTGACCGGGTTCTTGGGCGGCATGCCCATCATCTCTCGCAGCCGGTCGAGCTCATCGAGAAGGTTCGGCCAGAAATTCGGCAAGGACCTGTACGCGGGCTGGTCGCGTATCTTTCGCTTCCATTGCGCCTCGTACTCCGCGAGGCGAAGCTTCGCGAGAGCGGGCTCGCCGTACGCCCAGGCGGCGCAGATCATGTACGGACCGGTCAGGGAGGTCCCGACCGCCTCGGCGTTCTTCATGGACCAGATCGCCAGCTTCCGGAAAGCCTCGCGGTCCTGTCCGCCCGCGAACCGCCATATCCGATCGACCTGACGGCTGTACGCCGACAATTGCCGGTCTACGGCGGTGTCCGGAGTCTTGAAGAAAAACTCCGGCATGCCCGAGCTGATCGCCTTGCCGCGGAGCAGCTCGTTCGCGCTCTGAACGGCAAACGAGTTGAACGGCGTCCTCGTCACGTCACGTCCGAAGGTTTGGGATACCCGGTCGGAAAGATCCCGGTCGTACATCGAGATGTGCGCAGCCAGTCCCCACTCCTTGTCGACGAAGATCCCGCTCATGGTGAAGAGGCTCACTTCCCACCGCAGACCGGGCGCCACGGCCCGCTTGAAGTAGGCGTGGAAGCCGCCGGCGGTGACCCGACGGCCCGCCGGCGCCATGTCCGGCCGCAGCGCCGCCCACGTTTTGCGGACGAGATTCATCCTCGCGACCCAGTAGGACTTGGGCTGCCTCATGTGGATCGCGCCCTGATGGCCAGGATGCGATGCGCACCCACCGTTCGGGAGACGACTTCCAGTCCGGCCCTGGTCAACTGACGCCTCATCGCTTCATGGTTGCCGTCGACGATGTACACTTGGGGCACGATGTTCTGCGCCGCGAAGGTGCGATTGGCCTCGATCCTGAAATTCTCCGCTCGCAGTTTCTTCTCGGCCTCCACGTTGGTGAAGTAGATGTTTCCCGACTTCACCGCTTCCGCCAGCACCTTGACCTGCATGGGCGTCAACTCCGCCATTCCGGACTTGACCTCGATCAGGACGATCGAGGTCCCCGTAGGATTGAGAACGATGTCGCCGACCATGTAGCGCGGCCCGCCATCGACATAGATACGAATGTGTTCGGCCGTTCCAGGCTTGGGTAGAATCTTCCTTATCTCTTCGAGAACGGATCGCTCGGCAGCGAGGCCTCGTTGACGATTTTCGCGGATGTCCTGTGCTTCGTGAAACCAATCATGGGTTGTATTTTCGCGTGAAGCATCCGGATGGGGACGGAACACGTTGAGCGGATCGTCCGGATCGACGTCATCCCCGCCCTGGGACTCGGCGCGATCGGCGGGAGGGACCTCCTCGCCATCCGGTTCGTCGATTCCCAGGCGCTCGAGGCGCTGGTCCACATCCAGCCGCGCAAGGCGATAGCGCGCGAAGGCATGATCGGCCGTGCCCTCGGCGATGGCCTTCTGCACCGAGGCGAAGCGGGCGTGGTCCGCGTCGTCGAGCGAGAGCCGGTGACGATCGAGGTCGAGCGCCGCGAAGGCGTCCGGCTCATAGACCAGTTGCCGGTCCAGATGCTCGAACAGGTCCGGGTCGGTGACGAGGCGGCCCTGCTCTTCCAGCGTCTTCAACCCGTCGAACTGGTCGGAGGCGAGCCACGCGCGCATCTCCTCCGGCAGGAACAGCGACGAGGAGTCGGGGTTCTGCCGGAACCAGTCGAGCGCCGCGACGCCAGCGTCGCTCTGTAGCTTCTGCCACTGCCGCTCGGCGCGACGTTGCGCATGAACGGCCAGCTCGGCGAAGCGACCACGCACCTCCTCCGTCGCATCGCTCGGTGTCAGGCCGGCGACGTGCTCGCTGAAGGCTTCGAGCGAGGGCACCGCCGCCGGATCGAGCGGCAGAGCGCTCAACGCGACATCGACCTCACGCAGCAACCCGTCCTCGCGCGCCCGCGACAGACGATGGTCGATGGCCTGCAGACGGTCGGGCGCAATGACCTCGCTTGCATGCGCCAGCAGGCTCGCGGCACCGTCGAGGTCTTTGCCTATCGCCGCCTCGACCGCGCCGGCATAGAGATCGGAGAGACCGCCACGGGTGCGGGCCTCGGTCTCGGTGTCGTCCCAGCCGCGCCGCTCGCCCTGCCAGCGCAGCTCGCCCACCGCCGCGCGG
>CAYQAY010000167.1:0-2058 GCA_964415585.1 uncultured Reyranella sp.
GCCTACCGGTTCGGCCTTGGGCGCTTCGGCCTCGGCCAACGCGGCGCGCAGGGCGCAGATTGCCTCTTGGTCCCTCACCATCGGGTGTTGACTCAACAACGCCTCCAGCGCCATCTCCATCGCTTCTCGGCTCATCGTCCGGCCTCCCATTCCTCGACGGCATCTTCTAGGATCGTGCTTTCGTACCGTCCACGATCTGCGGCGAACCACTTCCTCGCCGCCTCCACAACCCGCATGGCGCGGGCTAACTCTGCCGTCAGGCGAGCGTTATCGCCCTCAAGTTCTTTCGCGGCGCGCAGCATTGTCTGGAATCTGGCCTTGGCCGGCAGGCCAGCCGCGTGCATGTCTTCGGCGAGTGCATCAATAATCGGCGTGTCACTCATCGTCCGGTTTCCTTGGTCGTGATGTCCGTCTTGACTTTGGCAGGCGTGTTGCACCGATAGCATTCAGCAATAGTCGGCGCGTATATCGACTGACACTTCGGGCATTGCCACCCGTGCGGCAAGAACGGCCACGACGACGGCAAGTTGTATCCTGGTGGCGCAAAGGTCATCGCCATACCTCCTAAATTGGTGCCCCACCCACCCGAACCCTGCCGTTGCCGGGCAAACAAGCAACGGGCAAAGCCTGACCTCGAGCGGGCGGGGCGTTGATCGTTACGCCCACGGCGCGAGCCTCTCGGAGACCGCCGCGACGAGCGCCTTCGCCTCGTCCAGCCGGTCCGACGGGACGTCCGCCGCAAGAGACCGCGCCTCGTCGAGCAGCAGGGACGCCGTCTCGGTGTCCTTCGTGTTCTCGGCCTTCTCCAGCACGGCGACGAACTGGTCCCAGGGGGAGGGGCGCTCGGCGTCCTGCGCCTTCGCACGCGGGGCGCGCTGCCGTGTCTGTGTGCTGACGGGTTCCGGCTCCGGTTGCGCCGTATCGATCGGCGGCCGGCGGCTGTCCTGCTCCGCACGGTCGTCGGTAAGCGCGGCGGGATCTCCGTCGCTCATGTCTTCGCCGATCGGGAACGCCTCGCTGTCGATCGCGTCGAGGTGCTGATCGCGCCCGGCTGCCGCGGCCTCGTCCAGCGCTGCGGCCTTCGCGAACTCGATCGAGAGCGGGAGGTACTTCGCGAGTCTGCGGATCGCCGTCTTTCGCCCCATCTCGACGAAGTGCACGGACCACGGGTGCCGCTCCTGCGCCTTGTACTTGACCGCCTGCTGCCAGCCCTGCGAGCCGTCGCGCACCTTCTCGACCTGCTCGCGCGACATCCACTCGAACGCATGGCCTCCGCCGACCAGCTGCGCCACGGCGTAGAACCCGATCACCTCGCCGCGATTCGTCAGCGCCGGACGGTGCGTAAGGCGCTCCTCCAGGCCGTAGACGAGTTCGAAGTGATCGTGCTCGCACACCTCGTGCGCCGCGATGCTGACGATCTGGCCGGACCGGCGGGCGAGGTCGATGAGGCCCTTGTATCCGACGATGACCTGCACGGAATTGACCCAGCGCTCCTCGCCCGTGTCCGGGTCCTTGCGCCGCGTGTTGAACGGCACCAGGTACGCATGCCCGAGGACGGTATTCGGTTCGAGACCCATCTGGGCGCACTGGCCGATGGCGCCGACCAGGGATGCGACGTCGCACTTCAGCAGCGCCGGCGTGGTCGTGGCCGCGATCTGCGCGACCTTGAGCAGCCGCTCGGGGTTGAGGTGCGCCGGCAGCATGGCCGCGATCTCGCCCTTCTTCTTCGACAGGAAGTAGGCGATCTGCTCCTTCGGCCGCATGCTCGCGACGCGCTCCTTCTCCTCGCGCTCGTCGGCGGGTGCGGTCGCCACCTGGCGCAGTCTGGCCGCGGCGGCGGATTGGGTGGTCGTCATGTCTCGATCTCCTTCAGACTTTCGCGAGTCGCAGGACGCGGCTCGTCGAGATGGTGGTGAACTCGTCTGCGACCTCGGGACGCGCCTTGCGCAGCGCTGCCACGTCGATGCGGGACGACGATTGCGGCTTCCAGGTGAGCAGCGGCTTCCCGGCCCCGTCCAGCAGGATCGCGGCGTCCTGCTCGGATAGGTCGTCACCGGC
>CAYQAY010000168.1:0-1974 GCA_964415585.1 uncultured Reyranella sp.
CCGTCGACTCGCTGGTGCCGATCGGCCGCGGCCAGCGCGAGCTGATCATCGGCGACCGCCAGACCGGCAAGACCGCCGTCGCGATCGACACCTTCCTGAACCAGAAGCCGATCAACAAAGGCACGGACGAGAGCCGCAAGCTCTACTGCGTCTACGTCGCCGTCGGCCAGAAGCGTTCGACCGTCGCCCAGATCGTCAAGACGCTCGAGGACAACGGCGCGCTGGAATACTCCATCGTCGTCGCAGCCACCGCGTCCGACCCGGCCCCCATGCAGTTCCTCGCGCCCTACACCGGCTGCGCGATGGGCGAGTACTTCCGCGACAACGGCATGCATGCCGTGATCGTATACGACGACCTTTCCAAGCAGGCTGTCGCCTACCGCCAGATGTCGCTGCTGCTGCGCCGCCCGCCGGGCCGTGAGGCGTATCCCGGCGACGTGTTCTATCTCCACTCGCGCCTGCTCGAGCGCGCCGCCAAGCTGAACGAGAAGAACGGCTCGGGCTCGCTGACGGCGCTGCCGGTCATCGAGACGCAGGCTGGTGACGTGTCGGCCTACATCCCGACCAACGTGATCTCGATCACCGACGGCCAGATCTTCCTCGAGACCGAGCTCTTCTATCAGGGCATTCGCCCGGCGATTAACGTCGGCCTGTCGGTCAGCCGCGTCGGCTCGGCCGCGCAGATCAAGGCGATGAAGCAGGTCGCCGGCACCATCAAGCTTGAACTGGCACAGTACCGCGAAATGGCGGCCTTCGCCCAGTTCGCCTCGGACCTCGACGCCTCGACCCAGCGCCTGCTGGCGCGCGGCCAGCGCCTCACCGAGCTCCTGAAGCAGGGCCAGTTCGTGCCGATGCCGGTCGAGGAGCAGGTCGTGTCGCTCTACGCCGGCACCCGCGGCTTCCTCGACAGCCTGCCGATCGCGCGCATCAACGATTTCGAGCGGCAGATGCTCGATGCGGTGCGCGCCGAGGGCTCGATCCTCGCGTCGATCCGCGAGAAGCGCGAGATCGTCAAGGAGACGGACGACAAGCTGAAGGCGTTCCTCGGCGATTTCGTCAAGAAGTTCGCCTAACGCCCGAAGGTTTCGATGCCCAGTCTCAAGACCTTCCGCCTCAGGATCAGAAGCGTCCAGTCGACGCAGAAGATCACGAAGGCGATGAAGATGGTGGCCGCGGCCAAGCTGCGCCGCGCCCAGGAGCAGGCCACGGCAGCCCGCCCCTACGCCGAGGCGATGGACAAGATCCTCGCGTCGCTCGGGGCGAGCTTCAAGGGCGGCACCGGCCCGCGCCTGCTGGCCGGCACCGGCTCCGACAAGGTCCATCTGGTGATCGTGGCCACGGGCGACCGCGGCCTGTGCGGCGGCTTCAACAGCACGATCGTGCGCGAAGCGCGCCGGACGATCCGCGCGCTCCTCGCAGAGGGCAAGACGGTCAAGATCTTCGCTGTCGGCCGCAAGGGCCGCGACCAGCTCCGTCGCGACTTCGGCCCGATGATCGTCGAGACCATTACCGACCTCGGCCGTCCGCGACTTTCGTTCGGCGATGCACAGAAGGTTGCCGGTCGGGTCATGGAGATGTTCGAGGCTGGCGAATTCGACGTCGCGACCGTCATCTTCAATCGCTTCAAGTCGGCGATGACGCAGATCGTCACCGCGCAGCAGCTCATCCCGCCGCCGGCGCCCGAGACGTCGGCCGCGCCGGCCGCCGCGGGCGGCGCTGTCTACGAGTTCGAGCCCGACGAAGGCGAGATCCTGGCCGACCTGCTGCCACGCAACCTGACCGTCCAGATCTTCCGCGTGCTGCTGGAGAACGCGGCGAGCTTCTACGGCTCGCAGATGACGGCGATGGACAACGCCTCGCGCAACGCCGGCGAAGTGATCAAGAAGCTGACGCTGCAGATGAACCGCTCTCGCCAGGCTTCGATCACCAAGGAACTCATCGAGATCATCTCGGGCGCCGAGGCCATCTAGGCCG
>CAYQAY010000169.1:0-1971 GCA_964415585.1 uncultured Reyranella sp.
CGAGGGTGACGGAATGATTTCGCGCAGGACGGTGTTGGGTGGCGTGGCGGGACTGGGTCTTTCGGGATGTGGCGGCACGCCGCCCAAGGGCGCCACCTTCGACAAGGCGGCGGCCCATCCGGTCACCGGCCCCTCGGCCTTCGGTCTCGATGCTGTGATCGACATCAGCCACAACGTCACCGTCACCGACTTCGCCGCGGTGCGCCGCAGCAAGATCCTCGCGGTGATTCACAAAGTCACCGAGGGCGGCGACTGGTTCGATCCGTCCTACGGGTCGCGCCGCCGCCAAGCCGAGGCGGCGGGCCTCCTGTGGGGCGGCTACCACTTCGGTACGCGGCAGTATTCCGGCGAGCAGCAGGCGGCGGCGTTCCTGTCGGCCTGCCAGCCCGGGCCGGCGACGGTGATGGCGCTCGACCTCGAGCCCAACGACCGCAACCCGCGCAACACGATGACGCTCGCGCAGGCCGAAGCCTTCGTGCTCGCGGTCCAGCGCGCCACCGGCCGCCTCCCGCTGCTCTACGGCCATCCGGCGTGGCTCGACGGCGAGCGCTACGGCCGCCGCCGCCTCAATCTCGACCGCCCCGTGACGCCGGGCTCGACCCTCACGCGCTGCGAGCTGTGGCTCGCGGATTACCGCGAGGAGCCGCGCATTCCCGTCGCCTGGGCGCAGAAGGGCTGGCGGCTCTGGCAGTACGTCGCCGACGAGACGGCGCAGAACTTCGCCTTCGGCAGCGAGCCGCGCGCCGTCGAGGGCGTCGGCCATTGCGACCGCAACGTCTTCAAGGGCGACGAGGCGACGCTCCTGCGCTGGTGGCGCGCCGGCGGCCGGCTGGCCTGAAGCCTAGACGTTCTGCACCTTGTTCTCGGTGCCGAGGATGTGCCGGCCCACCATCTCGACGTGCGGCAGCATCGCCTGCAGGTGCTGGCTGACGCTCATCGCGTCGCGGAAGCGCCGCTCGAAGGGTTGCGAGTCGAGGATCGCCGTGGTGCCGGCGGCGCGATAGCTGGCGATCGACACCTCGGTCGCCTCGTTCATGCCGTGCGTGGTCGCGAGCCTGAGCCGCATGCGCCTGTCGAGATCGAGCCGGCCCGCCGCCGCCGCGTCGTAGGCCTCGGCCGCCGCCTCGTGCAGGAAGGCGCGCGCCGCCGAGAGCCGGGCCTCGAGCTGGCCGATCTCGCGCTGGATCGCGTTGTTCACCGCCATGGCGTTGCTCGAGGCGCGGCTGTGCTTGCCGCGCGCCAGCGCGACATAGGCTTCCAGCAGCCGCCGCGCGACGCCGAGGCTCACCGAGCAGAAGCCGGTGGCGTAGAGCAGCGTCGACTGGATGGTGGGCAGCGGCCCCGTCTCCTGCCGCTCCTCGGGCGCATCGCGCGCCGGCGCGTGCGCCTCGGGCACGAACAGCTCCTCGACCGTGTAGGTGTCGCTGCCGGTGCCGCGCAGCCCCAGCACCTGCCAGTCGTCGGTGATCTTCGCCTCGCTGCGCAGGAACACGAAGCTGCGGTCGTCGGGCCGTCCGTGCCGGAGGTGCGGCGTGCCGTCGGGGTTCTGCACCGCGCTGTGCGCGCCCAGCAGCCGCGTGTGGCGCCCGCCGCTGGCGAAGCTCCAGGTGCCGGTGAGGCGATAGCCGCCCTCGACCCGCACCGCGCGGCTCTGCCCGTGCTTGGCGCCCCAGGCCAGCCCCTCGCGCGGGCCGCCGAACAGCGCGAGCGCCGCGGCCCGCGGCATCGCCGCCGCCGAGGTCGCCGAGGAGACGTTGGACTGGTTCACGAACCACGCCGTGCTGGCGTCGGCCCAGGCCAGCGCCTCGCAGGCCTTCGCATAGTCGAGGATGTGGATCTCCTGCCCGCCCAGCGACTTGGCGAGCAGCAGCCGCAGCATATCGTTCTCGACCAGCGCGTCGACCACCTCGGGCACCAGCTCGCGGCGGCGGTCCATCTCCGGCCCGTGCGCGTCGAGCAGCGGCTGCAGGC
>CAYQAY010000170.1:0-1916 GCA_964415585.1 uncultured Reyranella sp.
CGCGAGACGCGGTGCCGGCAGATCGGGTGATGCGCGAGCGGCGGGGCGTGGCGTTGTCCTGCAGCCGCTCGGTGCCGAATTTTCCTCCGGCTTCCTGTCGGGTGGCATGCCGTAGACTTCCAATCAGCGGCGCTTTGACTTCCAATCAGCCGAAGCCGATAATCCCAATCAGCCGGGATCGGGAGCGGGCATGTTCGAGCGGTTCGTGGAGCGTCGGGCGGAGGAGGCCCTGGGGGACACGCCCGTGGTCCTGATCGTGGGACCGCGCCGGGCCGGCAAGACGACGCTCGTCCGCAAAATGGCGACGGCCGGCCGGACCTACATCACGCTCGACGATCAGACGGTGCTCGAGGCCGCCCGGTCCGATCCGGCGGGATTCATCCGGGGCCTGGACAAGGCCATCATCGACGAGGTGCAGCGCGCGCCGGACCTGCTGCTGGCGATCAAGAAGACGGTGGACGAGGACTATCGCCCCGGCCGCTTCCTCCTGACCGGCTCGGCGAACGTGCTGACCCTGCCGCGGGTCGCCGACAGCCTGGCCGGCCGGATGGAAACCATCCAGATGCTGCCTCTGGCGAGGGCCGAGATCCTGGGCCGGGCGCCGCGCTTTCTCGAGCGCCTGTTCGAAGGAAAACTGCGGAGCCGGCGCGACGCGATCGTCGGCGACGCCCTCGTCCGGCTGGTCCTGCTCGGCGGATTCCCGGAAGCGATCGGCCGGGCGAGCGAGCGGCGGCGGCAGGACTGGGCGCGGGCCTATCTCACGTCGATCCTGACGCGGGATCTGCGGGACATCGCCGATGTCGAAAAACTCACGGAGCTTCCGAAGTTCGTGCGGCTGTTGGCCGAACATTCCGGTCAACTCGTCAACCATTCGCAACTCGGGGCCGGCATCGGCGTCAGCCACAAGACGGGCCAGCGCTACGTGGGGCTGCTCGAACAGGTGTTCCTGATCGCGACGCTGCGGCCCTGGTTCGCCAATGCGCTGAAGCGCATCGTCAAGGCGCCGAAGCTGCATTTCCTCGATTCGGGCCTGCTGGCGACCGTGCGGGGCCTCGGTTTCGACCGGGTGAAAGCCGACCGCGGGACGTTCGGCGCGCTGCTGGAAAGCTTCGTATTCTCGGAGGTGTCGAAGCTCATGACGGCGTCGGACCTGAGGCTGACGGCGCATCATTTCCGGGATCGCGACGGGCGCGAGGTGGACATCGTGCTGGAGCGCGACGACGGGTGTGTCGTGGGGATCGAGGTCAAGGCGAGCGCCACCGTCAAGGCTGGGGATTTCTCCGGCCTGAAGGTGCTGGCCGAAGCCTGCGGCGACCGTTTCGCCTTCGGCGTCGTCCTCTACGACAGCACCGACCTCGTCCCGTTCGGCGACAAGCTGGCGGCCGCGCCGTTGTCGTGCCTGTGGAACTGAAATGGGACTGCATTGCCTGAAGGCGCACAGGGGTAGATTGGTTGGACGGAGAAGACAGCCTTCGCCACAATGGCCGCGACCGCAGGGGGAGTGAGAGTTGATGGCGTCGAGGAACCGGATCCCGGTGCTGGCCGCGCTGGCAGTCTTCGGAGTGGCGAGCGTTCTTTCTCCTGCGATGGCGCAGGTGAAGGCGCCGCAGGTCAAGGCCACCACCAAGGCGAAGCCGAAGCCCGTGGCGAAGGCCGATCCGGCCGACACCTCTTCCGACCAGCTCAATGCCAGGTGGCAGCAGGAGAACGGCGCGTATGCCGGCTTCACGCCGGCGCCGGCTTCCGTGGCCGCCATGGTCCCGGCGTCGTATGCCACCTCCGCCGTCGCCAACGATTGGGGCGACCGCCTGGTCTCGCGCGCCATGAATTATCTCGGCACGCCCTATCGCTACGGCGGCATCTCGCCGAAGACCGGCTTCGACTGCAGCGGCTTCGTCTACTACCTCTACGGCGCG
>CAYQAY010000171.1:0-1890 GCA_964415585.1 uncultured Reyranella sp.
TGCGGTCGGTTGGGTCCGCCGTCGGGGTGGTTCGGGCGCGATCGGAATCGGCCCACGATAGTCTTTTTCCTAGCATAAACCTGCTGAACCTGCAAGTCCGGCTGCCGGCCTCTTGCGCAGGTCTGTCATTCCCAAATGGAGGGTCCGGCGATCGACCCCGGAAAACTGCGCGCCCGGCCACGTCGCCCTCGGCGTCATCCGGGTAGTCTCGGGCAGCGTAACGGTCTTGTCCCTGTCGGCCGGTCGTCACGGGCCGAAGCCGACACCCGAACGCCGACGCCATCGCATGTCGCTGCGACCTTCAACCGAGTATTGAGACAGATCATGCTTCAACCTGTTGTTCTGGCCTCGATTGTGGTCCTCGCGGCGACGCCCGCGCTTTCGCAGACCCCCGACCGCGTGCGCATCGGCGCCGCCTTCGCCATCGACCGCACGGAAGTGACGGTCGGGCAGTTCCGCGCCTTTGCCCGCGCGGCCGGCCTCGTCACCGCCGCCGAGCGCGAGGGCGGCGGGTTCGAGTTCGCGGGCGGCTGGACCCGGCGACCCGGCTGGACCTACGAGCGGCCGCAGGGGCAGCCTGCCGCGGACAAAGAGCCCGCCGTGCACGCGAACTGGCACGAAGCGTCGCGTTATTGCGCCCATGTCGGCGGCCGGCTGCCGACCATGGCCGAGTGGCGGGCCGCCGCCTACACCGAAAGCCGCGACCAGCCGACGGACGGTTTCGTGAAGGGCCGCACCTATGTCTATCCGGTCGGCGACCAGCCGGACGGCATGAACAACAACCGCCGCGCCCATGCGGCGGCCGGCACCACGAAGCCGGGCGTCAACGGCCTCTACGAAATGGGCGCCAATGTCTGGGAATGGATCGCCGACCGGCGCGGAGGCGAGGCGCTGACCGCCGGCGGCTCCTGGTGGTACGGGCCGGAGCAGTCGCGCGCCGAAAGCGCGCAGTGGAAGGCCGCCGACTTCTACGCGGTCTATGTCGGCTTCCGCTGCGCCTACGACGTGCGGGGCTGACGTCGTGGCCCACGGAATCCCGCGCCGATCTCTCCTGGCCGGACTTGCCGCCACCGGAGTCTGCGCGGCGCTGCCGGCGCCGGCCGGGGCCTCGGAGGACACCGCCTGGGCAGCCCTGCGGCAAGGCGGGATCGTCCTCTTCCGTCACGCCAATGCGCCGGGCGGCGGCGATCCCGCCGGCATGCGGATCGGCGACTGCACGACCCAGCGCAACCTGGACGACCGGGGCCGCGCACAGGCGCGCTCGATCGGCGAGGCGTTCCGGTCGCGCGGGATCGCGGTGGGCCGCGTGCTGACCTCGCAATGGTGCCGTGCGCGCGAGACCGCCGAGCTGGCGTTCCCGGGCCGCGGACAGGACGAGCCGGCCTTCAACTCCTTCTTCGGCGATCGCTCGAAAGGCCCGGCGCAGACCGCCGTGGCCCGTCGTGTGCTGGAAGCCTGGCGCGGTCCGGGCGCGCTCGTGGTCACCACGCATCAGGTCAACATCACCGAGCTGACCGGCATCGTGCCGGCATCCGGCGAGGGCATTGTCGTCCGGATGGACGACGGCGCCGTGCGCGTGGTCGGCAGGATCGCTCCCTGAGGTTTCGGAGCTGGATGCTTCGGCCGGTGGCCGGGCGAAGCCTGACAGCCTCGTGCGGACAGGGGCACCTCGCGGCGCTCTCGGACATTGCTTGCGCAATGTCCTGTCGCTGCCAGGCCGAGCAAGCTCGGCCTAGTGATGCTTGCCCGGCGGCTGGCTGAGGCGGTCGACATAGGCGATGCCCATGGCCGACAGGATGAACAGCGCGTGGATGATCGACTGCCACATCACGCCCGCCTCGGTCAGCGTCGAGCCTTCCTTGCCGAGCTGGCCGGCCTCGATGAAGGTCC
>CAYQAY010000172.1:0-1877 GCA_964415585.1 uncultured Reyranella sp.
GCGCTCTTCATGGTCAGATGAACATGTCGAGCTGGTTGTAGTTCGCGAGCAGCGTCCGCCGCGTCGTCTCGCTCCAGCGCGCCTCGTCCTCGCGGCCGGCCAGCGGCCTGTAGACGTACGGCGTCTCGTGCGGGAAGCGCTGGCGCCGCGCGTCGATCGCGAGCTGCAGGATGCGGCAGCGCGCGTCGATGCGGGCCTGGTCGTAGGTCTGCATCTCGCCCGTCAGCCTGCGCGTCGTGACGCCGAGCACGCGCCGGCGCGGAAAGAAGCCGGCGTTGAGCGTGATGCGCCGGTCGGGCGAGGAGTTGGCGAACGAGCCGTGCAGGAGCTGGCGGTTGGTGACGATCGTGTCGCCGGCGCCGGCGAGCATCGGCACCGCGCCCGCGATGCGATCCGAGCCGCCCCCATTGGCGTTACTCTCCGCCACCAGCCGCCTGATGTCGGCCTTGCCGTGCTTGTGGCTGCCCGGCAGCACCCACACCGAGTTGCCCGCGGTCGAGGGATAGAGCTGTGTCATGAAGTTGAAGCCGTGCGCGCCCTGGTCCCAGTCGGCGGCGTCCCAGTGCGTCGTGCCGTCCTGGTGCCACGCCACCGAGGGGCCGAGGCCCGCTTCCTTCACGAACGTCACCTCGTTGTAGGGCACGAAGTCGTCGCCCAGGATCCCCGCCGCCGCGGCGAGCAGGCCGGGATGCCCGTAGAGCCTCAGCGCCGAATCCATCAGGTGCAGGTTGCCGTCGAGCAGCTCGATGGTCCATTTCGGCCCGCTTTCGCCGAGCGTCGGCTGGCTCATCGCCACGGGATGGCGGCCGTTGTTCTTCGTCGTCCCGCCGAGCGGGTCGCTGAGCGGCCTGGCCCAGCGGTAGGGCGGCTTGATCCGCCCGTCGGTGCGCTCCCTGTCGGCCTCGGGCGAGGCCGGCGCGCGCGCGAGCGTCGCGTCGACGTCGGCGCGCAGCTCGGCCAGCTCCTCCGGCCCGACCACGCCCTCGAACACGTAGAAGCCGTGCGTCCAGTAGGCCTCGACGATCTCGGGAGCGAGGCGACCCTCGGCATCCAGTCTGATCGGCCCGCGATTGCCCAGCGCCATGGCACGTTCGGTGCCGGCGCGGGAATAGTCGCTCATCAGTCGCGCATGGTCGGCGGCGGTCATCGCCATCGGTGCTCTCCGCGGAAGGACACGGACGACGATAGCGCCAGTCGGCGCCGCCGGCCAAATGCCCGAAGGCCGGGACGGCCGCTCTGCGGATGGCTGTGTGCTACGCGCCCACCCCTAAGCACCCTGCGCCGCCAGCGCCGCCTCGATCGCGCGGTCGAGCTTCGGGCCCATGCCGCCCGCGGCGGTGAACCACTCGACGATGCGGCCGTCGCGGCCGATCAGGATCTTGTGGAAGTTCCACGTCGGCACGCCGAGCGCACCGGTCTGCGACGCCGCCCATCGGTAGAGCGGGTGGGCGCCGGCGCCGGTCACGACCTGCTTGTCGGCCAGCGGGAAGGTGACGTCGAAGGTGGCCTCGCAGAAGCGCTTGATCTCGGCGGCGCTGCCGGGCTCCTGGCCGCCGAAATCGTTCGACGGCACGCCCAGTACGACGAGGCCCTTGTCCTTGTAGCGCCGCCACAGCGCCTCCAGCCCCTTGTACTGGCCGGTGAAGCCGCAGAGCGACGCCGTGTTCACCAGCAGCACGACCTTGCCCCGGTAGTCGGCCGTCGGCAGCTTCCCGTCGCCGCCGATCGACTCCAGCGACACCTTCGTCCAGTCGATCGGTTCGCGCCCGGCCTGCGCCCACGACAGCGAGGAGAGCAGGGCGCCGATCGCGGCGAAGGCCAGCATGCGGAGGACTTTCATGTCTCTGTCACTCTCTTCTCCGAAGGGGCGGAGGGGG
>CAYQAY010000173.1:0-1840 GCA_964415585.1 uncultured Reyranella sp.
CTCGCCGAAGACCGGCTTCGACTGCAGCGGCTTCGTCTACTACCTCTACGGCGCGGTCTTCGGGCAAACCATCGGCCGCATGCCGCACGAGATGGTGCGCCAGGGCGTGACGGTCTCGCGCAGCGAGTTGCAGAAGGGAGACCTCGTCCTCTTCGGCACCGGCCGCACCTACACCCACATCGGGATTTATGCCGGCAACGACCATTTCGTTCATGCCACGCATCGCGGCTCGCCCGTCATGGTGACGCACCTGGACTCCGACTATTACCGCCAGCGCTTCATGACGGCGGTGAGACTGTCTCCGCAGTAACGTCTCAGAGGATGAACCGATGGGCAGGCTGAGCGGCAAGATCGCGGCAGTGACGGGCGGCGCCTCCGGGATCGGCGAGGCCACGGTCCGGCGCTTCGTCGCCGAGGGCGCACAGGTGGCGTTCTGCGATCGCGACGGCGAGCGCGGCCGGCGCGTGGCGGCCGAGCTGGCGGCCGCGGGCGCTCACGTCGCCTTCACCGAGGCCGATGTCGGGACCGAGGCCGCCTGCCTCGCCTTCGTCGACGGCGCTGCGACGAAGTTCGGGCGGCTCGACATCCTCGTCAACAACGCCGGCATCCGCAAATACGAGACGGTCGACGTGGCGAGTGCGGCGAGCTGGAGGGAGATCCTCGACGTCAACCTGCTGAGCTACGCCTTCTGCGCCAAGGCGGCGGTGCCGCTGATGCGCGCCAACAAAGCCGGAGTGAGTGGGGCAGGGGCCATCGTCAACGTCGCCTCCGTCCGGTCCGTCGTCGCGGGCGGCGGCAACCTGCAGTACGACACGACCAAGGCCGCGATCGCGGGCCTGACGCGCGCACTCGCCGCCGACCACTCGCCCGAGGGCATCCGCGTGAACGCCGTGGGCCCCGGCCCGATCTTCACGCCGTTCCACCAGCGCCGCATCGCGGCGGCCGGCGAGACCGTGGAGCAGTACAATGCCCAGGCCGCGCAGGGCACCATGCTGAAGCGGCCGGGCCGGGCCGAGGAGGTCGCCGGCGCGATCCTGTTCCTGGCCTCCGACGATGCTTCCTACGTCACCGGCGCGCTGCTGTTCGTGGACGGCGGCATGACGGCGATGTAACGCTCGATCGCACGCGACTTCTTCAAGGAACAACGACATGCCTCTGACCCGCCGCGTCCTGATCGCGACCGCCGCTCTTGCACCTTTCGCCGCCGCCCCGGCCGCGGCCCAAACCCAGGGAAAAGCCATGACGACGCCCTCCGGCCTGCAGATCATCGACACGACCGTCGGCACGGGCGCCAGCCCCAAGGCCGGGCAGACCTGCGTCATGCACTACACCGGCTGGCTCTCCGAGGGCGGCAAGAAGGGCAAGAAGTTCGACTCGTCCGTCGACCGCGGGCAGCCGTTCGAGTTTCCCCTCGGCATGAAGCGCGTGATCGGAGGCTGGGACGAGGGCGTCGCCACCATGAAGGTCGGCGGCAAGCGCACCCTGATCATCCCGCCGGACCTCGGCTATGGCGCGCGCGGCGCCGGCGGCGTCATTCCCCCCAACGCGACCCTGATCTTCGACGTCGAGCTGCTGGCGGTGAAGTAAGCATGAGCCTCACCCTCGCCGATGCCAATCGCGTGATCGCCGGCGCCATCGAGAAGGCGAACCAGCAGGGCACCAGGATGAACATCGCCGTGTGCGACGCGGGCGGCCGGCTCCTCGCCTTCCAGCGCATGGATGGCGCCATGTGGGCCGGCTCCTTCGGCAGCCAGGGCAAGGCCATGGCCTCGGCCGCCTTCGGACGCCCGAGCGGCGATCTGACGCCGCGTGCCGACCACCCGACCCTGCGCGGCATCGC
>CAYQAY010000174.1:0-1758 GCA_964415585.1 uncultured Reyranella sp.
TCGGTCGAGACGCTGCTGCACGCCTTCCTGCCGCACAAGTTCATCGACCACACGCACTCCAACGCCGTGCTGTCGCTCACCGACCAGCCCGACGGCGAGGCGCTGGCGGCCGATCTCTACGGCAAACGCGCCGCGCTGGTGCCCTACGTCATGCCGGGCTTCGCGCTGGCGAAGAAATGCAGCGAGATCGGCAAGGCCAATCCCGACGTCGAGGGGCTGATCCTGCTGAAGCACGGCATCTTCTCGATGGGTGCCACGGCCGAGGAAGCCTATGTGCGCATGATCGACCTGGTGACGTTGGCCGAGAAGCGGCTGGCCAGGGAGACGCGCAAGATCTTCGCCGCGGCCGCGCTCCCCCCGCACCCCGCGAAGGTCGAAGAGGTCGCACCGATCCTGCGCGGCCTGCTGTCGATCCCGGCGAGGAGCGGCGGCCGCGAGGCCGCGCAGCGCTTCGTGCTGGAGTTCCGCACCGGGCCGGAGATCCTGGCCTTCGTGGGCGGCCGGGAGATCGCGCGCTACAGCCAGCAGGGCCCGGTGACGCCCGACCACGCGATCCGCACCAAGAACGTGCCGCTGGTCGCGCCGGCGCCCGAGGCCGGGAAGCTCGACGCGTTCAAGGCCGCGACGAAGGCCGCTCTCGAAAAGTTCGCCGCCGACTACCACGCCTATTTCACGCGCCACAACGGCAAGCAGGTCGTGGCGAAGAAGGAGCTCGACCCGATCCCGCGCGTCGTGCTGGTGCCCGGTCTCGGCCTGTTCGGCGTCGGCGCCACGTCGAAGGACGCCAGGATCGCGGCCGATCTCGCCGAGACGACGGTGGCGGTGATCGCCGACGCCGAGCGGCTCGGCACCTACCAGTGCATCCCCGAGGCCGACATCTTCGACATCGAATACTGGTCGCTCGAGCAGGCCAAGCTGGGCGCGGCGGCCGAGAAGCCGCTGGCGCGGCGCATCGCCCTCGTGACCGGCGGCGCCTCGGGCATCGGCGCGGCGACGGCCGCGGCCTTCGCGAAGGAAGGCGCCGAGGTCGTCGTGCTCGACCGCGACGTCTCCGGGGCGAAGGGCTTCGCCATCGCCTGCGACGTCACCGACCCCGCGGCCGTGCGCGCGGCCTTCGACAAGGTGGCGGCGACCTATGGCGGCGTCGACATCGTGGTTTCCAACGCCGGTGCCGCTTGGCAGGGCAGGATCGGCGAGGTCGAGGACGCCGTGCTGCGCCGGAGCTTCGAGCTGAACTTCTGGGCGCACCAGAGCGTGGCGCAGAACGCGGTGCGGATCATGCGCGCGCAGGGGCTGGGCGGCTGCCTGCTGTTCAACGCCTCCAAGCAGGCGGTCAACCCCGGCGCCGACTTCGGCCCCTACGGACTGCCCAAGGCCGCGACCCTGTTCCTGAGCCGCCAGTACGCGCTCGACCACGGCGCCGAGGGCATCCGCTCCAACGCCGTCAACGCCGACCGCATCCGCTCGGGCCTGCTGACCGACGAGATGATCGCCCGGCGCTCGAAGGCGCGCGGCCTCAGCGAGGCCGACTACATGGGCGGCAACCTGCTCGGCCTCGAGGTCACGGCCGACGACGTGGCGCAGGCCTTCGTCTCGCTGGCCAGGGCCGCCAAGACGACGGGCGCGGTGATCACGGTCGACGGCGGCAACATCGCCGCGGCGCTGCGCTAGCCCGGCCCCCTCTGGAGACCGTTTCCGGAGACCATTTCTGGACGCCTGCGCTGTCCAGAAATCGGTGTCCAGAAATCGGGCCGTTGG
>CAYQAY010000175.1:0-1702 GCA_964415585.1 uncultured Reyranella sp.
TGATCGGCAACCAGGGCGGCAGCGCCGTCGCGCCGAATGTCGGGACAACAAAGACGGCGTCGCCGTCGATGCGTGCCTGGAGTTCGGGCAGGGTGAGGTCGTCGAGCCAGGCGCCGCGCGGAGTGTTCATCGGCCGCAGGCTAGCATGTGCTAAGTTTCCTTCAATGAACCCGGTCGTCCGCCTGCTGCGACGCATGGGCAGCGTGGCGACGACGCTGCTGCCCTTCTCGCTGCTGCTCGGACTGCTGTTCCAGGACTTCGCCGCCGCGATGCGGCCGCTGCTGCTGCCGCTCGCCGTGCTGCTGCTGATGCTGGCGCTGGCCCGCGTCGACTGGGACCGGCTGGCCGCGCTGCTGCGCCGGCCGGGGCTCGCCGTCGCGCTCTCGCTCGCGAACCTGATCGTCGTGCCGCTCGTGGTCTGGCCGATCTGGCAGGGGCTCGGCCTGTGGCCCGGGCTGATCGCGGCCCTCTGCCTCAGCGCCATGGCACCCGGCATCATCTCGGCCGCGACCACCGCCACGTTCCTGCGGCTAGACTCCTCGCTCGCGCTGCTGATCTCGCTGTTCACCAACTTCCTCGTCCCCTTCACCCTGCCGCCGCTGGCGCTGTGGCTGCTCGGCCTCGACCTCCGGATCGGCCTCGTCGATCTCAGCCTGCGGCTGGCCCTGATCGTGGCGCTGGCCCTGATCGGCGCCGTCGCGATCCGCCGCTGGCTGGGACCGCGCCTGCAGGAGCAGGGCCCGACGCTCGACGGCCTGTCGGTCGTCGTCCTCATGGTCTTCGCCATCCCGCTGATGGACGGCGTGGTGGCGCGCGCCATCGCCGAGCCGCTGAAACTCGCGGGTTTCGTCGCCGGCGCCTTCGGCGGCATGATCCTGTGCAACCTCGTCATGGCGCTGGGGACGCTCCCCTTCATCGACCTGCGCACCGCGCTGACCGCGGGCTACTGCTCGGGCGGCCGGCACAATGCGCTGTTGATGGCGGTGCTGCCGGCGACGGCCGACCCCGACATCTTCCTGTTCATCGCCGCCGTGCAGTTCCCGATCTACATGATCCCGGCGATGCTGCAGCCGATCTATCGCCGCTTGCTGCCCCCGTGAGGCCGTTGTAACGATCCGCCAGGGGAACCAATCGGGAGACTCGACATGAAGCGCCGTCTTCTTCTCGCCACCGCCGCGACGCTGCTCGCCACGCCCGCCTTCGCCCAGGCCACCAAGTGGGATCTGCCGGCCGCCTATCCGGCGACCAACTACCACAGCGTCAACCTCCAGAAGTTCGCCGACGCCGTGAAGGCGGGCTCGGGCGGCAAGCTCGAGATCGTCGTGCATCCCGGTGCCTCGCTGTTCAAGGCGCCCGAGATCAAGCGCGCCGTGCAGACCGGCCAGGCGCCGATCGGCGAGATCCTGGTCTCCAACTTCGAGAACGAGGATCCGGTCTACGGCATCGACGTCGTGCCCTTCCTCGCGACCTCCTTCGCCGACGCCAGGAAGCTGTGGGCGGCGCAGAAGCCGGTGCTCGACAAGAAGGCTGCCGCCCAGGGCATGATGGTGCTGTTCACGGTGCCGTGGCCGCCGCAGGGCCTCTACGCCAAGAAGGAAGTGAACCAGCTCTCCGACATGAAGGGCATGAAGTTCCGCGCCTACAACCGCGGCACCTCGCGCATCGCCGAGCTGACCGGCGCGCAGCCGATCACCATCCAGGC
>CAYQAY010000176.1:0-1680 GCA_964415585.1 uncultured Reyranella sp.
CAGCCCGTAGCGCCAAGCGCAGGGGCCCTTGTAGTTTGTCCCCTGACACCCGGCTTTCAGTGGCTGCCCTGAACTCGCCCCTCCCCGGCTGGAGTGAAGGGCAGCTGCGCAGGGAAAGCCGGCGCGCGTTTTCTCGCGCTGTTCTACTGACGCGATAGGCGTGCCGCCGAAGCGTCACGGACCCCGGGCCTGCCGCTCCGCGAGGAGACGGCTTCGCGGAGACTTCCGGACGCTTCGGCAGCCTTCGACTTCAGACGGATCACTCAGATGTAACCCGCGACGGTTGCTACAAGGTTTCCGCAGTAAGTCGAAGCGGCACGCGGCCGATCTTCCCCTTAGCCGAAGGAGAACGACCGTGAGCGATTCTAAACCGTCTCACACCGAAGAGGCACGCGATTTCGCCTTCTATGTCGGCATCGATTGGGCTTCCGCCAAGCACGACCTCTGCGTGGTCGACGCCGGCGGCAGACTCGTGCAGCAGCAGTCCCTCGAGCACGGGACCGGTACGATCGATGACTGGGTCGGAGAACTCGTCCGACGAGCCGGCGGACGTCCGGTCGCCATCATCCTCGAGCAGACTCGCGGGGCGTTGATCTACGCCCTCATGAACCGCGAGAACGTCTGTCTCTTCCCGATCAACCCGCAGCAGTTCGCCGCCTATCGCAAGAGCTTCAACAACGTCGATGCCAAGGACGACAAGGTCGAGGCTCGACTGTTGGCGCGGTTCCTGTTCGAGCGACACCGTGATCTGCGGAGGTGGGAGCCGGCCGACGAACCGACGCGGCTCCTCGGCCAGCTGGCCGAGGCCCGTCGCGCCGCGGTCGACGATCGGTCGCGATTCTGCGTACAACTGCGGGATCTGCTGACGAAGTACTACCCTCAACTGCTCACCTTGGCTGCCACTCAGCTGCACGAATGCGGCGCCTTGCTGGCGATCGTGTGCAAGTGGTCGGATCCGAAGGAACTGAGCCGCGCTCGTCGCTGCGACATCGTGCGCGTGCTCCGCGAGCATGGCGCCGGCAAGTCGAACGTCGAGACGCTCGCCGAACAACTGCGGACGGCGCCGCTGCACTGCCGGGACAAGGTCATCGCCCGGGTCTGTGCGATGCGGGCTCATGCCTTGGCGAAGCACGTCCAACTGGCCAACCGGACGGTCGCGGAGTACGACGAGGTGTTGAAGGAGGCGGTCGCAAAGCACCCGGACTACCATCTCTTCGCCGGGGTGAAGGGACTCGGCAAGGCGCTGCTACCGCGCGTCATCGCGGCGTTCGGCAGCGATCGCGACCGGTTCGGCGATGCTCAGGAGGTGGCGAACTTCTCGGGAACGTCTCCGGTCTGCCGTCAGAGCGGCAAGATGCGTGTGGTCGTTCGGCGGCGCGCCTGCAATCAGCACCTCAAACAGACGTTTCACGAGCTGGCGAACGCGACAAGCAAATGGACGCGGTGGGCGAAGGCGTACTATCGGTACCAACGCGACCGAGGCCTGAAGCACCATGCCGCGCTGCGCAAGCTGGCGCGATGCTGGATCCGGATCCTGTACCGAGTCTGGAAGGACCGCGTCGCCTACGACGACGCCCGCTACGAACGGGCGTTGCTGCTGAAGACGCCGGGCCTGGCCAAGTACCTGCCGGCCGCCTGAAAACGTGCGGAAACCACTTGCGGAGAACTCAGATGTCTCCG
>CAYQAY010000177.1:0-1605 GCA_964415585.1 uncultured Reyranella sp.
CTGCCGATGGGCATCTGGCGCTACCGCCTGAGGCGAGCGGCGCTGGCTGAATGAGCGTTCACATTTTGTTCCCTGCGGGAGTTGCAGGTTCAGCAGGAATATGGTAGGAAAAACACTATGCTGGGCCCGGTCCTGACCGCGGCCTGAATCACCACGACGGCGGACCCGACCGACCGCGCGAGTCTCCCAAGCTGCTGGCACTGCCGGCAGCCCGGAGGTGTCCCCGGAGCGCGCTGCGCTTCCTTATCGAATGAAAGGCAAACGACCGGCGATTCAACGTCGGCTCGACGTGCGCCCTGCTACAACTGCTACAAAGCGGTACGTCAGGGTGTCGCACTCGAAAATCAGAATGACCGCATGAATGCGGCATCGAATGCCCGTCGCATCCGCGTCGGGAAAGAGGTGAGCGTGTAGCTCGGCCGCCTCACGCCGATGTGTAGCGCGAGGCCGCGACCACACGGCATCATGCGACGACCAACGAAGGAGCAGGCAATGGACGGCATCACCCAGATCGAGATCGACCAGCGCATCTACGATCTCTACGACGAGTACTGCCACGGCCGGATCGACCGGCGCTCTTTCCTCGCGCAGGCCTCCGCCGTGACGGTGGGCGGGCTCGCCATGGCGCAGGCGCTGATGCCGCGCTACGCCAACGCCCAGACCATCTCCTTCACCGACGAGCGCATCAAGGCGACCTACGTCGGGTATCCGTCGCCCGGCGGCACGTCGGGCTAGATGCGCGGCTATCTCGTGCAGCCGAAAGGCAACGGGCCGTTCCCCGTGGTCCTGGTGATCCACGAGAATCGCGGGCTCAACCCCTACATCGAGGACGTCGCGCGCCGCGCCGCGACGGAGGGGTTCCTGGCGCTGGCGCCGGACGGGCTGTTCCCGGTCGGCGGCTATCCCGGCAACGACGACGACGGCCGTGCGCTGCAGGCCAAGCTCGACCAGCCCAAGCTGCGCACCGACATGCTGAACAGCGCGAAGTTCCTCAAGACCCACGCGATGTCGACCGGCAAGCTCGGCGTCACGGGCTTCTGCTGGGGCGGCGGCACGACCAACTGGCTGGCCACGGCGCTGGGCGCCGACATGCAGGCGGGCGTGCCGTACTATGGGGCTGCGGCGGAGACCGCGTCGGTGCCGCAGATCAAGGCGCCGCTCCTGATCCAGCTCGCCGAGAACGACGAGCGCATCAACTCGATGTATCCGGCCTACGAGGCGGCGCTCAAGGCGGCCGGGGTGCCCTACGAGGTGTTCGTCTATCCCGGCACGCAGCACGGCTTCCACAACAACTCGACGCCCCGTTACAACGAGGCCGCCGCCAAGCTCTCCTGGGACCGCACGATCGCGTTCTTCAAAAAGAGTTTGGTCTGAGCCGTCATCGGCTCAGACCAGTGAGCGACAGGCCGCGGCTTGGTTACAAGCCGCCATGCGTAGCAATGTCCGAGAGCGACTTCGAGGTGGCGCTTCACACCGGCCCTACCGCGATCGGCGTAGGCAGGCTGGTCGGCAGCTTGCCGACGCTGCGCACCGCGGCCTGCATGGCCACGATGTAGCCGTAGGGGCCCAGCCCGCAGATCACCGAGGTCGCCGCCGCGGAGAGCT
>CAYQAY010000178.1:0-1543 GCA_964415585.1 uncultured Reyranella sp.
TCGGACCGGCCGGTCAGGGCGTCAAGCGTTGGCGGGTAGCACGCCGTGCTTTTGCAGTTGCCTGATCCAGCGGGGCGCATTGCGCCGGGTCTGTAATGCCTCGAAGTCGACGCTGCGGTCGCGATAGAGCTCGCCCCGGCTCAGCATGCAGTAGATGACCTTGATGATCTTGTGGGCGATGGCGACGATGGCGCGCTTATAGCCGAGTCTGGGTTTGAGGCTCTGGAACTTGTCCTTGAAGTAACACTGTGTCTTGACCGCGGCGTGGGCGATTTCGATCAATACGCGGCGCGCATGGCAGTTGCCCTTGCGGGTCTTGGCGCGCTTGCGATTGCCTGCTGATTCCTCGTTGCCCGGGCATACGCCAGTCCACACGGCCAGTCGGCCGGGCTTGGCGAAGCGGCGCATGTCGTCGCCGATTTCGACGAGCAGCTTGGCAGCGGCGAGTCGGTCGATGCCTGGGAGCGTGAGCAGTTGGGCGATGAGCGAGCCTTGGGGCAGGACTTCCTGCATCAGGGCCGCTTCGATGTCGCTCATGCTGGCTTCGATGAAGTTGATGTACTGACGGATCTGACGCGCCAGGTGCAGATGGACCTCGGTCAGTTCATGGTCAAGGGCGGCGCGGAGTTCGGCATGCGTCGCGCGCAGTCGGCCCGCATGGCGCACGGCCTGCTCGGGGGAGGCACCGTCAAGGATGGCGTCAATCATCGCGCGGCAGGCCTTGCCATGCGGGTCGCTGACGATGGCGGAGAGCCGCATGCCGCCATCGGCCAGGACCTTGAGCAGGCGATTTTTCTGCCGGACGAGGTCGTTGACGAGGCTGGTGTGGTAGCGCGCCAACTGGCGGGCGTGACGCAGCTTCTCAACGGGCAGGAAGCTGCCCCTCAAGAGTCCGGCGCGCGTGAGCAGCGCGAGCCACTGGGCGTCGAGCATGTCGGTCTTGCGCCCCGGGGTCTTGGCGACCTCGGCCGCGTTGACGACCTGGGCGCGGATCCCGACCCGCTCGAGCGCGGCATAGGGACTCTTCCAGTAGATGCCGGTGCTTTCCATGCTGACGGCCTGGGGCTGGAAGCTGGCAATCCACTCGGCCATCTCACGGCGATCCCGCTTGAAGCCACCGAACTCGCGGAACTGCATGCGGACCTGGCCATCGGGCTCGCGGAGCATGACGCAGACGGTGATCTGGTTGAGGTGGACGTCGAGCGCGGCGACGCGGTCATGGACGGGATGAAGTTCGGTGATGTCGGTGTAAACGACGGCTGCTTTACGCATACAACCTCCTGATTGAACGGGAAGAAGAATGCGAAAGGCCGTGCAATCACCCCGTGGTTGAACCTGTCGGGACATGCATCCCGACGGCGCTGGTTGCGGTTCGCGCTGTGTCGCGGCTATTTTGGGTACGGGGCGGGATGACGGATACCTGTTGGGTCACGTAATCAGGCGGCTACCATTCTTACGTCGATCTTTTGCAACGGCCTCCCGCCCCACTAGCTTCTTTCATCATTGCGGGTGATGCACCTGCTTAATGACCGTTGGGCTGACG